>NZ_VCHT01000012.1:0-221567 GCF_005862215.1 Rhizobium sp. MHM7A
GCATAAGCTGAATTGTGGAACAAACCCTAACGCGAGAAACGAATGTTAGGGGGTTCTAATGAACATCAAGAGCATGATCGACCGCAAGCTTGTCTTGCTGGTCGTTACTCCCCTCGCCCGCGCGTTGTTATCCGCTCTCGTCGGATATCTCGCGAGCAAGGGCGCACCCGCCGATCAGATTGAGCAACTCGCCGCTGCCCTTGGGGCAGGGGGGGTTGTTGTTTTCAATATCTGCTGGGAGTTCATCGACCGGCGTAAGGCGGTGAACAAAGCCGAGGCCCGACTTATCGGGGAACTCGGCCTGCACGATAGGACCGCCGTATGATCGGCGAGCTTATCGGTGCTGGCGCAACGCTTCTTGGGGGCCTGTTTGGCTCCAAGAAGCCGAAGAAAGAGAAGACGCAGACGACGACGACGAACGTTAGCAGCGTCGACTATCAGAAGATGGTCGACAGTGCGCGGGCGGCGGGTTTCAACCCGCTGACGGCGCTCCGCAATGGCGGGGCGGCGGGCTTTAGCACGTCAACGTCTACGTCTAACTCTACGACAACGGTCCCGACAACGTCAGCGTTGCCGGGTGCCTTGCAGTCCGTTGGCGGTATTCTCGGTCAAGCCTTGTCGAGCAAGATTGATCCAGTTGCAGCCGGTAGGCGGCAAATGGATACGGCGTTGGTTGATTACCAGTTGCGCCGAGGCGACAGGCAACCGGGGACGTTGTACCCCGGAAGTACCTATGCCGGAACGAAGATGGGGCGGCAGCTAATGCCGGCTGTCGGCCCGTCAACCGGCAAGGTAGCGGCATCGCCCGCGACCATGGCAAATCCGCGCGGCTATGACCTGCAGCCTGCCAAGCAAACCAAGCTGTTCGGCGAGAAGCCGGGGTCGTGGTGGCAACACCACCCGTTGGTGCCGGATGGACAGACGTTCGAGGATGTCTACGGCGAGCATGTCGGGCAGATCATAGGCGCGCCGATCAAGCTGGTTGCAGACCTCGGCTGGAATATGGCGCGCGCTGAGCGGCATGTGAAGCGGTACACCGATCCGTACGTGCTCGGGTTCTACGACAAAGTCGGCAAGTGGTGGGAGCGGACCGCGCCCAAGGTGCCGACGACGGCGGCGCAACGCTTTCGCGGCTGGGATCCGCTGGTGCGCCCCCGAAACGTTGGGGGGGGTGGCTGGTGACAGGCAAACCCTCCGTCAAATGCGCCGCGTGTGCGCGGCGTCGTGAAAACATCAAACAAGCCGCCGTCAAGGTATGGCGCACGATCAAAGGAAAGAAGTAATGCAGCAGCTTTCTGCAAATGACATTCGCAGCATCGCCAGGACGAACACGACGCCAATCCCGATTGCGCGTTCCGTCCGGCAGATAAACCAGATCGTCGCCACCTCGATGCCTGCGGGCAAGATGGTGCCGGTGACGGCATTTCCGCTGCTCCGCGAGGACACGCTTCGCAATTCCATGATCCACTGCAAAGTTGATCTCATGGAAACGGCGGAAATCATCAAGAACGGCGTCAAATGCCGGTTCATGGCCTATTTCGTGCCGTTCCTCGCCTTTGAGCGCTTCAATGGCGGCATGGACGAATTCAACCGTTCGTACATGAAACAGAACATCGCGGACGGCGCGACGGTGACGCCGTTCTTCAACACGATGGTAGCCGGGGCGGTCGGGTCTATCCCGATCCACAAATATCTCGGCTTCCATGCCGCCGCCGCCGACACGATCAATACGGCCTATATCGAGGCCTATAACCTGATTTGGAATTTCCGCGCGCGTAACCGCTCGGAAACGCTCTATCAGGCCAAGAAGCGCCTGATGACGGCGACCACGCTAGCGCCTGCCTTCTGGCAGCATGAGCAGTTCAAGTATGTCGTTCCCGATTGGGATGACGTGGCCATGGAAGGCTCTGTTGACCTGAGCTTTACGAGCGCGAAGGTGCCGGTCTACGGCGTCGGCTTTGATCCGACCGTGGCGGGAGCGGCGGGCGCTGTGTCGTCTATGCGGCATGCGACAGGCGTGACGGACAACGTCAACAACTATAACGCCAACAGCGGAAACGTTAAGGTCAAGTCGAAGGGCATTGCCGGCCAAGTCTTCCCCGACATCTACGCCGATCTGCAAGCCAGCGGCGTCAAGATTTCGCTTGCGAACATCGAGCTTGCGAAGCGTACGCAGTGGTATGCGGACCTGAAAGCGCAGTTCGAAGGTCTGCCGGATAGCTGGATTATCGACCTGCTGATGCAGGGCGTTTCCGTGCCTGAGCAGATGTGGAAACAGCCTATCCTCATCGCCGACAAGACCGAGATTTTCGGGATCGAAAAGCGGTGGGCGACGGACGGCGCGAACCTGACTGACGCCGTGGTGAACGGCGCGGCCATGTGCGATCTGGACATGGTGCTTCCGCGTACGCCGACAGGCGGCATTGTCATGGTCGTCGCTGAAATTCTGCCGGAACAGCTTTTCGAGCGTGGCCGCGATCCGCTGTTGTTCATCACGGACCCGGCCAAGCTGCCGAACGCGATGAAAGACGATCTCGATCCGCAGAAGGTCGAGCGCATGTCGAAGGGCGAGATCGATACGAGCCACAGCGATCCGAACGGCCTGTTCGGCTATCGTCCGCTGAACTGGCAGTGGCAGCAGTCCAACACGCGCATTGGCGGCAAGTGGTTCAAGTCGGCGCCGTCGAACACGTTCAATGAAGAGCGTCAGCACTTCTGGACGGTGGAAGTCACGGACCCGGCCTACAACTCCGATTTCATGATTTCGGAGGTGTTCAACCAGCTGCCGTTTGTCGTGACCAATCAGGATGTTGGCGAAGTCCAGATTCACGGGACTGCGATCATCGAAGGCAACACGCAGTTCGGCACTCGCTTGCTCGAAAACGATAACGCCTATGCCGAAGTGATCGCCCAGGTCGATCAGGGGCGCATCACGAAGGGGGTGTGAGGCCGTCGAAAGCGCCGAATGCGCCGGCGGCTACATAGCCTACGGCGCATATCACCCACCACCACAACCAAATCTTGAACAGGAGTTTCAAGGTTTTCATTTTAACTCCTACGGAGAAAGCAAATGCAGAGACTTAATATGCTTCAGGCCTATCAGCGTATAGCTGAAGCCAGCACGACTGTCTTTCAGCAGCCGGTAGACAACGCCGAACAGTCGCGGCTTGTCAAGTTCCGCATTATCACTGAACAGGACGTAGTCCTAAAGGTCAGTGATTGCGTGTTCGATCCTGTAACAGGTGAGGTCAGCGATGTGACGAACACGCGGCTGCTGACGGTGGTCAAGGCAGGCTTTGACGAGGTGGAATTTTACTACCTCGGCACGTTCGCGCTCGACTTCATGGGAGCGGTCGAAATCTGGCTAGAGACGGTGGATAGCATCGTGGTCGAGACCGCAGCCGCCGACCTGACGAACTATGCGCGGCTTTGGGAGCGCGAGGAGCGCGACCCGCGCATTCTCGAAATCGAGCGCGCCGCTCGTTACAACCAGATGCAGTTGCAGGCGCAGATGCAGGAAGATTTCGCCCGGTATGCGGCGGCAATGGAGGCGAAATATGCGCAGTCTGCGGTTACAGCTCCTGCAAGTGGCGGAACGACAAGCACTGAGCCGGTCGTGTCCGCCAGCGCACCTGCAGGCGATACGACGACTGCAACAGCGCCTGCAGGAGGAACTGGCGGGGAACCCGATGCCGGAACCTGATCTGAGCCGGATTGATCCGGCGACGAAGTTCCCCAGGGCGATTGCTGCCATGCAAAACCCGGCGTTTCTCAAGACGCCGCGTTATCAGGAGCAGCAGCAGCGAGCAAACCGGGAGGGGGCGCACCCGCGCCTCCTCGAATTCACCGACAAAATGGTGAAGCGGTGCGCGATGCTGCAAATCCCGGTGTTTCCTCACTGCATTGTCAGGACGCGGGAAGATCAGGCGTCCGCCTACGTGCGGGGCGTGTCGAATGACAGTCCTGACGATGGGCTGTGGCCGCATCGGTTCGCGGCGGTGGATATCATCCACTGCCAGTATGCGTGGATGGATAAGATTCCGCATGCGTGGGATGTCATGGGCCATATCGGCAAGCAAGTGGCGATCTCGATGGGCCTTAAGGTCGTGTGGGGCGGCGATTGGAGCCGCTTCCACGATCCGGCCCATTGGGAGCTTGCTGGATGGAAGCAGATGGACCCGAGCACGTTCCTCCGGGACGTGGAGCGCTAGCGAACCAAAGCAGGGCCTAGCGCGGCCCTGCGCACCCGCAACGGGGCGGGGGAGTGGTGCCGGTGCTTAACCGGCGACGGTGCCACGATCCCAAAGCCCCACTCCCGCCTCAAAGCAAAAGCGAACGCCGGAAGCAATTTCGGCGCTCGCATAAGCGCGCCTACGTCACAGCCTCATGTGTACGTAGGCGCGCGCACCCGGTCTCCCTTGTCGAAGAGTGCATTTACTGACACCGGCCAAAACAGGAGCGAAATGGAATGTGCAACGCACCGAACATGCTAAGCGATGGGTCTTTGGTCGCGTGTCGAAAATGCGAGCAATGTAAGGACCACCGGGTGCTAGACTGGGTGGGACGGTGCATTGCTGAAAGTAAGACCAGTGTCGCAGCTACCTCAATTACATTGACCTACGGGCGCGATGCCGAGGGGAACGAGAGCCACGCGCGGGCGGCGATCCTGTCTTACTCTGACGTGCAAAAATACTTCAAGCGACTGCGGAAGGCGGGCTATCCCTGCCGGTACTTCGTAACCGGTGAGATGGGGTCGAAGAAGGGTAGGGCGCACTGGCACGGCATAATCTTCTGGAAGAAGAAGGTTCCCACTGCGCAAATGGACTATGGCAACAATTCGTGGAGCGATTGGAAGCCTCTCGACCAGCCGGTCGAACGTCCGATGCAGTGGAACAAGCGGTTTCATGATCCCTGTTGGCCCCATGGCTTTAGCCACTGGGAGCCGGTCCAAAAGGGGACTATGCGGGGATCAATCCGCTATGTGTGCAAGTACATCTACAAAGATGTTGATGACGCTGCATCACAGTCAAAGCTCGCTATGTCGAAGAAGCCGCCGCTAGGCGCGGAATACTTCGAGCTGCGAGCGTTACGCTTCGTGCAGGAGGGCATTAGCCCGCAAGACAGGTTCTACCAGTTCCCTAACGAAGCGACGCAGAAGAACGGGACGCCGTTACGGTTCCGTCTGGCCGGTAAGTCGGCCGATCTCTTCTGCGAAAACTTCATACGCCTTTGGCACGGGTATCCGCTGAGGGCCTATCAAGGCCCGCCCTCCTTCGCGCGCGGGGTGCATTACCCGCATAGCGACTGGCTTGAGGAGTATGAAGACCGGATGACGCGGGACGAATGGGACCGCGATGCCGAATTCGCGCCTGCGCTACAGCCGAAGCCGGGGCGCTGGCCGATGCATCCGCCGCTTGGATATTCCGAATTTGACATTGAATGGGACCCGATGGCCGAAGCGCCAAGGGTTAAAACCGAGGCCGGTTACCTGTGGTACGGCCCTAACGAAGAAGGAAGGAAGCGAGCATGGCGAGACGTGGTTCCAAGCGGAATAGGACAGACAATCTCGTCCAAGGCGAACGCCCTGGACGAGCCACGGCGCACGATCCTATCGGCGCAAGAGTGGATAGAGGGCCAAGAGTGGCCCGAAGTCTGGCCGGACTGACGGAGCCGGTCGAGCGGCGGGGACCGCCGATCAATGACCGGCGCGCAGACTACGCAAGGGACGTGGCGAAAGCCAATGCCTTGAACGAGGCTCTGCGCAAAGCGCGCCGAGAGCGAGCCATAGGCGAGCATCAGGCCGCGCATGAGCGAGCGAAGCAAGCGATAAAAGACACGCCAGCCCGGCCTAATCAGGTCCGGGTTAGCGATTACGGCTCGCTGGCGAGCCCGGTAAACAAGGCCGCAAGGCAGGTGAAGGAGCCCGATGTAAAGAGGTCACCTGATAAGGTGCGCGACGGTCCAACCTGCAAAGAGCGGCCCAAACATAATCGCGGTAATGGCGGGTCAAGGGCTTTCGTGCCGTGGTGCGGTAGAAAGTCCTGAATAAACGGAAAAGTGGCAAAAATGTCACTTTCAATAACACGCAAATCAGTTCATGCGTGTTGTGGGGGTAGGGTTCATTGAAGCGCGCCGCGCCGGTCGAAAGACCGAAATGGGTCCTAGCGGGTCGCGGGTAAACCCGCTCTAGCCCCCACTAATGCGAGTAGGGGAGGGGGATTTCTCCCCTTCACCTGTTAAGTTGTGAAATCGCGTTTAGGTTGGTCATATTCACCTTATGTGCTTTTAGTGTCGCATAAGCTGAATTGTGGAACTGCCCAAGTGGCGCCGTTGCCAATCACCCGCAATGCATCAGCGCCGATTGCCGAGGATGGCGTCAAACGGATTGGTGAACTGTATCGCATCGAAGCCGAATTGCGCGGCCTTGACCTGGCGCCTCGCCTCCCCAGGCGACAAGAGCGGTCAGCGCCGCTGATCGAAGACATGCAGGCATGGCTCGTCCATCATCATGCCCGTGTCCCGACGAAGTCGCCACTCGGCGAGGCTTTGGCCTACATCGTCAAATACTGGGACGGCCTGAAGCCCTTCCTGACCGACGGCAATAGGAGCCAAAGCCACGCGCGATTACGGTCGCCTGTTCCGGGCGCCCCAAAGCGCGATGCTCTGCGAGTGCGATCGGAAAGCAACGTGGATCTTGACGGTTCAAGCGGGTTGCATTGATTTCAGCGCAGTGGCGGTTTCAGGAGCCCTCGCCCTGGCGAGGTCCGCCAGAAATCTTTCCATCAGATCGGAATCGCCAAAGCGGCGATATTCCCTCTCCTTAGCCAAGGAGAGATCGGGACTGGCTTTCACCAGGCGCGCCATCATATCCTGCGCATCCGCCAGCTTCCCCTGGCCCGTGAGCACGGCTGTCTTGATCAGCAAGCAATCTTCTGCCTGCGGCGCACGGATCAGGCATTCGTCCAGCACCTTGTCCGCGTCATCCAGCCGGCCAGCCGCGTATAATGCTTGTCCATGGACATAGATATAATACTCCGGCGCCATAGGATGCAGGCGCCGGGCCCGTTCTGCATTGGCAACGGCGTTCGCGTATTCACCGAACCGCACCTGTGCCTTGGCGAGGGCCATGAGGCTATCGGGATCGTTCGGGTTGAGTTCGACGGCCTGCTGCGCCGCCTGCCTGGCGCCGGGGTAGTCTCCCTTGGCGGCAAGGCCGAAACTCAAGGCCTGATAGCCGCTGGCAAGATTTGGGTCGAGCCGGATCGCCTGACGCGCCTCGCTCAATCCCGTTTCGAGATCGGCATCGGTGGCAAGCCCGCTCACGGATTGCACCTTGTCCAGAATATAGGTCATGCCGAGATGCGCCCGCGCGGCGGCATAGCTCGGGTCCAGCTCCAGGGCGCGCTGGAAAAGTGTCCGCGATGCCAGAAAGGCGTCCTTGTCTTTCGATCCGTGCCTGTACCGATCACGACCGCGGAGCACGAGGTCGTAGGCCTGCAGATTTTCCGTCGGCCGCCGCGCTGCATTTTCAATCTCGGAAACTCGAACATAAGAGACGAGATGGGCTACGATCTCCGACGTCAGCTCCGTCTGCACCGCGAAGACGTCATCGACACCCCGGTCATAGCTGCGCGACCAGATATGAGCGCCGCTACGGGAATCGATGAGCTGGGCCACCACGCGAAGCTTGTCACCCGCTCGCCGCGCGCTGCCTTCGACTATGTATCCGGCGCCCAATCTTTCGCCGATCTCGCGCACATCGGCCGGGCGACCACGCAAGGCAAATGTCGAATTCCGGGCGATGACCTGAAGCTCGGGATTGCGTGCAAGCTCCGTGATAATATCTTCGGTAAGCCCATCGGCGAAGTAGCCTTCGTCGGCTTTGTCGCTCATGTTGTCGAAGGGCAGCACGGCGACCGAAGGACGGACATCGACGCTCGCTATACCCGACAACAAGGCGACGCCATTCGAAATCTCCCGGGAAATCCCCCTGAACGGGGGAACGTCTGCCAAGGCCGCGGCGCCGCCGATAACGGCAATGGCAGCGGCATAAGGTGCCGCACGACGAAGCATCTGGCGAGGGCGGGAAAGCCGCTGCCAAAGCGCGGGACCGGCCGTCAGTCGCACGGCATAAACATCCAAGGGTTCGGGAATGTTCTTGGCCTGGCGCCGACCAATCCGATAGAAGAGCTTCGCCCTCTCCCTTTCGGCGCTTCGCACTACGGCCGCACTCACGAAGATGCTGCCGGGCTCCGCCATGGACTCAAGACGTGACGCGACATTTACGCCGTCGCCGAATACGTCGCCATTGTCTTCGATGACGTCACCGAGATTGATGCCTATGCGAAGGTTGAAGGTTCGATCGGCAAAGCCGCGCTGGATCTCAATGGCAGCGTCAAGCGCTTCGTTGACACTGGGAAAGGCCGCGAGAAATCCGTCTCCGGCGCTCTTGAAGGTGCGGCCACGGTGCTTCAGAATGGTCGGTGCGATCAACTCATCCAGAACGGAGCGGAGTTCGCTGTAGGTCCCCGCCTCATCCTCCGCCATATGACGGCTGTACCCGACGATATCGCCGGCCATGATCGCAGACAGCTTGCGTTCCACGGGGGGCTCCTGGGTGATTTCCTATCGGGTATCATATAGCGACGGCAGGTGCCATTCACAGTTCGGTGTGCCATTTTTCCAGGGTGGCAGCTGAAACCGTGCAAGCAATGCATGTATGTCATCAAGCAAGAGGTCTCTGCGGTTGATGGAAGCAGAAAAGAGACCTTCATAGGGAATCCGGCCTCAGTCAAAGGTTGAACCTATGTCCATCTCCGAAACAGGCGTTTAGTATCAAAGCTTCCTGGCCATGCTGAACGGCAGCACGTTATCAGTTTCAAGCTGAGCTGCCGGCGCCGGCCGTCCAATGTAATATCCCTGAATCTGGCTGATTCCGTACTGCTGCATCAGCCGCTGATGTTCAATGGTCTCGACGCCTTCAACGAGGATCCTCACACCGCGGTTGCGCAGCAGGCTGATGATGTCGAGCAGCATCCTCTTCCCTCTCTCCGTGTTGCAGTCATGGAGGAAGGATCGATCGATTTTGACCGTGTCGAATTCTATCAGGCGAAGCCATGAGAGCCCGGCGAACCCTGTGCCAAAATCGTCGAGCCAGACTTGAGCGCCCAGCTTTCTCAAGTCGCTGATGCAACGAACCACATCCTGGTCGATTTCCAGCTCCACGCCCTCGGTAATTTCGAAAGCAAGCCGAGCGCCCGCCACGTCGAATTCCGCTAGTGTTGCTGCGACATAGCTGGCGAAACCTGGCTTCTTAAGTTCAATCGGCGAAACGTTGACGCTGGCAACTTGCACCAGGTCGGTTGCCAACAAGTCCCGGCAAACAGTGCGAATTGCCCATCGGCCAAGTTGGATGATAGAACCTGTCCTTTCCGCAACTGGGATAAATATAGCAGGCGACACGGGCGTCCCGTCCAACATCCTCAAACGCATCAAAGCTTCAACGCCGTCCGTCTTGCCTGTCTGGATGTTGCGGATCGGCTGATAGACGAGGGAGACGAGGCCGTGTTCGAGCGCGATTTTCAGGGTCGCGGCTATATCCTCGCTGTCATCTCTGCTCTGCGGGTCCTCAGGATCGAAGACCACGAGGGTGTTGCGACCACTTGCCTTGGCAGCATAAAGCGCGCGGTCAGCTTCATGAATGACCTTGTCGACCTGCCTGGTCTCATCCCGTGTATAGGATACGCCGACACTTACGGTGATGACAGTGGTCCCGTCCCGCCTGTGCTCGTGTGGCCAAGCCAGTGCTCGGACAGCCGCACACATTGCATCTGCGAGTTCGGTCGCTCTTTCCGCATTCTGCATTGGTGTGATGACGATGAATTCTTCACCCCCGTATCGCCCGATGATCGAGCCGCAGGACGAGGCGACGCTTTGGAGAAGCTGGGAAACGGCGACAAGGCACCGGTCACCCTCCTGATGGCCATAATAGTCGTTATAGTGCTTGAAGTAATCTACATCGATCAACAGGACGGCAAAGGGCGACCTATCGTTCTGCCAGCGTTGCCAACAATCACGCAGACGTTGATCGATTGCCCGGCGATTTTCCAGGCCGGTCAACGAGTCGGTGTTTGAGAGATGCAAAAGAGCCTTGCCCCTTTCGTCGGCGGCAGCTTGCTGCAAACTCGCTTCAAGAGCGTTCAGAAAGACTTTATAGCGCTCTCTGTTGAGCTGAAGGTTCACGTAAGAAGTAAAAATGAGGCAAGAGATGCAGAACGCACCGAGGATCAGCTTGTGGAGAAGCAACATAGGCGCGAATAGATAAAGCGCGCCGATGAAGATGAGCATATTCGTCACGGATGACGCAAGAGCCAGCGGAAAGCGGAAACTGAAGAACAAGTTGACGCTCATCATGAAGATCGCGCCAAAAACCATATAGTATGAGAACGCGTCCCTGACCGTGGTCATCTGGGCGGTGAGAAGCCAGACAAGATAAGCTGCCAGCACGGACGCCGCCGCGGCCATGTCGACGGTATCGGCTTTTGCCTTGCGGTATAGCAGGAGTTCCAGCATGCATAGCGCACTGACGCCAACCGCCAGCCGGCCAGCGATCGTGTACCGGACGACATCGCCAATAAAAAGATAGTCAGTGACAGAGTATGCAAGGTAGGCAGCTACCGCTATCCAGAGACCGTTGCGGGTGGCGGTCTTTCGGCTGCTCTCGCTCTTCTTCTCATAAAGGCAACGCAGCTGTTCTGGCGACAGAGTCGGCCGCATGGTGGCGACTGCCGTCTCGGCTAACACGTGCATCATGCCCCTGCCACCCAACATCCTGCAGCCGTTGCCCTACGCAGACCGCTAGCTGAAGCTGGATAGCCCTACGCAGACACCACATCAACCGATAACGCTCGAACGACCGCTAAGCGGGCGGAGTATCTCTCGGGTTCACTAATATTTTCTAAAATTAATAGGTGTACTGGCGACCGCGGCCGCCAACCTTGACTTGACCTTTGCGAGAATACTGAGAATTTTATGCAATCGATTAAATTCTTATTCACCAGTGAGGTTCCGTGGCTCAGCCCCTCTTTTCTCTTGATGGCCAAAGCTTGATCACTCCGCAGTCCGTCAGCAACAATTTCCTCTCACCTGACCAGAATCACCAAACAGACATCCTGCGAACTGCGGAAGCCGAATTTGCGATCGTCATCAACATCGCAATGCAGCGGTTCGCCGGAGGCAAAGACCTGCCTGGCGCAGTCAGGTGGTTGATTGGTCAGCTCCACGACGTCCGCCAAAAATTCGGCGCTGCTACCTGGCAGAAGCTCATTCCGATTATTCAGGCCCATCCCTCGGCAAAGATTCTGCAGCAGTGCCCGTTCACCCGCTGGTCCTTCGAAAAACCGCGCGGCTATTCCGGTGATGCCGGTCTCATCGACTTTATTTATGGGCATCCGGCGGCGGCCGACGAAGTGGCCAGATCCACTCCTCTCGGTCTCGATATCTTCGAATACACGATAAACGCTCCCGGCCCGGTAGCCGTAAGGGAACGCCGCGACATCCTGACCCGCTACGTTGATGAGACCGCTGCGCGAACAGGTTCGGACACCGAGGTCCTGGCCATCGCCGCCGGTCATCTTCGCGAAGCGGAGACATCAACAGCACTCGCAGAAGGCCGCCTTAAACGCTGGGTTGCTCTTGATCAGGATCCCCAAAGTATTGGCTCGATCTCAAGCCAGTTTCACGGAACTGCGGTCGAGCCGATCGACGGCTCCGTGCGCGGCCTGCTGGCGCGAAAGCATCAGATCGGCAGCTTCGATCTGATCTACGCAGCAGGATTGTACGATTATCTCACCGATAAAGTTGCAATCCGACTCACGCAGATCTGCATGGAAATGCTGAAGCCTGGTGGCGTCTTTCTATTTGCCAACTTCTCCGATGAAATGGCGGATGACGGGTACATGGAATCCTATATGAACTGGGAGCTCCTCCAGCGTTCCGAAGCCGACATGTGGCGTATTGCCAATGCTAGCGCGGCGGAAAACACGGTCGATAAGACAGTCTGGTTCGGTAGCAACCGCAACATCATCTACAGCACGATCAGAAAGCTGTCGTAAGTTGCGACGGGCCGGGCGCGTCACAGCCGATGCGTCCGGATCCCGCGATGTTACTGCTCACAACCGGTACTGCCAACGGAGCAGATTGAACAACTGCGCTCCCGCACTCTGCATTTGCTCTCTGAAATGGCATCTGCTGATGCCAAGGCCGGTGCGTCGGCGCGGAGCTGATCACGCTCCGGCGAGTTGGGGCGCACGTGGCTGCGTGACGGCGAACACGATCAGGCCAAGAAACGTGAGGGCGAAGCCAGCCCAGACTGCAGAAAGCAGGCCAAATCCCGCCGCGATTGCCGCCCCGCCGGCCCAGGCGCCGATGGCGTTGGCCACATTGAGTGCCGCGAGGTTCATCGCGCCCATCAATGTCGGGGCTTCCGGGGCGAAGCTTGCTAACCTCACTTGGATTGTGGGGATGGCAATCATCATCGTCGTGCCGACACCGAAGAGCCCGATCATGAGCAGCACAACATTTCCACCGAAGGATGCGAGAATTGCGAGCATAACCAGCGCGCTGCCGAAGCCGATGATGAGGCCCCTCGAGGGATGGTTGTCTGCAAGACTTCCACCAATGAGATTGCCTAGCGTCATACCGATGCCGAAGAGAGCGAGGGCTAATGGAATCCAGGCCCGGTCAATCATTGAAATATCAGTCACGAATGGTCCGATGAAGGTGTAGACAGCAAAGATGCTGGCGACTCCCAGCGCCGCGACGAGCATCATATTCCAGACAGATGCGCGGCGAAGCGAGCTCAGCTCCTGCGCGATCGATCCGCCATTCAATGCGTCGGCCCGCGGTACCCATACCGAGAGCGCCAGCAACGCCAGCAAACCTACCCCGGAAATGGCAAAATAGGTGTTCCGCCAACCGAGATTCTGCCCGAGGAAGGTAGCGACTGGCGAACCGATGATGGTTGCAACCGTAAGCCCGGTCATGACGAGCGCAAAAGCCTTGCCCCCATGTCCAGGTCCCACAATGTAGGAGGCGACCACGGCGCCCGCCCCGAAATAGGCGCCTTGGGGCATCCCGCTGACGAAGCGGGCGAACGCGAACATGCCAAGATTGACTGCGATTGCCGAGAGCACATTGCCGACGATGAAAAGGCAGAGCAACGCCAGGAGCAGAGTTTTCCGGTTGAAGCGGGCAGCCGCCAGGGTGACGAGCGGAGCCCCGATTACGACGCCAAAAGCATAGGCGGTGATCGCGTTCGTGGCCACCGGTATGCTGATATCGAGGCTTTCGGCAAAGAGTTGCAGAACCCCCATGCTGGCGAATTCGGACGTTCCAATACAAAAGCTTCCAAGGGCCAGCGCAAACAAGGTCAGACCCCGGCGCCGATGCTGCGCCTTGTCCGTGCAATAGGAGCTGACCGTCCTACATTGAGGTTCAAACGCTTTTTGGAGCATGTTCAGACTCCTCTGCACCGCTCGAGGGTGGGTTGATGATTGCCAGGCCTGGATCCGCGTCGCCAATTCAGAGGTTCCAGCGCGGCTGCGATGCCGTCATGCGGCCTCAACGGCATCAGAACTTCACGACCGCCCGCCCGACGACCTTGTTGTCTCGCTGGAGATCGAGATATTCGTTGATCTCATCGAAACCGATAGTCTTGATAGTGTGTTGGATTTTGCCTGCGGCGGCGAGCGCCATCACCTCGGCGAGGTCGGCGTTATTGCCCCAGAAAGACCCATGAAATGTCTGCTCGCCGGAGACTCGTGGGAACAACGGAATGTCGATGCGATCGGCGATGAAGCCGACATCGGCATAGTGGCCACTGATCGCCAACAAGGCGAAACCCAGTTGCATCATCTCCCGGGCGCCGGCGCAATCGATGATCGCATCGAGCTTGTCCTGCCCGGTGGCCTTCTTGAGCTCCTCGCCGATATCGCCAGTGGACCTGCCCTTGATATCGATGATGTGGTCGGCTCCATAGCTCTTTGCGATGGCCAGCTTGTCCGGATTGCGGGCGAATGCAACCACAGTCGCACCGGCGCCAAGCAGCTTGGCATATTGGACCGCATAGGCACCGAGGCCGCCGATGCCGAACACGCCGATCACCCGATCAGGTCCCAGGCCACCGGCATCGCGGATCTTCTTGATGCCGCGATAGGGCGTCAATCCGGCATCCGTGAGTGGAGCAAGCTCTTCAAATTTCAAATGCTCCGCGACCTTGATCACGTAGCGGGCCGGAACGGGAATATATTCCGCAAAGCCACCATAGGAGCCGAAGCCGGGCCAACGCACGTTAGCGCAGATATGCGTGTTGCCGACCTGGCAGTGGCGACATACGCCATCGCCCCATCCGGGAGCGACCACGACATGATCACCTTCTTCGAGCCCCGCAGATTTTGAAACGACGCCGCCTATCTTCTCTATCGTACCGGTGATCTCATGGCCCGGAATGACCGGCGGGGGAATATCGCCGTAGTTCTGGAAAAATCCGTCGACCAGAAGAACGTCGGAGCGGCACATCCCGCATGCCGCAACCTTGACCAGAACTTCGTCCGGCTCGATATCGGGAACCGCTATGTCTTCCAGGACGAGCGGCTTGTGATATTGGAGTATGCGCGCGGCTCTCATGCGTTTCTCCTTTCCTCGATAACCTGGCTTCATCGACGGCTACCTCTGCAACCGCGATATTCTGCTCAATCCTTCTGGCACCCAGGGCCGTTAAGACGGCATGCGCGCATTGTCTTAGTTTGCCGGCGCAGCCGCGCTGGCGATAAAGTCTGCGACGTCCTGCGGATGCGAGAGCATCACGGCGTGGCTGGAGTCGATTTCAATGACCTTGGCGCCGGCACGCGCTGCCATGGAACGCTGCTGGCTGGGCGGAATCATGTGGTCGTTCTTCGTCACCATGAAGTAGGTGGGCTTGTCCTTCCACGCCGGCGCCGTGACTTTGGCCTCTACGGCGCCCAGCCCCCAGGGAACCTGAGACTCGGCCATGAACCTGGTCTTGGCGGGGTCGACGTCCGCTGCGAAGGACGTCGGGAACTTGGCCGAGTCCACCAAGAGGAAACCGTCGCTAGGCGGAAGCAGCGGCGCCTTGTCCTCGCCGGGCGTCGGCACCGTGGCGATGTCGTGGACCGACTCACCTGCTTCAGGCGCAAATGCCGCCAAGTAAACCAGGCTCTTAACCTTGGGCAGGCTGCCGGCCTCGGAAATTACTGCTCCACCATAAGAATGCCCAACCAGAACGACCGGTTTGCTGGCCCTGCCAATGACGTGCCTGGTGGCATCTACGTCACCCTGCAGGGTAACGGTTGGATTCTGGACGGCCAGAACCTCGTAGCCGTCGGCGGAGAGGATGCTGTGGACGGCCTGCCAGCCCGAAGCATCGACGAAAGCGCCGTGCACCAGCACGATGGACACGGGCTTGTCGGCCGCGTGGCCGACGACGGCGGAAGCGGTTGTGATCATGACAGCGAGCAATCCTGTTATCGCGCTTTTCATCGGAGTTCTCTCCAGGGTTAATCGACCTCGACCGGGTCGAGAGTGATCGGTGTCCGATCGGCGAGATCGCCGATCCTGGCGGCATAGTCCTTGAAGTGCGGAGTGTCGCGATGGGCGGCGACAGCCGCGTCATCGGCATAAAGCTCGTCGAGCACGAAGCGGTCATGATTGGCCTTGTCTCGCCAGATATCCCACCGCAGATTTCCAGGCTCGGCCCGGCTGCGCACCCGCATTGCGGACAGGAGCGTTCGGAGTTCGGATGCCTTGCCGGGGTGCCCGGTCAGGATACCCACAATCTTCACGTGAGCGGACATGGTTCATTCCAATCTTGGACTTGGCCCATCTTCGACGTGAGTTGGGCAAGTGTCGGCTGCGGTCTGCGACCGGCGAACCGCGACGACGTGCCGGCCGGTTCACAAACTCATGCCTGCTCTCTCAGAGCAGTGAGCAACTCTTTTGCCAGCGGTCCCGCCGAGGCAGGATTCTGGCCGGTGATGAGGCGGCCATCGACGACAACATGCGGTTCCCAGTTGGACGCAGACGAGTATTCGGCGCCTTCCGCCCTCAATGCGTCCTCGAGTTCGTAAGGCACGTCATCTCGGGCGTAGTCATATTCCTCTTTCTTCGAGAAGGAGGTGAGCTTCTTGCCGCGCACGAACGGCGTGCCGCCACCGAGGTCCACGCCGAGCAATGAGCACGGGCCGTGACAAACGGCGCTCACGAGCTTGCCCGTGCTCCAAGCCCGCACGACGGCCCTCTGGACGTCCGCATTGCGCTGGATGTCGACCATCGGCCCGAGGCCGCCGGGGATCAGGATGGCGTCGTAATCCGCGGCGTCCACCTCGGCTAACTTGCGGCTGTGATTGAGGCGACGAAAGGCCTCGCTCCCGAGGAATCCTTTCTGGGCAGGGTCCTTCTCGTCGTAGGCGTCGTACGGCGTCCATCCGCCGGCAGGTGATGCGAACTCCACCGCGACACCGGCCGTGTCGAGGACATCGAAAGGATGAGCGACCTCGGCGAAAAAGAAGCCGGTCTTGCGATTGTGCGGGCCGATCACGGCCGCGTTGGTGACGATGAACAAGACGTGTTTTGTCATGGCTTTCCCCTTGAAAATGATTCAGTCGAGGATTCCGCTTCAGCGCGGCGTCCGCCGTCTCAATGAAGTGGTGACCTTGCACGGATGCGACAGCATCACTGCCTGGCCGCTAACTGATTCCGTGGCCTGGCGCGCCTCCGCGCTTCGCCATCATTGCAGCATGCTGGGCGCCGCATGCTCGGCAATCCCTTGCCGGTCCGCGCCTCATGCGACCGCAACCTCACCATCGCCGCCTGGTGCCGTTAGACCCATAGCCGCGCCCTGAGGTGCTGAATTCCTTTAATGAACTTCTTCAAATGCTCAGCCGCTTTGGGGCTGCCGCACGTTGCAAGCGGCCATCCGCGACCAAAGACGATCCATGCGTCGGGCAACTGGATCTTTACTCACGCAGCGAGTTTACATCGAATCCCGCGTGCCGCCCGTTAATCATGGTAAAATTTGGTAATGAGCTTCCGCGACGAGACCTTCTCGCCAGCTAATCCCGTTCCAATGGCGCCGGCGCGGCCGATATCTCGCCTGATGTTCCGGCCGAAAGCCTTGGCCCTTCGCCGCCGACTGCATCAGTTCTGCTCGAACCGGCGCAGGATTGCCTGGGGTGCTCGCAATACTGGCCGAGAACGAGTATTATAGATTGGTTATTCGCATATATTATGATTGTCCAAGTGCGCCGGGTTTCGCGTTCGATAAGATTCATCTGAGTGCCGCGCCGCGACCCGTTTAAGCGGCTCGCGGGTTTTTGCTGTTTTGTGCCAACATTCCATTAGGCGCGCAGATAGGCTCATAAGCAGCCCCGTAGTTGGACGCTGCGCCTTTCGCTTCGGTGGCTGGTCGGCAGACTGCTATCAAGTTCAGTTCGGTAAGAAGGAATCTTGAGGGAAAAGATTGTGACGAGCGACCTTGCCGAGCAGATTTCCCGGTCCTTCTCCTTCGGGCCCTTCGTGCTCATTCCCGAGCGCCAGTTGCTCTTGCAAGGCGATGCCCCTATTCGCATAGGTGGCCGCGCACTGGACATCCTGACGACACTGGTCGAGCGCCCGGGGGAATTGGTCAACAAGCGCGAATTGATCACACGCGTTTGGCCGGACGTCGTTGTCGATGACGGAAACCTCAAGGTCAACATGGCTGCCTTGCGGCGAGCCCTCGGCGATGGCGCTGGAACGACGCAATACATAGCGACGGTTACCGGGCGGGGCTATCGGTTCATTGCGCCAGTCGAGGTCGTCAGAATGTTCGGCTTCGCGCCACCCGCAGCGGCGGCGAGAAAGCGCAGTCACAATCTACCGATCGCGACGACGAGGGTCTTCGGAAGGGCCGAGGCGATTGAAACCATTCGACGCGAGTTGAATTCATCCCGTTTGGTGTCGGTTGTGGGTGCCGGCGGCATCGGAAAGACGACGGTCGCGCTGGCCGTCGCCGAGCAGACGATCGGCGTGTTCAGAGACGGTGTCTGGCTGATCGATCTGGCGCGGTTAAAGGATTCGTCGCTCGTGCCCTATGCCGTTGCGGCTGCAATCGGTCTGGCAACGCACTCTTCGAATATGCTCGCTGCCTTGGGCAGCTATCTCCGCGATTGCGAAATGCTCCTCGTGTTCGACAATTGCGAGCACATCATTGAAGCGGCCGCCTTCTGTGTGGATCGGATCCTGGCGGAAGCGCCAGGCATCAGGATTCTCGCCACCAGCCGAGAGCCGCTCGGTGTGAGAGGCGAACGCGTCCGCAGGCTATCGGGATTGGACACGCCACCTGCGTCGTCCGACTTGAAAGCTGCCGAAGCGCTCGACTATCCCGCCATCCAACTCTTTGTAGATCGCGCGACCGACAGGCTGGAGTCCTTCGAGCTAAGCGACGCCAACGTGCTGACGATTACGGAAATTTGCCGGCGGCTCGACGGCCTTGCGCTGGCGATCGAACTTGCGGCGACACGCGTCGATTCCTTCGGCACGGACGGGTTGCTCGCGCATCTGGACGGTCGATTTCGCTCGCTGAGTGGGCATCGCGCCGGCCCCAAGCGCCATCGCACGCTGACGGCGATGATCGACTGGAGCTACGATACTCTCTCGGAGAGCGAATGTGCGGTCATGCGCCGGCTGTCGGTCTTTGCCGGTTCGTTCGATCTCGATTCGGCCTGCGCCGTCGCCGGCGACGATCTCGACCGGGTGCAGGTGATCGACGACGTCGCCAATCTGGTTGCAAAATCCCTGCTTTCGGTTGACGTCGCTGCCGACAAGCTTGTCTACCGCCTCCTGGAGACGACGCGCGGATATTGTCGCGAGCGGTTGCAACTGAGCGGCGAGGAGGAGGTCGTCCGCCGTCGGCATGCGGAGCATATTTGCACGGTTCTGGAGCGCGCAGCGAGCGAGTGGGCGCAAAGGCCGGCCCCGGACTGGGCTGGTGCCTACGGAGGCGTCCTCGACGACCTGCGCTCGGCGCTGGACTGGGCCGGAGGGGTCGCCGCGGACAAATCGCTGTACGCCCGGCTCGCGCTCGCGGGAAGCCTGCTCTGGAACCACTTCTCTTTTACCGAAGAATGCCGCGTTCGCGTCTCGCGGGCGCTCGAGGAACTCGATGCAGCGGGGCTTGTCGGGACGGCGGCAGAGATGCAGCTTCAGGTGTCGTTCGCAGGCACGACGATGTTCACCCGCGGCGCCATACCCGTGGCCATGGATGCGATGCGACGGGCATTGGAAATTGCCGTTCGGATCGGCGACATCGACCATCAGCTCCGTTGCCTGCGGATGATCGGTACATACCAGCTCTTCAGCGGCGAGCACAATGCCGGGATCGGGACGCTTGAGACCTTCATTTCAATCGCCACCGCGGCGGACCCTTCCGCGTTGCCGGCGGGAGAAACGCATTTGGCCGTAGCCGATCTACTCATCGGCCGGCTGGAAGGCGCCCGGCAACGTATTGAACGTTTTTATGGGAACTACTTGAAAGACTCCAACGACCCGCGGTTCGCGCGTTTCCTGTACGATGGAAATGTCGATGTGGGGATTATCCTGTCGCACATACAGTGGCTGACGGGTTTGCCCGACACGGCCGCGCGCACCACAGAGGTCACAATCGCGCTCGCGCGAAAGACCGGGCATGAGCTTTCGCTCAGTAATGCGCTCGCCTGGGCCAGCCTAACCTTTCTGATGAGCAGGCGTTATCAAGAATGTGACCGCTTTGCCGCGATGCTTGACGATCAAATCGTACGGCATGGTATCGTCATCTGGCGGCCTGTTGCCACCTTCTGTCGCGGAGCAGTGGCGTGTGCTCAAGGGGACATGGCGGGCGAAGTTTTGGGCGTGCTCGAACAAGCTGTTGAAGAGTTCCGCGCTATCAGGCATCTAGCGCGGTTCCCTTTCTATCTCGGAGGCTTTGCGGACGCACTAGCCAAGTACGGTCGGCTAATCGACGCCGCCACTGCCATCCAGGAAGCGATCGATTGCGCGCAAGAGCAGAACGAGCAGTGGTGCGTTCCTGAGTTGCTGCGCATCCAGGCGTCCATTCTGTCGGCCGAGGCCCGCCGCGATGAGGCGGAAGCACTCCTCATCGAGTCGATGGCGTTGGCCGAGAAAATCGGTGCGTTGTCGTGGCGATTGCGATCAGCCTGCGATCTCGCAAGCCTCTGGCAAATACGATTGCGGGCGCATGATGCGCGCAAAATGCTGCAACCGGTTTATAATGAATTCACTGAAGGATTGGAAACGCACGACCTTGCCCTCGCAGCCGACCTGCTCGCCTCCCTTGCGCACCTTGGAGAGGACAAAGAGGTTAAAACCAATTTCGCCGACTTCGTCCCTCAAACTGGATGCGAACTCTAAGGGTGAGATGAAGTGGTAAGGAAGAAGATGACGGGTCAGCTACTATGACCAACCGTATGGCAGCGTTCGAGCACGATGATTTGCAGCGAGCGCTAGCCCTATGACGAGAACATTCCAAGATCCTCCCGCAGCGAAGAAACCCCGGCGGGTCTTGGGAACGGCGAATTCGGTCATCAATCCCTGTCACCCTCCCTTGGCGGATAAACTTCGATGTTCGCTGACCAGTAGTGTCTGGCAATGTTCTGGCTGTTGCGGATGACGTGATATGCAATATCGGGATCACCTCCTTCGAAAGTGTCGGGATCCGCACCGCACATCAGGCAGTACATGCGCTGATGAACGACAGCAGCGAAGTACTCAATCGTCGGCGCCATGCCTTGCTGGCCGATTGCCGTCATGGCTTCGCAAGCGTGATTTCTTGCCTCCGTCAGAGCTGCAAGGATTGCGTTCGACAACATCTTGTCAGTGCGGTGGATAACCTCGGCGATCTGCATCTCGGCAGGATCTTTGCCGGCATTGCCTTGTTGCATGGGCTTTTCCTTCGATCCTCGTGCCGGAATTCAGCCGCCGTCGGGTACCATCGTGCTGTACGACAGGTAGTTTTTCGCGCTGTCGGTGAACTCGCGGTCAGTCCGGAAGAGGAATGAACTCACCACGATCGCCGATCGGAAGGTCGAAGCGTCCCTCCCCCCACTTTCCGGCTCGCCACTCCGCCTTCGCTTCTTCGATACGTTCCTTCGACGAGGCAACGAAATTCCACCAGATATATCTGGGTCCTGAGAAGGTGGCGCCGCCGAGGATCATGATCCTCGCGCCCTTTTCACCCGCCGCCACCGTGATCCTGTCTCTGGGACGAAACACCATCATTTGCATCGCTGCGAACTCTTGCCCGGCGACAGAGATCGAACCGTCGACAATGTAGATCGCACGGTCTTCATGCTCGTCCGGCATCGGCAGACGCGCGGCCGGAGCCAGTTCGACGTCCGCATAGAAGGTTTGCGAAAGCATCCTGGCGGGCGCCTGCTCGCCGTAAGCGCTACCGAGGATAAGTCGCGCCGAGATACCATTATCCTCGATCATGGGCAGCGCGTTCTTGGCGTGATGTTCGAATGACGGGGTCACATCCTCATGGCTTTCGGGCAGAGCCAGCCATGTCTGGATTCCGAACAAGCTGTTCGGGCCGGTCCGCGCTGCGGCACTCGTGCGTTCCGAGTGAGATACGCCCCTGCCTGCGACCATCCAGTTCAACTCTCCCGGTCTTATGATCTGGTCGGCGCCGGTGCTGTCCCGATGGTGAAAGTCGCCGCGATAGAGGTAGGTGACGGTGCCGAGGCCGATGTGAGGGTGGGGACGAACGTCGATGCCCTGCCCGGTCAGGAGTTCGGCGGGGCCGGCCTGATCGAAGAAAATGAACGGCCCGACCATCTGCCGTTTCGGCGCGGGCAGAGCGCGACGGACTTCGAAGCCGCCTAGGTCGCGGGCTCGGGGAATGATCAGCGTTTCAATCGCGTCCACGCCCACTTGATCAGGGCATCCGGGTTCGATGCCGGGGTTCCAGCTCATGTACTACGTCCTTCTGGTGGCGTTTTCATCCGATGCGTTTGCCTTGGGGTCCACAGGAGACGGAAGCTCACAAGCTACAGTCTGCGCGCGCGCCGGTCTACGTCCGCATGATCGGTTGCGCCAAGGCCAGCGAAAAGCTAGGGGCGGTCGGCTGTTTGATCGCCGGCCCGAGCGAGGACGTGATTGGCGAGCGAAGGCCGCTCCCGGCTTTCGCTCGCCAACGCGTAACCCGATTACATTCCTGTGCCGGTTTTGGGCGCTGGGGTGTTAAGCAATTGCTGCTCCCACAGATATGCAATCCCGCTACCGCCAACATGCTGCACGATAACGTCTGTGATCCTTGCCGCCTGTTCTGCACGAGCCCAGTCGCGCTGCCATTCGGCCGCGAGCGCCAACCAGGTCATCATGTTGACGCCGGCTGCGATCATGCGTTGAATCGCGACCTGGTGCGCCTCGACCGAGACTGCACCCGAGGCGTCGGTAATCACCGTGACGTCCCAGCCTTCGCCCGCAGCCTGAATTGCCGGCATCGCGACGCATACCTCTGTCCAGAGACCCGCTATAACGAGTTGCTTGCGGCCGGTTGCCTTCACGAGGTCGACGACCTTCTGATCCTGCCAGGTGTTGATGAGCGTCCGGTCGATTATCTCCTGGCCAGGAAACACGTCCGCGATCTGGGGGAACAGATTGCCGCCGCGCTCTGCGATCACTGTGGTTAGGATCGTCGGGACGCCGAAGGCGTTGGCCGCTTTCGCCAGACCGACGGTGTTGTTGACCACCATTGTAGGCTCATGGCTGTTTACGTTTGCGAGCTGATAGGGCTGGTGGTCGATGAGAACGAGCACCGAATCTTCGGGACGCAGGAGTGAGTTGAGGCCGTTACGAAAGGTCATGGATTATCCTGGGTTGGCGGTTCGTCGAGGTACATGTGAACGCTTAAAAAGCGATCCGCGAGAACCCTGTCATTCTCACATGCGATACGGTAGTCCTCGGATAAGGTGAGGAGTGTTGCAGAAAGAGGAACGCCGGGTGGAAATCGAGGATCTCAGGACATTCGTGGAAGTTGCCGATGCGGGCGGAGTGACACCGGCGGCGCAACGGCTCGGCATCTCCAAGTCAATGGTTAGCAGGCGCATCGCCCGGCTTGAGGCAGATCTTGGCGCGCAGCTTGTGGCGCGGACGACGCGCGGAATCGCCCTTACCGAAGAAGGCGCCACTTTCCGAGACTACGCAGCGAGAATCTCGGCTGAGATCGATGCGGCGCGCGAGACGATCCTTCCGGCCGGAGAGCTCTGCGGCCGCCTGCGAGTTGCAGCGCCTCTTTCCTTCGGGCCGACGCACTTTGCCCCTGTCCTGTCTCAAATGGCGCGTCGGCACCCGCAACTACACGTCTACTCGTGCTACACCGACCGTTTCGTCGATCTCATCACGGAAGGTTTCGACTGCGCCATTCGGGTCGGCTACCTGCCGGATTCCAATCTCGTCGCCAGACGAGTCGGACCACTGTATGGAAAATTCGTCGCCAGCCCGGACTACATCGCGGCGAACGGTTCCCCTGAGACGCCGGACGAGCTTCTCAACCATCAGGCTCTAATGCAAGGAACCGAAATCTGGCAGGTCACCGATGGAGACCAAGTTCTCAACATTCGGCCACAAGGACGCTTCAAGGCCGACAACGGCGTAGCGCTCCTTGCGGCCGCGTTGGAAGGGCTCGGGATAGCAAGACTCCCGAACGGCCTTACGGACGAACATATCTCCTCGGGTGCGCTCGTCGAGGTGATGCCACGCCACGCGCCGCCTCCAGCCGGCATCTTCGTCGTCAGACCTCCCGGACATCACCCGGCCAAGAAGGTCCGTGTGCTGACAGAGATGCTGATTGAATGCTTCGATTCCGGCTCGTAGAAAGCGCCTCGAATCTGTGGCGCAAGATGTTCTGAGTAAAACTCGCCCAGCCGCATTGCCGCCTGGCCCACATATTCAGGCAACCGCGACAGGGAGATCGTCAACGGTGCTGTGAACTGCTCGCCTTTCGAAGAGCAAGCCCATAGGCTGCCATAGATCGACGTCGAGCTTGCTGCCTCCAGCCTTTCCAAGGAAGACAAACGGCTTTCGGCAGCGAGCGCGGAGAGTGAAGCCCGTAGCCGCGCTGAGGAGCGTAGAGCTGTAGCCCTGCAGGTTTATTGACCGCACCGACGAGAGACGAAACAGCGGATACCCTGGCCGCTGTTCCTCTTCGCGCAACACTCTGTCGCGATCGTCGTCACTACGGGAATCCCTGCGGAAGCACAAAATAAGCCGAACTGGTCGTCGCGGGCTTCTGAGCCTCCCGACCTGCTGAAACTTGACTATCAGTAACGGAAAGGACCAACATGATCGATCTAAGCGGAAAGCGCGCCTTGATCACCGGCGGCTCGCGCGGCATCGGTGCAGCAATTGCCGAGGCGCTTGCCGATAACGGAGCCGACGTGGCGTTCACCTATCAGCATTCGGTTGAGAAGGCTGAGGCGGTGGCAAAAAACATTGAAAGCCGCGGCCAGCGCGCGTTTGCCATCCAGGCCGACAGCGCCGATCCGAACGCAATAGCTCGAGCGGTAGAAAAAGCCGTGTCTGCGCTCGGCGGGCTCGACATCCTTGTCAACAGCGCAGCTATCGGCCATTCCGGAACCATTGCCGACCTGGATGTGGAAGAATACCAGGCCCTGATGGACGTCAACGTGCGAGCGCCAGTGCTGTTCGCGAAAGCTGTCATCCCACATTTGCAGGAAGGTGGCCGTATCATCACCATCGGTTCGGCCCTTGGCGAGCGGGTGCCATTTCCTGGAATTACCCCTTACGCCATGTCCAAGGCGGCGCTCACCTCATTCACCCGCGGCCTCTCGCGTGAGCTGGGACCAAAGGGCATAACCGTGAATCTCGTGCAACCAGGCGCCACGGATACGGATGCCAATCCCGCCGACGGCGCGGCCGCCGATTTCCAGCGCAGCTTGACGTCGCTGGGACGCTACGGCGAGCCACGCGAGATCGCGAACGCCGTGGTCTTTCTTGCGAGCCCTGCCGCCAGTGTGATCACCGGCGCAACCCTGACTGCAGACGGAGGGGCAATCGCCTAGCCGCAGCAAGACTTTAGTCGCCGGACGCACTTGTCGCTTCGCCACGGCGAAGCGGTGCGGCCGGTGGGCCGGGCATCTCTAGCCAGGATCAAAGGCGATCGGCTCGGACGTACCTGGGGGTATGCCCGTCGCCGATCGCCTTTGCCCTGACGAAAACCTGCTCCGGCAGAATGCTTCGATCTAACCCGGAAAAGCTCTGGTCGAGCACCTCTCAGTGGCTCCGGCTGTGAAGGCCGTCACGCTGAGAGCAATACAACGGAGCATTGTCACAAGGCGCGCTCGGCACGGCTGCAGACATAGTGGAGCGTCAGATCGATCAGATCCGGGCGCCGCCCGTCGCGTCAATCATCTGACCCGTCGTCCAACGCGCATCGTTCGATGCAAGGAAGGTGATGACGTCGGCGACGTCCTCCGCCCGTCCGACACGTGAGAAGACCGAGAGTGCTTCGGCGCCGGCGCGCGCATCCGGCGATGCCAGCCACTCGGCATTCATGTCCGTCTCCGTCACACCCGGCAGCACGGCATTGACTGTAATCCCGCGAGCCGCAAATTCAGGTGCCAGCGCAAGTGTCAATGTCTCGAGCGCGCCCTTGGAGGCAGCATAGGCGGGATGCGTCGGCGCCGCGATCCGTGTAAACCCGGTCGAGACATTGATGATCCGGCCGTTCTCGCGAATGTGGTCAGCCACGGCCTGGATCAGGAAGAACGGCGCCTTGTAGTTAATCGTCATCACCTCGTCGAACGCGTCTTCGCTCGTCTGCTTCAACGGCAGTGCAGGCGCGATGCCAGCATTGTTCACCAGAATGTCGAGACCAGCCGAGCCCGTCTCGGCACGCGCGGCTTCGCTGAACTGCGCCCAGAGGCTGTCGGCCGCGTCCTTGCCCCGTCTGAGATCGGCCTTCACGGCGACGGCCTTGAGGCCTAGCGCTTCGATGTCGCGTACCGTGGCATTGGCCGCATCCGAATTAGCGGTGTAGTGCACGCCGATCAGCGCGGCACCCTCCTTGGCGAATGCAAGGGCTGCCGCCCGGCCGATACCACGAGAACTTCCGGTTACAAGGGCTATCTTGTTTGCTAGTCTTCGGGACATGGGTCACTCCGTTGCTAAATTAAATAGTGAACCCTATAATAAGAGGAGATAGACGTCTGTCAATAATTTAATAGGGATCGCTATTTTAATGGCTGAGGCTGTCCGCAAACGAGGCAGACCGCGTGTTCTCGACCGCGACATCGGGCTCGACATCGCGGTACGGCTTTTCTGGGAACGGGGCTACGAGGGAACATCGACCGCCGACCTTACAAAGGCGATGGGAATCAATCCGCCCACGCTTTATTCCATGTTCGGCTCAAAGGAAGAGTTGTACCGTCAGGCGCTCGACTTCAGCATTGCCCGTGAAAACAGCCGACGGTTGAAAATCCTGCAATCGAGTCTTCCGGTTTATGAAGCCCTGAGCCTCTACCTTTATGATATCGCTGACGGAGACACGCAGCCGGACAAGCCGCCAGGCTGCATGGTCTCGACGGCCGTCCTGCAGCATGCGGAAGAAAATGCATCCGTCGCGCAGATGACGGCAAAATTGCGCGAGACATCGATGCAGACCCTCAAAGCCCGCTTCGACCGTGCCGTCGAGGAAGGCGAACTGCCTCCACATACTGATACCGACACGCTCGCGCGCTTCTATGGTGCGATTATCCAAGGCATGTCCGCCCAGGCCTGCGACGGCGCCTGCAATGCGCTTTTGAAACGGCTGATCGACATCGCACTCACAGCTTGGCCTGGAAAGCGGCAGACTTCCGCGGAAAACTCAGATTAAAGGCGCTTAACCACTCATATGACCGCAAGGAAGGCAGTGCTCGATATTGGAAATGTTATTGCCTCTGGCTGCCGAAGGAAGAGGGAAAACTTTCGCGCGTCTTGTTGAATTGGCGCGGCATGTGGCGCTAGTTTACCTCCGGCGTGGACAATCGGCATCCGGTGCAGTTGATGGGGCTCGAACCTGAGGCCCATTTGTTTCGAAACCGTCGAAGTTTCAAGAATGCTCGAGTCTGGAAACTGAAGCCAAATCCTCACGCGCTAACGCCACAATGCCGATATTGGAACAGCGGACAAACGTTCCCCGAAAGGGATCACCTTATGATGGTCATACAAGACCATGCCCGAAACAAACCGTTCTCCGGATGCTTCGGCCAAAATTCGCAATCCCGAAAAATCGGAATTCGAGACAGATGCTGCCGCTTTTATCTCGACGCCGACGATCCGGCCTCTTCTATCTTCAATGACGATATCGACTTCGTTCTGCTGCTTGTCACGAAAATGCGAAAACTCGTATCGGCTATGCCCGCCGCTGGCGAGCTTTAGGATCTCCCCAAACACGAAAGTCTCCAGCAAAGCCCCGAACTGACCCCTGTTGTCGCGCAGGCGGTCGAGAGAGAGGTCACGAAGAGAAGAGAGCAGACCAGAGTCGAGGAAATGGATTTTCGGTGTTTTGGTCAGGCGTTTCAGTTTGTTCGAAAACCATGGTTGCAAGGTTCGGGCGAGGAACAGGCTCTCGAAGATGCCGACATATTTTTGCGTTGTGATGTGATTCATCCCGATGGCGGCGCCAATTCCGGAATAGTTCACGAGTTGTCCCGAATGCTCTGCCAGAATGCCTAGCAAGCGCGGCATTTGAGCGATCTGCTCGATCTGCGCGACATCGCGAACGTCGCGTTGAACGATCGCATTGATATAATCCGCATACCAGTCCTGCCTGCGGCTCAAGGTTTTGCGGCCCAATGCCTCGGGATATCCACCTGCCAGAACTACAGCTATCAGGTCGTCACCGACGATTGGTTCTCCGGCCGTGGCTTCATTTTGAAAGGCGTCACGCAGGAAGGTGCTGCCGGCCCTTCTGATCTCGCTTTGCGCAAGTGGTAGCAATCGAACGACTTCCATGCGCCCTGCGAGTGAGTCTGCCACGCGTGGCAGCGTCATGAGATTGGCTGAACCAGTCAGGAGGAAACGCCCTGGGCGCTGGTCGGTATCCACGCTTTCCTTGATCGCCAACAACAGCTCGGGAGCGCGCTGAATTTCGTCGATGATGGCGCGATCCATACGTCTTACAAAGCCAACTGGATCCTGCCGCGCTGCGTCCAAGGTCGTCGCATTATCGAGCGTGTAATACTCCATCCCCTCCTTGGCCATTTTCTTGGCCAACGTCGTTTTTCCTGATTGTCTGGGACCTACGATCAGTACGACTCGCGTGTCTGACATGGCGTCGGCAACGCGCCGCTCAACGAGCCTTGGGTACAGCGCCACAGCTTCATTCCCTTGATGACTGTTTGAAACTACGGCGATGACTGATTGAAAGTCAATGTGTGACCGTTTGAAATTAACGTGGCGGGTAATTTAAAGTTGGCGATATGCCAGATTGCGGCATGAGGTAGGCGAGAGGCCATGCAGGCGCTGCTGAACCTTCGCTGATTGGTCACCGAGTAACCTTGTAAGCGTGGTAGGACAAGCCAACTGAGCACGAACAAACACATACCCACGTCGAAAAACTTTGCGCCACGGATAGCGGAGCGCAAAGTCCCTCGTCGTTGAAGTCACACGGACTGAGCGAAAGGTTCACGCAAAGCGGACAGACCATGTGACTTGCGCAACAGATCGGCCGCCCTCTCTCCGATGACAACACATGGTGCCATCGTGTTGCCGGTGGTGATCCGCGGCATGATCGAGGAATCCGCGATACGAAGGCTATCGATGCCATATACCTTGAGCTCACTATCGACGACCGACATATTGTCACGTCCCATTTTGGCGGTGCAGGATTGATGCCAATAGGTGACGGCCGAGCGTCTAATGAAATCGATCATGCCTGACCTGCTGCGCGCGCCTGGAGCGGTTTCACCCGTTACCAAAGGTCTAAAGCCATCGCTGTTTCCGAGTTCGCGACACAACTCGACTGCGGCCAACGCGGCTGCCATGTCTTCGGGCTCACTGAGGGAGTTCGGCTCGATCAGGACGGGATCGTCTATATCGGAGCCAGAGAGCCTCAATCGTCCGCGGCTTTTCGGCTGTGCAAGACCGTTAAACATCGTCCAACCGTGTTCTGGCGTTTGGAGACCCGTTTCGGATGGTGAAGGCACCGCGAACTCCAACTGACACTGGAGGATGTCGGGCTGGTTTAGTCGCGTGTCACTCTTCCAGTAGATGTTCGCCTCGCAGCCGCTACCGCCCACAGCTTCCGGTTTTCGGTAGGCCCAGGTGCAGCCGAAAGCGAGATGATCCTGATGATTGCGACCGACACCCGGCAGGTCCTGCACGACTGTAATACCATCCGACTGCAGATCTTTTTCCGGGCCGATCCCGGACTGCATAAGGACCTTCGGCGTATTGATCGCCCCCAGTGACAGCACCGTCTCGCAATGCGCCATGAACTGGCGTTGCCGACCATCGACCAGAGCCTCCACTCCTTTCACCCGCTTACCATCGAAGATGAGACGCGTTACCAACGCATCGGTCAGCACAGTCAGGTTGCGGCGCGACAGCAGTGGACGAACATAAGAGTGGAATACCGATTCCCGCTTGCCATCCCGGATCCGTAGCTCAGCGATCGATGCCCCTCCGGGGACTTCCATCATCTCGCCGTTCGTTGAACCGAAGACCGGAACGCCCAGAGCTGACGCGGCGCTCAACAGGGCCTCTGCGACTGGCTGGGGTGACAGAGGCTGTGCGACATGCACTGGCCCCCCCGTTCCGCGACGGGACGGGTCCACATCCCCCTGCCAATCTTCGATCCGGCGATAATAACCGAGGATCGACTCATATCCCCAGGCATCATCACCCGCCTCTGCTGCGAAGTAATCCCAATCCGCCTTGTGTCCCCTGGCCCATACCATGACGTTGATACTCGAACCGCCGCCTAGCCCCTTACCCATACTGAGAGGGAGTCGTCGCCCGTCCAAACCAGGAGCCGGTTGTCCAACAAAACCCCAGTCCCGGCTCGATCCGAGATTAAGCGGCCACTGCGCGGGGTTCGATACGGTTTCGGATTTATCATCTCCACCTGCTTCAAGCAGCAGGACGCTGGCGTTTCCATCCTCTGCCAATCGCGCTGCGACAACCGAGCCGCTGGACCCTGCGCCGCAGACGATGAAGTCAAAGACATCGCCGACGGCGTTCTGCGGAAAGGACGTATTTGCGGGCATATTATTGTCGTGGTTGTATAGTTTCACGTGAGTTCCTCCGTGAATTGTATCAGGTAAATTGCTGAAGTCTGTGTCGCGGGACGCGAGGAAATGCCCATGGATTTCGGTCGGGGATCCGGTGCACCACCGGTATCTCGCTTCCGCAGCGCTGATCAGTTAAGGGATAGCGCGAAATCGTTCACTGCTTTTCTGCCGATGCGGCCTTGGCGGCCTTGTCAATTGTATCGGCGATGACCGCCGGCTGCGTCATGAACAGGGCATGGCTCGCCGACACCTTGGTGACCTTAGCATTGATGCGCTCCGCCATATGGATCAACATGGCCTGGTCGAAGGCCTTGTCTTCGGTGGCAATAACGGCCCAGCTGGGCTTGGTGCGCCATGCGGCGTTCTCGAGCTTGGTGCCGAACGCCGACATGTTGATCGGAACCTGCGCATCTCTCATGAACGCGACATCGGCGTCGCTGACGTCGTGTGCAAACCCTGACTTGAACTTGGCCGGGCTGACGTAGCCGAAACCGTCCTTCGTGGTCTCGATAACGAACTCGGACGCGGGCGCAAATCCCTCGTACTGCTGAGCCGTCGTCTCGCCGGCATCTGGGGAGAGAGCAGAGACATAAACGAGGCCTTTAACCATTTCATCGACCCCAGCTTCCGTGATGACAGTACCGCCCCAGGAGTGTCCAACGAGAATGACCGGACCATCTTGCCGCTCAAGTGCACGCTTGGTGGCGGCAACATCATCTGCAAGAGACGTTAGCGGGTTCTGCACAATCGTGACGCGATAGCCACGTTTTGTAAGATTGTCGTACACGCCCCTCCAGCCGGAACCGTCCGCAAATGCGCCGTGAACCAGGACCACGTTTCGCACGGATTGGTCTTGCGGGAGCGATTCAGCGGCCTGCGCCGGCAAGGTGGCCGAAAGGGAGGCTGCAGATGCGATTGCGGCAATCGTGGTGATGGTCTTGCGTGTCATGGCTTTCTCCTCCTGGTAAATCGCGATAACAGTTATCGCGATATCTATAAGCTGACAGATGTGGAGTTATGCGTCAACAAGATTGTTATCGCGATATTTGTTTTCGTGATAATATCGGTTATATGTATGAGGACAGGAGTTCAAAATGACCCAACGCCACAACGATCCCCCGCCCCTGCGTGACCAACTGTGCTATGCGATCTACACCGCCGGCATCGCAATTCAGCGTGCCTACAAGCCGCTACTCGACGAGCTTGGGTTGACATACCCGCAATATCTTGTCTTGAACGTTCTTTGGGCGCACGACGAACAGACCGTGGTTTCCATCGCTGATCAGCTTGCTCTGGAATCCAGCACCTTGACACCTCTTTTGAAACGCCTGGAAGCCGCCGGGCACGTGCGCCGGACACGCAATCTCGGCAACGAACGGCAGGTTTTGGTGGCGCTGACTGACCAGGGACGCGCATTGCAGCACAGAGCAGGCTGCCTCGGCGATACATTGCTTGCAGCCTCAACCCAGACACCACCGAAACTCGCTGCTTTGAACCGCGACGTGCGACATTTGCGCGATGCGATCTACTCCCAGATCGGCGGGTGGGATGCACCCGCCTGACCTGTAATGGCGCCAGATGACCTAAAGCTCACGCGGTCGGAACAGTCCCACCGTCGATCACATGCTCGGTCCCGGTAATGGATGTTGCCCGATCCGAGGCGAGGAACGCGATCAGGTCTGCGACCTCCTCCGGCGCGGCCGGTCGTCCCAGCGGTATGCCGCCGAGCGACTTCATGATCACGTCGACCGCGGCGTCGTAGTCGATGCCAGCTTGCTCGGCTATGCGCAGAGCCAGACCATTGGAATTCGGACTGGCGATCCAGCCAGGGGACACTCGTACCACCCGCACGCCCTTCGGAGAAACCTCCTTGGAGATGCTCTTGCTGTAGGTGTTGAGGGCCGCCTTGGCCGAAGCATAGCCGGTCGTCGCCTCCGGTAGCGGAAGGCGGTTCTGGATCGAGGTGACGTGAATGACGACTCCGCTTCCCTGAGCGATCAACCCGGGGATTAGCGCACGATCCAGCCTGACTGCCGGAAAGAAGTTGAGGTTGAACTCCTTATCCCACTCCTCGTCGGTGAGCGCAGCGAAGCCACCTGAAGGAGCCGAAGAACCGCCCAGCATGTTCACAAGAATATCGAGCCCGCCGAGCTCCCGATGCACCGCGTCGACGACCGCTTGAACGCCCGCCCCGGTGGTCAGGTCAGCTTCAACGAATGCCGCACCAGAGAAGTCCGCCGGCTTGGAGCGAGCGGTGGTCAGCACACGGGCGCCAAGCTCCCGGAAGAGAGCTACGGTTGCTGCGCCGGCACCCATCGTTCCCGCGGTGATCAGGGCCCGACGCCCCTGCAATGTGAAAAACGGTGTCATACGGTGATCTCCAGTTCGGCGACCTTGTCGCCCGCGAGGACGAAGAGGAAGCGCAGGTCAATCGGGCTGCCAGGGAAAGTGCCGACGGCGTGAGCCATCACCAGGGTCTTTCCGTGTTCAAGGGCGATGTGGAAGGGTTCCACGGTGTAGCTGTATTGCCGGCTTTCATCGGCCATCCACTTACGAATGGCATCACGTCCCGTATGGGACTTGCCTTTATCTTTCACGCTGCCGTTTTCGGTGAAGGCGGCTGCGACAGCATCGGGGCTGCCATCCCGGTCAGCATCAAAATAGGCCTCTATGGCCTCGGGGAGTTTGATAGTCATTCTGGTCTTCCAATCCTGTTTTCAGCCTTAGCCAGCTATGAGCCGCGCCCATCTGAGGCCGACAAGCCCAATCTAAGACTGGACGATTGGCAGGATAACTGGGACAAAGCGGGATGAAACGTTTCGAAAAGAGGGATAATGACGCGCTCTTTCCTTGTTGACCTGGATGCCGTTCTCAGCATCGCCCGCCTGGGCTCCTTTCGGGCCGCCGCGCTGGAGCTCGGTATGTCCACGACAGCACTGAGCAATGCCATCGCCAAGCTTGAGCAGCGCTTAGGCATTCGGCTTTTCAACCGCACAACGCGCAGCGTCTCGCTGACCGACGCAGGGAAAACCTTCGTCGAGCGGGTTAGACCGGCAATGACCGACATCCACGATGCCATGCTTGCGGCTCAGTCGCTTCAGGAGACTCCGACCGGTACGTTGCGCATCAATGCCTTTGTGTCGGCAGCCCGCGAGGTGATGGCGCCGCTCATCCTCTCTTTCCTGCAGCGCTTCCCCCAGGTGCACATCGATCTGGTCACGGAGGGACGGCTCGTCGACATAGTAGCGGCCGGCTTCGACCTAGGCTTGAGGCCGGCCGATTTGGTGCCGAACGACATGATTGCCGTGCCCCTCGGTCTGGAGCGCAGCAATGCCGTCGTCGCATCGCCGGATTTCCTGCGCACGCACGGTAAGCCTGTCGTTCCGGCCGACTTGTACCGGTTTCCGTGCATCCGCGCCCGTCTTCCCAATAACGCATTGTTGCGCTGGCGCTTCGAGAAGGACGGGAACGCTGTCCAGATCGATGTGGAAGGCTCGATCACCCTCGACGAGTCAAGCCTTGTCAGGATAGCCGCGCAGAATGGAGTGGGGCTTGGATACGTCATGGAAGCGGATGCGCGCGATGACATTGCGGCCGGCCGACTGGTGCGAGTTCTCGAGGACTGGACCCCCTCTTTGGCCCCACTAGCGCTGTATTACCCTGGCAGGAAGAATCCGCCGGCAGCCTTCAGTGCGTTCATTCAGGCTGCCCGCGATTTTGCGAATCGCTGACCTGGTGCACAGATCGAGATTTTTTGCGGCGCGGGATGTTCATGCCAAGCGCTACAATCAAAAGGATGTTCGTCTGACTCGTGCGGGATTGCTTTAGCAAACTGCGCAACCGGAAGTCGAATTTTTGACCTAGTTGATATTATATGACAACACCCCGCTAAGGGCTTCCGCGTTGCCGCTGGGATCAACCCTTCACTCTCATTTCCCGGACCGCCATGGGGCGGTCGCGGCCAGCCACTGTCGCGTGCGGGCCTCCGGATCCGGGTTGCGGGTGATATCGGTGACCACGGCGGCACTGTCGGCGCCGTTTTCCAGTACCAGCGGCGCCCGTTCGGCGGTGATCCCGCCGATGGCGACGAGCGGTGTCGTGCCGACGCGCTGGCGCCAGTCGGAAAGGCGTTCGACGCCTTGCGGCGCCCATTTCATTTTTTTGAGTATCGTGGGCCAGACCGGCCCGAGCGCAACATAATCCGGCTCGGCCGCGAGCGCCGCCTCCAGCTCCGATACATCGTGCGTGGAAAGGCCTAGCTTCAGGCCGGCGCGACGAATGGCATTCCTGTCGGCGGCCACCAGGTCTTCCTGCCCGAGATGAATGAACTCGCATCCTTCATCGATCGCCAGCTTCCAATAATCATTGACGACCAATTGGCAATCCGCTGCCGCACAGGCAGCCTTCGCATGCCGTATCTCCTCGCGAAGTATTGCATCTGAACGATCCTTGATGCGCAACTGGACGAGTTTGACGCCAAGCGGCACGAGGCGTTCGACCCATTCGGCGCTGTCGACGATGAGATAGAAGGGGTCGAGCTTCATGAGAAGACGGCCTTTCCGATGACGGGAGTGGACGGCACGGCAATGTCGCGTGGTTCCAGCGGTACGGCGCCATGCGCCAGACTGCCGGCATCGATGGCAAGCGCGAAGGCCTCGGCAATGGTGGCGGGATCGCCTGCGCCGGCAACGGCTGTGTTGAGAAGAACGGCATCATAACCGTACTCCATGACGGTAGCGGCATGAGACGGCCGGCCGATGCCGGCATCGATGATCAGCGGCACATCCGGAAAATGCGCACGAAACGCCCGCAGCGCCATCGGGTTCAGCGGCCCCTGAGCGGAGCCGATCGGCGCACACCAGGGCATCAGGACACGGCAGCCGGCTTCCAGCAGCCTTTCGGCTACGACAAGGTCGTCGGTTGTATAGGGAAAGACCTGAAAGCCCTCGCCGGTGAGGATGCGGGCGGCCTCGACAAGGCCGAAGACGTCAGGCTGCAGCGTATCGTGATGACCGATCACTTCGAGCTTGATCCAGTCGGTGCGGAAGACCTCGCGCGCCATCTTCGCCGTCAGCACTGCCTCCTGCACGCTGTGGCATCCGGCCGTATTCGGCAGCACGCGCACGCCAAGCTCGCCGATCAGGTCGAAGAAGGTGCCGCCCGCTTTGCCGCCGACGGCTTCGCGGCGAAGCGACACGGTGACGATCTCGGTCTTCGAACGCCTCACCGCTTCTGCAAGGACAGCTGGAGACGGATAGCGGGCGGTGCCGAGCAGCAGCCGGGAACGGACTTCGATATCATAAAGTTTCAGCATCTCAGCCTCCTTGCATGGGTGAGAGAATTTCGATGCGGTCGCGTTCGCCGAGCCTGAAATCGGCGCGGTCCTCGCGGTGCACCAGCTCGCCGTTGACAGCGGTCGCCAGCCATCCGCCTTCGTAGTCCAGAGCCAGAAGAAGATCTGCGAGGGTCGTGGCCGCGACCTCCTGTTCCTCGCCATTGATGATGAAGGTCATGATGCCCTCCTTTCCGGTTGGTTGCCTTCTCCAAGAAGAAGCCGCGCCACCTCGCCGGCAATGGCCGGCGCCAGCAGAAAGCCGTGGCGGTAGAGGCCATTGACATGGAGGGTGCGCCCCTCCTGCGTCACACGCGGCAAATTGTCGGGGTAAGCTGGCCGCGCGCCCGCGCCGGTTTCGGTAACCCGTGCCTCGCCGAAGGCGGGATTGAGGGCATAGGCGGCATTCAGCAATTCCATCAACGAACGCGCGGTAATCGGGCCGGTGTCGTCACTTTCGATCATCGTCGCCCCGATCATGAAGCGATTGCCTTGGCGCGGCACGATATAGATCGGGTGGCGCGGATGCAGCAGACGGACGGGACGGGAGAGAGAGACCTCGCTCGTTTCGACGCAGAGCATCTCACCGCGAACGCCGCGCAATCCGGGCAGGCGGCCGATCTGGGCAGCCCCGGTGCAGTCGATGACGCGATCGTAATGGGCAAGGTCGGCATCGCCCGTGACCCCGAATGTGAGACGCATGCGGGCTTCCTCAAGTCCGGCGGCGAGCCCCGAGAGCGCCTGCCGCGGATCGAGATGCGCTTCCTGCCGAAAGAACAATGCCCTGCGGAAGCGGCCGGCGAGATCAGGTTCAAGGGCTGCGATCGCCTGCTCGTCCAGCCACTCCCATCCGCTTGTCCGGCGGCAAAAGCGGTCGAGTTCGCCGGCATCACGTCCGGCCGCCACGACAAGCGTCCCCCGGCGATTGACATGGCCGGGCAGCGCTGCCTCCCACCAATCGGCGGCAAGACGACCGAGCGCCAATACCGGCTCCTCCGCGCTTTCCCTTTCGCACCATGGAGCAAGCATACCGCCGGCAAAGCCGGAAGCGCCGGCGCCGACCCGGTCGGCTTGCTCAGCGACGCTGACCCGGAAGCCGTGCCGATAGAGCTGCCACGCAACGGTGAGGCCGGCAACGCCGGCCCCCTTGACGAGGATGCGCATCGTCATTCTCCGGAAGGCGTTTTCGCGGCCTCGGCGACCGGCATGTAGAGGTCGCCGCCGTCGCGATACCTGGCGGCCATGGCTTCCAGTCCTTCTTTCTGGGCTTCGGCACGAATGTCGTGGGAAATGCGCATGGAACAGAATTTCGGGCCGCACATCGAGCAGAAATGCGCCACCTTGTGCGCCTCCTTCGGCAAAGTCTCGTCATGAAAGGAACGCGCCGTTTCCGGATCGAGAGACAGGTTGAACTGGTCTTCCCAGCGGAATTCGAAGCGTGCCCGCGACAGCGCGTCGTCGCGGATGCGGGCGGCCGGATGCCCCTTGGCAAGATCGGCGGCATGAGCGGCGATCTTGTAGGTGATGACCCCGGTCTTGACGTCGCTGCGATCCGGCAGCCCCAGATGCTCCTTCGGCGTGACGTAGCAGAGCATGGCCGTGCCGAACCAGCCGATCATCGCGGCCCCGATGCCGGAGGTGATGTGATCATAGCCCGGCGCAATGTCGGTCGTCAGCGGTCCGAGCGTATAGAAGGGAGCCTCGCCGCAAACCTTGAGCTGCTTATCCATATTCTCTTTGATCTTGTGCATCGGCACGTGGCCGGGGCCCTCGATCATCACCTGGCAATCCCTGGCCCAGGCGATCTTGGTCAGTTCGCCGAGGGTTTCGAGCTCGGCAAATTGCGCTGCGTCATTGGCATCGGCGATCGAGCCAGGGCGAAGGCCGTCTCCAAGCGAGAAGGAGACGTCGTAAGCGCGGCAGATGTCGCAGATTTCCTCGAAATGCTCGTAGAGGAAGCTCTCCTTGTGGTGATGCAGACACCACTTGGCCATGATAGAGCCGCCGCGTGAGACGATGCCGGTGACACGATTGACGGTGAGCGGGATATAGGCAAGCCGCACGCCCGCATGAATGGTGAAATAATCGACGCCCTGCTCGGCCTGTTCGATCAGCGTATCGCGATAGACCTCCCAGCTGAGATCCTCGGCAATGCCGTTCACCTTTTCAAGCGCCTGATAGAGCGGCACCGTTCCGATCGGAACCGGCGAATTGCGAATGATCCATTCCCGGATATTGTGAATGTTGCGGCCGGTGGAAAGGTCCATCACCGTGTCGGCGCCCCAGCGGATCGCCCAGACCATCTTTTCCACCTCCTCCGCCATCGACGAGGTGACGGCCGAGTTGCCGATATTGGCATTGATCTTCACCAGGAAATTACGGCCGATGATCATCGGTTCGGACTCCGGGTGGTTGATGTTGGCCGGAATGATCGCCCGGCCAGCCGCGACTTCCCGCCGGACGAATTCGGGCGTGACGGAATCGGGAATATCAGCGCCAAAGCTCTCGCCGTCGCGGGTCAGCGCCTCCTTCGCGGCCTGCCGGCCGAGGTTTTCGCGGATCGCGATGAACTCCATTTCCGGCGTGACGATGCCGGCACGCGCATAGGCGAGCTGGGTGACGGCGCGGCCCGTCTTTGCCTTGAGCGGTGTGTTGCGAATGGGGAATTCCGGCGTCAGCCGCTCGCCTGCGGCAAAACCATTGTCTTCAGGCTTCACCAGCCGGCCTTCATAGGCTTCGACATCGCCACGCGCCTTGATCCAGTTTTCGCGCAAACGCGGCAGCCCGGCGTCGATCGAGACCGTATGTTGCGGGTCAGTATAGGGACCGGAGGAATCATAGACCGTGACCGGTGGTTCGCCCGAGGTCGGGTGAAGGCTGATTTCGCGCATAGGCACGCGAAGATCCGGATAGAGTGTTCCGGGCTTTACGACCTTGCTCGAGGCCGGAAGCGGGCCGGTGGTGACCACGGGAGTAAGCTTGGGTGCGGCAATATTCATGGGTGAGGCTCCAAGGTTTGACGTTTGGAGACCCAGTTCCAGTGTTGGAATGATGGAAAGACGCCTCAAGCGACAAAGCGAAATCCGCCCGACAGCCGCAGCGTCCGCACCGTCCCTACGCCAGTATGAACTGGATCAGGTTCAACGGGTCACTGCGCCACAATCGGCAAAGCCGTATTGTTCAGCAGAATCTCAGCCCCTTGCCGGGACACCCCTGGTGAATGCGCGGCATCAAAGACCGGAGCGGCCCCGATGTCAAGAAGGCCTCTCCTTATCCGTTCCGATGCAATGGTTTGAATTTGAGCACGATGGAAAAAGAAGGAGGCAGCCTGAAGGGAAATCCCTCTGATGTTTCATGAGCATAGCAGTGCGGGCCCCAGCCGCGCGCTCCGCTGCGGAGGCTGATGGAGGCCCCGTGCCAGGCAGGATTGGCACCCCGAGATCTCTGGTCTAGTGTTGAGTTCTCTGCGGGCATTCAGCAGCAGCCGGTACGTTGAACAAACGGGGTTCTCATGACCACGCATCGCTTCATTCCGACGATCTTCCATAATGTCATCGGTTCCCTGCCGGTGGCGCTCCGTATCGCGAGTGGCGATACCGTGGTCACGGAAACGCTCGACGCCATCGGCTATGACAAGGACGGCATCAGGCGGGCATCTGGTCCGAACCCGATGAACGGCCCAATTTTCGTGGAGGGTGCGGAGGCCGGTGATGCGCTGAAGGTAGATATCATCAGCATGACGCCGACCAGGGGCACTGGTTTTACCCGAAGCATCGTCGCGGCCAATGTTGTCGACCCTGAAACGGTTCGCGGCCTTCCGCCGCGCGATACCGCTCTCTGGACCATCGACCGCGAAGCATTGACCGTCCGGCTGTCGGAGCCGGTCGCGGGTCTCGAGAATTTCGTTCTGCCCCTCGCGCCGATGATCGGCTGTTTCGGGGTCGCGCCCGCCCTCGCCCAGGCGATATCGACCGCGACCAGTGGCGAATATGGCGGCAACATGGACTATCGCCTGTTCGGCCCCGGCACCACGGTTCGCTTCCCAATATCGGCGCCGGGCGCCCTGTTCTTTTTGGGCGACTGCCATGCCGTGCAGGGAGATGGCGAGATTGTCGGCACCGGCATCGAGACCAGTTTCGAGGTCACGGTGCGGCTGACGGTGGAAAAGAAGTCTGGGCTGGTCTGGCCGCGCGGAGAAACCGCTGAAGACATCTTCACGATCGGCAATGCCCGGCCCCTCGATCAGGCGCTTCAGCATGCGACGAGTGAAATGCTGAACTGGCTGGCGTCCGATTATGGTCTGGACAGGACGGCTGCAAGCCATCTGCTGGGCCAGGTAGTGCGTTACGATGTCGGCAACGTCTTCGATCCGGCCTATACGATGGCTTGCCGGGTCGCGAAGAAATGGCTGGCCGGCCGATCGTGACGACCGGTCCATGCTTCAGTCGTGCCGCGACAGAAAGCGGGAAACGGTCGCCATGCACAGCGGCCTTTCCTCGACATGCGGCATATGGCTGGAATTTTCGAAGAGCACCCACTCGCAGCCGGGGACGCGATCGAGATAGGGCCTGACGACGAGGGGCGTCGCCTCGTCATATTTGCCCGAGATCAGCAGCGTCGGTGCTTCGATGCGATCGAGCCGGTCTTCGATCGTCCAATCCTTCATCGTTCCGATGACGTGGAATTCCGTCGGGCCGTTCATGTTGCGATAGACGGTGTTGTCTTCGTCCATGATGGCAAAGGTGCGCGCCACCTCGGGCGGCCATGGCGCCACGCGGCAGACATGGCGATCATAGAAGACGCGGGAGGCGGCGATATAGTCCGGATCGGTGAGGCTTCCGGCGTGTTCGTGCTTCAGCAGCGTGTCCTGCACCTCCTTCGGCAATTCCTGCCGCAGCCGGTTGGCCTCGGCAACCCAGGTGTGCATGTTGGCCGGCGAATTGGCGATAACCAGGGCTTTCAAACCCTGCGGCCGGCGCACCGCATGTTCGGCGCCGAGCATGCCGCCCCAGGACTGGCCCAGAAAGGCGTAACGATGCTGGATGCCGAGGTGGGCCAGCAGTTCGTCCAGCCCTTCGAGGAAGAGACCGACCGTCCAGAAATCCGGGCCACTGTCAGGAAGGCGGGTGGAATTGCCGTTGCCGAGCTGGTCGTAATGGATGACCGGCCGGCCGTCGAGGGCGGCGATGTCCTTGAATGAATCGACGTAATCATGCGTGCAGCCGGGCCCTCCATGCGCAACGACGAGAGGCAGCTTGTCGCTTTTCAGCGAACCGGTCACGCGGTACCAGGTGCGATAATCGCGAAAGGGCAGATAGGCTTCACTTGTCGCGACTTCGGCCACCGGCATCTCCATTTCTCGGAAGTTTGGAGACCATAACGCGGTGGCGGCAGCGGAGGCAGCTATCATAAGTTATAGGTTGGGCAATGACCGTCCACGCTCTTCAAGAAGGCGGTAATGCGTCGCGCGCACGACGGCCTGCGTACGATTGCGGGCACCGAGTTTTTTGGCCGCGGCGTTGAGATGCATGACCACGGTCGGAACGGAGCGGCCGATGATGCGCGAGATTTCCTTGGCGGAATAGCCTTCCGCAGAATGGCGCAAGCATTCCCGCTCCCGCTCGGTCAGGCGGATGGTGCCGACGCTCCTCGCGCGTGTGTCGAAAAGTGAATAGGCGGTCTCATGAAAGATATGGGCAAGCAGGTTGAAGTCAGCGATAGCGCGCAACGCATGCCGTTCGAAATCGCGGTCCCCGCGGAAACGGATGCCGGTGACCGTCGCATAATCGCCCCCCGGCATATGCACCGGCACGGTGACGCCGGTCGACATGTCGCGTTCGCGGAGATAGCGCGTCACCGGCGCGGTGTCGTCGCTCATGAAGCGGTTGATCAGCGTGTCGGCATTGGTGTCGTAATTCCAGAAGAAGGGCGCGCTGCTGCGCAGCGCCACCTGCTGGACCGGGTCGATGCGGAAATAGCCGCGGTCGAACCAGTAGTCGTGCATGTCGTCGGCGATGTTCCTGAGCTTCAGCAGCGACGGAATCATGATCGCGCCGTCAATATCATAGGGCACCGGCGTATAATCATAGATAAGGGCCTCGAAGCCGAGCTGCTTCATCGCCTCGAAGGCCTGGTCGATCCGGCCGTCCAGCGTTTCATGCGCCGTAAATTGCCGTCTGATCGTTCCGATATCATCAAGCATGGGCAGTTCCCCGATTGGCATGCACCGCCCTACCCTATCACTTCTTATAGCTGGCATGGAGCGCGTTTTCCGGTAAAAAATTAGCCATGCCCAAATATTGAGCAAGGGAAATTTCTGCTGGAGCAATCAATGTGGCGTGAAATGCAGCCGGACGCGCGATTCGAGGTCGATGTGGATGGCTATCGCGTCGTCGCTTATAGCTTCGGGACCGGCGACGAGACGGTGTTCTGCCTGAACGGCGGTCCCGGCCTGCCATGTGATTACTTGCGCGAGGCCCATTCCTGCCTGATCGACAAAGGCTACCGCGTCGTCGCCTTCGACCAGCTCGGCACCGGCGCTTCCGACCGGCCGGACGATCTCTCGCTCTGGACGGTCAGCCGCTATGTCGAAGAGACGGAAACCGTGCGCAAGACGCTCGGGCTCGGCAAGGTCCACATGCTCGGCCATTCCTGGGGCGGGTGGCTCGCGATAGACTATGCTCTGACCTATCCCGAAAATCTCAAGACGCTGATCCTCGAAGATACCGTCGCCGACATGCCGCATCTGATCTCGGAACTGGAACGGCTGCGGGCAGCGCTTGGTCCGGAAACAGTCTCGATGATGCAGAAGCATGAGGCGCAGGGGACTTACGATCATCCGGAATATCTCGCCGCCGTCACCATCCTCAACTACCGCCATGTCTGCCGCCTGGCCGAATGGCCGGCGCCGGTGCGCCGCTCGCTCGACGACTGGAACATGGCGCCTTACGCGACGATGCAGGGCCCGAACGAATTTCTCTACATAGGCAATCTCAGGGACTGGAACCGTATCCCCGATCTGCCGCGGCTGACCTTGCCCGTGCTCATCACCACGGGAGAGCATGACGAGCTGACGCCTGCCTGCGCGCTGAGGATGAAGCTCGCGCTGCCGAATGCCGAGCTCAAGGTATTTGCCAATGCCAGCCACATGCCATTTTATGAGAACCCGCAGGACTATTATCCGGCGCTTCTAGGCTTTCTTGACCGGCACAAGGCATCCTGATGCAAGTGAAAGCGGCTCAAATCCCACGAAGACAGAGGGGCGATCGCCGTCATGCACCGCTATAAGTTCGTTCTGACGCGACCGCTGCAGTTTCTGCCCGTACTTTTCGGCATCAGTATCATCACCTTCATCCTGGTCCGCCTGATCCCCGGCGATCCCGCACGCAATATCCTCGGCACGCGTGCAACGCCGCAAGCACTTGCGAGCATCCGTGCCCAGTACGGTCTCGATCAGCCGATGTGGCTGCAATATGTCTATTTTCTCAAGAACCTCGCCGATGGCGAAATGGGCAAGTCTATCCTCTACAAGATCGACGTGCTGAAGCTGATCGCGACCCGCATCGAACCGACGCTCGCGCTCGTTGGCGCGAGCGTCATCCTCTCCGTCCTGATCGCGGTGCCGATGGCGGCGATCGCCGCGCGAAATGCCGGCCGAGCGCCCGACCATGCGGTGCGCATCGTTTCGACCTTCGGCATCGGTTTTCCGCCCTTCTGGCTGGGGCTGATGCTGATCATCCTCTTCAGCGTCGAACTCGGCGTGCTGCCGGTTTCGGGCTACGGCGCGACCATCGGCGACAAGCTTTCACATCTCGTGCTGCCGAGCCTGACGGTGGCGCTGTCGCTCTCGACCGTTTTGACGCGCAGCCTGCGGGCGGCAATGATCGAGGCGCTGAAATCGGATGTCGCGACGGCGGCGCGCGCCCGCGGTATGCCCGAGGGCATCGTCTTCTGGCGGCATGTGCTGCCGAATTCGCTGGTACCGACGATCAACCTGCTTGCCGTCAACATCGGCTGGCTGATCGGCGGCACGGTGGTGGTCGAGAGCGTCTTTGCGCTGCCCGGCATGGGGCAGCTCCTCGTCAGGGCGATCTTCTCGCGCGACTATATGGTGGTGCAGGGCGTGGCCATGGTCTTTGCCTGCGCCACCGTGCTGATCAATTTCATCGCCGACATCGTCACCGTGGCCGTCGATCCGAGGGTGAAGCTATGAGCATCGAGGCGACCGCACCCGCCTCCCCTCGCCGGCGCCGCTTCCTCGGCCAGCGGCCGATGCTTGCCGTCGGCGCCGGCGTGCTGCTGTTCTTCATCATGCTGGCGGTCGCCGCACCTCTTATCGCGCCCTATGACCCCATCATGCAGAATGCCGAGGTGCGCCTGCAGGCGCCATCGCTGATGCATCCTTTCGGCACCGACAATTTCGGCCGTGACATCCTCTCCCGCGTCATCTGGGGTGCGCGCATCGATCTGCAGATGGCGCTGATCGGTGTCGTCTTCCCCTTCCTCATCGGCACGACGGTCGGCACCATTGCCGGCTTCTTCGGCGGGATCGTCGACGCGCTGTTCATGCGGCTCGTCGATATCATCCTCGCCTTCCCGTTCCTCGTGCTGATGCTTTCGATCATCGCCATCCTCGGCCCCGGCCTCGGCAGTTTCTATATCGCCATGGCGCTGGTCGGCTGGGTTTCCTATGCGCGGCTGATCCGGGCGCAGATGCTGGTGCTGAAGGGCAGCGATTACGCTGTCGCCGCCGTCAGCCTCGGCTTCAGCCGTTCGCGCATCATGTTCCGTCACCTGCTCCCGAACGCCATCGCCGGCTCGATCGTCTTTTCCATGTCCGATGCGACGCTGGTGCTGCTCAGCGGCGCTGCCGTCAGCTATCTCGGCCTCGGCGTTCAGCCGCCGATCGCCGAATGGGGCGTCATGGTCGCGGAAGGACAGAGCTTCATCACTACGGCCTGGTGGATCACGCTGTTTCCCGGCCTCTCCATCGTCTGCCTGGCCTTCGGCTTCAGCATGCTGGGCGATGCGCTCGGCGAATTGCTGGGGGTGCATGAATGAGCGGCTCGGTGCTCTCCGTTCGCGATCTTACCGTCAGGGCGCATCTCGATTCCGGTCCGCGCACGCTGCTCGATGCTGTTTCGCTCGACCTCGGCCGCGGTGAAATTCTTGGCCTCGTCGGCGAGAGCGGCTCGGGAAAGAGCCTGTTCTGTCGCTCGCTGGTGCGTCTGCTGCCCTCCTCGCTGCTGAAGATCGAAAGCGGTTCCGTGCTGCTCGAGGGGCGCGACCTGACGCGGATCGACGACGCCGAGATGCTGAAGGTGCGCGGCGGCGAGATCGGCATGATCTTCCAGAACCCGACCAGCCATCTCGATCCGGTCATGCGCGTCGGCGACCAGATCGCCGAGGGCATCCGCTACCATCAGGGCCTTGGCGCCCGCGAGGCCCGTGCCGCGGCAGTGGAGATTCTCGCGCAGGTCGGCTTTCCCGACCCCGGCCGCCAGTACGACAGCTATCCGCATGAGTTTTCCGGCGGCATGCGCCAGCGGGCAATGATCGGTGTCGCGCTGTCCTGCAACCCGAAGATCCTGATCGCCGACGAGCCGACGACGGCGCTTGACGTCACGATCCAGGCGCAGATCCTGCGGCTGCTGATCGATATTCGCGACCGGCGCGACCTATCGATCATTCTCATCACCCACGATCTCGGCATCGTCGCCCAGACCTGCGACCGCATTGCTGTGATGCGCGGCGGCAAGCTTGTCGAAGAAGGGCCGAAGCGGACGATTCTGACGCGGCCGCAGCATCCCTATACGACCAACCTCATCGACAGCCATCCCTCGATATCAGGCGAGATGCCGGCACCGTCGCTCGAGATCGCCGGGGCAAGCCGGCCAGCCGCAGCATTGCTCGAGATCGACGATCTGCACGTGCGCTTCAGCGGCGGCGGCAGCCTGTTCAAAGGGAGTGCCAGGACGATCAGCGCCGTTGCCGGCGTCAGCTTGAAGATCATGCCGGGCGAGACAGTTGGCATTGTCGGCGAATCCGGCAGCGGCAAGAGTACGCTTGCCCGCGCCGTGCTGGGATTGACGCCGCTTTCCTCGGGGCACGTGACTTTCGACGGCATCGACCTGGCGCAGCAGAGGAGCGCGGGCCTCGCAAAGCTCAGGCGCGAAACGGCGATGGTGTTCCAGGACCCCTACAACGCACTGAACCCGCGGCTGACGATCGGACAAATGCTCGGCGAGGTGCTGAAGGTGCAAGGCAAGGTCGCCGCCGCCGATATTCCAGCGCGGATCGGCGAGCTGCTCGACCTCGTCGGCCTCGAGCGTGAATTCGCCGGGCGCAAGCCGCGCAGCATGAGCGGCGGTCAGTGCCAGCGCGCCGGCATCGCCCGCGCGCTCGCCGTCGAGCCGAAGCTGATTATCGCCGACGAATGCGTGGCGGCCCTCGACGTCACCATCCAGGCGCAGATCATCGAGCTTTTTCGTCAACTCACCGCGAAGATGAACCTGACGCTGATCTTCATCGCCCATGATTTGGCGATCGTGCGCAATCTCTGCCAACGCGTCGTCGTGATGTATCGCGGCGAGATCGTCGAGGAGGGCCGCTCCGACCAGGTCTTCGCGCGGCCGAAGCATGCCTATACCGCGGCGCTGATCGCTGCCATTCCCGACATCGATCCCGACAAGCCGCTGCTACAAGGCGCCGACCGCAGGGGCGAGCCGCAATCCATGTCCGTCAAACGCATGCCATAACAAAGAAGGGAACGAACTGATGACAAAAAGGTGGAAATCAATCGGGCTCGCCGCCATGCTCGCTGGCCTGACGCTGAGCGCAAGCTATGCCGAGGCCGCCGGCGTGCTCACCATCGGCCGCCGCGAGGATTCGACGACATTCGATCCGATCAAGACGGCGCAGAACATCGACAACTGGGTGTTCTCCAACGTCTACGACGTGCTGATTCGCGTCGACAAGACGGGCACCAAGCTGGAGCCGGGGCTTGCCGAAAGCTGGACGGTGTCGGATGACGGGCTGACCTACACCTTGACGATCCGCGACACGAAATTTTCCGACGGTTCGCTGCTGACGGCGGAAGACGCGGCCTACAGCCTGCTGCGCATCCGCGACGATCCTGCCTCGCTCTGGAGCGATTCCTACAAGGTGATCGAGACGGCGGTCGCAACCGATGCGCATACGCTGACGATCAAACTCAGGAACCCGTCCGCGCCTTTCCTCTCGACCCTTGCGCTGCCCAATGCCTCCGTCATCTCCAAGAAGGGCATGGAATCGCTGGGGGCTGACGCTTATGGCGAGAAGCCGATCGCATCCGGCGCCTTCGTGATCGACGAATGGCGGCGCGGCGACCGCGTCATCCTCAAGAAGAACCCTAATTTCTGGGAGGCCGACCGCGTCAAGCTGGATGGCGTCGAGTGGATCTCGGTGCCCGACGACAACACCCGCATGCTGAACGTTCAGGCCGGCGAGCTCGATGCTGCGATTTTCGTGCCCTTCTCCCGCGTCGAGGAGCTGAAGAAGGATCCTAATCTAAATGTCGACATCGACGCATCGACACGAGAGGACCATCTGCTGATCAATCACGCACATGGCGCCCTCGGCAAGAAGGAAGTCCGCCAGGCGCTGGATCTTGCGATCGACAAAAAGGCGATCGTTGATACCGTCACCTTCGGCCAGGGCACGGTCGCCAATTCATATGTTCCCAAGGGCGCTCTCTATTATTACGCCGATAACCTGCAGCGGCCCTATGATCCAGCAAAGGCCAAGCAGATGCTGGCGGCGGCCGGCGCCTCCGACCTGACGCTGAATTACGTTGTGCGTGCCGGCGACGAAGTCGACGAGCAGACGGCCGTCTTGGTCCAGCAGCAGCTACAGAAGGCCGGCATCACCGCCAATCTGCAAAAGGTCGATCCCAGCCAGGAATGGGATATGCTCGTTGCCGGCGACTATGACATCTCGGTCAACTACTGGACCAACGACATTCTCGATCCGGACCAGAAGACCACCTTCGTCCTCGGCCACGATTCCAACAACAACTATTTGACCAACTATAAGAACGAGGCGGTGAAGGAACTGGTCGCCAAGGCGCGTCTCGAGCTCGACCCAAAGAAGCGTGAAGAGATGTATGTCGACCTGCAGAAGATGGCCAAGGACGACGTCAACTGGATCGACCTTTATTACAGCCCATATATCAACGTCTCGCGCAAGAATATCGAGAACTTCCACCAGAACCCGCTCGGCCGTTTCTTCCTGGAAGACACGGTCAAGAACTGAGTTCGCGCAGTATGCAAAGGCTCCGCCGCCTTTACGGCGGCGAAGCCTCATTCATTGCTGCGACAAGTGACTGATCAGCTTGCTTACTCGGCGGCCGCGAGCTTGTCCTGCGTTCTGGTTTCGAAGTCGCTGGCGTCGTGACGCTCGTGCAATTGCGTCGAGGGGTCGCCGGAGAGGCGGTTGACCATCCGGCCGCGCTGCACGGCGGGCCGGCTGTAGATAGTGTCGGCCCAGCGCAACACGTTCTTATAGTTCTCGACCTGCAGGAATTCGGCCGCCCCGTAGCTCCAGCCCTTCACCAGGCCGCCATACCATGGCCAGATGGCAATGTCGGCGATCGTGTACTGGTTGCCTGCCACATATTCGCTTTCGGCCAGACGGCGATCGAGCACGTCGAGCTGACGCTTCACTTCCATTGCGAACCGGTCGATCGCATATTCGATCTTCGTCGGCGCATAGGCGTAGAAATGGCCGAAGCCGCCGCCGAGATAAGGCGCGCTTCCCATCTGCCAGAATAGCCATGACAGGCATTCGGCCCGTTCGCTCGGCTCGGTCGGCAGGAAAGCGCCGAATTTCTCGGCGAGATAGGTAAGGATGGCGCCGGATTCGAAGACGCGGATCGGCTTCGGCCCGCTGCGGTCCATCAGTGCCGGGATCTTGGAGTTGGGATTGACGGCGACAAAGCCGCTGCCGAACTGGTCACCCTCGCCGATCTTGATCAGCCAGGCGTCATACTCAGCACCGCTATGGCCAAGGGCCAGCAGCTCCTCGAGCATGATCGTAACCTTCTGGCCGTTCGGCGTTCCAAGCGAATAAAGCTGCAGCGGGTGACGGCCGATCGGAAGCTCCTTCTCATGTGTCGGTCCTGCTATCGGGCGGTTGATATTGGCAAATTGGCCGCCATTCGCCTTGTTCCAGGTCCACACCCTCGGGGGTATATAGTCGGAGGTACCGCTCATCTTTCAAACTCCTGGTATTGATCGGACAGAGCGCGACGCCTGCTGGGTCGCCGCATTTTTCCTGACATAGCAGAGGCGATGAGGTTTTGTCACAGCTATCGGAGTGGTTTCACGCAAACGTCAGAGCTTGGCAAAGTTGCGGAAAACAACCGGTTCAGGCGGCACCCTCGCCTTCATGATTGACGGCCGTCCTGGTACCGGAGGAGAACATGATCAGGGCGAAAAGCGGTTCCTTGCCGAGCGCGCGCGCCCAGTGTCGGATATTGCGGGGAATGCGGATCGCGTCACCGGCTTCAAGCCGATAAAGGGCGTCGCCAATCTTGTGCTCGCAACTGCCGGAGACGACATAGAGAATTTCCTCGCAATCAGGGTGCGAATGCAGCTGATTGCGCTCGCCGGGATTGATGCGGCAGGTGCCGAAGGTCATCTCGGCGCCGGGCGTGCCGTCGCCGGTGATCTTCCAGTTGAGTTCGCCCCAGCTGGTCGGCATGAATTTGCCGCCGGCTTTTCTGAAAATGACGTCGGTTTCGCTCACGACTGTGCCTCCGGTGAGAGATTGGTGGTGACGCCGGCATCCGTACGTCGGTAGAATTCGAAGAGCTTCATGATCTCGCGGGCAATTTCGAGCGTGCCTCTCGTGATCGGCGTGCCGGCGAGGATCGCATCCGTGAGATGCAGGATTTCCGGGACGTAGCCGAGATAGAAGAGGTTGTTGTTGTAGAGCTGGCCAAGTGAATGCTCCGGCTCGTAGAAGAGTGCCGCGTTCTCGTCCGGCTGGATGAAGCTCGCGGCGCGGCCGTAGGACGGAAGGTCCGCCTTGCGGAAATAGGTCAGCCGGCTGCCGTTTTCGACAATGGCATTGGCGCCTTCGCCAATGATTTCGACGCGCTCGAAGATGCTGCCGCCCGATTGGCCGGCGGCAAGGTGCAGTGTACCGATCGCGCCGGAGCGGAAGCGCAGGCTGGTGACGCTCGCCCCCGTCACGGGCTCCCACTCGTAGCTAGCGCGTTCTATCTCGCCGCCCAGGAAGTTGAGGATCGCACCCGGGTGGTAGATGTGGTCGAGAAAGCTCTGCATCTTGACGAGATCGGCCCGGTCTTCCCGGCGCGGCAGGCTTTGGGGATAACGGACATTGATCGAGGTCAGCCTGCCGAAACCCGGCGAGCCAATCAGGTCCTTGAGCTTCTCGATTGTGGGGAAAAAGGTCTTCTTGAGTCCAGTCATCACCATGCGGCCGGCCGCCGCACTTGCCGCCTGCAGCCTCTCGATGTCCTCGATGCTTGCTGCCGTCGGTTTCTCCATCCAGACGTGGGCGCCTGCTGCAAGCGCGTCGAGCGCCAGATCGGTCGCCTGCACCCGGCCATCGGGATGATAGGCAGTGACGAGGAAGACCAGGTCCGGCTCTTCCCGCATGAGCATCTCGCGGTGGTCGGCATAGGCTTTGCCGGCGCCGAAGAGCCTGGCGAATTTCTCTGCACGGCCGAGATCGAGATCGCATAGGCCGGCGAGGTCGATCGGTGCATAGCGCAACGCTGGATAGACATTGCGGTAGGCATGGCCGCCGGCGCCGATGAAGCAGGCTTTTATGCGGTGTTCGAATTCGAAATTGTAGCGGATTTCCCGCTGGACGTGATGCGACATGGTCAGCCCTTGATTGCCCCCTGCGTCAGCCCCTCGGTGAAACGGCGCTGCATCAGGATGTAGAGAAGGATGATCGGCAGGAATGAAATGACAGTGCCTGAGAAGACCAGGCGGTAGTCGGAAGCATAGGTGCTTGCGAAACGGACGAGCCCGAGCGGCAGCGTCTGCACCTCTGGGCTGATCAGCACGATCAGCGGCAGGAAGAAGTCGTTCCAGGTGGAGAGCGCGCTGATGATTACGAGCGCCTGTACTGCCGGAGCCGAGATCGGCAGAAACACCTTGGTGAGGATCTGGAAATGCGAGGCGCCGTCGATCTTGGCGGCCTCGACCAGATCATCCGGCACACTGATGAAGAAGCTTCGCATCAGGAAGATGCCGAAGGGAATGCCGTTGCTGACCTGCACCAACACGATACCAGCAAGCGTGTTGACGAGGTTCAAGCCGAAGAGCACCTGGTAGAGCGGGATCACGATCGCCTGTACCGGCACGGTGAGGCCGAGAATGAAGGCATAGAACAGCCACTCGCGGCCGGGAAAACGGATCTTGGCGAGGGCATAGCCGGCCGGCGCGCAGGTGACGAGCGACAGGAGGACGACGCCGACGAGATTGATGAGGCTGTTGCCGACGAGGTCGCCGAACCCGCCTATCTGCCAGGCATCGAGATAGTTGCGCCATATCAGGTTGGCGGGCCAGGTGAAGGGATCCGCCCGGCCGATCTCGGCCTCGGTCTTGAAGCTCGAGATCACCAGCCAGACGAAGGGGGCAAGGATCAGGATCAAGACCGGCGTCAGCGCCAGCACCACCGGCCATTCGCGGTTGCGTACACTCATTGGGACAGCCTCGCGCGCCAGCGGTTGAAGACGATGGTGATGACGATCGCAAGCAGGCTGAGCAGGATGCAGAGCACGGCCGCAAGCCCGTGATCCTGGGATTGGAAGGCAAGCCGATAGATATAGGTCGTGATCAGTTCACTCTGATAGAAGGGCCCGCCATTGGTCATGACGAAGACCGTGGCAAAGCCCTTGAGGCCGTTGATCATCGCCAGCGAGATGACGAAGGTCATGACCTCACGAAGTCCCGGCAGGGTCACATAAATCAGCTTCTGGAAAGCGTTGGCGCCGTCCACTTCGGCTGCGTCATAGAGCGAGTGATCGATATTCTGCAGGCCGGCGATGAAGAGCAGCATATAAAGGCCGAAGCCCTGCCAAGAGCTTGCGACGTTGACGGAGAACAGCACCAGTGCGGGATCCGAAAGCCAGCCTTGCGTGAAGGCGCCGAGCCCGATCTGCGTCAGGGCCGTGTTCAGCAGGCCGAAAAACGGATCGTAGATGTTGGCCCAGATGACGCCGACCACGGCGAGCGAGACCAGATGCGGCAGGAAGAAAGCGGTGCGGAAGAAGACCTGCGTGATCCTCAGCCTGCTGACCGCAAGCGCCAGCAGAAGACCGAGCCCGCCTGCCATCACCACATGATAGGCCAGCCAGGCGAAGGTATGAACGAGGCTCTTCCAGACGATTGGATCCTGCGCCGCCTTGGCGTAATTGCCGACGCCGACGAAGCTCGCCGAGGTGTTGAAACCAGCGGAACTGTTGAAGCTCAGCCAGAAGGTCGCGGCAATCGGCAGCAGCGTGAAGACGGCGTAGAGCGCGAGCGCCGGCGCCACCAGCCAGAATGCGGTGCGGGCATCGTCATTGGGCGATCCCTCAGGTAAGGCAGCGCCGGCCGTCCGGCCTTTGGACATGCGGGCAGACAGGCCGCCCGTATGTCCCGCCACGGCAGACGCATCCCCGAGAGGAGCCACGATCTTGCTTCCCTGCGTTTCTGGAACAACCACTATTTGGCCTCGGCCATCTTCGCCTGGAGCTGCTTCATGCCGTCCTCGCCGCCGATCTGGCCGGAGATCAGGCCCTGGATGACCTGGAAATAGGTGTCGAGAACGGTGCCCGGCAGATAGACGCTCGGATTGTAGCCGACGCCGCCAGCGGCCGCGGCGAAGATATCTTTGAGAACGGGGGTCGGCGGTTCGACGCCGGGGATTTCGCGCGGGTAGATCATCGTGCTCGCCGGATCCTGCGCGCGTTTCTTCATCGCCGCATCCGAGAGCATGAAGTCGATCCACTTCATCGCAAGCTCCGGCTGCTTGGAATTGACCGGCACGAGCCAGCTCCAGCCGACGCCGCCGGTCGGGATTGCTGCACCCTTGATGTCGGAAGGCATCGGCGCATAACCGGCGTTGGCGAGGTCGTAGCCGGCCTTGCGGGCATTGGCGGTGAACCAGGGACCGGCAACGAACATCGCCGCACGCTTGTTGAACCAGAGGCGGGAGGCGCCATCGAGATCGAGGCCGGCCATTTCCTTCTTGATGTAGCCCGCCTCGACCAGCTTCTGCAGCCGGACGGCGCCGGCAGCGATCGATGGATCGTCGAAGGCGACCTCGCGGCGCATCGCCTTGCCGATCACCTCCTTGCCGCTCGCCGATTGCAACAGGTTGCCGAAGAGATGGCCGGCGCTGCCCGGCGTGCGCGGACCGATGGCGATCGGCTGCAGGCCGGTTTCCTCGATCGCCTTCATCAGCGTTTCGAACTCGGCCCAGGTCGCCGGGATCTTCCAGCCCGCCTGCGCGAAAACGTCTTTGTGATACCAGATGCCGAGAGCATCGAGCCCATCGGGAACTTCGTAGATTTCGCCCCCGAACTGGCCCTTGAGCTCGGTGTAGAGCCAGGGATAGATCTGATCCTTCCAGCCGCGCTTCTCATATTGCTCAGTGAGCGGCATCACCTGCTTGGCGTTCTTGACGACGCTGATGCGGCCGATGCCTGAATTGGTGAGGATCACGTCGGGGCCGGCATCCGACTGGATCGCCGCCTGCACGGCGCCGTTGCTGATCGTCCCGGTCGGCGGCATGAATTCGACGGTCACACCGGGATTGGCCTTTTCGAAATCGGCCTTAATGCCGTTCCAGAGCTGCGCGACCAGCGGTTCGGTGATCTGTTCCGGACCCCACATTTTCAGGGTCTCGGCATGCGCCAGCGAGCTTGTGGCGATCATCGCCGCCAGTGCCGTGCCGCGGGCAAGAAATTTCAGCATTGCTCCCTCCTCCGGGCCGCTCCTCGGCCACGTTTTGCTTGTTGAAAAGGAGACCTCCCTCTCCTTCGTTCCGGGCGGCTAACGCGCCGGATCTTCTTTCTGAAACCGCGCCATGACGGCCTGCTGAACATCGCTGATATGCGCGTGCATCAGTGCCTTGGCGCGGGCGATGTCACGCGCTCTGAAAGCCTGCAGGATCTGATTGCGCTCCTCGGCCGCCCTTACGGCCAGATCGCGGCTCTCATTGGCGATCGAGCGGCAGATCTGGATCTGCAGCGCGAGCCGCGCCAGCGTTTCGACCAGCGGCGCACTTCCTGAAAGCTCGGCGATGGTCTCGTGAAACTCCTTGTCGCGGATGCCGTAGGTCGCCATGTCGCCGCGGCGCAGCGCCGCCACCGCCTCGTCGAGGATGCGTTCGAAGCCCGCGATATGTCGGTCGCTCATCTGCGGAACAGCGAGTTCGACGGCGAAGCACTCGAGCGTCTTGCGTAATTCGTAGAGGTCGTCGATCTCCTTGGGCGTGAAGCTGCGCACGAAGAAGCCGCGATAAGGCTTGATCTCGATCAGACCTTCCTTGGCAAGCGTGCCGATCGCCTCGCGGAACGGCGTGCGGCTGACCTGCAGGCGTTCCGTCAGTTCCTTTTCGTCGATCGAGACGCCGCTCGGCAGTTCGCCGGAAACGATCAGGCGTACGATTTCCTCGTAAATCCGCTCGCGAAGGGTCAGGTGGCGCGGTGCGTTCATAGTCTCCACTTCCGTCTGGCATTCGTGATTTAAGTATGCAATATACTAAAGAATATACAATATGAAAAATACAAAACGGGGAATTTTGTTGAAAAACCAGCAGAAGCTGGATTGAAAAAGAGGAGGAAAACCAATGGGAAAGGTCTATATAGTCGGCACCTGCGACACCAAGGGCGCTGAACTGAACTACGCCAGGGAGGTGGTTCTTTCGGCCGGAACCGAGGCCATTCTGGTTGATGTCGGCACGCTTGGTGAGGGTGCGGACGCCGATATTCCAACGTGCGACGTCGCGGCATTTCATCCGGATGGTGCTGCGGCCGTGCTCGGGCAGACCGACCGGGGAACCGCGGTTTCGGCCATGGCCAAGGCGCTGACGGGTTTCCTGAAATCACGCAACGATATCGGCGCCGTCCTCGGCCTCGGCGGAACCGGCAATACCGCACTTGTAACGGAAGCGATGCGGGCGCTTCCCATCGGCTTGCCGAAATTAATGGTCTCGACCGTTGCCTCGGGGAATGTGGCTCCATATGTCGGGCCGAATGATCTCACCATGATGTATTCGGTCGTCGACGTCGCCGGCCTGAATGCGATCTCGCGCAAGGTGATCGGCAATGCGGCGAATGCGGCGGCCGGCATGGCCCGCAACCCCGTTCCCGCTTCCAGGGATGATCGACCGGGCATCGGCATGACCATGTTCGGCGTCACCACGTCCTGCGTCACGCAGGTTCGCGAGATGCTCGGCAAGACCCATGAAATCTATGTCTTCCATGCGACCGGCGTCGGCGGCCAGTCGATGGAGAAGCTCGCCGATTCAGGTCTGCTGCAGGGCGTGATCGATGTGACGACGACCGAGATTCCCGATCTCCTTGTCGGCGGCGTCTTTCCCGCGACCGAGGATCGCTTCGGCGCCATCATCCGCAGCGGCCTGCCCTATGTCGGCTCGGTCGGCGCCGTCGATATGGTGAATTTTGGCGCGCGCGACACAGTGCCGGCATCGTTCTGTGACCGAAGGCTTCACGTCCATAATGCGCAGGTGACCCTGATGCGCACCACCCCAGAGGAAAATCGCCGGATCGGCGCCTTCATTGTCGAACGGCTCAACCGGATGCAGGGGCCGGTCCGCTTTCTGCTGCCGCTTCAGGGCGTGTCGGCGATCGATGCCGCCGGCCAGCCGTTCTACGATCCCGAAGCCGACGAGGCACTGTTTTCCGTCATCCGCGCCGGCTGGAACGATGCGCCGAACAGGCGCCTCATCGAGATAGACGCCCACATCAACAGTCCGGAATTTGCCGCGGCACTCGTTGCCAGCTTCCATGACATCCACGCCTGAGGAGAGAGTTTTGACACACGCCAACCGCAACGACATTCTGAACAAGCTTCGCCGCAAGATCTCCGAGGGCCGGCCGATCATCGGCGGCGGCGCCGGCACCGGCCTCTCCGCCAAGAGCGAGGAGGCCGGCGGCATCGACCTGATCGTGATCTATAATTCCGGCCGTTACCGCATGGCCGGGCGGGGCTCGCTTGCCGGTTTGCTTGCCTATGGCAATGCCAATGAGATCGTCAGGGAAATGGGCCGCGAGGTCCTGCCGGTCGTGCGCCATACGCCGGTGCTTGCCGGCGTCAACGGCACCGATCCCTTCATGCTGCCCGATCACTTCCTCGACGAATTGAAGGCGATGGGTTTTGCCGGCATCCAGAACTTTCCGACGGTCGGGCTGATCGACGGCACGTTCCGCGCCAATCTCGAAGAGACCGGGATGGGCTTTGATCTGGAAATCGACATCATCGCGCGTGCGCACGCCAAGGATATGCTGACCACCCCTTACGTCTTCAGCAGCGAGGACGCGATTGCCATGAGCAAGGCAGGTGCCGATATCGTGGTCTGTCATCTCGGCCTGACCACGGGAGGCGCGATCGGCGCAGAAACGGCGCTGACGCTCGAGGGATGCGTGGAGAAGATCAACGCATGGTCGGATGCTGCGCGGTCGGTGCGCGAGGACGTCATCGTGCTCTGTCATGGAGGCCCGATCGCGATGCCCGCGGATGCCGCCTACGTGCTCGCCCGCTGCAAGGGTTGCAACGGTTTCTACGGCGCAAGTTCGATGGAGCGGCTGCCGACTGAGGTCGCGATCCGCGCGCAGGTCGAAGGATTTGCGAAGATCTAGGAGCGGTTTGGACCGGCCCCGGCGCGGGCTTGCCATTCAAGCCGACAGTGCCGACCCGGGCGCCATTCGTCGCGCCGTCAGCCAGACGCTCGACACACTTGGCGGGCTTGACATTCTGGTCAACAGCGCAGGCATCGGAACCGCAGGCATGACCGCGGATCTGGCTCTCGCCGACTTGCAGGCCATGCTTGATGTGAACGTTCGCGCGCCCGTCCTGTTCGCACAGGCGGCGATCCCGCAGCTCTCATCGGGCGGCCGGATCATCTCTATCGGCTCTGCTTTGGCGGAGCGCGTGCCTTTCCCAGGTGTCACGGCTTACGCCATGTCGAAGTCGGCACTCCTGTCGCTCACGCGAGGCCTTTTGCGCGCACTTAGACGCCGGCTTCAACGCCTGATTTGCCCTTCGCGTTGTCCGGGCGTCGTGCTTTACGGCGTCCGGCAGGCTATTTTCAATAGCGGCCGTAAGACGCGTTGACAGAGATCTCTATCTGTCAACGAGGCTGTGCAAATCAGCGGAATGCACGTAAACGCAAGTTGAGAAACTCGTAAGCGATTAAGTCCGCCCTCTCCCGCGGCCTTCCTTCGTCAGATCACGAAATCAAACCGTCCGAACTTTCCGTCACTGGTTTGCTTCATGTCGAGGAGCAGTGCCTCGTCAAACAGCCGGTCTCCGGCGTTTCTGGGCTCGCGGGGAAAATAGAGTTGAGTGGTAAGGACGCGTCCCCCTGGGCGCTGGACCTTGAGATGGAAATGACGCGTGCGGCCGGGATAAAACGCGGGGACGATGGTGTTGAACCACCATCTTCCCCGGGTGTCGGTGAACTGGTGTCCGCGCAGACGGAAACCCACGCTGTCGTAGTCACCGTTTTCGTCAGCATGCCAGATATCGACGAGGCTGCCGCCAAGCGGTCGGCAGCGGTTGTCGAGCACGAACCCGGCGACGGTTATTCGCTCGCCCCCGGGTGCATCCGGATAGAGATCCCGATTGAGCGGCGAGTTTGGCTTGAAGAATGGACCGGCTTCTCGCTCGAGGGTTGGTTGATCTCCATCGTCACATGCAAGGGTGAGCGGCAGTTCGGGAACGGCCTGCGCAAACGCCTTCATTCTTGCTGCGTCGATGAGAGGCAACGTCAGAAAGGCCGTCAATAGCGAGCGTCTTGTGGAGGGCAAGGTCGATCTCCTGGCGATTTGTTCTAAGGGGACAGCAAAATAGTCGCGCCTTACCGCAGGCGCTGCACCGCATTCGCCTGCGCCTCCCGGATTAGGCCGGCATACATATTCTCTTTATCGGGATACCACGGCATCGTGCCGATGGACCCGAAGCCGGGAATGGTCTCCATATGCGCGACCATGCGGGCACGCATGCGCTCGTCAGGAAGCGGGCCTGTCATCGTCTGGACATTATCACTCATGTGGTCAGGGTTGGAGGTGCCGCAGAGTACGCTCGTGACCGCCGGATGCGCCATGACCCACTTCAGGAAGAACTGCGCCCAGCTCGTCGCGCCGAACTCGACTGCGAAACCAGGCAGCGGATGTCCCTCAACCACCTTCATCAACCGTGCTTTTTCAAGCGGCAAATTGATCAGGACGCCGACGCCCTTGTCGGCCGCGGCCGGGAGAAGACGGCGCTCGGCGTCGCGGTTGAAGATCGAGTAGTTCGTCTGGATGAAATCGACATCGTCGCGCTGGACGATCGCCAGCAACTGATCCTGCGCCGCCGACTCGTGATGCGTCACGCCGACATGGCGTATGAGCCCTTCCTTCTTCCAGGCTTTCATCAGTGGAATGACGACCGGTGCATTGGTGATGCTGTGGCATTGCATGAGATTGATCGTGGCGCGCCATGTCCGCATGCGCGATTGCCGAAAGCTTTCAACGGCGTGGCTTTCGTCTCCAAGATACTCTCCTGTCGACCAGACCTTGTTGGCGAGAAACATCTCATCGGATCTTGCAAACTCGCCCATGAACTGCCCGACGCTGACTTCGGCCGAGCCGTAGAGAGGCGATGTGTCGACCACGCGACCGCCTGCAGCGACGTACCGCTCGAAGACCTGACGGAGAGCGTCACGGCGATCACCGGGCTTCAGGTCAAAGGTGAGGAATGTGCCGAGACCCAAGACTGTGACCTTTTCGCCGGTACGTGGTAAGCTGCGGGTCAGCACATCCGGGTTTGATCCAGTGACTGGCGACGCCACATTCTTGTCCTCGGTTTGCGCCGTAGCGTTGGTGGCCAGTGCCAGCCCTGTCGCCGCCGCCCCCATAGTGCCGAGGAAGCCGCGTCTGTTGATCTTTGAGTGGTCCATGAGATTTCTCCGTTTCGCTAACCGTCAGAATTGCCAACTAGCTGGTACCCAGGCATAGCCACCGTCGGTCTTCAGCATCCGACCAAGACCAGGGAATGGATAGTGGAAACCAAGCACGGGCATGCGCTCGGCGGCCGCCCTATCGAAAATGCGACGACGGGAAGAAAGAGCCGTCTCTTTGTCGCGGTCGGGTCCGGGCAGCCAGGGATTGTCGACGTTGACGACAGGGTGGTAGGCAAGGTCTGCCGTCAGCAGCAACTGGTCGCTCCCGGAATGGACGAGGAAGGTCGCCATGCCGGGCGTGTGACCCGATGCGACGATCGTCGTCAGACCCGGCACGATCTCGGCGCCGGCTTCATAAAGCTCGACGTCGTTCATGACCGGCGCCAGGCTGTTCTTGATGTTTGCCGCGAAGCGCAGACGGAATTCCTCCGGCACAGGCATGTAGGAGAGATCCGGATCGGTGCGGACGAAGAAGTCCCAGTCGGCCTTCGGGACGAATACAGTGGCGCGGGGAAAGGCCTTGCCGCCGTCCGCGGTCCTTAAGTTGCCGACATGGTCGGGGTGGGTGTGCGAGACGACGATCGCGTCAATGTCCGTGGGGTCAAGACCGATTGCCGCGAGGTTATCGAAGATGCGGCCACCGTTCGGGCCCATGGTCTTGCCGGCGCCAGCCTCGATCAGAATCCGCCGGCCACCGGTCTCGATCAGCAGCGTGTTGAGGTTGAGCGTCATGTGGTCGGTCGGCAGAAATGCCTGCCGCAGGACCTCTTGAAGCTCGGCTTCCGGCGCGTCGCTTGCATAAACGCGGGGCGGGCCACCAATCACGCCGTCGCTCAACACAGTCGCGCTGATTTCGCCGACGCTGAAGCGGTAGTGACCAGCGTTGGCGGTCACCAAGGGCGCGGCCTGGGCGTTGGCGCTGCCGGAGCCACCCAGGCTCGAGATAAGCATGCTTGATACGCCTGCGACAGCGGACAGCATGATCGCACGTCTGTTGAGAGTGAAGGCATTCATCGGTCTTCCCTTCTGCATTGGACACTCTTCATTGGCTTGGCTGGTCGAACTGCCCGCTAAAGGAAGCAGATCGAGCAGGGCGATAATCTCTGAGCTCATCATGACATGGGTCGATTGGTCTGATAACCTGCGCTAAGTTTATCACTTTGGTTAGAAATACTTCTCAATGGATCCAATTCGCTTAGACAGCTTCGATGTCTTCGTGGCCATCGTACGTTGTGGCGGTTTCCGTGCAGCAGCACTCGAGCGAGGCGTGTCTTCATCTGCCTTGAGCCAAACGATGAATGCTCTGGAAGAGGCTCTGGGTATCCGGCTCCTCAATCGAACGACGAGGAGCGTGTTTCCGACAGAGGCTGGACAGCGCCTTCTTGAACGTCTGGCACCTGCATTGAGCGACATCAGGCTCGCGATCGCAGAGGTCGACGAATTGCGCGATAGCCCATCCGGAACCCTCAGGATCAACGCACCGGCACCGGCCGTCGATCATGTCCTCTGCCCGATGGTATTCGACTTTATGGATGCCTATCGCGAGGTGAAGATCGAGATCATCAGCGATGCTGCTGTCATCGATATCGTGGAACAGGGTTTCGATGCCGGCGTCAGGTTCGGCAAGCAGCTGGCCCAGGACATGATCGCGCTGCCGCTTGGACCCGCGCTTCGCTATGCAATCGTCGCTTCGCCTGACTATATCAAGAGATGCGGTCAACCGCTGACGCCGCACGAACTCGTTGGTCACGACTGTATAAGGCGTCGTTTCCCTGGTGGCACGCTTGTCACCTGGCGGTTCGCCGAGGGAAGCGAGGAAATCGAGGTCACTCCCACGGGCCGTTTGACCGTCAGTTCCGCACACAATGAACTGCAAGCTGCACTGGCGGGCAGAGGAATCGCCCATGTCTTCGATGACTACGCCAAGCCGCATGTCCAAACCGGCCGGCTGGTGGAGCTTCTCTCCGACTGGAGCCCCACCTTGCCACACTGGTTCTTATACTATCCCAGCCGCCGCCTCCCGAGCGCCGCCATGCGGGCGTTTCTTGATTACATGAGGAGCTACGACTGGAAGGCGAAGAATGCCCTCGACCCGCGGTGATTTGGCCAGCAGCTTGCGTAGAAGCAGATCGGAGCTCCTTCTAAATCCGGCATTGTTCGGCCGCATCGAACTCCCTACGCGAGGCTTCGATATCTTGCCATGTGTCGCGGATCCAATCGTTGAATCCCGCAAGCGGCTTCAGCATCGATTTTCCGCGATCGGTCAGCTCATACTCAACGCGCGGTGGCAGTTCGGTGTAATAGTGCCGTGCTACGAGCCCATCCCTCTCAAGATTGCGAAGAGTAAGCGTCAGCATACGCTGCGAGATATCGGGAATACCGCGTTGAAGGGCGCCAAACCGCATCGGTGCATCGGGGGAAAGTGAAAGCATCGAGATGACGAGGATCGACATATGATGGCTGATAAACGGGATTTTCTCGGCAGCCAGCACGCCAAATATCCTTTTGCGACTACTGGCAGCGGCGCCTTTGTCCAAATCCTGATGCCGCGATCTGGCTTGCCTTTGCCCCGTGCAGACCCCCTGCCTTCCTGTCCGATGCCGGTGTCGAGGAGGATAAGATCTGTCCCTGCGTTCACCAACCAGCCGATGACGGCGGCTCCCGCCTTGAACATGGAACGACGATTGAAGAGCGTGGTTTTCTTCCTCCAGATAGCTCAGCTTCGCTTTGGTCATGGCCGAAGGACGGAAGCTCGGCGAGGTCGAGACCTCATTCAGAGGGCTGGCCTCCGGCGCCTTTATTTGACCCGCTGCCATTCAATCCTGATTTCAGTGCCTTCCGGTCTGCGGAATTGTTCGGTCATGCGGTCGCCTTCAACGACCAGCCGCAAATCCTCACGTGTTCGTACGCTGCCGACCCAGTTCGGGAATGTAGACCCTTCGACACGGTTGCCGCTGAATTCTCCTTTCTCATCAACGGTGTAGGTTCCGAAAAATCCGATGCTGCCTGACATGGCCATGCGATTTTCATCATCCGTCCCCTCGCCGCGAGCGTTGGATGCAAACCGTGTGATGCCGGCGTCGGTCAGAACTTCTACGAAGTGCATGTCGGGGGTGAAGACGAGAAGACCGTTGGGCTTTTCTCCATAGGCAGAGATATTTTTGCCGCCGGGATCGATCGTCGCCGACATCATCCGCCAGGTGCCTACGACTTGGTTTTCTGCGGCTGTCTGCGCGAAGGCAGAAGACGAGACGCTGAGGGCGAGAGCCAATATTATTGATCGAATGGACATGTTGTCTCCTTACTGCATGAGGTCCGTGTTTACAGATTGCTGCTGCGGTTCACAGACCCTGCCTGTCGGCGGAATTCGCCACTCCTCGCTGCGCCTCAAGGGCAGACAGGCGTGCGGAAAGCGCCTGTGAGATGGAGGAATAGGCTGTGCTACCCAGCGCTAGCCGCAATGGTGGCGTCTTGCTCTCGGCGGCTGATATGATTGCGGCCACGGTGCGCGCGGCATCCCCCTTGATCTCGAAGCTGCCGTCGGTGATCGCCCGGCGAACGGCCCCGGCAGGGGTTTCATCGTAGGCATCCATCGGTTTCGCGCGGACGAGATTGGCTCCGAAGTTGGTGCCGGTCGGTCCCGGCTCGGCAATGATGAAGTCGATGCCGAAAGGCGCCACCTCCTGTGCCACGGCTTCGACAAAGCCCTCGATGCCCCACTTGGTTGCGTGATAGAGGCTGAAGCCTGGATAGGCGATCTGCCCACCCTCGGAGGAAACCTGGACGATCCGCCCGCCGCCTTGTTTTCGGAGAAGGGGCAGTGCGGCACGGATGAGATGGATGGATCCGGCAAGGTTGGTGGTGATCTGCCGGTCGATCTCTTCAGTCGTGAGCTCTTCCGCAGCACCGAACAGGCCATAGCCGGCGTTGCTGACGATTACCTCTATCCGCTCGTGCCGTTGGAATGCGTCTCTGACGGCCGTGGCAATGCGCTCCGGCTCGACCAGATCGAGCTGAACGATATCCAGGCGTTCGCGGTATTCCTGCGCAAGTTTCGTCAGCGCCGCCGCGCGGCGAATCGCTGCGACCACGTTGTGTCCCTGGGTGAGCAGCTGTTGCGTCATCTCGAGACCGAGCCCCGAGGAAGCGCCGGTGATAAACCATGTCTTTGGCATGTGAACTCCTGATCTGTTCATCTGCAATGTAAAACAGCAATATTGGTGATATAAGATCTTCAATTTGAGATGCCGTGGTGAGGATAATTCACGAATAATGCGTCCCAGTCTGAATGATCTCGCCGCCTTTGCAGCGGTGGCCAGTCACCAGAGCTTTCGCAGAGCTGCCGACGTCATGGGCGTTTCGCGCTCGGCTCTCAGCCACGCAATCATCGGCTTGGAGGCAAAACTGGACGTGCGGCTCTTTAACCGGACGACCCGCAGCGTGTCGCTGACCCAGGCCGGCGCTCGCCTGCTCGCGCGCCTCGATCCGGTTCTTCAGGATCTTGATCAGGCGCTCGATACCTTGTCCGAGGAGCGCGGCACCCCGAGCGGCACACTGCGGATCAATGCAAACAAGAGCGGCGCCCGCATTCTCCTCGAAGAGGTCGTGCCGCGCTTTATGGATCTCTATCCCGACGTCGAGCTTGATCTTGTTTCGGAAGGTCGGCTCGTCGATATCGTGGAACAGGGATTCGATGCTGGAATACGCCTGCTGGGAACCGTCCCGAAAGACATGGTCGCGGTGAAGTTCGGCGGCGACGTGCGTTTCATTGCCGTGGCAGCGCCGTCCTATCTCGAGAGCAGAGCAAGACCGCATACGCCCGACGACCTTTATACGCATTGCTGCATCCGCCAACGTCTGCCTAGCGGAAAGCGCTATCGCTGGGAGTTCTCAAAGCGCGCGGCCGAAGTCGCTATCGACGCGCCGGGCAATCTCACCCTCGACGACAATGATCTTCTCGTGCAGGCGGCCGCGGACGGCCGTGGCATTGCTTATGTGCCGGAATATTTCGCACGGCCGTTTCTGGCGTCCGGTCAACTCGCGACCGTGCTCGATGATTGGTGCCCGCCGACGCCTGGTCTGGCGCTCTATTACCCGCGCAGCCGGCACGTGCCCTCCCCGTTGCGGGCCTTCATCGACCTGCTGCGAGAGGTGGACAGGGCACGATGACGGGGCGACGGTGCACGGCGTCCGGACCTGTCAGAGGATTTGGCGGCACCCATCGCTTTGAAGCGTTTACGCACCGCGGATGCTCGCCCAATGTGTCAAGGCGTCGCTGGCTTGCGGCGCAAGATCATGCCGGCATGGTGCAGTGTGTTCGCATCGACGAAATCGCCGTCGGCGGTGAAACCCGTGTCGTCCCAGTACTCGATATGCGTCCCGTCGACTTCGTAACGGCCTTCATAGGCACGCTCGCGCTGACCGCGGGCCTCGACGTAACGTCCGCTCGGCAGAAGTTCATGGCGAACACGGTTGTCGTCGGTGACCCACATGCCAACGTAAGGATGGTTCGGCTGCAAATTGGTCTCCTGTGCTTCTGCGGGTTGAATCGAAAGGGTGGCCGCCGTGATGAGTGCTGCAAATGGCTGCCGCATAGTCGGGTTCCGTTAAGCGTTGCTATTCTCGGTTTGGAGGCGATAGCGCATAGGTGCGCGGTGCCGGTTCGGGCGTCGGTCATTGAGCGCGCGGAGCGTTATTGTCGACAACCTGCTGATAGGCAACGAGGTCCAGGAAGGCTTCCGCATTGACGACGAGGCCGTCCTTCATCTTGAATATCCAGACAAACTGGTTGCGATAGGGCGCGCCCGACGTTGTGGTCGCGGTTCCGTCAAAACGAATGATGATCGTGTCGCCGTCGGCAAAGATGTTGTGCACCTCCGGCATGATCGCCGTCGCGAGACGGCTGGTCAGGGGACGCGATGCCCGTTCGATAAAGTCCTTCTGGTTGCGATAGGTGCCGGCGACCGGCCCGGAGCCATGGATCGTCCAGACGACGTCGGGAGCGAGAAGTTCCGCGAAGACGTAGGTACCACCACGCCATTTTTCGAAGGCGGCTTCGACGATAGCCTTGTTCCGCTGCTCGATCGCGGAACTGTCAGGGGCCTGCGCCTGCGTTGCCGCGGTGGTGGCAATGGCTGCACCCGGCAGGGGGAGCGACAGCAATGCCAGTGTGATCAGGGCTGGTCGGCTCGCGCCGGCGACCCACTGGCGTGTCGGAAGAATGGTCATGGGATCAGTCCTTTCCTGTTGCTGAGAGCTTGCTAAGACCATCGATCGGCAATGAAGCTGCGTGCACCGTCCACAGGCCTCGCGCCGTTTGAATGGTCAGTCGCAGCGTAGACGCATCGATAAGGTCGAACAACTTGCCCAATAATGACCGCTCTGGTAAATAGATCTAACCAATGGCAATCGACCTGAATGGCATTTCTGTTTTTCTGGCAGTCGCCGAAGCGCGGAGCTTTCGCGTGGCCGGGGAGAATTTGGGCGTCACACGGCCAGCAATCAGCCAGGCCATCCGCCGTCTGGAGGACCGGCTGGGCGTCGCGCTCGTACGCCGCACGACGCGCAGTGTCAGTCTCACGGAGGCCGGCGAACAACTGTATCGGAGGGTGGCCCCGGCTATTTCGGAAGTCGGACTGGCGCTCGACGCGACCGCGGACCGCGACAGCGCACCGGGCGGACTGTTGAGGCTGGCGGTGTCATCTATCGCCGAGCAGTTCATCTCCGGGCCGCTTCTGGCCCGCTTCGCGGACACCTTTCCCGCTATTCAGATCGACGTGACCGTCACGGACGAGGAATTCGACATCGTTGCGGAAGGCTATGACGCGGGGGTACGTTTGGGCGAAGTCATTGATCAGGATATGATTGCCGTTCCGGTATCCGGCGAGCAGCGCCAGGGCGCCTTCGCTGCGCCGTCCTACATTGAACGTTTCGGCAAGCCCGAACATCCTTCAGAGCTCTCGTCGCATCGTTGTATCGGCTGGCGTCCAGCGCCACACAGCGCACCTTATCGTTGGGAATTCGGCCAGCATGGCCGCGAGTTCGACGTGGCTGTCGACCCCCAGATCACCACCAACGACATGTGGCTTATGATCCGCACAGCCTGTGCCGGCGGCGGCATCACCTTCGGGATGGAGGACACCTTCAAACCCTATGTCGAATCTGGTCAGTTGGCTCCTCTCCTTCAGGAGTATTGCCCTCCCTTTGCCGGCTTCTTTCTTTATTACCCCAGCCGGCGCAATCTGCCTCCGAAGCTTCGGGCACTGGTCGACCATGTCCGGCGGTGGCGATAGCATCCGTCCACGAGATCGCCGTGGTGACAGGCAGTGCCAGTCTAGGCCGGGTCGACGCGGATCCTGCGGGCCAAGGCTACCTTTAAGCCATGGCCGCATCGCGGATGGTCGCTCGATTGCCCACCCGATCGCGTTGCTTTCGTCGAAGACGCCGTTCAGGTAAACCACATTGCGGCTCAGTCCGGCTTGACTTTAGTCAAAGCAGGCGCAGTCGATAGCGCTATGATGACGAAAATGGCTCGCCTTCGAGGATATAGGCTCAATGTATCGCACGATCATCTGCGGCATCGGCATGGGCTCGCGACAGACGGCAAACCGCCTGTTGCGCCGGGCAGCGGCGCTGGTGGACGACGGCGGAACCATTATCGTCATGCACGTTGTCGAGAACATCCCGCACCGTCACCTGACTGACATTCCCGAGGAATTCGAGACTGCTGCCATTGTCGACGTCGAGCAGAAACTTGCATCGTGTTGCAAGGAGCTGGGCATCCCGGCGAGGATCGAGGTTCGCATCGGCGTAGCCGCCTCGCTGCTCGTGTCGGCCGCCAGGGAAACAGCGGCCGATCTCATCCTGCTGTCGTCACACGTGGCCGATATCACCGACTATGTTTTCTCGTCGATCGTAGAGAAGGTTGTGCGCCATGCCGGGTGCTCGGTTCTTATCGACCGGCGCCTCGATCATCACCGCGAGGATGCCGAGGCTCAAGCAGAAGATGTCGCTTTGCTCTGATCCCGGCGAGCTTCCGCCGATCATGGCACGACCGGCTTGACGCTCGCGGCATCCCCTCCCCGGCGGCGGCCTGGCAACCTATATCAATCCCAACCAACCAGCAGTATTCACTGCCTGACCGGAGATATGCATGAGCCAGGATCCCTATGAGCTTCTGGGCGTAAAGCGGGATGCAACCCAGAAGGATATTCAGAGTGCGTTCCGCAAGCTCGCCAAGAAACTTCACCCCGACCTGAACCCCGGCGACAGACACGCCGAGGAAAGGTTCAAGGAAATTTCGACCGCCTACGAAATTTTGAGCGACGAAGAGAAGCGCGGGCGCTTCGATCGCGGCGAGATCGATATGACGGGCGCCGAGCGGGCGCAGCGCAGCTATTATCGTGACTATGCCACAGCCGGCGGTCCGGATAATCCCTATCGCAACAGCGCCGGCTTTGCCGATTTCAGCGATGCCGATGATATTTTCGCGAGCTTCTTTTCGCGCCGGACCGGCGGCGGTGGCCGGGCACGCAGCCAGGGTCAAGATCGGCGCTTCTCCATGGAGGTCGATTTTATCGAGGCCGTCAACGGCACCAGAACCGAGGTCAAGCTTCCCGACGGTCCCGCGCTCGAGGTCAAGATTCCGCCCGGAACCCGCGACGGCCAGACCTTGCGGCTGCGCGGCAAGGGCGAGCCGGGCATCGGAGGCGGGCCGGCGGGGGATGCGCTGATCGAGATCCGCGTTCGCCCGCACCGCTTTTACACGCGCGACGGCGATGACATCCGCCTGGAACTGCCGATTTCCCTCAGCGAGGCTGTGCTCGGCGGCAAGGTGCGCGCGCCCACACCTTCGGGACCGGTCAGCCTGACGCTGCCGCCGCATTCCAACACCGGAAAGGTCCTGCGTCTCAAGGGCAAGGGCGTTCCAAAACGCGGCGGCGGACACGGTGACGTCTACGTCTCGTTGAAGATCGTGTTGCCCGATAGCCCTGACGAACGGCTGACCTCCCTGGTGAAGGAATGGGCGAGCGCACATCCATACGATCCGAGGAAGAACATGGAGGCCTGATCATGAATGATCACGAATTCCGTCTTTGCTTGAAAATCGATGTGGTTCAACTCGATTTCTGGGTCGAACAGGGTTGGTTGATCCCGGAGACGTCAATGGGGCAAAGGCAGTTTCGCGACGCCGACGTCGCCCGCGCCCGGCTCATTCTTGATCTCATGGGCAATATGGGCGTCAACGAAGCCGGTGTCGATGTCGTCATGGATCTGGTGGACCAGCTTCATGGCATGAGGGGAACCATGGGCAAGCTGCTGACGGCGATCGGCAGGCAAGAACGGGACGTTCAGCAGCGTCTGTTCGATAGTCTTGAGGAGGTCGACCGGTTTTGAACGGCCGGACGCATGATATCGGATGTCCTCACACCGTGAACCAGTAGCGGACGATGTGGAAGAACAGCGGCGCTGCGAAGGTGATCGAGTCCAAGCGGTCGAGCACGCCGCCATGCCCCTCGATGACATAGCCCCAGTCCTTGGCGTTGAGGTCGCGCTTGATGGCCGAGAGCACGAAGCCGCCGAAGAAGCCCGCGACCACGACGACCGTGCTGACGGCCGCCGCCTGCAGAGGCGAGAACGGCGTCAGGCGATAGAGCAGCGTTCCCACAAGGATGGCCGAGGCGCCGCCGCCGAAGAGGCCTTCGAGCGTCTTCGACGGGCTGATGTTCGGCGAGAAACGATGCTTTCCGAGAAGCTTGCCCCAGACATACTGGAAGACGTCGCTCAGCTGCACCACGATGACGAGATAGATGAGAAGAAGCGCCGGGGGCGTGCCGGTCTGCAGCATCAGCAGTGCGGGTGCATGGCTGATCGAATAGACCGTCAGCATCAATCCCCATTGCACCCTGGCGGTTCGCGCCAGGAACTCGTTGACGTCGCCCGTCAAGGTCGCCACCGCCGGCAGGATCAGAAAGGCATAGACCGGGATGAAGATCGCAAAGAGGCCGTACCATAATGTGCCGAGCAGCACATATTGCACCGGCAGCACCACGAAGAATGACAGGAAGAGCGCCAGGTGGTCGCCACGTCGCGACGGCGTCAGCGTCCAGAATTCGCGGAGCGCCATGAAGGAGAGGAATGCGAACAGTACGACCACCGCAGTATCCCCGAGCAGGAGCGCGCCGCCGAAGACGGCGACCATGATCCACCAAGACCGAATTCGGGCATTGAGGTTATGCACGGTGGCAACGGATCCGGGGTCCGTGGCGCGCCGCTGGAGGATGAAACCGATGGCGGAGGCGACCGCCAGCAGGCCGAGGATTGCGGCCAGCACAATGGAGAAAAAGCTGGTCATTCGACGGGCCCCCCGCGCGCGAGCTCGATGACTGCTGCACGGGCGCGGGCCAGGAATGCGTCCTTTCCTTCGCCCGGTTCGACGAGTAGCGGCTTGCCGAAGCGCGCCGTGCAGGTGATCGGCACAATCAGCACGCTCCCCTTGGGCAGGATGCGCTGAAGATTGTCGAGATGGATCGGCACGAGTTCGACATCGGGGAAACGGCAGGCAAGGCGATAGATGCCGCTGCGGAAAGGAGCGATTTCATCCGTGGCGCTTCTCGTCCCCTCGGGAAAGATCAGGATCGAACGGCCCTCCTCGAGCAGGCGCTCGAGGGGCTCCAGCGGGTTGCTTTCCGGCAGCGGCTTGCGGTCTATCAGGACGGCGCGCAGGCCTTTCTCCGCGATGAAGCGGCGGAAAGTGCTGGTTCCCCAATAATCACGTGCGGCCACCGGATGGGTAAGCCGGCGTACCTGATACGGCAGGGCGGCCATGACGGCGACGGTGTCGACGTGGCTGTTGTGATTGGCGAAATAGATGCGGCGGCGTGTGTCGGGCGTGCAGCCCCGCCACTCGCTTCGAGCGCCGACCATGATACGGACGAACAGCACGAGAAGCCGACGGACGAGTGCGCTCATAACTTCTCCAGGCAACGGCCGAGGTTCGTCGTGCGCGTGATAAAGGTGCGCGAAAGCCGCGTACTCACGGCGATCGCCCCCGACGACGACCGGCTCGCGATCGGCCGCCGCGAGGCGTCCTCTTCTTCAACCATTTCAATTTCCCCAACCCGATCGTCTATGCATATCCTGCCAGAGTCGCCGCGCCAAGCCCCGCAGATCCGGCTCGAGAAGCACGATGGCACCGGGCGTGCAGCCTGCCACGTCTCGTTCTTTCAGCCAGGTTACGGCGGCCGATCAGCCTGATTTTTAAGCCTATTCGCTGCTTGACACATTTTTGGGCGCTACTATGATTTTTGAACCAGATGGTCAAAACGGGGAACAATCAATGACCAAAGACATCCTGATTTCACGCCGCGCAGTGATCGCGTCGGGCATTGCGCTTGGCGTGAGCGGCTTCGCGCCGCTCGCTAGAGCGGCTGCGCCCTTGAAAGTCGCCGGAATTCATGCGTCGCCGGTCGAAAATGCTTGGAACTCCTGTCTGCACAAGGCACTCCAGGACGCCGCCAAGGACGGCGTCATCGAATATGTCTTCTCCGAAGGCGTCTCCGGCACCGACTATCCGCGCGCCATGCGCGAATATGCCGAACAGGGCAATAAGCTGATCATCGGCGAGGCCTATGCGGTGGAAAAGGAGGCGCGACAGGTTGCTGCCGACTACCCCGATACTGCTTTCGTGCTTGGCTCGAGCGGCGAGCAGGCCGGCGACAACTTCGGCGTCTTCGGCACCTGGAACCACGATGGCGCCTATCTGGCCGGCATGCTGGCAGGCAAGATGACCAAGTCGAACGTCGTCGGCTCGGTCGGCGCCATACCGATCCCCGAGGTCAACATGCTGATCAACGCCTTCGCCGCGGGCGTCAAGGCGGTCAACCCCGATGCCAAGCACCTCGTCTCGTTCATCGGGACCTTCTTTGACCCGCCGAAGGCGCGCGAAGCCGGTCTCGCGCAAATCGACGCCGGCGCCGATATCCTGTTCGGCGAGCGCATCGGCACGGCCGATGCCGCCAAGGAACGCGGCATCAAATCGGTCGGCTCGCTGATCGATTACACGCCGCGTTATCCAGATACCGTGTTCGCCAATGCCATGTGGTATTTCCGCCCGATCCTGAATGCTGCAATCGCCGATGTCGCCGCCGGCAAGCCCGTTGGCAGGAACTACACGTCTTACGGCCTGATGAAGGAAGGCGGCAGTGATATCGTCTTCGTCAAGGGCGTGGCACCCGCCGAGGCGGAGGCTGCGATGGAGGCCAAGCGCGCGGAGATCAAGGCCGGCACCTTCGAAGTTCCGAAGATGATGGACGAGCCGAAGTAGTCGGTTCATGCAGGGCGACGCGACTGAGCTGGCGGCGGCGATCAGGCATGGCAGCCTGAGCGCTGCAGAGGCGATGCAGGCCTCCATCGACGCGGCCGTGCAGCATGAGACGCTCGGCACGATCGCTCATCTCGATGCCGCAATGGGTCTCGCCGCAGCGCACGCCTGCGACCGGGAACGGCGCAGCGCGCCCGATGATTTTTCTGGGCGGCCCCTTGCGGGGGTGCCGACCTTGGCGAAGGACCTTGGCGGTCCCTTTCGAGGACTGCCCGTGACGGCGGGTTCCCGCCTCTTTGAAAGAAAGGGCGGCGAAGCGGATTCCGATCTGGCTTCCCGGTTTCGCGACGCCGGCCTCTGCCTGTTCGGCCTGACGACAAGTCCGGAATTCGGTCTTTCGCTCGCCAGCGAACCGGCGATCGGGCCTGTCTGTCGCAATCCGCTCGATCCGGCCCGGACCGCGGGCGGCTCCTCCGGCGGCGCGGCGGGGGCGGTTGCGGCCGGGATCGTCGCGATTGCGCATGCCACCGATGCCGGCGGCTCGATCCGAGTGCCGGCAGCCTGTTGCGGCCTCGTCGGACTGAAGCCGACCCGAGGCGCCATTCCGGGGGGGCCATCCTTCGGCAACCACCTCGCCGGCATCGCGAGCGAACTGGCGGTGTGCCGGTCGGTGCGGGATATGGGGCTGATTTTCAGCCGGCTGAGCGGTCATGCGCGCGGACCTGTTCCGGACCCCTCCCCTGTCGAGATCGACAACGGCCGTTTGCGGATCGGCCTGCTGACCGACACCGGGGCGGTTTACCCGACTGAGGGTGATCGCCTTGCAGCAGTCGAGGACGCGGCGCGCATGCTCGAACGCGATGGACACCTTATCGTTCCACTCGCCTCGGCCGAGTTCGAATGGAGCGTCGCCGCCAGCGGCCGCGCCTTTGCCGACATCGTGTCCGTCAACCTCGCCGCCCTCATCGAGGTGGCGGCTCTTGAGGAAAGCAGGGCCGAGCCTCTCACGCAGGCTTTCGCGGCGCGTGGACGGGCGCTTTCTTCGACCATGCTCTGGAACACGCTGAACGATGCCGTTCTGGTGAGTCATCGTCTTTGGAGGCTGTTCGACAAGGTCGATTGCATCCTGACGCCGATGCTTTCGTCCGCGCCTCTTGCGATCGGCTCCTTTCCGACCGATCATGCCGATACGGATCTGCATCTCGAGAGAATGATGGCATTTGCGCCGCTTGCCTGCCTCGCCAATATTTCGGGTTTTCCTGCTTTGGCGCTCTCCTTCGGACAGGATCGACAGGCCATGCCGCTGCCGGTGCAGCTCATGGCGCCGATGGGCCACGAGCCGCGCCTTCTGTCGCTTGCCGCACGCCTGGAGGCCGAGGGGCGATGGCAGCACCGGTTTCCGGTGGCAGGACTTCCGTCATGACCAGCCCCGTTCTGGAAATTCTCGGCGTCAGCAAACGCTTCGGCGCCAACCTTGCCAATGATGATATTTCCATGACCCTGGCCAAGGGGGAGGTCGTGGCCCTGCTCGGGGAAAACGGTGCCGGCAAGACGACGCTGATGAGCATTCTTTTCGGCCACTACACACCGGATGTCGGGCGAATTCTGATTGAGGGCGCGGAGGTGCCGCCGGGCAAGCCGCGTGCGGCGATCCGCGCTGGTGTCGGCATGGTGCACCAGCATTTCTCGCTGGCGCCCAATCTGACAGTGCTTGAAAATGTCATGACAGGCGCCGAAAAGCTGTGGTCCTGGCGCTCGGCAACTTCAGCGGCGCGCAAGAAGCTCCTGGCCATTTCCGAGCGCTTCGGCCTAGCGGTCAATCCCGATGCCCGTCTCGGCGACCTGTCGGTCGGCGAGCAGCAGCGGGTGGAGATCCTGAAGGCGCTCTATAACGACGCCCGCATCCTGATCCTCGACGAGCCGACTGCGGTGCTGACCAACATCGAGGCCGAGCGGCTGTTCACGACACTGAAGGAAATGGCCCGCCAGGGCCTGTCGTTGATCTTCATCTCACACAAACTCGATGAGGTCATGGCTGCAGCCGACCGCATTGTCGTCTTACGCGGCGGCAAGATGGTCGCCGAACGCAGGGCAGCGGAAACCAGCAAGGCGGAGCTCGCCGAACTGATGGTCGGGCGGCGCGTGACACGGCCCGTGCGCGAGCCGTCGGAACCCGGGGCGGTCGCCCTTGAGGCTGACGGCGTGACGGTACGCACCGGCGGCGTCGACCGGCTGAAATCAATCAGCTTTCGGCTGCAACAGGGTGAGATCCTCGGCATCATCGGTGTTGCGGGCAATGGCCAGGCGGCGCTGGCGCATCTTCTTTCCGGTACACTGGCGCGCAGCGCCGGGGACCTTCGGCTGTTCGGGGAAGTCGTTGGCCATCTTAGGGTCTCAGATGTCGTGGAAGCCGGCATCGGCCGCATTCCCGAGGACCGCAACCACGAGGGCGTGATCGGGGAAATGGCGATCTGGGAAAACGCCGTTTTGGAGCGCATCGTCTCGCCGGCCTTCTCGCGCCGCGGTCTCGTCAATCGCAGGGCCGGCATGGCTTTCGCCAGGGAGATTATCGACGGATTCGATGTTCGCGGCGGCGGGCCGGCAACCCGCACAAGGCTGCTATCCGGCGGTAATATGCAGAAGCTCATTCTCGGCCGCAGCCTGTATCGGCGGCCGCGAATCCTGATTGCCGCGCAGCCGGCCCGGGGCCTCGACGAGGGTGCCGTAGCCGCTGTGCATGCACGCCTGCTCGAAGCCCGCCGGCAGGGAACCGCCGTGCTGCTGATCTCGGAGGATCTCGACGAGGTGATCGCGCTTGCAGATCGCATACAGGCGATCGTCGGTGGCCGCTTGTCGCCGCCCGTCGATGCCGAAGGAGCCGACGGGCGCAGGCTGGGGCTGATGATGGCCGGCGAATGGCAGGAAACTCGCGAGGCCGGCTATGCGATTTGAGCGCCGCGAGCACCGCCCGCTTTCCCTGCTGATCGTCACGCCTGTGATCGCCGTCATCGCCGCGCTTGCGCTCGCCGGTATCCTGATCTCGATCGCCGGCGCGCCGGTGCTGGATGCCTATTGGCGCATCCTGACCGGCGCCTTCGGCTCGCGGCTGTCGGCGACCGAAACGCTGACGCGGGCAACGCCGCTGATGTTGACCGGGCTTGCTGCGGCCGTCGCCTTCCGGGCGCGGCTCTGGAATATCGGCGCCGAAGGCCAGTTCTATCTCGGCGCCATCGCCGTTGCGGCGGCAAGCTCGAAACTGCTGGGTAATCTTCCAGCTCCCATTCTCATTCCGCTCCTGTTGTTGATCGGCGCCATCGCCGGCATGGTGCTGATCCTGGTTCCGCTGTGGCTCAGGCTGCGCTTTTCAGTCGATGAGGTCGTCACCAGCCTGCTCCTGAACTTCATCGCCGTGCTTTTCGTCTCGATGCTCATCGACGGGGTTCTCAAGGATCCGCTTGCCTTTGGCTGGCCGCAATCGCAATCCGTCAGCGATCACGCCATGCTGCCGAAGCTGATCGCCCGCTCGCGCCTGCATATTGGCCTTGCGATCGCGATCGCTCTTGCCGTCGGCGTCCATTTCGTCCATTCCCGCACCGTATTCGGCATGCAGTCCCGCGCCGCGGGCCTCAATCCCGCCGGCGCGGTCTTCGCAGGCGTCCCGCTCGGTAGAACGTTGGTGAAGGTCGCCTGTCTCTCGGGCGGGCTTGCGGGGCTTGCGGGAGCGATCGAGGTAATGGGGGTCAAGGGTTACGTGACAACCGATCTGTCGCCCGGTTTCGGCTATGCCGGTATCGTTGTCGCGATGCTTGCCAACCTCAATCCGCTCGGCGTCGTCTTTGCCGCCATTTTTACGGCCACCATGTTCGTGGGCGCCGACGGCATGAGCCGTGGCCTCGGCATCCCGACCTATATCGCCGACGTCACGGTTGCGCTGTCGCTGCTGACGATGCTGGTTGCGTTGTTCTTCACCCAGTACCGGATCCGGCGATGATGCAAGTGTTCGATATCATCGCCTCCGCCGGCCTCTGGGCGGCAATCCTGCGCATCGCTACGCCGCTGATCTTCGGCACGCTCGGCGCGCTGCTGTGCGAACGGGCCGGCGTGCTCAATCTCGGCATCGAAGGCATCATGACCTTCGGGGCGATGATCGGCTGGCTGTCCGTCTATCATGGCGCCGATCTCTGGACCGGCCTGCTGATTGCTGCGGTCGCTGGCGGCGTCTTCGGCCTGCTGCATGCGGGGCTGACGGTGACGCTCGGCCTCTCACAGCACGTCTCGGGCCTCGGCGTCACGCTCTTTGCTTCCAGTTTCAGCTATTATGTCTTCCGGCTGATCGTGCCGCTTGCCAATACGCCGCCCACCATCATGCCGTTCCAGCCGATCGCCATTCCCGGCCTCTCGACGCTGCCTTTCCTAGGCCCGGCCTTCTTCACCCAAACGGCACCGACCTATCTTGCGATCCTGATCGCTCTCGTGATGGCCTACATCATTTTTCGCACGCCCGTCGGGCTTGCGATCCGCATGACCGGCGAGAACCCGCATGCGGCGGAAGCCCAGGGCGTCAATCCGATGAAGGTGCGTTACGGCGCGGTCATCATCGGCAGTGCGCTGATGGGAATGGGCGGCGCCTTCCTGACCTTGTCGGCATTCAACAGCTTCTTCCCGACCATGGTGCAGGGGCGCGGATGGATCTGCATCGCGCTCGTCGTATTCGCCTCCTGGCGTCCGGGCCGCGCGCTTTTCGGCGCCCTGCTCTTCGCCTTCTTCGATGCCTTCCAGCTTCGGCTGCAGACCGTGCTGAGCGGGCTCGTGCCCTACCAGCTCTTCCTGATGACGCCCTATATCCTTTCCATCGCCGCGCTTGCCGTCATGGCCCGCCGCGCGCGCGTTCCGCAGGCGCTGATGCAGCCCTATCGCCGCGGTGAGCGCTGAGACCGTCCACATCCAACGAGGTTCCGATGTTCGATCTGATCGTCAGAAACGCAAATCTCCCCGATGGCCGCACCGGCGTCGATATCGGCATCAAGGGCGACAGGATCATCGCTGTCGAGCGCAATCTCCAGGCGCAGGCGGTGGAAGACATCGACGCAACCGGCAGGCTGGTCAGTCCGCCTTTCGTCGATCCGCATTTTCATATGGACGCTACCCTGTCGCTCGGCCTGCCGCGCATGAACGTTTCCGGCACCTTGCTCGAAGGCATCGCGCTCTGGGGGGAACTGCGCCCGATTGTGACGAGAGAAGAACTCGTCGATCGCGCTCTGCGCTATTGCGATCTGGCGGTGACGCAGGGCCTGCTCTTCATCCGCAGCCATGTCGATACGAGCGATCCCAGGCTGGTGACGGTCGAGGCGATGATCGAGGTCCGCGAAAGAGTGGCGCCCTATATCGACCTGCAACTGGTCGCCTTTCCGCAGGACGGCTATTACCGCTCGCCGGGCGCGATCGAGGCACTCAACAAGGCTCTCGACCTGGGCGTCGACATAGTCGGCGGCATTCCCCATTTCGAACGGACGATGGGTGACGGCACGGCCTCGGTCGAGGCGCTCTGCCGCATCGCTGCCGATCGCGGCCTGCCGGTCGATATGCATTGCGACGAAACCGACGATCCGCTGTCGCGCCATATCGAGACGCTGGCTGCGCAAACCATTCGCTTCGGCCTGCAGGGTCGTGTTGCCGGCTCTCATCTGACGTCGATGCATTCGATGGACAATTATTACGTTTCCAAGCTGATCCCGCTGATGGCGGAGGCGGAGATCAACGTCATTCCCAATCCGCTGATCAACATCTTGCTGCAGGGACGGCACGATACTTATCCGAAACGCCGCGGCATGACCCGTGTGAGGGAATTGATGGATGCCGGGCTCAATGTTTCCTTCGGGCACGATTGCGTGATGGACCCGTGGTATTCGATGGGATCGGGCGACATGCTGGAGGTTGGCCACATGGCGATCCATGTCGCGCAGATGGCCGGCATCGAAGACAAGAAGAAGATCTTCGACGCCCTGACCGTCAACTCGGCGAAAACGATGGGCCTTGCAGGCTACGGCCTGGAGAAAGGATGCAACGCCGATCTGGTGATCCTCCAGGCGCGCGACCCGCTGGAGGCGCTGCGGCTGAAGCCGAACCGGCTGGCGGTGATCCGCCGCGGCAAGGTCGTCGCCCGCTCGGCGCCGCGCATCGGCGAACTTTTCCTGGATGGTCGTCCGGCCCGGATCGACGGCGGCCTGGACTATGCGCCTCGCTGTTGAAAGACGAATTCGAGGTGCTGTTCGCCTCTGCTCTATGCCGCCGCCCGGCGCGCCGTGATGATCCATGCGCGAGAGTCGAAGAATACGCCTTCGGAGGTCATATGAAGCTCCAGCAAATCGCGCAGCCGCCGCAGCGGTTCTTCGGGCGGTTCACCAGCATGTGCAAGCGCGTCTTTCACGAGATAGAGGCCGGCGAGCGCATCGAGTGCCGTATCCACATTTGGTCCGTAGAAGACCGGTTCCCGAACGTCGATAAAGTCGATCGAAGTAAGGCCTGCTGTCCGTAAAAGCTCGGTAGCGACAGCAGGATCGCCGAGCGAAAACGGATCGGGAGTGCCTGCGGAAACCGTAGCCGGCGCCGCCAGAGCCTGCCGGATAGCATCGGACCACTCGTTGCGCTCCCGGCTCTGCCACACCATCCACGCAAGGCGTGCGCCCGGACGCATCGCCCGGCCAATATTGGCAAAGGCCGCCGCCGGGTCGGCAAAAAACATCACGCCGAAGCGGCTGATGCAGAGGTCGAAACTGGCAGCGGGAAATGCGTGGACTTCTGCGTCGCCCTGTTCGAAGGCGGCATTGCGTAGACCCTCGGCGGCGCTCCGCCGCCTCGCGATCTCCAGCATCTCCGCGGAGCTGTCCACACCGACCGCTTCTCCCCGCGTCGCGGCGCGGGCGGCCTCGCGGGTCGTCTGCCCCGCACCGCAGCCGATATCGAGCACCCGGTCAGCGGTGCCGACATTGGCAGCATCCCGAAGCTGCCAATTGTGTCGCGCCAATTCTGCGTCGTAAAAGTCGGCAAGATCCAGCGCCATTACGCCCATCCTCGGTTCTCAAGTTCGTCAAAAAAGATTGTAAAACCGGTTTCAATAAGCAATCGGATGTAAGGCCATGGAAGCAGTCAGATCGTCTCCGGTCGCCGACAAGGTCGTCGAGTTCCATGGTGTGCAGCTCCAGACCCAGGCATTCGGCAATCCGGCCAGCCCACCCGTGCTGCTGATCATGGGAGTGATGTCTTCCATGCTGTGGTGGCCGGAAAGGTTCTGTGAGGAACTCGCCGTCCAAGGACGCTACGTCATTCGCTACGACCAGCGCGATACGGGGCTTTCCACGTATTATCCGCCAGGCGAGCCGAGCTATTCGTTTAGCGATCTGGCCGACGACGCCATCGCCGTTCTCGATGGTTATGGAATTGAAGCCGCGCATCTGGTGGGAATGTCGATGGGCGGTTTCGTTGCGCAGGAGGCCGCACTGCGTCATCCCCGGCGGGTGCGGACGCTCACCCTGATCAGTTCGTCGCCAGTCGGGGTCGGCGGGTTGCCCTCCTCCACCGCAGCTTACAAGGAACATTCCGCCGCTGCCGAGAAAATCGACTGGTCCGACCTTGAAGCCATCGCTGATTTCATACGGTGTGACTCAGCCATGCTTGCCGGCACGAAGCATCCGCACGACGCCGAGGCCGCGAGCGCTCTGATTGTCCGCGATATGGACCGCGCACCATCCTATGTCAGTGCGACGAACCACTTCATGCTGTTGAGCGGAAATGAGGGGGCAACCTTACATGCATCCCGAATAGAGAAGCCGGTACTCGCAATCCACGGCACATCAGATCCGCTATTTCCAATCGAGCATGGAGAGGCCTTCACGCGTGCCGCCCCGAACGCAAGATTGCACCGGATCATTGGCGGAGGACACGAAATTCATGATCTGGACATCGACGAGGTGGTGCGCGCAATCGCGGGCCACACGATATCCTGAGGTCGGGCAAGTCGATGCAGCAGCGATGCATGCCGGCATCCAGATGCCGGCATGCATGAAGAGCGTCAGGCGATCTTCTGGCGGGCCGGCAGTTTCCAGCCCGGCCGGACGAAGTGGCAGGTATAGCCGTTCGGTATCCGCTCCAGATAGTCCTGATGTTCGGGCTCGGCCTCCCAGAAATCGCTCGCCGGCACGACTTCGGTGACGACCTTGCCGGGCCAGAGGCCCGATGCGTCGACATCGGCAATCGTATCGCGGGCGACGCGCTCCTGTTCCGGGCTGACGTAGAAGATCGCCGAGCGATAGCTCGTTCCGACGTCGTTGCCCTGGCGGTTGCGCGTGGTCGGGTCGTGGATCTGGAAGAAGAATTCGAGGATTTCGCGATAGCTGATCCGGGTGGGATCGAAGATGATCTCGATCGCCTCGGCATGGGTTCCGTGGTTGCGGTAGGTGGCATTCGGCACATCGCCGCCTGTATAGCCGACGCGGGTCGAGATCACGCCCTTGTACCGGCGGATGAGGTCCTGCATGCCCCAGAAGCAGCCGCCGGCGAGTACTGCACGTTCTTCGGTCATTTGATATCTCCTTGTTTGCCGAGAGATAGTGTCTCCTGCTGCCGAATTCCATACGGCGGAAATCAGCACAGCTGTGCAATTTCCTTTCGAACAGGGCCGTCCTGTCATGCCGATGTTACGCGCCGACGCTAGCAAAGCCCAGGACAATCCGCGGAGACAGAGCCGCGACACCTGATGGAGATGGGTTATGAACAGGCGTGAATTTTTGATCGCATCGTCGGCTGCGGCCGGTCTTCTGGCTCTTCCGCGCTTCGCATCAGCCGCGGCTGGCACGATCGACCTCTATAGCGGTTCGGACGCCAACATCATCGATCTCTGGAATAACATCATCCGTCCCGCCTTCGAAAAGGCCCATCCCGGCCTTGCCGTGAAGGTGACGGACGCCGGCGACAATAACGGCTTGCGCGCCATCGCTGACCGTGCACTCGCAGCCCTGAAGAGCAAAACCAATCCGCAGGCCGATCTCTTCGAGCATTTCGATCCGCGCCTGCCGTCCGGCGGCATCGATGCCGGCCTCTGGGTCAAGCTCTCCGCCGAGAACATCGAAGGCTACGACCGCATCAACCCGCTCGCCCTCGATACCCCCTACTCCCTTCCCTATCGCGGCTCGCAGGTCCTGCTCGCCTACGACACGACGAAACTCGACCCGAAGGATGCGCCGAAGAGCTGGGAGCAACTCACCGCGTGGATCAAGGCCTATCCGGGCCAGTTCATCTATAACAGGCCTGACAAGGGCGGCTCGGGCGGCAACTTCGTCCGCCGCGCGATTCACGAGGTCAACGGCCGCGATCCGAGCAAGTTCAAGGTCGACAATTTCTCCGCCGACTTTGCCGGTGAGGCCCTGACGCCTGCCTGGAAGATCCTGGGCGACCTCGCCCCTTCGCTCTATGACAAGGGCGCCTACACGGCCGGCAACACGCAGTCGATCCAGCTGCTCGCCCAGGGCGTCGTCACCATGGTGCCGGTCTGGTCGGACCAGGTACTGCAGGCGATTTCCCAGGGTGTGCTGCCGGATACGACCGGTCTGGTGCAGCTCGGCGATCTCGCCCTTTGCGGCGGCTTCTCGAGGATTACCGTGTTCTCGAACGGCGCCAACAAGGATGCGGCGCTGAAGCTCGCCGCCTTCATGTTGACCAGGGAAATGCAGGAAGCGATCATCACCGAGATCGGCGGTTTCCCCGGCATCTCCTGGGACCATATCTCCGATGATCTGCGCAAGAAATATGCCGACGTCATCCCCTCGACCATCCCGACCTTCCCGAGCGGCGATTGGGAAACGGCGATCAACGACGGTTGGTACCGCAACGTTGCCCCTGGCATCAGCCGCACCTGATGTCTGCCGAGGCTGCGCCGGCGGCTCCGCGCCGCTCCCGGTTCATCGACAGGGGGAGCTCGATCGGGCTCCTTCTTGTCGCCATGCCTGTCTTCCTGCTCGCATGGCTGATCATCTTTCCTATCTTCTCGGCGGTCGTCGGTACGATCTTCGTTCGGGGTGCTGACGGAGCGACGGAATTGTCGCTGGCCTCGTATCGCTTCTTCTTCAGCGATCGCTACAGCCTCAGCAATCTTTGGGTGACGCTCTGGACCACCGCCGTCTGCGGCATCCTGCTTCTAGCGATCGGTCTCCCGATCGCGCTTTACCTCAGGTTTTCGCAAGGGCGTCTCGCCGCCTATGTGCAAGCCGTGGCGATCTTTCCGATGTTCGTGCCGTCGATCATCCTCGCCTATGCGTTGATTAGAACCATCGGTCCGAACGGCACCGTCGACCTGCTGCTGAACGCCGTCGGTCTGCCCAAGCTGCGCACGCCCTATCTGACGCCGTGGGGTCCCGTCATCGGCCTCGTCTGGGACAATCTGCCCCTGACGGTGCTGATGCTGACGGCCGGGCTTTCCTCCGTCTCGAACAGTGCGATCGAGGCCGCCCGCGACGTCGGCGCAAGGCCGCTTCGGGTCCTTGTTTCGATCATCCTGCCGCGCATGGGCAATTCGCTGCTGGTGACCGCTTCCTTCGCCGTGCTCGGCATCTTCTCCGCCTTCACCCTTCCCTATGTGCTCGGCCCGGCATCGCCGGAGATGATGGGACCGTTCATGCAGCGCACCTTCGCCGATATGAACAATCCGCTTGACGCCATGACGCAGGCCGTCATCACCTTCGGTATCTGCCTGGTCTTCGGCATCTTCTATGTCCGCTCAATTGCCCGCAGCCGCGAGACCAGACCATGAGCGACGGCAGACCAGCTATGAAACCTCGCTTCGACTGGATCGGCCTGCTCTTTGCCGGCCTGCTGACGCTGTTTATCGCGCTGCCGCTCCTCGTCGTCGGAACATGGGCCTTCACCGAAGTGTGGCGCTACCCCTCGGTGATCCCGCAACAGTTCGGTCTGCGCTTCTGGGGCCAGACGCTGGCGCGTCCCGATGTCTGGGAGGCACTCCTTCTCAGCCTTCGATTGACGACGACCGTCACCGTTCTCTCCGCCGTCATCTGCCTTCCCGCGGCCTATGCCTTCGCGCGCATGCGCTTTCCCGGCAGGAATATCCTCTTTCTCTCGTTCCTGGCGTCGCACGCCTTTCCGAAGTTCGGCCTGCTCGTTGCCATTGCCGGCATCTTTCTGCAGCTTGGCCTGATCAGCACATTCTGGGGTGTCGTGCTGATCCAGCTCGTCAGCACGCTGATGCTGATGATCTGGATCCCGGTCGCCGCTTTCCAGAACGTCGACCGGCGCATGGAAGAGGCGGCGCGTGATGCCGGGGCAACGCCGCTGCGCGTCTTCTGGTCGATCACGCTGCCGCAGGCAGCTCCGACCATATCCGCCGCACTGCTTCTGACCTTCGTCGGCACCTTCTACGAAACCGAGGGCGCCTGGCTGATCGGCGCGCCCGAGATCCGCACCATGCCGGTGCTGATGATCAGCTTCATCAACAACCAGATCGTCGTGCAATACGGGGCCGTGCTTTCCGTCATGCTGTGGGTGCCGTCCTTCATCGCGCTGATGTTTGCGCGCCGCGTCGTCGGCACCGGCGCCTTTGCGAGAGGTTTCGGCGCGTAAGCCGCCGCACGGCAATTCAGGGAAGGATTTGAGAATGGCACATCTGGCGATCGAGGGTGTTTCGAAGCTGTTCGGGACCGCCTTCGCGGTTCGCGACTTCTCGCTTGAAGTCGGCGACGGCGAACTCGTATGCCTGCTCGGCCCGTCCGGCTCCGGCAAGTCGACGCTTCTCAGGATGATCGGCGGCTTCGAACGCCCGAGCGGCGGAACGATCCGCATCGACGCCAGGGACGTGACGAACTTGCCGCCCGAGCGGCGCCCGACCGGCATGGTGTTCCAGAGCCACGCCCTCTGGACTCATATGGACGTCTTCAACAACATCGCCTTCGGTCTCAAGCTTCGACGGCTGCCAAAAGCGGAAATCCGCGAGCGCGTCGAGAACGCGTTGGCGCTCGTCGGCCTCGCCGATTACGGGCGGCGGATGACGAGCCAGCTGTCGGGCGGGCAGCAGCAGCGTGTCGCGCTCGCCCGCTCGCTGGTGCTCGAGCCAAAGATCCTTTTGCTCGACGAGCCCTTCGCCAGCCTCGACCAGCACCTGCGCGAAAGATTGCGGGAGGAGGTGCGCGATATCCAGCAGCGCCTGGGCATCACCACGCTCTTCGTCACACATGGCCAGGACGAGGCCCTGGCGCTTGCCGACCGCATCGTCGTCATGCGCGATGGGCGCACCGAGCAGATCGCGCCGCCGAGCATCATCTACCGGCAGCCGCAGACGGCCTTCGTCGCCGGCTTTATCGGTTCGATGAATTTCGTCGAGAGCCACACCAGAAACGGTGTCTGCGAACACACGCTCTTTCCTCTGCCCGTTCCCGTCGAAGACGGTCCGGTGACACTGGCCACCCGCCCGGAGGCGCTGACGATTCGTCCCTCGGAGCGGGTCGATGCCGCGACGGTGCATCGCACCGTCGATTTCGGGACGCATAAAATGATCGAGGTGGATCTTGCCGACGGCACTCGCCTGAAGGCGATGGTGCCGCCGGACGATCGGGTTCAGGCCGGAATGAAGGTCGAGCCGAGTTTCGTGAGCTTTTTTGCCTTTCGCGACAATGCCCTTGTGCATCAGTCGATGCCGGCAAGGAACGATGCGGAAGCTGGGCGGCTGTTGCCGGTTTGAAGCATTACGCTTTGGTGGAGAAGCCGCCCAGCAGCCAGGGATGCAGCGCCTTGCTGGCGGCAAGAATATCGCCGCGCCCGTCGACCGCCGCGCCGGAAAAGCGGGTCACGATGCCTCCGGCCTCTTCGACCATCAGCGCCGAGGCGCCGAAATCATGGATCGAGAGCCCGTCCTCGAAGAAACCGTCGAGCCGGCCGCAGGCGACATAGGCGATCGACAGGGCTGCCGAGCCCAGGCGGCGCACGCCTGCGGTATTGGCCATCAGGCGCTTGATGGCTTCGAAATAGGTTTCCTCTGCAACCGCCTGGACCTGGCCGGGGATCGGCAGGCCGGCGCCGATGAGCACGTTCTCGATGTCGTCTACCTCGGCGCAGCGGATGCGCTCGCCGTTGAGAAAGGCGCCGCCGCCGAGTTCGGCGCTGAAGAGTTCGTCCTGCATGGCGTCATAGACGACGCCGGCGACGAGCCTGCCGCCTTCAGCGATCGAGATCGTCATGCCGAAGTGCGGCAAGCCCCAGGCGTAGTTTGTCGTGCCGTCGATCGGGTCGATGTAAACGACCGGCGTGTCCGGCCCCGCCGCACGGTTGCCGACGGCTTCCTCGCCCTGGATGGCGTAATCCGGGAAGGCCTTGATCATTTCCTCGACGATGATCCGCTCGACGGCGACATCGATCTCGGTCTGATAGTCGCGCGGCGCCTTGGCGAGCATTTCCTGGGACGTTCGCCGCCGGAGCGCACTGCGGGCGGTTTCGCCCGCCTTCAATACCGTTTCGGCAAGAATGATGAGGCGGGATGAGGCATTCGCGGAAAGACGCGCTGATGTCGGAGAGGATGTCATGTGGAAATCCGAATGCTGCAGATATGACGGAATGAATCGTGCGGACCACTCCCTTCGCAGAGGCGGATGATGATTTTATGAAGCTGCCCACGCGCTTGCACGGCGGTTGCTATATCAGGCGGTCGGTCGATGCGTCAAAGAGGTGGATCTGGGCTGGGTCGATCGAAAGCCCGATCATCTCTCCAGCCTTGACCCGGTCGCGGCGCGACTCGACGATCGTCAATTCGGGCTCGGTCGCCGCGACGATGAAGGTCGACGAGCCGGTCGATTCGACGAAGGCGATCGGCACATTGAAGCTGCCCTGTCCCGCTTCGACGACTCCGATATGCTCCGGCCGCACGCCCGCGACGAGCTTGCGTCCGGGCTCGATGTCGCGGTTGAGCGCAAGCCTCTGTTTCACCGCACCAAAATCCAGGATCAGGCTTTTGCCGTCTTCCGCGACGATCGCCGGAATGAAATTCATCGCCGGAGAACCGATGAAGCCGGCAACAAATCGGTTTGCCGGCCGGTCATAGAGGTCGAGCGGTGCGCCCTGCTGTTCGATAACGCCGTCGCGCATCACCACCACATGGTCGGCCATCGTCATCGCTTCGACCTGATCGTGCGTGACGTAAACGAAGGTGGCATTCAGCCGGTCATGCAGCGCCCGTATTTCCTTGCGCATATGGACGCGTAGCGCCGCGTCGAGATTGGAGAGCGGCTCGTCGAACAGGAAGGCCTTGGGATGGCGGATGATGGCGCGGCTCATGGCGACACGCTGACGCTGGCCGCCGGAAAGTTCGCGGGGATAGCGCTTCAGGAGATGCGACAGGCCGGTTGTGGCCGCCACCTCTTCGGCGGCCTTCTTGGCTTCAGCCTTGGCGACGCCGCGGATGCGCAGGCTGTAGGTCAAGTTTTCCTCGACCGTCATATGTGGATAAAGCGCGTAGGACTGGAAGACCATGGCGACGTCGCGCTTGCGCGGCGGCACGCGGTTCATCAGCTCGCCGGCGATCCTGAGATCGCCGGTCGAGATGCTTTCGAGGCCGGCGAGCGAACGCAACAGCGTGGACTTGCCGCAGCCGGAAGGGCCGACGAGGGCGACGAAAGTGCCCTTGGCGATGGAAAGATCGATATTTTTGAGGGCATGGAAGGCGCCGTAATATTTGTTGACGCCTCTGAGCTCGATCTGCGTGGTCATTTCAGGGCTCCAGAGGTGAGGCCGGACACGATGCGGCGCTGCAAGAGAACGAAGATGGCGAGGATCGGCGTCACATACATCGTGGCGTAGGCCATGATGTTGTTCCACTCGTTGGTGTTCGGCCCCATGAAGGAGTTGAGGCCGACGCTTGCCGGCTGAAGCTCGGCCGCCTGGATCATCGACTTCGAATAGACGAATTCGCCGAAGGCCTGCATGAAGATCAGGATGGCGCTGACGAGGATGCCGTTGCGGGCGAGCGGCAGCACGATGTTGAAGAAGGCGCCGACGCGCGAATTGCCGTCGACGAGCGCCGCCTCCTCCAGTTCCTGGGGAACGCTCATGAAGGTTGCCCGCACCAGAACGACGAAGAAGGGCATGCTCTTTGCCGCAATCGCGATGATGACGGCAAGTCGCGGATAGGAGAGCAGGCCGATCTGCGAGAAGCCGACGAAGATTGGCGTGATCATCAGCGAAGCCGGCAGGACCTGCAGCATCAGGATCAGGAACAGGCCGACATCGACCCAGACGTTGCGATATCTCGCGAGCACATAAGCGCAGCCGACCCCGAGCACGGTGATGAGCGCCATGGCGCCGAGCGCGATCAGCAGCGAATTCCAGAGATAGCGGCCCATATCGCGGCTTTCCCAGACATAGGTGTAGGTGCCCCATTGCGGTGCGGCCGGCCAGAAGCTCGGAGGTGTGGCGAACATTTCCGAGCCGCTTTTCAGCGCGGTTATGTACATCCAGTAGAGCGGAAAGAGATAGATCGCCGCCATGGCGATCGATATTGCCAGCATCAGGCGGTCGCGGTTCGTCGTCGTGCTCATCCGCGCACCTCGTGACGTGTGGAGCGGACATAGACGACGGATGCGAACATCACGAAGACGATCATGATGACGGAGATCGTCGCGCCCTTGGCAAAGTCGTATTGGCGGAAGGAGAGATCCCAGGCCCAGTATTGCGTGACGTTGGACGAATTGTTCGGTCCACCCGAGGTAATCGCGGCGAACAGATCGAACTGCTGCAGGGTGAAGATCAGCCCGAGCGCAATGATGGCGCCGATCGTCGAGCGCATCATCGGCAAGGTGATCGTCCAGAAACGCTGCCAGACATTGGCGCCGTCGAGCTCGGCCGCTTCGTAGAGATCGGCCGGAATGCCGGCCAGACCGACGGACAGCAGGATCATGTTGAACGAGGTGCCGAGCCAGATATTGGCGATGATCACGGCATAAAGCGAATAATGCGGGTCCGAGCGCCAGAAGATGTTGCCCGAGATGATGCCGCTCTCTTTGAGGATGAAATTCAGCACACCGAAATCGCCCGAGAGAATCCAGTTCCAGATGGCGCCGACCACCAGGCCGGGCATCACCCAGGAGACGAGGAACAGGCCGCGCATCCAGGAAGCGCCAGGAAAATTGACCCAGAAGAACAGCGCCAGGCCGAAGCCGATCACGAACTGACCGGCGATGGAGCCGACGACGAAAATGAGGGTGTTATAGAGGATCGGCAGCGTTTCCGGCTGCGCGAAGAGGTCCGTGTAGTTCTTGAAGCCGACAAAGGGGCGCGAGAAGGTTCCGAGGCTGAACATGTCAACCTCCTGGAAGCTCATCACTACATTGTAGATGAGCGGCAGCCCCGCCATCAGGAACAGAAAGCCAAGGGGAAAGGCGACCAGCACGATGTCGAAACCGCGGCCGTCCCTGACGCTCGTCAGGATCCTCTTCATGGGTCCTCCGATATCCCGAACGGGGCCGCCTGGCGCTTGATGCGGAAGACAGCCCCTGCCGGGAGGAAAAGGTTAGATTTTTCTTCCCCCCGGCGGGGAGAAGAAGAGGGAGAAGTGGCGACCCCGGCCCTGCGCTCGCGCTTCGGGCGTTCGTCGCTGCAGTCGACTCACTGGATCGATTGCTTCGACAGCGCCGAACCGCTCCTCACCCTAGTACAGCCTTGATCTTGTCGGCCGCCTGGTCGAGCGCGTCCTTCGGGCTCATCTGGCCGGTGAGTGCGGCCTGGATGGCGTCCTGGATCGCCTTGGAGATCTTCGGCCATTGCGGATGGGGGCCGCGCGGCTTGGCGTATTTCAGCTGCTCGAGGAACACCTTGAGGGCGGCATCCTTCAGCGGCTGACCGCTTTCCGGGATCGAGATGTCGGAGCGGGCCGGAAGCTGGCCGAAATTTTTGAACATCTTGTCGTCCTGCGAGGCGAAATATTCGAGCGCCTTGAAGGCTTCGGCCGGATGTTTGCTGCTGGCGAAGATCGCCCAGTTGAAATCGCCCATGGCCGACGAGCGCTCAGCCCCTTCCTTGGGAACCGGAAGCAGGGTGACGCCCCAGTTGAATTTTGCTTCCTGGATCATGCGGTCGAGCTCCCATGGGCCTGAGATCGCCATGGCCGCATTGCCGGAGTTGAAGGTGCCGGTCGAATCCCACTGGCCGCGCGTCAGACTATCGGGAGAAGCGAGTTTCTCGTCGATGATCGTCTTCCAGATCTCGAGCGCCTTCACCGCGCCATCGGCATTGATGTGCTCGTAGCCGCCGCCGCCCATCTGCGCCCAGGGAAGGAATTGGAAGGTGCCCTCTTCGTTGGCCTTGGCCGAGAAAGCAAGACCGTAAATGTTCTTGGCGGGGTCAGTCAGCTTGCGCGCATCCTCGACGAGCTCATCCCAGGTCTGCGGCGGCTTGTTTGGGTCGAGGCCCTTCGCCTTGAACATGTCCTTGTTGTAGTAGAGCGCGATCGTGTTGGTCGCTTTCGGCACGCCGTAATATTTGCCGTCCCACTCGACAGATTTCAGCGGGCCGGGGAAATAGTTGTCCGGCTTGATGACGCTCGACTTGGAAATCATATCCGTGAGATCGAGGAAGGCGCCGCGCGATGAGAAGAGCGCGTGCTCCGGATTGTCGACGGCGATGATATCCGGCGCCTGGCCGGTGGCATAGGCGCGCATCGCCTCGGTGACGACATCGTCGAACTGGATCAGCCTGTATTCGATCTTGATGCCGTTGTTCTGGGCGTTGAATTCCTTGACGAGGTTCGGCGCCGGCTGAGTGTCCTTGTCGAGCGACCAGAGCGTCAACGTGACGTCCTCGGCCTTGGCCGAGAGGCCGAAGAGCGAAACGCCTGTAAGCGCCAGAGCGCCGAGAATTGCATATTTGCGGATAGCCATGGTTCTCCTCCTTTGTGGTTATCCCCGTTGCCGGCAATTCCTCTTTGCCGGCCACGATGTCATCAGACCGGATCGACGACGAATTCGCCGCCCCGGGCATGCTTGAGGTGGTTCAACGCATAGATCTGGCCGGTCATCTCGAGCTCGTCGCGGTAGACCGGGTCATGCCAGCCTTCGATGTCGATCGATCCGGACCAGCCTGCAAGGCGCAGTTCGGAGATGATGTCGGTCCAGTTGCTGTCGCCGAAGCCCGGCGTGCGCATGAAGACGAACTTCTCCTTGCCGAAGATGCCGTGTTCCTTGATGACCTCCCAGCGAATGGTCGCGTCCTTGCCATGCACATGAAAGATCTTGTGCGCCCATTTGCGGATCTGCGGCATGGGATCGATGAGGTAGACCATCTGGTGGCAGGGTTCCCATTCGAGGCCGATATGGTCATCCGGCGTCTCGTTGAAGATCAGCTCCCAGGCGTCGGGATTGTGGGCAATGTTCCAGTCGCCGCTTGCCCAGTTGCCATCCATCGCGCAGTTCTCGAAGGCGATCTTGATGCCCTTGTCGGCGGCGCGCTTGGCAAGCTCGCTCCAGATCTCCCTGTAGCGCGGCAGGCTATCGGTCAGCGGCTTGCCGCGGACACGGCCGGTGAAACCGGCAACGCAGGTGGCACCGAAATGGTGGGCGTTATCGATGCAGTCTTTCCAGCCCTGCAGGGTTTCGAGATCAATCGCCGTCTCCTCGAGCGGATTGCCGAACATGCCGAGCGTCGAAATGGTGATGTCGCGATCGCCGATTGCATCGAGGCAACGCTTGCCGAGCTCGGCAAGGTTCTGCCCCTTGGTCGTCTGCCAGAAGAAAGGCTCGAAGCTTTCGAAGCCGAGGCCGGCGATCTGACCGATGCGCGCGGCGGCATCACCCTTGTTGCCGCTGACCATGGTGCCGATGCGAATGGATTTTGCAGGGTTGCTCACGTCACGTCATCCTATGCTGAAATTTCGATGCGCCGGCCGGTCTTGGCGCTTTCTATCGCGCCGAAGACCATGGCAAGGCTTCTGATATTGTCGGAACTGACGGTCTCAGGCTGTTTGCCCGTGCCGATCGCTGCGATGAAATCGGCGATGACGCTGGCGTGGCCGTGGGTTTCCTCGTCATGTTCCGGATCGGGAACGTTTACGGAAGCAAAGCCGTGCAAGAGGCCGGGCTCTTCGCCGGCGACGGCGGCCTTGAAGCTCTCCTCGCCGTCCCAGGTCAGCATGCCCTTCGAGCCGACGAGACGCCACTGGCTTTCCCAGCTGGTGCGCTCGCCTTCGGCGCACCAGGAACCGCGGTAGGTGAAGACGATATCGTCGGAAAATTCGAAAATGGCATTGGCCGAGGCGCCGTGCCGGTACCAGGAGCCCTTCGGGTTGCGTTCGACGCAATAGACGGCGAGCGGCTTCTGATCCGCGACGTAGCGGGCGGCATCGAACGTGTGGATCGCCATGTCGAGCAGCAGCACATTGTCCATCTCCTCGCGGAAGCCGCCGAAATGCGGCGCGATGAAGAAGTCGCAGTGAATGGCGGTGAGATCGCCGATCGCACCGCTGTCGACGAAACGGCGCAGGCGCCTGACCCCCGATATGAAGCGTCGGTTCTGGATGACGGCATGGATACGGCCGGTCTCTGCGGCGAGGTCGATCAGCGCAGCGCCTTCGGCAAGCGAGGCCGCCATCGGCTTTTCGCTGAGCACATGGCAACCGGCTTTGAGCGCGGTCGAAACGACATCATACCGGGCGGACGGAATGACGATGTCGAAGACGAGATCAGCCCTGGTGGCAGCGATGACGTCGGACAGGTCCGAGCCGATGACGGCGCCTTCCAGATTGAATTCGGCGGCGAGTTTTTCCGCCGTCTCCCGGTTCAGGTCGACGAGGCCGACGATGGAGATGGAATCGGCGAGTTGAGGGTTGGAAGCGATGGCGCGCAACCAACCTTTGGACATAGCTCCGCACCCGCACAGAATGGCACTGAATTTCACGATTTCCTCCGAGGGAGTGGCGCCAACTCTCCTGGTGACACGCATCCCGTAAACGTTTACGACTGTAGGCGAAAACATTTTCCGCTGTCAATAGAGGCGAAATGCGAAAATGCGGAGCAGAGGAAAAGCGTCAGCAGCGAGAGGCATTCGCCAGCTTGCGGAACACCTTGATATCTCAATCGGCACGGTCTCCCGTGCGCTGAACGGCAAACCTGACGTGAACGAGGAAACTCGCCGGCGCGTGCTGGCGGCCGCCGAGGAACTCGGCTATGTCGCCGATCAGTCGGGGAGAAGCCTCCGGCTGGGCGAGACGAAAGTCATCGGCTTCATGATTGAATCCAGCCAGGAAGTGGTCGAAAATGCCGACAACTTTTTCCTTGGGGTCACCAGCGGGCTGCAGCATTGCTTTGCCCGCCATAAGCTCGACCTCCTGATGCTCCCCTGCCCGGCCGATGAGGACCCGTGCGAATATCTGAAGCGCATGGTGGCGCGACGTATCGTCGATGCGATGATCATCTCCAACACGCAGCGTATCGATCGGCGCATCGATCTTCTCTTGCGGGCAAAGATTCCCTTCCTCGCTGTCGGCCGCAGCCTTTCAACCAGCAATTTCCCCTGGGTCGATCTGGATTTCGAGGGGGTCGCCGAACGCGCTGTTGAAAGGCTGGTCGCGCGCGGCCATCGCCGGATCGCGATCACTGCGCCATCGTCCGAGGCCAACCTCGGCTACGTCTTTGTCGACAGCTATCGCCGTGCGCTCGAACGGCACGGCATCCGCTTCGATCCCTTGCTGGTCATTCGCGTCAAGTCGAGCGAACAAGGCGGCTACCGCGCAGCACAGGAACTGCTGCAGCTTGAAGACCGCCCGACCGCAGTCATCCTGATCTACGAGATCATGGCGATCGGCCTCTACCGACGGCTGACGGAATCGGGGATCCTCCCCGGTCGCGACCTCGCGGTCATAGGTTTCCGCGATGCTCCGCGCGCACGCTTCCTGCAGCCCTCGCTCAGCTGCTTCCGCATGTCGCTCCACGATCTCGGCATCGCGATCGGCCAGACGCTTCTCGCCAACATGCCGGCCTATCGCGCGTTCTATCCGGATGGCGGCCGCAACATCATCTGGCCGCTGGAACTGGTATCCGGCGAAAGCGACGCATTTGAGATCGGAGCCCGGAGCCCTGACCTGAGCGTCTTGTAAAGTAGACATGATGTAGTATATTTTTTCGTAAATGTAGTATGGAACTTTCCGATGAGAATGTCTTTCATGACCAGCGCCGCCTTCAACCAGAATCCAAGCAAGGCGAAGAAGGAGGCAAGTGAGCGGCCGCTCGTGATCACCGATCACGGCGAGGCAGCCTATGTGCTTGTCAGCTACGCCGAATTCCAGGCGAATTGGAAAGCGCCGAAGACGCTCTTTTCGGCATTGCGCGATCCTCGGGCGGATGAACGAGAATTCGAGCCCGAGCGGGTCGGCTTCGACGACAGGACCGTCGAGTTCTGATGGTGTTCCTCCTCGATACGAATATCGTCTCCGCCGCGCGCAGGGTCGAACGGCAGGCGCGGGAATTCCAAGACTTCATGAAGGAGTTTTCCGTCGCCGAAGCCTATCTCTCAGCGGTCACGATCATGGAAATCCAGTTCGGCATTCAGCGCGAGCGCACAAGGGACGCTGGGTTCGCCCAGGATCTCTACCGCTGGATGGACGAGATCGTGCTGGCGGAATTCGCCGGGCGCATCCTGCCGTTCGATACGGCGACGGCAAGCCGGGCCGGCCTGCTGCCGACCGCGGATAAGCGTCCCTCCGCCGATGCGATGATCGCAGCCACGGCGCTGGAGCACGGGCTGAAACTGGTGACGCGCAATGTCGCGCATTTCCTCCCGCTCGGTGTCGAATGCATCGATCCCTGGCGCTTTGCCGGCACGCCGAGCTGAGCGCTCGCGAGCTGTTCTTCATGCGCCTGCGGCGAAAAACCGGTTCTCCGGCCGCGGCAGGCCGAGATGCTCGCGCAGCGTCGTGCCTTCGTATTCGCTGCGGAAAAGGCCGCGGCGTTGGAGCTCGGGGATCAGCCTTTCGGTGACATCCATCAAGCCCTGCGGCAGGTAGGGGAATACGACATTGAAGCCGTCCGAGCCCTCTTCCTCCAGCCAGCGTTCCATCTCGTCGGCAATGCTTATCGGCGTGCCGACGAAGGCGAGGCCGGTATAGCCGCCGTAACGCTGCGCCAGCTGGCGCACGGTCAGCCTTTCCTCGGCGGCGAGCTTCAAGACCTGCGCCCGGCCGGTCTTGCTGGCATTGGTGTCGGGAATATCGGCTGGCAGCGGCGCGTCGGGATCGAAGCGGGAAACATCATGGCCGAGCGCGATCGAGAGCGAGGCGATGGCGCTGTCGTAATGCACAAGGCTGTCGAGGGTGGCGCGTTTGGCGCGGGCCTCCTCGATGCTGTCACCGAGGATGACGAAGGCGGCCGGCAGGATCTTCAGATGATCGCGGCTGCGGCCGATGGCCTCCATACGGCCCTTGATATCGGCGTAGAGCGCCTTGCCGGCGGCAAGGTCACGCGGTGAGCAGAACACCACCTCGGCGGTCTCGGCTGCGAGCTGACGGCCGGGATCGGACTGGCCGGCCTGGACGATGACGGGCCAGCCTTGCGGGGGGCGGGCAATGTTAAGCGGCCCGCGAACGCTGAGCTCCTCGCCCTTGTGACCGAGCACATGCATCTTTTCCGGATCGAAGAACAGGCCGCTTTCCCGGTCGCGGATGAAGGCGTCATCGGCGAAGCTGTCCCAAAGACCAGTCACGACATCGTAGAACTCGCGCGCACGATGATAACGTTCGCCATGCTCCACGTGCTCGTCGAGGCCGAAATTAAGCGCGGCGTCGGGATTGGACGTCGTGACGATGTTCCAGCCGGCACGGCCGCCGCTGATATGGTCGAGCGAGGCAAATCGCCGGGCGATGTGATAGGGCTCGTCGTATGTGGTGGAAGCGGTCGCGACGAGGCCGATGCGCTCCGTCACCGCCGCCAGCGCAGATAGCAGCGTGAAGGGCTCGAAGGAGGTCACAGTGTGGCTGCGCCTCAGCGCCTCGACCGGCATATTGAGTACGGCGAGGTGGTCGGCCATGAAAAAGGCGTCGAACTTCGCCCGCTCCAGCGCCAGCGCGAAGGATTTCAGGTGTGCGAAATTGAAGTTGGCGTCGGGATAGGAGCCGGGATAGCGCCATGCGCCGGTATGCAGGCTGACGGGGCGCATGAAAGCGCCGAGGCGCAACTGCCGTGAACGGGTCATGATGTTCCTCATGGATCGGGCTCGGCGGGCGCCTGCCCCGGATCTCGGTTACGTAGGACTTCAATGAATTCAAATCGAGACCGTAGGCGGCATTTTCGGCCGCAAACTTTGCCGCGTTCTAAGTGGCACCGTAGCGCGTCTTATCCGAAACCGTAATCGCGCCGGTCGGAGACAGATAAGAAAGCACTTTTTATTTTCCATCGCATCTATAGAATTTGTTCTCTTATCTCGGCGCGCGATTTCTTTCACCGATAGCATCGTCAGAATTGGAGGCAGCGATGAACACCGTGCTGAGGCAAGCAGACCAGATTCGACAAGTGGCCGCTCGTATCGAGAGCGATGAGGAGGCGATCGCCACCGCTCGGAGGCTGGCCGCGCAATTTGCGGCGCGCGCCGCCGAACGTGATGCCGACCGGATCCTGCCTTTCGCCGAACTCGATCTTCTCGCGCAGTCTGGACTTCTCGCGATCACCGTGCCCTCGCAATTTGGCGGGCTCGACGTTTCCAACGCCGTACTTGCCGAGATCACGGCGATCCTGTCGGAGGCTGACGGTTCGATCGGGCAGATCCCCCAGAACCATTTCTACATTCTCGAAGCGCTCCGAACTGATGGCAGCGAGGAGCAGCAGCGTTATTTCTTCGGCCGCGTTCTGGCCGGCGACCGCTTCGGCAATGCGCTTTCCGAGCGCGGCACCAAGACCGTCGGCCACTACAATACGCGCATCACCCGCGACGGGCCGGGCTACAGGATCAACGGCCGGAAATTCTACTCGACCGGTGTCCTCTTCGCCGACTGGATTACCGTTTTCGCGCTTGATCCGGAGGACAGGCTGACCATGGCCTTCGTGCCGAGGGGCACCGAAGGCGTGGAAATCGTCGACGACTGGGACGGCTTCGGTCAGCGAACCACCGGCAGCGGTACGACGATCCTCGACAATGTCTATGTCAGCGCCGATTCCGTGGTCTTCCACCACAGGGGCTTCGAGCGGCCGACGACGATCGGCTCGGTCGGCCAGATTATCCACGCGGGTATCGATCTCGGCATTGCGCGGGCGGCCTTCGCCGAAACACTGGATTTCGTCAGAACGAAATCTCGTCCCTGGATGGATAGCGGCCTCGATCGCGCCTCCGACGATCCTCTGACGATCGCCAAGGTGGGGCAGATCGCCATCCGGCTGGAAGCCGCGACGGCACTGGTGGAGCGTGCCGGCCACAAGGTTGACGCCGCACAGGTCGAGACGACGGAGGCAAAGGTGATCGAGGCGACACTTGCCGTCGCCGCCGCCAAGGTGCTGACGACCGAGGTGGCGCTCGAGGCTTCGAATACGCTCTTTGAACTTGCCGGCACCTCATCAGTGCAGGTCGGCCTCAATCTCGACCGTCATTGGCGCAATGCCCGCACGCACACGCTGCATGATCCCGTGCGCTGGAAATACCACGTCGTCGGCAATTATCATCTGAATGGGGTGCTGCCGCCGAAGAACGGCGCGCTCTGAAATCCCTGTCATCCAAATGAAAACCCCCACGCCTGGCGTCGGCGGTGGGGTTTTCGATTTCGCTGACAATCTCCCCGCCTCAGCTGTACAGGCTGACTTCCGGGATTCTGTCGTTCAGCACGAATTCACCGACTTCCCGCGCCTTGTAGAAGACCGGGTCGTGCAGCGTATGTGTGCGGACATTTCTCCAGAACCGGTCGAAGCGGTATTTGTCGGCCGTCGAGCGCGCACCCGTCAGCTCGAAAACGCGCGATGTGATGTCGAGAGAGATGTGGGTGGCGTGAACCTTAGCTGCATAGGCTTCGGCGGCCGCTTCGCCGCGCTCGCGTGCAGTCACCTTCGGGCCACGGGCAAGGCCCGCCTGCACCGCAGCGGCTGCGCTGTCGGCAAGGGCTGCCGAGGCCTTCAGCGCCGCGGTGAATTCGCCGACCCGTTCGAGGATATAGGGATCGTCGGCTGCCCGCTCGACGCCTGAAGTGATCCACGGACGGGTGGTGGTGCGGACATAATCCACTGCGGCCTGCAGCGCGCCTTCGGCGGTGCCGAGATAGAAGTTGACGAAGACCAGCTGTATGAACGGTGTGTTGAAGGTCGAAAGCACCGGCGCGGCGGCATTAGGTGCGGCGGGGGCGCCGACGAAATCCTCCTCGTAGACGGGGAAATCGCGGAATTCGACGCTGCCGCTGTCGGACAGGCGCTGGCCGATGTTGTCCCAGTCGTCATTGGCCACATACCCTGGCCTGTCGGTCGGCACGGCGAAACCGGCGATCTTGTCGTCTAGCGCCGCATTGGCGTTGATGTAGTCGGAGATACGCGCCGCCGTGGAGAAGGACTTGCGTCCGTTCAGCACATAACCGTTGCCGCGGCGAGTAAGCACCAGCCCGGGATCGCGCGGGTTGACGGCGGCGCCCCAGTAGAGATTCTTGGCGACGGTTTCGCTGCCGAGCACATGGGCACGCGCCGGGTCGAGCGTCCAGTAGATATACTGGCTGTTGACATAGTGGTAGCCGAGCAGCTGGCCGATCGAGCTTTCGCCGCGGGCGAGGATGCGCACCAGCTTCAGACCGTCTACCCAGTCGAGGCCGCCACCGCCGATCTCGGTGGGATGCAGCGCATTGAGCAACCCGGCATTCTTCAGCTTGACGATTTCGGCGAGCGGCGGACGACCGTCGCGATCGAGGTCTGCGGCGCGTCGGGAAAGGTCGGCCGAAATTTCCTCGGCACGGGCAAAAAGATTTTCTCGCGTCGGATTGCGGCTCACCGCGAAGACGACATTGGACTGGCTCATGGACGGGGCTCCAATTCTCCAAAAGGTGATCCGGCGGGAGGCGCACGCTTCCGCCGGAAGGGTCGAGCTGAAATCTCAGAAAAGCTTGTCCGGGATCCAGCTCGCGGTTGCCGCGTCGCTGGTGCTGAAGGCCGGGATCTTGGCGGCCAGATCCTCAATCGTCTTGACGCCGGCGGCGCGCAGGCTCTCCTGCGTCAAAAGCGTCGGCTTGACGGTGATCTGCCGAGGAACGGTCTGCCCGGCTATTTCGAGCGCCGCGGCGCGGATTGAGACGGCGCCGACGACGGCCGGATTGGTCGCCACGGTGGCAACCCAGGGGCTGCCCTCCTCGCTGATCTCTTGAATATCGGCTGTGGAAACGTCGGCCGAATAGATCTTGAGTTTGCTCGCGATGCCGAGGTCGTTGGCGGCGAGCTTCACACCGCGGGCGAATTCGTCATAGGGGGCGAAGACGACCGAAATGTCGGGATTGGCGGTGAGCGCGGCCTTGGCCTGGTCGGCGGTCGAGGTCGCCGTCGTGTCGCTGACATTGCCGAAACGGGCCTTTTCGACCACGCCTTTGTTGTCGGACTTGAACTTGTCCCAGACTTCGTTGCGGCGATCGAGTGGTGCAAAGCCTGCAACATAGACATATGCCGCTTTAAAGTCCGTGCCGTTGTCCTTCACCACCTGCTCGAGAGCCAGCGACGCGAGCTCATGGTCGCTCTGCTCGACCTGCGGAATCTTCGGGTTGTTGAGATTGACGTCGAAGGCCACGACCTTGATGCCCTTGTCAAGCGCCTGCTGCACGACGTCGCCGAGCGATTCCGGCAGGCCGTGGTCGATAACGATGCCGGAGACGCCGAGATTGATCGCTTGCAGGATCTGCTCGCGCTGCTCGGCGGCGTCCTGGCGGCCAGGGAAGACGCGCAGGTCGATATCCAGCGCCTTGGCCTGGGCCTCAGCACCGGCCTGATAAGCCTGGAAGAAATCGCCGGCCGAGATATAGCTGATTAGCGCCACCTTGACGCCACCCTTGTCGAAAGGCGCCGGGGCACCGGACAGGCCGTCGGCGCTTGCGCCTTGTATGAACATGAACGGAATGACGGCGGCGGAGAGTGCGAGCCGTGCGAGGGATTTCATCGTCGCGTTCCTTCTAACAATCGGAGGCGTCGTCTGACAGGTTCAGCCCTCGCGACGCTTCGATTTATTAGATATATTATCTATGCTTTTAGTAGATTAAATGATCCGATTTTGCCGGCTGCTGGAGATTCTTTGTTTCCCTGGTGCAGTTCGCCAGGGAAATGCGTGCCTGGAATTCGCCCCTGCGGACGGGGCACACTTCGGCTTCGAATACAGTTCCGGATCTTGTCGATGCCGCTTCTTCACATTGAAAACATCACACGCAGTTTCGGGTCGACGCGGGCGCTGGCTGGCGCGGATCTTTCGATAGAGCGCGGCGAGATCGTGGCGCTGATGGGGGCAAACGGCGCCGGCAAATCGACGCTGGTAAAGATTCTTTCCGGGGTGCTCGCGGCTGGCGGCGGCACGATCCAACTCGATGGCCGCCCTTTTGCCCCGCGCAGCCCGGCCGAGGCGGCGAAAGCAGGTGTCGTTACCGTGCATCAATCGACAGATCTCGTTGGCGCGGCGGGACTGACCGTTGCCGATGCGCTGCTGCTCAATCGTTTCGCCGATAGCAGTACGCCCTTCTTCGTGTCACGCACCGGCATCCGCCGCGCCGCACAGGCGATGCTCGACGCCGCCGGCTTCAGTCTGTCGCTCGACCGTGATTTCGGCGAACTTACCAGCGCTGACCGGCAACTCGTGGCAATCGCCCGCGCACTTGCCAATCGCGCCGATCTTCTCATCCTCGATGAGCCGACGGCGAGCCTTTCCGGCGAGGAAAGCCGGCGGCTCTTCGACATTCTGTTGAGGCTTCGCAAGCGGGGCCTATCGATCCTTTACATCTCGCATCGCACCGCCGATCTGGAAACGATCGCCGATCGCGCTCTCGTCATGCGTGGCGGCCGCGTTATTGGCAGCTTTTCGCGGCCGATCGATTTTTCGAGTGCCATCGAGACGATGATCGGCCGCAAGCTGGAAGCGGCGCGGCCTGATGCGTGGCCCGCGACCGGACCGGCGATTTTCGAGATGCGTGATGTCAGCCTGCTGTCGTCAGGTACGACCTTCGATCTGTCGGTGCATGAAGGCGAAGTGGTGGCGGTGACGGGCGTGCTCGGCGCCGGCAAGAGCCGCTTGCTCCAGGCGATTTTCGGTGTAACGGCGCTTGGGCGTGGCGCGATGTTTCTCGACGGCCGGCCGTACCGGCCGAAAAGCCCGGCCGAAGCCATCGCGGCCGGTGTCGCCATGGCGGCCGAAGATCGCCACCGCTCCTCGCTGATGCCGCCGGCATGGCCCGGCCATTCGCTGTCGGCGACGATCAGTCTGCCACATCTCGCCAAATGGTATCCGCATGGTTTTCTTTTCGGCGGACGCGAACGGCGCGAGGCCGAACAGGCGATGGCCCGTCTCGGCATCAAGGCCGCAGGCCCGCTCGCTTCGATCTGGTCCCTCTCCGGCGGCAATCAGCAGAAGGCGGTGATCGGCCGCTGGGAAGCGGAGCCGAGCCGGCTTTTGCTGCTCGATGAGCCCTTCCAGGGCGTGGATGTCGGCGCCCGTCACGACATCATCCGAGCAATCCGCGCCCGCACCGACCGGGCGACGCTGATCGCGACCTCCGACCCCGAAGAGGCCTATGAGGTGGCCGATCGCATCCTCGTCATCGACCGCCACGTGTTGAGGTCTCCTGCGGGTGGGATTGCCACTCCTGCCGCCATTCAGGGAATATCTGCATGACAACGATCGACAACGACCCGCTCACACACGCCGGCGCCCGGCAAAAGCCATCGCCGTGGACCAGTAGCAGTCGTTTCGCCGCCCTGGGAGCGTTCTTGCGGGCGGGCGCGGTGTTCATCCTGCTTGCGGCTCTCGTCGTTAGTTTCACCATCGCCGAGCCCGCCTTCATCAATGTCGCCAATCTGATGAGCATCCTGCAGGCGGTGTCGGTCGTCGCCATCCTCGGCGCCGGCGTCACCGTCACGCTTGCCGTCGGCGGTTTCGACCTGTCGATCGGCGCGGTCGCGGCATCGAGCGTGATGGCGGCGAGCTACGCAATGATCGTCTGGGGCTTGGACGCCTATGGAACGGTGCCACTGGTGCTCGCCTTCGGTGCCCTGGTCGGTGTCGTCAACGCCTTCCTTATCGTCCGTCTGAAGGTCCCGGATCTCCTGGCGACCTTGGCGATGATGTTCCTGCTCTCCGGCCTGCAGCTGATCCCGACCGCCGGCCGGTCGATTTCGGCGGGTCTCACCTTGCCCGACGGCTCGAAGGCGAACGGGACCTACGACCCGGCCTTCCTGCTGATCGGCCGCTACAGCATCCTCGGCACCCTGCCCGTTTCCGTGGTGCTGATGGCCGCCGTCGCCGTTCTCCTTTTCATCCTCACCGAGCGCACCCGCATCGGTCGGCTGCTGTTTGCGACTGGCGGCAATGAGGTCGCCACCCGGCTTGCGGGAGCCTCGACCGTCAAGCTGAAGACCCTTGCCTATGTCCTGTCGGGAACGCTGGCGTCGCTCGGCGGCATTGTCATCGCCGCCCGCGTCGGGCGTGGCGACGTCTCTTCCGGCGGCTCGCTGCTGATGGATTCGGTCGCTGCCGCGCTGATCGGTTTCGCCGTCCTCAACCTCAGGCGTCCAAATGTGCTCGGCACCGTCGCCGGCGCCGTCTTCGTCGGCGTGCTCTTGAACGGCCTCACCATGCTGAACGCCCCCTACTACACGCAGGATTTCGTCAAGGGCGCCGTGCTTGTCGGAGCATTGGCGCTGACCTACGGCCTCGGCCGCAGCAATCCGTAATTCAAGGAAGAAAGACATGACTCGCCAAATCAGGCTGAACGCCTTCGACATGAATTGCGTCGGACACCAGTCACCGGGGCTCTGGCGCCATCCGCGCGACGAGTCCTGGACATACAAGGACCTCGATTACTGGGTGCATCTGGCAAAGACGCTGGAGCGCGGCAAGTTCGACGGGCTGTTCATCGCCGATGTGCTCGGCGTCTACGATGTGCTGAACGGCAATGTCGATGCCGCATTGCGCCATTCCGCGCAGGTGCCGGTCAACGATCCGCTGCAGCTCATCCCGACCATGTCTTATGAGACCGAGCATCTCGGCTTCGGCCTGACCGCGTCGCTCTCCTTCGAGCATCCCTACACTTTCGCCCGCCGCATCTCGACGCTCGACCACCTGACTAAGGGACGCGTCGGCTGGAATATCGTCACCTCCTATCTCAACAGCGGCGCACTCAATATCGGCCAGCCGGCCCAGACGAAACATGACGATCGCTACGATCTTGCCGAGGAATATCTCGAGGTTTGCTACAAGCTGTGGGAGGGCAGCTGGGAGGATGGGGCTGTCGTCCGCGACCGCGAAACCGGCATCTTCACTCATCCCGACAAGGTTCATCCGATCCGCCATTCCGGCAAGCATTTCAACGTGCCGGGCATCCATTTGAGCGAACCCTCACCGCAGCGCACGCCGGTGCTCTACCAGGCCGGCGCCTCCAGCCGCGGCAAGGATTTTGCCGGCGCCCATGCCGAATGCATTTTCGTCGCCTCGCCGTCGAAGGCCGTGCTGAAACGCTATGTCGCCAATGTCCGCGAGGCAGCGGCGCGTGTGGGCCGCAATCCGCGCGAAATCCTTGCCTTCAATTTGCAGACCGTCGTCCTCGGCGAGACTGATGCCGAGGCACAGCGCAAGTTCAACGAATACCGAGAATATGCCTCCTTCGAAGGCGCGCTGACCCTGATTTCAGGCTGGACCGGCATTGATTTCGGCCAGTTCGGACCGGACGAGGTGCTGCGGCATCGTCATACCAATGCCGTGCAATCGGCCGTCGAGACCTTCACGACCATTGATCCCACGAAGGAATGGACGGTGCGCGAGATGGCCGACTGGGTCGGCGTCGGCGGTTTCGGTCCCGTTTTTGTCGGCTCGCCGCAGACGGTTGCCGATCTGATGCAGGAATGGATCGAGGATACCGATGTCGACGGCTTCAACCTCGCCTATGCCGTAACGCCCGAGAGTTTCGAGGACGCGGTCGACCTGCTGGTACCGGAATTGCAGAAGCGCGGCGTCTACAAGACCGAATATGCCAAGGGAACACTGCGGGAAAAGCTTGGGGGAGCAAGCCCTCGGCTTGTCGCGCCGCATCCGGGTGTCGCCTATCGCGATCTCTTCAGCGAGCCGGCACGCTGGGCGGCCCGCGGCTGATTGAATAATGGCTGGTGACGAAGTGTCTCGCGGAGCCCGATGCTCGAATTTAATCCTCTGCCGCAATCGAGTACGGGCGCTTTTGATTTGATTGGCGCGAGCGTCCGGAATATCTGAGCAGAACCCGGCTGCCGGTCGAGATTGAGGCCGTCGCCGAGGTACTCGACGCCGGCCCTCGCAGCGCTCAGGCAAGCCGGTCAATTTGCGAATACCGCCGCCGCTTCAGAGGCGATGTCGCAGCCGACTGTCGCTGAATATTATGGCCGGCTCTTGATAATAACGGCCTGGCAAGGCAGGAGAGTGTCCGTCGCGGAGACTGGATGCAGATGACGAGATTGGCGAATTCGCAGGGCCTGGAGATATTGCATGATGGGCATCGTACCCGCCTGAAATGGCACCGGCTGCGCAAGCGGGTTGCCGATCCGCTGTTTTCCGCCGAAGTGATGGCGGAGGGTTTTGCAGCAGGCGCCTCGATGGAGCTCGATCTGCGCGTGCGCGCCGACGGCGGCTTCGTCGTGCTGCACGACAGGGAGCTCGAAGGTGAAACGACGGGCCATGGACCGATCGCTGCGAAGACCATCGCCGACCTCCGCGATATCAGTATGAGGGACGGCGGCCGGCCGCTCATCCTCAGCGAGGATCTCGCCGCCATGATGCAGGCAACGCATCCGGCCGCATTGCTGCAATTCGACATGAAGGACGATTACGAAGCTATCGGAACCCATGGTATCGAGCATCTTGCCGTGCATTTCCGCGACATCACCGCCTCGGTGATCGTCAGCGGCGGCAGTCTCGACCTCATTGTGGCAGTCAAGGAAAAGCTTCCGCATCTGCTGCGCGGCATCGATCCGACGGACAAACTTTACGATATCCGGCAGGCCAGCGGCTGGGGTGCGGCCGAAATGAAACTGCGCGCCGACCTGCGCGGTCCGACCGAACCTGACACGATCTATCTTCACTGGCAGCTGATCCTTGATGCCGCCAAGGATGGCCTCGACCTGATCGGTCTCTGCCGGGACGAAGGCAAACGCGTCGATGCATGGACCTTCACCTTGAAGGACCCCGGGGCTGGATTCAGCGAAGAGGAATGGCGCAGCTTCTCGACATTGATGGCGCTGAAGCCGGATCAGGTCACTACCGATGAAGCGCCAGCGACCGAACGCGCCTGGCGCCTGCGCATGTCCGGCTAACTTGCGACCATCAGCCCTGCGCTCTCAAGGATGAAGGCAAATTCGTCGGCGAGCCCCGGCGTATGGGCGACGACAGGCCCGCCACCCGCAAGCAGCCTGCCGACCGGCGGCATTGCAACTGTCGCGCCTGCCTCTTCAGCGATCAGCGCACCGGCGAGCATATCCCATGCATTGAGGTGGCGTTCGTAACAGAGATCAGCAGCACCCTCGGCGACGCGAACAAGGTCGATGGCGGCTGCGCCCATGCGCCGATAATCCATGCCGCGCTCATGCAGCCGCTTGGAGAGTGCGAGATACTCATCGAAGCTCGTCTTGCGCGAATGACCGAGAATGATCAGCGCACTGGCGGGATCGGCAGTCGTCGCCGCATGGATCTGCAGGCCGTCCTTGAAGGCGCCGCCGCCGCGCACGGCGTGAAAGACTTTGTCCTCGGCCGCGTCGTAGATGACGCCGATCTCGACCTTGTCGCCGACGACAAAGGCAATCGAAACGCCCCAGTAACGCAAGCCCCTGATATAGTTGGTCGTGCCGTCGATCGGATCGACGACCCAGGTGCCGGCACCTTCCGATTGCCCGCCGCTCTCCTCTCCCATGAAGGTATCATCCGCAAAGCGCGAGATGAGGCCCTGGCGGATCGCCTGCTCGGCCATCCTGTCGGCGGTGGTGACGAAGTCCTGCAATCCCTTGCTTTGAACGGCAAGCGTGCGGGGATCCGACTCGCGCCGAAACCTGGCTGTCTCCCGTCCGACCTCAAGCGCAACGGTAATGGCGGCCTCCGCCCGTGCGCGGATGGCAGCGGCGTCGAATGGGGCATTCATCAGGCAGTCCTTCTTGTTATCAATGTCACCGGCGTGAACTCGACACGCGCCGTCAGCTCCGGTTCGGCCATCCGGCTTATTAGCAGGTCGACGGTCTGTTCTGCCTGGATGTCGCAGGGTTGGCGGATGGTCGTCAGGTCGTAGGCGGTCCAAGCGGCCTGGGGGATGTCGTCATGGCCGATAATGCGGAGCGGCGGCGCCTCGTCGCGACCCCTGCCCTGCATGAGGCGGTCGAGCACGCCGCAAGCCATGTAGTCATTGGCGCAGAACAGCCCGTCGACGCCGGATGCGGCCAGGCCGGTTGCCGCATCATAACCGCTCCGGTAGTCGTTGATCCTGACCTGCAGGAACTGCGCCTCGGCGCCAAGCTGCTTGCAGTGGGCGATGAAGGCCTCGCTGCGACGTCGCGCTGTATAGGATCTCGCCGGGGCGGCCATCACGGCAGGCTTTCGCACGCCATTGTCGATCAGGTGGCTGGCCGCCAGATGGCCGGCCATGCTGTCGTCAGAGATGATGCGGTCGACCAAGGGAATGTCATTGCCCTTGTTGATCAGCACGATCGGGACGCCTTCGGCTGCGCATTGTTCGCAGATTTCGGTCGGTGGCGCGTCCGATGTGACGATGACGCCTGACACGGCGTAATGCAGCAATTGGCCGATGACCGTCGAGGTGTCCGCCTCCTGCGAAGTCGGCAACAGGATCGGGCGGAAGTTACGGGCGAGCAACGCCCGAGACAGATACTCGATCTGCAGCGTGCGGAACGGATTATCGAAACCGGCGGCGACGAGACCGACGAGATCGGAGCGTTTATTGGTAAGGCTTCGGGCGAGATAATTCACCCGATAGCCGAGTTCCTTGGCGGCCTGATAGACCTTCTCGCGTGTCTTCGGCGAAACGCTGGCATCCGGGGTGAAGGCGCGCGACACGGCGGCGCGTGAAACGCCGGCCACTCGCGCCACGTCGAAGGATGTTACCTTGCGCGGTCCCTTGTCCCTGTCAGCCAAGTGCTTTCTCCTTGATCGGAGGCGACCGCATCATATCCGGCAAATCGGTGCAGATGCCGAGAACCGGGAGTTTCATGAGGTCATCGAGAATGGTCCGCCGCTCCTCGTGCCAGAGCACGATCTCGCGGCCAGCCTCGAAGGCGCGAGCCATCAGCGCCTCGGTCACCAGGTCCTGCGGCCGCTCCCCTGCCCTCTCCCAGCAGAGATGAAGAATATCGGCACCGGCAGCATCACCGAAAGCATGTGGATCGTCGCCGACGCGAATCAGCACCGAGAGCGGAAAATCGCAGGCCGCGTCCCTGAGTTCGCGTACCTGCGCAGTATCGAATGAGCCAAGGCAGGCAAAGCGCTGGTTCATCTCGGCAAGGTGCCGCCAGCAGCGGATGCCGGTCCCCGGCGCCTTGAGCTCGACATAGAGACCGGTTCCGGTCTCGCGGGCAAGAGCGGCGACCTCCGAAAAGCGCGGCACGTCGACGTCGTCAAGATCGGCAAGCTCCGCCGCAGTCATTTCCGAAATGCGCCGGTCGATGCCGTAGACCCGCTCCAGGTGGTCGTCATGGGAGACGACCACCACTCCGTCGCCGGTCAGCTGCGCGTCGAGCTCCCACATCTCCGCACCGAGTTCGGCCGCGCGGCGAAAAGCGGCGAGCGTGTTTTCGCGTTCGTGGCCGCTGGCGCCGCGATGGGCGATGCAGAATGGAAGCCAGCCCTTGGCCCTCGGCCAGCCGTAACGTTCGAAGAAGGCCGAAAAATCGCGGGTCATCAGAGCCTCGTTCCGTTCTCGTCGAAGACGAACACGCCGCGGCTGTCGATCCCCCAGGCGACATCGTCGCCGACGTGAATATCATGGCGCACCGGTTGGATCGACCGCAGCAGCGGGCCGCCGGCAAGACGTACGTCGTAAAGATTTTCTCGCCCTTGCGTTTCGGCGAAGGTGATCTTGCCGGACACGGCTACGTCGCCGGCAGGCGTAAAATGCTCCGGCCGGACGCCGAGCATCAGCTTGCTGCCGTCGGCGGCGCCGATGGCGTTCGGCAACGGCACCCGGATCTCGCTTTCCGGGATTGCGAAGGCGCCATTGTCCATGACGCCGCGCAGGAAGGTGATCGGCGGGTTGCCGAGGAAGCCGGCGACGAAGGCGGTCTTGGGATTGTTGTACATTTCGGCCGGCGTGGCGATCTGGACGATCTCGCCCTCCTTCATGATGGCGATACGGTCGCACATGCTCATCGCCTCCACCTGGTCATGGGTGACGAGGATGGCGGTGATGCCGGTCTCGCGCTGCAGGCGGCGGATTTCAGAGCGCATTTCGAGGCGCAGCTTGGCGTCCAGATTGGCGAGCGGCTCGTCGAGCAGCAGCACGTCGGGCTTGCGGATCAGCGCGCGCGCCAGTGCCACGCGCTGCTGCTGGCCGCCGGAAAGCTCCGACGGCCTCCGGTCCATCAGCTTGCCGATCTGGACCAGGGCCGCAATACGATCGACCTCTTTTCGGATCTCGGCGGCAGGCGCACCCTTTACCTTCAGCGGAAATCCAATGTTCTCGGCAACCGTCATATGCGGGTAGAGCGCATAGGATTGAAAGACCACGCCGACATTGCGGGCTTGGCTCGGCAGATCGGTGACGTCACGGTCGCCGAAGAAGATGCGCCCGCCGGTCGGGCGGTGAATGCCGCAGACGGCAAAAAGCGTCGTCGACTTGCCGCAGCCGGAAGGGCCGAGCAGCGCCAGCATTTCGCCGCCCGCGACTTCGAGACGCATGTTCTCGATGACTTTGGTCGAGCCGAAGCTCTTCGAAAAATTGTCGAGGAGGATGCGCATCAGCCTTTGCTCCCGCCGCCATAGATGTTCATGAGATACTTGTTGAAGAGCGCATAGGCGATCAGTACCGGAACGAGGTAGAATAGGCCGACCGACTTGAACATGTTGAAATCGTAATTGTTATCGTCGGCGAGGAACCCCGCGAGATAGACCGAGAGCACCTGTACCTGATTTCCAGGCGCCAGCACCTGCGGCAGGATGAATTCGCCCCAGCCTGACAGAAACGAGAACAGGCCGAGCGCCATGATGCCGGGCTTCACCTGCGGCAGCACGAGACTCTTCCAGACCCTGAAACGCGAGGCGCCGTCGACGACGCCGGCCATTTCGATCTCCCATGGCACGGTGTCGTAAAAACCCTTCATCAGCCAGATGCCGAGTGGCAGGTCGATCGCCGCCTTCACCAGAATCACGCCGATCAACGAATTGTAGAGGCCGATCATCTGCAGCACGATGAAGATGGCAATGATCAGCGTCACCGAGGGGAAGGCATGCAGCACCATGACGCCGGCAAGGAAGAAGCCGCGCGCCGGCACATTCAGTCGCGACAGAACATAGCCCGCCATTGACGAGACGATCAGCACGACGCAGGTGGTGCAGGCTGCAAAGAGCAGCGTATTCGCAGTCACTTGCCAGATGTTGGCCTTGCCGGGCGTCGTCTGCCACAGGAATCGCCAGTGGTCGAGCGTCAGGCCCGAAGGCAGCAAGGCGTCCGGCTGCTTTACCGTCACCGTGTCGAGGAAGAGATAGACATACATCAGGAGCAGCGGCAGGCTGACGATTGTCAGCGCCGTCATAACGGGCCAGCTCTTGTAATTTGCCGAGGGCTGCGATCGTTCGGCCATGGTCAATCCTCGATCAGGGGCTTGGCGACAAGCGTGCGGTAGTTGAAGACGCGCAGATAGAGGAGCGACAGGGTAACGCCGATCACGACGAGCACCAGCGCCATGGCTGCGCCCAACCCGTATTCGAGATTGCCGGCATAATTCCTGAGCGCGGTGTGATAGGCGGCGAGCGCCCAGACCTCGGTCGTATTACCAGGTCCGCCATTGGTGGCGAGCAGGATCTCGTTGAAGGAGGCGAGCAGCGACAGCGTCTGATAGCAGGTGACGAAGAGGATCGGCCAGCGCATCTGCGGCAGGATGATGTAGCGGATCTGCTGCCAGCGCGACGCGCCGTCGACCTCGCTCGCATAGAACTGGCTTTTCGGAATGGCCTTCATCGCCGAGGAGAAGACCAGCATGCCCATAGAGGCGCCGATGAAACCGTTGATCAGCACGACGAAGAACCAGGCATTATAGGCGGTGTCGAGCAGGTAGTTCTTCGCGGGGTAGCCGAACTTGCCCATCAGGACCGAGATAAAGCCGCTATCCCAGGCGAGCCATTTCCACAGCAGTATATAGATGACGACGGGGGTAATGCGCGGCAGCAACCAGATGCCGCGGAAGATCGAGGCTGGTCTCGGCGGCATGTAATGCGTCCAGATTGCCAGCAGCAGTGCATAACCGACATTGAAGAGCGTCAGCACCAGCGCGACGTAGAGTGCGGTGTTGAAGAGCACGCGCGCCATATCCGGCGAGGTAGCGATGCGCGAGAAATTGTCTGTCGTCCAGGTCCAGCCGGTATAGCTGGCCCGGGCGACGGTTTCCTTCTGTTCCGGCGTCAGTTTGAGGCCCAGAGTATCGAGAGCCGAAAAGAGCTGTCCCTTGCTGTCGAAGCGCGTGTTGACGATCGAGCGGTTGAACTGTTCGGAGATCTGCTTGACCTCACGCGTCGAAGGTCGTTCAGCCAGATCCTTGAGCATACGCTCGGCTTCGCGGCGCGTCGGGAAGACCTCGCCGGCGTGTTTGGCCCGCAATTCCGCGGCGATGCCGGGCGCAAGCCCGAGTCCTTCCACGGCCTTGAGGCCGGCCTCGTCAATCGCATAGCGCGGTTCGGCCATTTCGTCGGCAATGTCCGGCATTACCGATTTCAGCGTGTTCAGCGAACTCGGCGCGATCTGATAGGCGCCACCGGAAATACCGGTCGCCGTCGTCATGTTGGTCATCGAAAAGACCGCCGTCAGAACGACAGGCATAAGGAAGAAGAGAACGATCATGATCGCCGCAGGCGCGATCATCACCAGTCCGAGCGTTCTGGACGACTTCATGGGAGCCTCCTCGCGGATCCTCTGGGCGGCGGGGCGCCGCCCGGAGGAGTGCTTAGATCTTAGCGGATGAGGATCTTGTCACCGAGCGTGCTCTTCAGCTCGCTCTCGGCATCGCCGATGGCGGCGTCGACGGTCTTGTCGCCGGTCCAGGACGCCTGAAGGTTCTTCCACATGATGTTCCAGTAGGTACCGAAATCCGAATTGTTCGGCATCGCATTGGCATGCGGCAGCAGGCGTTCTGTGGCTTCGCGAGCCCAGCGGTCGTCGGCGTAGAAGTCGACTTCGGCTTCAGCTTTGGAGATGCCGAGATGGGCGGATTTAATCGCATGCAGCGCGTTGATGCGCGGTTCGGAGGCGATCGTGATGAGTTGGGCGGCGATCTGCGTATCTTCATCGCTGTGTCCTGCGGTCAGCATGTAGACGAGCGGATGCGTCAGCGTGTTGGGCTTGCCGCCCTCTCCGGCCGGGATCAGCGTGAAGACGATGTTGTCGAAGAAATCCTTAAGCCCTTCCTGGTTGACGAGGCGGGCATAATGCCAGGTGCCTGCGTCCCAGATACCGGCTTTGCCGGTGGCGACTTCCTTCCACCACTGATCGCCCGGCATGCCGATGTGGTTCTTCTTGGTAACGCCTAATTTAACGGCGTCGGCGAAGAACTGGTAGGTTCGGGTCATTGCGGCCTTGTCGAAGACGAGCTTGCCGTTCTCCTCCATCGTGCCGCCGAAACTGGTGTAGAACTGCCAATAGTCAGGGCCGTTGCTGGGGCGCGGATAGAAACCGTAGCCTGGCTGGACGAGGCCCTTGTCCTGCATCTTCTTGGCATCTTCGAGCAGGCTCTTCATGGTGTACTTGCCGTCCTGAACGTTCTGCGGCAGTGCATCCAGATCGGCGTCGCTGTAGCCGATCGCCTTCATGTACGGCTTCCAGAAGAACATCGGACGGGATTCTGCATCCTGCGGAACGCCGTAGACGGTGCCGTTGTAGGAAGCGATCTGCAGCAGGTTCTCATAGATGCCGTTGAGCGGCCAGGCGTCGAGATCGACATGATCCTCGATCGGAACGATGAGGCCCGCCTGCGACCATGGAGCGATGTCTTCATGACCACTGGCGACGATATTCGGCGCCTTCTTGGCCTCGGCGGCAAGGGTCAGCGCCTGCTTGAAATCGTCCCAGCCGGAATAGGGCTTCTTCTCGACGGTGATCTTCAGATCTTCGCCCTTGAGGGCAGCTTCGCGCTGCAGCTGCTGGGCCGCGATTTCGATGGCATCGAGTCGATAGACATCGTTCGGGCCGGTGCCGCCGGCCCAGACGCTGATGGTAACGTCCTTGGCGAGTGCGAGTACGGAGGTCGAGGCCAGTATGGCGGCCGCGATCGTAAGGGATTTCAACGTCGGCAAAATGGTCATCTTCTTCATCTCCCCAGAAGAGCAGTGTGAGGCCTCTTTGACGGGTCATCACTGGCGTTTGACGACCGCTTCGAAAGCCCGCGAAACGTGACAAATCCCGCTCTATGGGCTTGATGTAACGGCCGAATGACAAATTGAGCACGTGTGCAAAATTCATTATGACGATGTGCGGGCGAGTTGCAAGCGGCGGCTTTCGAGGGGCGGCACGCGTCAAGCCGAAGAGGTCACGCCTACAGATCCCAATATTCCAACCGGCCTGCTTCGGAAAGCCGCCATATGTCAAGGCGGTGCCGTCGCGGCGGCATTCGGCCGATGGCGTCGACAAGCCGGCGGCCATCTCTAAATCCTACGTTCCACCGCTCGTTTATCGATTTGCGGGAATAGTCGAATGTCTTCAACCCAATGTCATCGAACCGGTTGCCATAGTCTAAATGGATGATTGTAATCGAGGCGCCCTCGCTGCTGTTGACCGCCGTCTTCAGCCGTCTCATAGCGTGCCGACTCTGCGAGCCGAACAGGATGTCGGTGGTCCGCCTAACCGTTTCCTCCATCGATGTCGGCACCTTGTCCTGCTGGGCGAACAAATCAAGGCAAATGCAAAGAACATCCTCTTGCAACTGGCCGGAGAAGAGGGCTTGCAGAGGTAGATTTGCTACAATTCCAGGATCGACGAATGTTCGCCCGCCCACTGGGACGGGTGGGAACGCTATCGGGAAAGCCGTGCTCGCCATGATGTGGTCGACGGATAGCTCGCCGCCGCGGCTGTCGAACACGACCTCCTCGCCGGTCTCTATATCCACCGCCGTGATGATCACCGGGATGACGCCGTCAGAAATCCGGTGGAAGTCGATCAGTTCCGTCAATGTGTGCCGCAGCGGCTCGCTATTCAGTAAGCTCCGATCCGAAGCTCCAGGCGAGAGCACCGACCATACCCCTGGGAACGATGGACGGAACAAGCCGGGCCTACCGGCCAGGAACGCCCGCAGCACGGAGCGTCGTCTTTCCGCCCGACCAGTTATGACGGCCAGAGGATGGAAGAAGGGCAGTTCAGTCTCAGCCGCCAGATCCCAGAAGCGCCGTAGCTGTGGCACGCGCTTCTCCGGCCTGTTTCCGGCTATGACGGCTCCAGTCACTGCTCCAATCGAGGCGCCTGCAATCCGGCTCACCTCGATCACGTTTTGATAGAGGACCTCGTAGACTCCAGCGTGATAGGCGCCGAGCGCGTTGCCACCGGAAAAGCAAAGCCAAATGTCTGGCGTGTGCATGCGCTACGCTCCGTTCATCGTCCAGCAAAGGTTCTGTCCGCTGGAGGGCTCTTCGCGGCGACAACACTCTCCGCAACAACCCGGCGATGCCGGCTCGTGCGCCGCGCCATAGTCGAGCGGCAAACCATGCGCAGACTGCTTCCGACCGGGAAGGGGTGTGCTGGCGGACACAAGCAAGTTCCCGCCGGTTAGCGTTGCTTCGATCGCGGCGTTCAGCCAGTCGTTGCCGGGCAGGCGCTGCCTGCAATCAACGGGTCTTTTCAGTGCCGTTAGGCGTCGTGATCATAGTGGGTCCGCCCCCGTTGCCTTGAACGGTCGGATCCCGATCGGCTGCTTCCGGGGCACGGGCGGGACCGCTGGCAGGGTTATCATCGAAGGCGCCGGAACCAGAGGGCTGCGCATTGATGGGGTCGGGCTTCGTCGACGCTGTTGCCTGAGGATCCTGGTCGATGCTCTCGCCCCAGAACTCCGCAACGGTCCATGCGACCATGACGAGGGCGAGACCTCCTATGAGGACCATGAACACGGGTCGGCCCCACGGCCCTTGGCGAGCTTCAGACGCGGACTCCACCACGACGCGTCGTTCATCCAAATTCTGGTTATCGTTCATGCTCGTTCAAATCCTTCCGCCAGCAACAAATTCGATTGACGACAAAGCTGCGGAGCATCGATTCGTGCTCTCTTTCGCCCGTCGACCTAACCTGATTGAGCCGGCCGGGGTTCCTGCTGCCGAACAGAAACCTCCAAGCAACCAGCAGCATCTCCCAGCTGATTGATGATGGTGTTACGGTGCGTAGCGAAAGGTTGACACGCTGCATACGTCGCGGCAACGGCGCCGTCGATCTCGTCATCAACGCCTCAGCCACCTCGTAAAGGTGTGAGCTCGCGCTTTCGTTGGACCACTGGACCGCCCGCCCGGCTTTTCGGCTGGAGAAATGTCGCCACCTCGCGGCGGGGCAGATGAAGGTGCGGGAACCTTCCGTCACTTTCGTGGTTAGCAGCATCTATTCGAGGGACGGATGGATATGGCGGTAGTTGGTATCTCCTCTCCTGGGCGACCCGGACTTCATCTGGCGGAGCGTTCCGGCATCAGCGGCCAAGACCTGAAAGAGGTTGGCACAAGGGACATCGAAAAACGGATGCCAACGAAGCCCCGTCATCGAACACGGAGAACCGGGATGACGAACAACAATCGTAGAAACGCCGCTGAGGTTCGCGGTCAGATCCAATCGGGTGAAAGCGGCGACATCAGATCGGGTTTCGACCCCGCAGCTGCGCCGCTCGAAACGGACGCCGAGGCTGCGGGCCAGCCATTGGGACCCGAAGAGGTGGAAACAGCCCTGCATACACAGAGCCGAGGAGCGGCAGACCGTCAACGGAACTATGACGTGGCGATGCGCGAACCAGGGACCGCCGGGACCGAACCGCAATCGATCCGTTCGCCTGCCCTGCGCATCTTCATTGGAACGTTGGCTGTTGTTGCGCTTGCAATAGCGGTCGCGAGCTGGATCTACAGCTGACAGCGACATGGAAAGAGGGGCGTCGAGATAGTCATAGCGGGTCGCAAGTCCTCTGAACTGCTTGAGCTTGTTGAAGAACCGCTCGACAAGGTTACGCTCACGATAGACCCATGAACTGAATGAAGAGCTTTGCTTTCGGTTTCGCTTTGCTGGAATATTGGCCCAGGCTTGCTTTTCCTTTGCGATGTCTCGAAGGGCGTTCGTATCATAAGCCCTGTCCGCCAGCAGGATGGTGCCTTTTCCGATACCCTTCAGCATCGGCTCCGTCATCTTGCTGTCATGCGCTTGTCCTGGGGTCAGGTGGATACCAATTGGACGGCCGTCTGCATCGACGAGTGCGTGGATCTTCGTGGTCAGGCCGCCACCCGACGTCCGATGCAACCATTGTCTTGATCCCCCCTTTTTCCCGTGGCCGCATGCTGATGAACACAGACACAGGAGCTGTCGACCATGACAATGTCACCGTCGAAGGCCTTTGAGACCTCCTCGAGCACATGGTCCCAGACACCAGCCGTTCGCCAACGGACAAAACGATTATTACAGGTTGTGTAGGGGCCGTATCGCTCAGGGACATCTGCCCAGGGTGAGCCGGTGCGAAATCTCCACAAAATGCCATTGATTACTCGTCGGTCGTCAACACGCGGGACGCCGCGAGGCTTGTTGGGAAGAAGCGGCTGGACAATGCTCCATTCGAAATCAGTCAGGTCAAGCCGGCGACGGGTCATCTGAGCCTCCAAATTGATGCCTCAGTGAATCAAAGTCGTACTCGTATGTGAACCCGTCTCTGAGTGTGCGGTCTATTCCGGTAGGGACGGCGAGACGATCGTCGCCCAGCCTCGAAATACCTCAAGAATCGATCGCAGTTGAAGAGGCCCTCCAACGCCGTAAAACACGTTATCCTGCGTCCAGCATGTCCACCAGTCAGCTTCATGTTCGTAATTGTGCGTGAGCCGATCTAGGGTCCGACCATCACAATCAGTCCCAGCGAGATCGATCTTCAGCGACCAACCAGGATTATCGACCGTGCTGATCGATGGCCCGAAGCGGTGTTCCCAATCCCCGTCACACTGCGCTTCATACCAGCGCGAAAACCAGTCTAAAACATCCATTTAATCAGGCTACCTGAACAACATCCAACTGGGAAGAAGCGACCACAACTGCCAAACTTAAAATCCCATGTTTATGAGTTCACGAGCTAGTCTCTCGTTGGCACAGAGCGTCGAAATCCTTCTCAGCCTGGCGACATTCCACAATGTTTCTGGATGACCGGTTCGATCGGGATATCCAGGTTGCTATTCGGCGGCGTCCCGGACTCGGCAATTTTGCGGCATCTCCGCAGCGCTGATGATTTCAAAATCAGACAGCATGGCGTGCTGATCGGTCCCGAGAAGGGCTAGCGTCCAGTAGTCGGGGTCTGCGCCGAAAACTGTCGAAACCTGAACCACGGTGACGTTCCCGTCGAAGAACTTCGAAGACTTTGCCCAGTAGAAGCAGCCTGGCGTGAAATTCGCTGCACCCATGACGCTTACTCCCACGATGGCAGATTTCACATAGAAGAACATGATTCGCTTTTGGACGGGTCGCCAGGACGACCTTTGTACGTTTGCTGACACAGGCATCGCTATATTGGCGTGCAAATGGCAATAAAGTTGCTTAGTCGCTATGCTGCCCGGAACAGGCAGCACCAAGCCGAACAGCCAGTTGAACTTGGCTGCGACACGTGCCGGCAGGTCGACTATTCCATTCCGTTTGAGCAAGAGTGCTTCCATGTGAACAGGAAAGGCTCTAGCATCGCTTCATGAGCCTTGAATCCGTCCGCAACTTCCTCCGTGCTCACGCACCCGATATCGAAATCATCGAAACCGCAGAGAGCTCCTCGACCGTGGCGCTAGCCGCCGAGGCCCACGGCGTCGAGCCCGCCCAGATCGCCAAGACGATTTGCCTGCGCGTCGGCGAGCAGATGATGCTGGTCGTCGCCGGCGGCACGGCGCGACTCGACAATCGCAAGTTCAAGGACACTTTTGGAGCCAAGGGGCGCATGCTCGATGCCGAAGAGGTCGTCGCGGTCACCAGCCATCCCGTCGGCGGTGTCTGCCCGTTCGGCCTGCCCTCGCCGCTGCCCATCTATTGCGATATTTCGCTGAAACGTTTCGACGAAGTGGTGCCGGCGGCCGGCTCGACCAACTCGGCTGTGCGCATCGCCACAGGACGACTGGCTGAGCTGACCGGTGCCAGCTGGGTCGACGTCTGTCAGTAAAGCGAACAGAAGAGCTTCAAACTCGAGAAAGAGCACCTATATTAGCTTTCGATATAACATGACTGTGCATGACAGGAGATCAGGAATGCCGGGTGCCGTTTCGCGTTTTGCCAAGATTGCGGCGATTGCCGTACTGACGAGCGCTACCGTTTTTGCTTCGCTCGGTGATGCCGAGGCCCGCCGCGCCGGCAGCTCCGGTTTCGGGAGCCGCGGCACGCGCACTTTCCAGGCTCCGCCTGCCACCCAGACCGCGCCGACTACTGCTGCGCCGATCGAACGGTCGATGACGCCGCGCCCGCAGACGACTGCGCCTGCTACGGCACAGCAGCCGCTCGGCGCCCAGCGGCCCGGTTTCTTCAACGGCTTCGGCCGTTCGATGATCGGCGGCCTGATCGCCGGCGGCCTGCTCGGCATGTTGCTCGGCCACGGTTTCGGCGGCGGCTTCGGCTTCCTCGGCATGCTGTTGCAGATCGCTTTGATCGGCGGCGCCATCATGCTTGCGATGCGGTATTTCGCCAGCCGCCGTCAGCCTTCTTACGGCGTCAGCGGCCAGAGTCGATCCTTCGGCCAGTCCTTCAACATGTCGCCCGGGAACAATTCGTCGTTCCGAATCCCGGCGATCGGTTCGGGCGCCGGCTACGGCGGACAGTCGCGCGGCGGCAATCGCCCCAGCGACGAGATCGGGCTGGCGCAGGCCGATCTGGATCAATTCGAGGAATTGCTGACGAGCGTGCAGACCGCCTACGGCGCCGAAGACTACGGAACGTTGCGCCGGCTGACGACGCCCGAGGCAATGTCCTACCTTGCCGAAGAACTCGGCGAAAACGCCACCAACGGCGTACGCAACCGCGTCTCCGACGTCAAGCTGCTGCAGGGTGATATCGCCGAAGCGTGGCGCGAGGACGGCCAGGAATATGCGACCCTCGCCATGCGTTACTCCTCGATCGACGCCATGGTCGAACGTGACAGCGGCCGTGTCGTTTCCGGCGACGACCGTCGTCCGAGCGAAAGCACCGAGATCTGGACCTTCGTGCGCAAGCCGGGCTCGGACTGGAAGCTCGCTGCGATCCAGGGCACTGGCCAGCGCGCAGCTTAGCCTTTATAGATGCCGCCCAAGCTGTCAGGCAGTTCGGGCGGCATTTTCAATTCACCGCGACCGGCTTGGACCGCATACGGGAAACAGTCTCGCGTTCGGCGCGCTTGCAACGCATCGGTGGCAAGTTGCGATCCATCAGGTCCATGTCTTCCAACACCATGTCGCCCATCTTCTTGAAGGCGCTGTCGAGCGCGCCGGCGCGGTGCGCCGAGCGGATGAAGCCCTTCAGGCTGCGTACCGGATGATCAGGCGGCAGCGGCTCCTCAGGGTAGACGTCGCTGGCCGCGACGATATGGCCCGATGAAACGGCCCCCATCAGCGCATCGAAATCGACGACGTCGGCGCGGCTGAGCAGGATGAAGGCTGCGCCCTTGCGCATGCTGGCAAACGCCTCAGCGCCGAGAAAGCCCCTGTTTTCGCTGGTGACGGCCGCGACCACGAAGATGAAGTCGCTCCTCGTCAGAACGTCTTCCAGACTTGCGGCTTCGACGCCGTTTTCCTCGAGAATCGAGCCGGGCAACCAGGGATCGAACACCCTGATGTGCGCCCGGAACCCGGATAGAACCCGCCGCAGCGCCTTGCCGAGATCGCCGAAGCCGACGATCCCGATCTCGGAGCCGGCGATCAGCCGCGCGCTCGCATTGCCCTCCCCGCCCCAGAGTTCGCTGCCGTCGCGGAAGGCAACATCCGCATCGACGATGCCGCGCGCCAAAGCCAGCGCAAAGCCGAGACCGATTTCGGCCACCGGCTCGGCAAAGACCTGTCCGGTGGTCACGACATGAATGCCGCGCTGGAAGAGCACATCATAGGGCATGTTGTTCAGAAGATTGCTCTCGACATTGAGGATCGAGCGCAGTGCCGGCATTCTGGCGAGCGTTTCCGCTGAAAGCGGCGGCTGGCCGATGATGTAACGCGCCCTGCTGAGGATGTCGTCGTCGAGCCCGGCGATATTTTCGGGATTGGCTTCGAGGACCTCGTATTTCGAATGCAGTTTGGCGCGTGCCTTGTCGCTGAAGATCAGATCGAGCGTGCGCGGGTCGGGCGCGCTGATCGCCAATGGCCGTTCGATATTTGTCATGAGCATCTCCTCCACCGCGGGCGGCCTGCGTTGCCCGGGCTGGAGAATTGATAACCTTCGATCGCAGCGGTTTCCAGTTGGCGGACGAGAAATTGGAGAGCGAGCCTCGCATCGGCCGCTCATCATGAGTGGCCGAAGCAATTGAAAGCGGCATTTGCCTATCAGATAAGCAATTGAAATCTCTCAACATTCATGGCTTTTTCTGTTGACGGTCCGAATTGCTTGAATTAGCTTCAGTCGCGCAATCTCGGCGCGTCGCCGCCGCGCAAAATCGACGAATCGCAAAGGAAACGAACAATGAAGTCAGTACTTAAGAGCGGCCTGCTTGCCTTGGCTTCCCTAGCGCTTCCGGCTGTCGCTTCCGCCCATCCTGCCGTTGGTGATGCTGCCGGCTTCAGCCATGGCTTTGCTCATCCAATGTCCGGGCTCGATCATGTCCTCGCCATGGTGATGGTCGGTGTGGTTGCTTTCCAGCTCGGCGGCCGCGCCATCGCGCTCCTGCCGGTGACCTTCGTTCTGGTGATGGCGTCTGGCGGTGCTCTCGGTGTTGCAGGCGTTGCTCTTCCCTACGTTGAAACCGGCATTGCGCTTTCCGTTGTCGTTCTTGGGATCATGGTTGCAATCAATGTCAGAGCGCCGCTGGCCGCGGCGCTCGCCATGGCGGGTCTCTTCGCCGTCTTTCACGGTCATGCCCACGGCGCCGAAATGCCGGAAGATGCAGCCGGGGCCGCCTATGCTGCCGGCTTCATGATGGCAACGGGACTTCTGCATGGCGCCGGCCTAGCTCTCGGCTACGTCATCGGCCGCGCCGGCGAACGCCAAGCAGTTTTCGTCACGCGGGCGGCGGGCGGCGTTGCCGCCATATCGGGCCTGGGCATCCTGGCCGGTTTGATCTGAGTCTGTTGGCATCTCGGCAAGAAGGCGGGGCGCAGCTGGCGCACCTCCTTTTGACAATTGCGCCCGGCATGCTGCGACGCAGTGCCGGGGCAACGAGCTGATGGATGACGCTGCGAGAATGAAGACGCCGGAGGCGCAGAAATAGATATGGAAGGGCGTGGTCTAGAGCCGCGCCCTTCCCTCTTTCATCAGCCTTCCAGCCACTTCACCTCGTCGGGCGTCAGCCGGATATCGAGAGCTGAGAGGCTGTCTTCCAGCTCCGCCACAGTGCGCGGCCCGATCAGCGGAATTACCGGGAAGGGCTGAGCGATGACGTAGGCGAGCGCGATATGGATCGGGTTGCGGCCGAGCCTGTTGGCGAGTTCGATGGCGCGGTCGCGGCGTCCGAAATTGCGCTCGGAATACCAGACGCGCACGATCTCCTCATCATCCTTCTTGTCGCGGCCGGCGCGGTCGGTAAAGAAGCCGCGTCCCTGGCTGGACCAGGCGAAGTTCGGGATCTGCTTTTCGTTCAGCCATTTCTTCCAGTCGTCATCGGAGGCGGCGACGCAACCGGCCCAGATCGGATCCAGCATCTCGGCGAGCGAAAAGTTGTTGGAGAGTGCTGCCGGCGCCGTTTTGCCGGTCTTTTCGGCATAAGCGATCGCCTCGTCGAAACGTGCGCGCGTCCAGTTCGAACCGCCGAAGATGCCGCGAATGCGGCCGCGTTTGACCTCGGCATCCATGGCATCGACAAATTCGCCGACGGGCACGTCGGTATTGTCGCGATGCATGAAATAGATGTCGACATAGTCGGTTTTCAGCCGGGCGAGCGACTGGTCGAGCTGCTTTGCGATCATATCGGGATAGCAGAGCGGCGAATGCGCCCCCTTGCCGATCAGCACGATCTCCTCGCGCGGCACTTTGCGGCTGGTGTGCCAGTCGCCGAAGATCGATTCCGTCTTGCCGGCGCCATAGACATAGGCCGTGTCGAAGGCATTGCCGCCGGCCTCGTAATAGGCGTCGAGCGTCAGCGAGGCGGCGGCGAAATTCGGAAAGAATTCGAAGCCGAGTGTGACGACGGAGGCCGGCTTGGAAATGCCGGGGATCTGGCGTTGCGGAATGCCGCTGCCGCGGGTGACTGCGCCACCGGCAATATTCGTCGTGCGCCGCGTTGCTTTCTCGACGCCATATTCGAGACCGATCGATGCGCGCCACTGATCGAGCACGCGCAGGTTTGCAATCGAATCCGCCCAGCTCATGCCGGGAGAGCTGAATTCGGTCCTGCCTGCGCGGATGGCATCACCCGCCGCGTCGACCTCGAAGGAGTAAAGCCAGCGCTCCTCTTTAATCTCGATGGTTTCCTGTTTGCCGCCCTTGAAGATCTCGATCTTGCCGATGCCGCCTTTGTGGCCGGAGGCGAACCAGAAGTCCTGGACCTCGATCCGTCCCTCCGAACCGATGATGCGCAGCACGTTGTCCTGCTGGGCCATGATCGAGCAGGAGACTTCGGCAATGATCTCGTTCGGGAATTTGAGCACCGCCGAAGCCCATTCATCGACACCGCTCTCTCCGAGATGGCCGACGCCGGAGACCTTCTCCGGTTCGAGGAAAGCCTTGCCCTCGGCGGCGCCGGCAATCAATCTCGCCATGGACACGGGATAGCCGCCGACATCGAGAATGCCGCCACCGGCGGTTTCATTGGCGAAGAGCCGATGCTCCGGCTTATAACTGCCCATGTTGAAGCCGAAGCTCGAGCGGATGATGCGCAGCGTGCCGATGACGCCGCTCCTGATGAGTTCCACCAGCTTTTCCGTCTGCGGATGCACGCGGTACATGAAGGCTTCGCCGGCAAAGACGCCGGCCTTCTTGGCTTCATAATAAACCGCCTCGGCATCATAGGCCGAAAGGGCGATCGGCTTTTCCACGAGAATATGCTTGCCGGCGCGTGCAGCCTTGATCGCCCATTCGGCATGGCCGGTGTGGGGTGTGGAGATATAGATCGCGTCTACTTCCTTGTCGGAAAGCAGCGCCTCGTAGCCATTGACGATGCGGGCGCCGGGGAAGTTGTCGGCAAGTCCCTGTTTGCTGGGATTACGGGTGGCGATTGCCACAAGTTTGCCGGTGCGCGAATGAGCAACGCCATCTGCAAAGGTGCGGGCGATGGTGCCGGGGCCGATGATGCCCCAGCGAATCGGTCGGTCGGAATTCATGGAAAATCCTCTTTCGTCTTTCTGCCTTGGGATTGCGGTTAACGAAGCCGTCTGCCGGCGGCATCGAAAAGAAATGTGCGGTTTGCCGGAAGGCCGACCGTCAGGGTCTCGCGGTTGCCGCTGACGCGCGATTCCGGGCGCTCGATGATCAGCTGCTCGCTGCCGACGGCGGCATAGATGTAGCTGGTATTGCCGAGATGTTCGGCGACGTCGACGCTGACGGTGAGATCGGCATCACCCGCGCCGGCATCGACGAAATGTTCAGGCCGGATGCCGAGCGTTACCTTTGCGCCGGCTTCGATGCGGTCGGCGACAGGCAGCGTCAGGCGCGTCTGCGGATTGCTTTCCAGCGCGATCACCGCCCTGCCCGCCTGCGCCTCGACCACAGCGGCCTTCAAGAAATTCATCTTCGGCGAGCCGACGAAACCGGCGACGAACTGATTGGCGGGATCATCGTAAAGGTCGAGCGGGGCACCGATCTGCTCGATATTGCCGGCGCGCAGCACGACGATCCTGTCGGCGAGCGTCATCGCTTCCGTCTGGTCGTGGGTGACGTAGATCATCGTCGTGCCGAGCTGCTTGTGCAGCCTTGAGATCTCGACGCGCATCTGCACGCGCAGTTCCGCATCGAGGTTCGACAACGGCTCGTCGAACAGGAAGACCTCGGGTTCGCGGACGATGGCGCGGCCGATCGCCACGCGCTGACGCTGGCCGCCGGAAAGCTGCTTGGGACGGCGCTTCATCAGCTCGGTGATCTGCAGGATTTCCGCAACACGGCCCACACGCCGCTCGGTGTCGGCTTTCGGATTGCCGTTCATGCGCAGGCCGAAGCTCAAATTCTCCTCAACGGTCAGGTGCGGATAGAGCGCATAGGACTGGAAGACCATGGCGATGCCGCGGTCGGCTGGCTCGACGTCGTTGACGACCTTGCCTCCGATCCGAAGCTCACCCGATGTAATATCCTCCAATCCTGCGATCATCCTGAGCAGCGTGGACTTGCCGCAGCCGGAGGGACCGACGAAGACGACGAATTCGCCGTCCTTCACCTCCAGATTGGCGCCATGGATGATCTCGAAGCCGCCGAAGCGCTTGACGATTTTGCTAAGTGAAAGCTCTGCCATGCGGCCCCCCCAATTACTTGATTGCACCGGCCGCGATGCCGGCGATGAAATGGCGCTGGAGAGCCACGAATACGACGAGGATCGGCGCCGTCAGCAACACCGCGCCTGCCATGATGCCACCCCAGGAAACCTTGGTGAGGCCGATCAGCGTTCCCAAAGCCACCGGCGCCGTCATCATCCCCGGTCTGGAATTGATGAGCAGCGGCCAGAGGTAATTGTTCCACGAGTGCAGGAAGAGAATGATCGCCAATGCCGCCATCGTCGGCCGCGCCAGCGGCAGGGCGATGCGCAGGAAAATCTGCCATTCCTTGACGCCCTCGACGCGGGCCGCATCGAAGAGTTCACTCGGCATCATCGAGAAGGACTGCCGCATGAATAAGACGCCAAGCGAATTGAAGAGCGGCGGGACGATCAGAGCCACCCAGGTGTTTGCCAGCTTGAACTCGCGCGCCACCATGATGAATTGCGGGATGACGACCACGGAGAAGGGAAGCGTGATCGTGCCGAGGATGATGGCGATGACGACCGCGCGGCCGACGAAACGATAACGTGCCAGCGCCCAGCCGGCCATCGAAGTCAGCATCACCGAGAGCGCGGTATAGATGAGCGCCACGCCGATGGAGATCACCATCGCCCCGATGAAATCGGTATCGGCCTGCAGGTTCTTGAAATTCTCCACGAAGTTGGTCGACGGCCACAGCACGATGTCGGGGCTGAAGATGCCGTTGTCGGGCATTGTCGAGAAGACGAACATCATCCACAGCGGAAACAGCCAGATCAGCGCCAACGGCGCCAGCACGGCGTGCAACGCGATCTGACGGGCGAGAAGGGATTGCGATTTGGATTTCATTTCGGGTCCCTCCCGATCCAGAGATTGAGAAGAGAAATCACCACGGCGAGAGCGGCCATCGTATAGGCGATTGCCGAGGCATAACCGAAGTTCAGCGCGGTGAAACCCTGGCGATAGAGGAAGAGGCCGAGTGTTTCCGTGCCGCCGCCCGGACCGCCGCGATTGGTGATGAGGAAGGGTTCGGTGAAGAGCTGCATGGTGCCGATCACCGAGAGTACCACACAGAAGAGGATGATCGGTTTCAGCAGCGGCAGGGTGATGTGGAAAAATTGCTGCACCTTGCTCACCCGGTCGAGCGTCGCCGCCTCGTAGACATCGTCGGGAATGGCCTGCAGCCCGGCAAGGATGATGATGGCGTTATAGCCCGCCCAGCGCCATGTGACGGCGAGGATGATCACTCCCATCGCGGCATTGGCGTTGTCGAACCAGGAGACTGGGCTGAAGCCGACCGCTGAAATCATCTTGTTGATGATGCCGAAATCAAGGCTGAACATCAGCCGGAATACCGCGGCATAGGCGACCTCGCCGACGACGACGGGGGCGAAAAAGGCAAAACGGAAGAGCGGGCGCGCTTTCAACAGCGGCGAATTGAGCATGACGGCCATGACCGTCGCCAGCGCGATCATCACGGGCACCTGGATCACCAGGATGATCAGCGTGTTGTAAAGAGCGTTATAGAAGGCCGGGTCGTAAAAGAGGCGGCCCCAATTGGCCTGGAAGCTGTATTTCCACGGGTTGATGCGCGTGTTCTGAAAGGAAATCAGGAACGAATTGATGATCGGCCAGACCCAGAAGGTGGCAAAGATCAGCAGATAGGGGGCGAGGAACGCATAGGCGCTCCGGGTTCTCAAAGGCATCGAGCCTCCTCCTTACGAACGAATGACCAGCCGCGTTGCAAGCCGGGGAAAGCCGGGCGCTTCACGCGCCCGGCATCGTCATTCATTCCGCGATAGGAAGTCCGGTGGCCGAAGCGATCTGGTTGGCGGCGTCGTCGAGAGCCGCCTTCGCATCGGGATAGCCGCCGGCAAAGAATTTCGCCTGCGTTGCCCTGAAAATGCCCTCGGCATCACTCTGGAAGGCGGTGCCGCGGCTCGGCACGATCTTCGGCAGTGTCGAGAGGATATCGGCCCAGACCTTCTGGCCGCCCCAATAGGGCTGCGGCTCATTGACGAAAGGATCCTTCTCGGCCTCAAGCAGCGACGGCACCAGCCCGAATTCCTTCAGCATGGTGACCTGACCCTCGTTCGTACCAAGGGCGTAGTTGACGAATTTCCAGGCTGCCTCCTTGTTTGCGGAAGCCGCCGAAATGGCGAGCGACGAACCGCCGAGATTGGCGGCATGGGGGCCATCGGCCGTCAGGCTCGGCATTCTGTAGACGCCCCATTTGCCCTTGAGATCGGGAGACGTCGAACGCACGGTGCCTTCATACCAGCCGCCATAGAGCTGGCTTGCGGCCTTGCCGGCGGTATTGGCCTGGATCTTTTCGTCCCAGTTGGCAGCGGTCAGCGTGCCCGCATCCTTCATCTCCTTCACCTTCTGCAGCGCGGCAACGCAGGCCGGCTGGTTGATGGTGATGTTCTGGCCGTCGGTCGAGAAATAGCCGCAGCCCTGTTCGTTGGCGATCATGCGGAACCATTCGCTGTCGCCGTTGAAGTCTGCCTGCGCCATGACGACGCCGGGATTGGCGGCGGAAATCTTTTTGCCGGCGGCGATGAAATCGTCCCAGGTGCTGATCGTGCTCGGATCGACACCGGCCTTCTCATAGAAATCGCGGCGGTAGAAGACGGCAACAGGGCCGGAATCCCACGGCATGGCATAGGCGACATCGCCGACTTCAAGCTCCGTGCGTTTGAAGTCCGGGAATTTCGCCTGGATCTCCGGCGTGTAGCCGAGTTCCTTCAGATTGGCGAAGCAATCCGGGAAGCGGCTCCAGAAGATTTCGGCCTCGAAATTCTCGATGCTGACGATATCAGGCAAGCCGTCGCCGCCCGCAGCGCAGGCTGCAAGCGTCTTGTCGAAGACCTGGCTGTTTCCAAGGTCTTCCACGGTGATCTTGATGTCGGGATATTGTTTATTGAAGCCGGGGAGCGTGGATTTCAACGCCGATGCGGCGACATTCCAGCTCCAGATTGTCAGATTGGCCGACTCCGCAAAGGCGGAACCGGACGCGAGCAGTGCGACGGCAGCGGTCGCGGCGAGAAGTTTGAAGCGCATTGAAAATCCTCCCTTTTCAATTGCCGATCTTTCACGAACGCGGTTAAACTATCCGCAAGGGAGCGGCTGTCTCCTAAAAAGGGAACATGGATTTGGCGGAAAGTAAGGTCGGCACGCGTGCAATTTATCAGCCGGGCGCAAGCAGCATTGAGGGTTCGCCGACGGCGCTGCAGATGTTTCACGCCCATCCGCCTGTCATGGCCATGCCGCACTGGCACGCCCAGGTCGAGGTCAACTATGTCATGCGCGGCACCGTTCACTACCGCATGAACGATCACGCCTTCCGGCTGAACGCCGGGGAAATGTGCCTCTTCTGGGGTGGGCAGCCGCATCAGATGGACGAATCCTCTGACGATTCGCTCTATGCCGGCGCCCACCTGCCGCTCGTCTATTTCTTCCGGCTGCGCCTGCCGATCAGCATTTCCAGCCGTCTGATGAAGGGCGAGACGCTGCTGACCTCGGCAACCGATGCCGCCGACAACGAGAACTTTGCTCGCTGGTTCCGCTATGCCAATTCCGGGGATCCCGCCAAGGCCCAGCACGCCGTGGACGAATTGCTGCTGCGCATCGAGCGTATCGCATTCGAACCCTATTCGATGACGACATCAAAGACGAGCGCCAGCCTGGAAGGCGATCAGCCGCATCCCAATTCCTCGCGCAGCGTCGCGCGCATGTGCGATTTCATCGCCGCCAATTTCCTGCAGGACATTGATTCGGTTGACATCGCCCGCGCTGCCGACCTGCATCCGAAATATGCCATGAACCTTTTCAAGCGATCGACCGGCATGACGCTCAGCAAATATGTGACGCTGCTCAGGCTGTCGCGCGCCCAGGCGATGCTGATGAGCGAGGGCGCCAACGTTCTGCAGGTGGCGATGGACAGCGGCTTCGGTTCGATCAGCGCCTTCAACAAATCCTTTCGCCATATCGCCGGCATGTCGCCATCGGATTTCCGCCGCGACATCCGGCTGGTGACGACGATTCCCGCCGGCGCCTTCCGCAATTAACGAACGGCCCTATGCGGCTGAGGGGCTTATCTTCTTTCGGCAGGCTCTATCTGGGTGTCATCGGGATCGCGCAGCAAGGCGACGATTTCGGCGTTGGCTTCGGGCGCGGTCGCTCCTTGACCTCGACGCCGGCTTCCGCCAGACGGGCGAAGGTCTCCTCGACATTGTCGAACAGGAAGGTCAGGGGGCGCAGGCCGGACCTGCCCTCAGGCACGTCAAAGCGCTTTCCGCACCGCCGGCCGTCTGTTGTGTTCTATCGCGGGCATCGCTACGCTCTCGATCCACAGATGGGGTCATCAAAAGACATGCTTATTCGAAAGGCGGCAACCGCCGACGCGGAAGAGTTGTGCAGTCTCCTGAACGAAATCATTCTCGCCGGCGGAACAACTGCGCTCGAGACACCGCTCACAGCCGCAGAGTTCGCTGACTGGTTCATCGACGGCGATTTCCCGCTTGTATGCCATGTTGCGGAACATGGTCGATCGCTTGCCGGCTTCCAGTCGTTGAGCCTCTATGGCGATCCGCCGAAAGGTTATGCCGATATCGCAACATTTGCCCGCATGAAGCCGAAAATTTCCGGCGTCGGCCGCGCCCTTTTTCAGGCGACGCTGGCAGCAGCCGAGGAGCAAGGCCTCGAATTCATCAACGCCACTATTCGTGCCGACAACGTCGGCGGCCTCGCCTATTACACAAGGATGGGCTTCGAGCCCTATGACAGGCTTCTCCAGGTTCCGCTTTTGGACGGAACGCCGGTCGATCGGATCAAGAAGCGTTTCAAGGTAGACGCCAAGCGCCGCCCGTCATTCTCCGTTTGACCGTTTGAAGCGATCCTGCGTCCAAGGCCCCTTTTTGCACCACTCTTCGTTCAGAGGTCCCCAGCCATGCGCTGTTCTTCCGGAAGCCAGGAGCGATAGAGTGGATGATCGGCGGCGATCGGCATCGGCGTCGGCTTGCCGGTGCGTTGCGAGAAATAAGCGGCCGTCACGAGCTCCAGCGAATTGCGGGCGTCCTGCAACGTCACCGGCGGATCCGTGTCTTCGACGATTGCCCGATGGAACAGTTCGAACTGACGGGTATAGCCGTCTTCACCCGGAACATAGGCGGCGAGCACCGCATCGACCCGCGCCTGGTGCTCATCGGTTCCGGCGGTAAAGACCCAGGGGTCGCGGCCCATCGTATAGGGTTCGAGGATGCTTTCGGCGACGAGGTCGCTGAAGCAGAAACGAAGCCGCGAGATCTCCTTGCGCGAGCCGAGCGTCATTGACAGCGTCGCCAGCGAGCCGTTTTGCATCTTCACCGATAGGGCTGCCGTATCTTCCACCTCGATCGGATTGACCAGGGTCGCGCCATAGGAAAACACCTCGGCGCAGGGCCCATGCACGTAATTCAGCATGTCATGAGCGTGGATCGCGTGACCGAGAAGGCCGCCGCCGAGTTCACTCGCCCACTTGCCGCGCCACGGCACGGCGTAATAATCCGGGCCACGCCACCAATGGGTTTCGATCGTCGTCAGGAACGGCTTGCCGGCAAGCCCGCGATCGATCAGCAGCTTCAGCTTCTGCAGCCCGGAGCCGTAGCGATACTGGAAGATCGGCATCAGCTTTTGGCCGGGGAAGCGGGCGAGGATGCGACCCATCTCGTCGACCTCGGCAATCGAGCCGAAGAGCGGCTTCTCGCAGATCACGTGCTTCCCGGATTCGATGCCCTTGCGGCAGAGTTCGAAATGCGAGCTCGGCGGCGTCGAAATGTCGATAATGTCGAGATCGTCACGGGCAAAAAGTGAATCGGTGTCCTGCGTATATTCTCCCACACCGTATTCTTCGCACAGCGCCCTGCCGCGATGCTCGTCCAGCGAGCAGAGCACGGGCACCTCGAAGATATCCTTGTTCCAGCCGAAACCGGCCAGATGCCGCGCAGCAATCCCTGCGCCGATGACGCCGACGCGCAATTTCCTGGTCATGCGATCCTCCTCAGCGGGCGCCGATGCGCGCGGCTTTCGTCTGGGCTTCGAGCGAAAGGCGGCAGACTTCGAACACGTGTTCCTGCGTCATCGCTGTCTGCGTACGGCTGCCGACGTCGGCGGTGAAAGCGTCGAAATAGTCGAGCTTTTCACCGCTGCAATCGATGTGGGTCATTTCCTTGCCGTTGACGAGGAAGAGGTGATCCTTGCCAGGCCGGCCGGCAATGTCGATATACTTGCGCAGCTCGATATAGCCTTCGGTCCCGAGGATGGTCAGCCGCCCATCGCCCCAGGTCGGCAGCGCCTCCGGGGTGAACCAGTCGACACGGACATATCCCGCCGCCCTCTCGGAGCGTAAGAGCACTTCGCCGAAGTCCTGGAAGGCTGGTTCGTCAGGCATGCCGAAATTGCCGATCGAGCTGGCGATGACCTCGCCTGAGGTCGATCCTGTGTAAAACAGAAACTGGTCGATCTGATGCGAGGCAATATCGACGATGATGCCGCCGAAGGCTTCCGGGTCGAAGAACCAGCTGGGCCTGGTCGGCAACTGCAGTCGGTGTGGGCCGACGCCGAGCGTTTGGATCACCTTGCCGATTGCGCCATCGGCTATGAGTTTGCCTGCCTTGACGGCGGAGCGGACGCAATGGCGCTCGGAAAAGCAGATCGAGAAGATTCTGCCTGTCTCGGCGACAGTTTTCCTGACCTCCTCAAGCTGGGAGAATGTCGTGACGCCGGGCTTGTCGGTCATCACGTCCTTGCCCGATTTCATCGCGCGGATGGCAAGACCGGCGCGGTCGCGCGGAATGGCGGAAATGCAGATGACGTCGATCGACGGGTCGTCGAACAGCTTTTCACGGTCGATCTGCGGCGCATCCGGATAGGTCTTCTCGAAGGCCTCGCGAAGCGCCGGCACCGAGGTCTGGGGGCAGTAGCCGACGAACTCGCCGCCTGAGGCGAGCAGGCCCTTTACGTGATCGAACGTATGCCCATGGTCGATTCCGACGACGGCAAATCTCAACATTGCTGCAATGTCCTCCAGCGATTTTCTAGGGCCTGGCTGACGCCGGCATCCTCCATGTCGGCCAAAACAGATAACGAAAGTTGCCGCCTGTCAAGGCGAGATCGAGACTGAAAATGTGCAAAGATCGCAATAACCATTTGAAAATAAACGGATATTTTGTATCTAAATAGTTATTTACCGGCTTCTGCACGGAGTTTCGTCAAAAAGCCGCTCACTTGATCCGACCAAACGAAAGTGTTTTTCTCCGCTATCTCTTGCTCCATCCGTGTGAATGTGATCGTTTCAGCCGTCACCGGGCTGGAGGGTGGCAACGATCTTGGAAATTCATAAAGAGCGCACCCGCTTGCGTGTGACGGAGGACTACCATGTCTCATCCCCTTCTCAATGCCGACGCCTCGGCCGGTCTTTTTGTCGGCCGCGTCTGGAATCCCGAGGTCGCCGGACCGAGCATTGTCACGCTTCGGGAGGGGATGCTTGTCGACATCACGTCGCGCGAGGCGCCGACGCTGAGCGCCCTCATCGAGAGGCAGGATGCCGCCGGCTTCGCCCGCGCCGCAAGCGGCAGGGCGATCGGCTCATTGGAGGAGGTCGCCGCCAACAGCAAGGGGACGCCGGATCAAGGGCGCCCCTATCTGTTGGCGCCCGCCGATCTGCAGGCTGTCAAGGCCTGCGGCGTCACCTTCGCCCAATCGATGATCGAGCGCGTCATCGAGGAAAAGGCAGCTGGCAATCCTGACCGCGCCGCTTCGATCCGTGAACGTGTCAGCACGCTGATCGGCGGCAGCCTCACCAATCTCAAGGCCGGTTCGCCGGAGGCTGCCAAGGTCAAGCAGGCCCTGATCGAGGAAGGCATATGGTCGCAATATCTCGAAGTCGGCATCGGTCCCGACGCCGAAGTCTTCACCAAGGCGCCGGTGCTGTCCTCCGTCGGCTGGGGGGCGGATGTCGGCCTGCATCCAATCTCCACCTGGAACAATCCCGAGCCGGAGATCGTGCTCGCCGTCAGCAGCCGCGGCGAGATCAAGGGCGCGTCGCTGGGCAACGACGTCAATCTTCGAGATGTCGAAGGGCGCTCGGCGCTGCTGCTCGGCAAGGCTAAGGACAACAATGCCTCCTGCTCGATCGGTCCTTTCATCCGGTTGTTCGACGACGGTTACGGATTGGATGAAGTGCGCAGGGCCGAACTCGATTTGAAGGTGACCGGCGAAGATGGCTTCGTGATGCATGGCAAGAGCTCGATGTCACAGATCAGCCGCGATCCGACCGATCTCGTCAGGCAGACGCTTGGGCCGCATCATCAATATCCCGACGGCTTCATGCTCTTTCTCGGTACGCTGTTTGCTCCAACGCAGGACCGTGACGCGCCGAAGCAAGGTTTCACGCACAAGATCGGCGATGTCGTCGAGATTTCCTCGGCGGGTCTCGGCGCGCTCGTCAATGCGGTGCGCCTCTCCACCGAATGCCCGCCGTGGACCTTCGGCATTGCGGCGCTGATGCGCAATCTCGCAAAGCGCGGGCTACTTTAGACCAGACTAAGCTACTGGTTTCGCCGTCTGCCCTGCAGGAGGTCGAGGACCGAGTTTGCCGCCTCCAGAACATTGGTGCCTGGGCCGAACACGGCTGCAACGCCGTGTTCGTGCAGGAATTCATAGTCCTGCCGCGGAATGACGCCGCCGCAGACCACTATGATATTGTCACCCCCCTGCTCTTTTAGTCTGTCGACCAGCTGTGGCAGCAGCGTTCTGTGACCCGCCGCCAGCGACGATACGCCGACCACATTGACTTTTTCGCCAAGCGCCATCTCGACAGTCTCGTCAGGTGTCTGGAACAGCGGACCGGCAAGCACATCGAAGCCGATGTCTCCGAAGGCCGAGGCGATCACCTTGGCGCCACGATCGTGACCGTCTTGACCGAGCTTGGCGACCATGATTTTCGGCCGCTGCCCCATCGCTTCCGTGACCTCCGCCATGCGGGTCTTCAGCACGGCAAGTTCCGGCTCGTTGTTATAGGCCTCGCCATAGACACCCTTGATGACGACAGGTGTTGCGGCATGATCACCGAAGGCATCGCGCATCGCATCTGAGATCTCGCCGACGGTGGCGCGGGCCCGCGCAGCCTTGACGGCGGCTTCCAAGAGGTTGCCCCTGCCGCTCCGCGCGACCTCCGCCAGAGCGCCCAGCGTCTCGCGCACCGCAGCGCCGTCGCGTCGCCGCTTGGTCTCCTCGATCCGTTTGATCTGGGCGGTGCGCACCGCGCTGTTGTCGATCTCGAGAATGTCGATCGCCTGTTCGCTGTCGAGCCTGTAGCGATTGACGCCGACGATGACCTCCTCGCCCTTGTCAACGGCGGCCTGGCGACGCGCGGCTGCTTCCTCGATCAGTCGCTTCGGCAAACCTTCGTTGACAGCCTTCGTCATGCCGCCGAGCGCTTCCACCTCCTCGATCAGCGCCCAGGCGTTGTCGGCAAGTTCCTTCGTCAGGCTCTCGACGTAATAGGAGCCGGCCAGCGGATCGACGACCTTTGTCACGCCGGTCTCGTGCTGGAGGATCAGCTGTGTATTGCGGGCGATGCGGGCGGAGAATTCCGTCGGCAGCGCAATCGCCTCGTCGAAAGAGTTGGTGTGCAGCGACTGCGTGCCGCCGAGCACGGCCGACATCGCCTCAAAGGCCGTGCGGATGATGTTGTTGTAGGGATCCTGCTCCTGCAATGAGACGCCGGAGGTCTGGCAATGGGTGCGCAGCATCAGCGAAGATGCCTTCTTCGGCTGGAACTCTTCCATGATGCGGCTCCAGAGCAGCCGGGCAGCGCGCAACTTCGCGGCTTCCATGAAGAAGTTCATGCCGATCGCAAAGAAGAAGGAGAGCCTTCCGGCAAAATCATCGACGTTGAGACCCTTGGCGATCGCCGCCCTGACATATTCACGACCGTCGGCCAGCGTGAAGGCAAGCTCCTGCACCAGCGTCGCACCGGCCTCCTGCATGTGATAGCCGGAGATCGAGATCGAGTTGAATTTCGGCATCTCCCTTGCCGTATAGTCGATGATGTCGGCAACGATCCGCATCGAAGGTTCGGGCGGATAGATATAGGTGTTGCGGACCATGAACTCCTTGAGGATATCGTTCTGTATAGTTCCCGATAGCTCGGCCCTTGGCACGCCCTGCTCTTCGCCGGCGACGATGAAGGAAGCGAGGATCGGAATGACGGCGCCGTTCATGGTCATCGAAACCGACATGTCCCCGAGCGGAATGCCGTCAAACAGGATTTTCATGTCCTCGACGCTGTCGATTGCAACGCCCGCCTTGCCGACATCGCCTTCCACGCGGGGATGGTCGCTGTCATAACCGCGATGAGTGGCAAGATCGAAGGCGACCGACAGGCCCTTCTGGCCGGCGGCGAGATTGCGACGATAAAAGGCGTTCGATTCCTCCGCCGTCGAGAAGCCGGCATATTGGCGGATCGTCCAGGGACGACCGGCATACATCGTCGCGCGCGGACCACGAGTAAAAGGCGCAAAACCGGGCAGCGAGCCGAGGTGCTCGGCGCCGTCGAGGTCATCGGCGGTATAAAGCGGCTTGACGGCAATGCCTTCCGGCGTCTGCCAGGTCAGTGTGTCGGGTGAGGCGCGCAACTCCTTCTGCGCAAGCTCCGCCCAATCCGACAGCGTCTTCTTCGTCATGCGTTCCTCCGGCTGCTTCATCGCCACCTTATCATTTCACAGGTGACTGATGCGATACAGCCTTAGGACATTTCACGCGGGAAAGCATTCGCCGCTGCCATTCGCCCGCCGCTCCGGCGCTAGTCTATTTGTGGTCGAGCTTGGCGACCAGCCGGTCGCCAAGCCATTGGATGCCGCAGACGAGGACGATGAGGACGGCTACGACCGCGATCATCACATTGGTGTCGAAGCGCTGATAACCATAGCGGATAGCAAGATCGCCGAGGCCGCCTGCGCCGATCGCGCCCGCCATGGCCGAAGCGCCGATCAGCGTCACCAGCGTGACCGTGAAGCCGGCGACGATGCCCGGCAGCGCTTCCGGCACCAGCACTTCGCGGACGATCGTCCATCGGTTTCCGCCCATGGCGCGCACGGCGTCGATCAGCCCACGGTCGACCTCGCGCAGCGACACTTCGGCGATACGGGCATAATAGGGTGTGGCGGCGATGGCGAGCGGTACGATGGCCGCCCACGTGCCGAGCGCCGTGCCGACGATCAACCGCGTCAGCGGGATCAGCGCCACCAGCAGGATGATGAAGGGCACAGAGCGGAAACCGTTGATGACGGCGCCGAGCATGCGGTTGATCCAGAGGTTTTCGGCGATGCCGCCGCGCGCCGTCACAACCAGCGCAAGACCGAGCGGCAGGCCGGCGACGAGCGAGATCACTCCCGAGGCGACGGTCATCAGGACCGTCTCCCAAAGGGAGCGAAGTAGCAGTTCAAACATGATCGGTGTCATAACCAAGCACCTCTACCCGGGCAGACCGGGACGTCAGAAATTGTTCGACCTTCCCGGCGAGCCCAGGATCGCGGCTGGGAACGGCGATGAAGAACCGCGCCACAGGCTGGTTCTGGATGTGATCGATGCCGCCATGCACGAGGCGGAAGGAATGCGGCAGCGCCGCCGATAGTTCGGCGAAGAGCGCCCCCGGCGCTTCAGGTCCGGCAAGATCAACGCTGAGGATCGCCTCGCTTCCTCCGGTCGCCGAAAGCCGGCCGGCAATGTGGCCGGGAAGCTGCGGGCGGATGCCGCCGAGCAGGCTCCTGGTGATCGCCTCCCGCGGATTGGCGAAGACCGACCAGACCTGCCCTTCCTCGACGATCCGTCCGGCATCGATAACCGCGACGCGATCGGCAATGCCGCGCACCACTTCCATTTCGTGCGTGATTAGGAGGATCGTCAATTCAAGCTTACGGTTGATGTCCTTGAGCAGAGCCAGGATCGATCGCGTGGTTTCCGGATCGAGCGCCGATGTCGCCTCGTCGGACAACAGCAGCGCCGGACGTGCCGCAAGCGCACGAGCGATACCGACTCGTTGCTTCTGGCCGCCGGAGAGCGATCCGGGATAGGCCTTCGCCTTATCGGCGAGGCCGACGAGATCGAGCAGTTCATGCGCCCGCTTCAGGCGCTCGGCCTTGGCAACGCCCTCGATCTTCAGCGGCAGTGCTACGTTTTCCTCGACCGTCTTGGCGGACAGCAGGTTGAAATGCTGAAAGATCATGCCGATGCGGCGACGCAGCGGCTGCAGTTCCTGCTCCTGAAGCCCGGTGATATCGCGGCCTTCGATCAGGATCTCGCCGCTGTCGGCGCGCTCCAGGCCATTCAGGCAACGGATCAGCGTCGACTTGCCGGCGCCGCTACGGCCGATAATGCCGAGGATTTCGCCCCTCTTCACCCGCAACGAAATACCGTCGAGCGCAGCCGTGGCTCCGAACCGACGCTTCACGTCGACAAGTCTCACCACCTCTTCGGCCGTGGCCGCCTGCGGATCTGTCTCGACCGCCGTGGTGGAAACAAACGAATTCATGTGCTTTTCCTTACAAACACCGAAGGCGGCCCGGGCAAAGGAACGCCCGGACCGCCTTTCGGCAGGCCTTAACCCCGGCCTACTCTTGGATCAATAGGCGCTCAGACCCGTTCCCTTGTAAACCTTATCGAACTCGGCCTTGACCGTATCGTTCTGGTAGGAAGACACAAGCGTCTTGACCCAGTCCGCACCCTTGTTCTCTTCCTTGACAGCGATGAAGTTGCGGTACGGATTGTCGGCGATCGGCTCCTGTGCAATGCGCTCGGCCGGTGAAAGACCACTCTTCAGCGCCCAGTCGGTGTTGACGACCCCCGCATCAAGATCGTCGATCGAACGCCCGACGATGCCGGCATCGAGCTCCTTGATCTCGATCTTCTTCGGGTTCTCGGTAACGTCGGCAACGGTCGCAAGAATGCCGGTGCCGTCCTTCAGCTTGATAAGGCCTTCATTCTGCAGAACGCGCAGTGCCCGGCCTTCATTCGAGGGATCGTTTGGAACGCCGATGACGGCGCCTTCCGGGATCTCGGCGACGGACTTGTACTTTTTGGTGTAGAGGCCAATCGGCCAAACGCCGGTATAACCAACGGGAACGATATGGTAGCCGTGCTGCTGGATCTGGTTGTCGAGATAGGGCTGGTGCTGGAAGGCATTGGCGTCGATTTCGCCACGCTCCAGCGCTTCGTTCGGCTGCGTATAATCGTTAAAGATAACGGTTTCGATCTTGAGGCCCTTCTTGGCCGCCTCGCTCGTGACCACCCGCCAGACATCCTCATCTTCGCCGGCCATGATGCCGACCTTGATCGACTTGTCCTCAGCAAAGGAAGGCGCGGGTGCCGCGAAGGTAAAAAGTGTAACTGCGGAAACAGCGACGGCGGCAAGAGCCGCGCGGCGCGAAAGGTGGAGGCCGTGTAGATTTTTGTTCTTGGTCATTTTTATCCCGTCTGACTGAATGAGGCCGAACGCCCCGAGCCGGCTGATCATGGCAAACGTCTGGATCGCGGGCGAAGCAAGAATGTCTGATGTTAAGGAAAGGTCGGGAAAACTCTTGCCCCGCCATCGAAGCCGGCAGCATAAATTTCCATCAAATTTATGGATTAATTGCGGCTTATAAGCACCCTCTCATAAAGGACAGCCTCCGCGGCGCCGTTTTCAACCACGGCGGCCTCTTCACTCGGCAGCGACAAGCGCTTGAACGGAAGAGAAGCGACAGCTCACCGATCACTTCTCCGATCCGCTTCGAAAGCGGGCTATCACGGGCATAGGCCTCAGGCCGATTTCTGCTTCGGGATTCGCGGCAGGAAGACCGTCAGCAAGCCGAGCAGCGGCAGGTAGGAGCAGATGCGGTAAACGAAGGCAATACCGTGAGTGTCGGCAAAATCGCCGAGCAGCGCAGCACCTAGCCCGCCTGCCCCGAAGGCAAAGCCGAAAAATACGCCGGCGATCAGCCCGACGCGGCCAGGCACTAGCTCCTGCGCGAATACAACTATCGCGGAAAAGGCGGACGCGAAGACAAGACCGATGACGATGCTGAGCACGCCGGTCCAGAAAAGGTTGGCATAGGGCAGCAGCAAGGCGAAGGGAATAACGCCGAGGATCGAAAACCAGATGACGAAACGGGCACCGAAGCGATCGCCTATCGGCCCGCCGAGGAAGGTGCCGACGGCGACCGAGCCGAGGAACAGGAAAAGCATCAGCTGCGCCTGCTGCACGCTGAGTTCAAACCTGTCGATGACATAGAAGGTGAAGTAGCTCGACACGCTCGCCATGTAGACGTTTTTCGTCGCCGTCAGCAGCACCAGGATCAGCAGTGCCCAGACGACCCGGTTCTGCGGCAGCGGCAGAATTCGGCTGACGGCGGGTCTGCTGGCGTTTTGACGCCTGTGGTTCATATACCAGCTGCCTACCCAGCTCAGCACGAGCATGCCGACCATGGCGATGACAGAAAGCCAGGAGACGCTATGCTGCCCGAGTGGCAAGACGATGAAGGCGGCGAGCAGCGGACCGATCGCCTGGCCGGCATTGCCGCCGACCTGGAAAAAGGACTGTGCGAAACCGTGGCGGCCGCCGGATGCAAGACGGGCCACCCGCGAGGCTTCCGGATGGAAGACGGCCGAGCCAAAGCCAATCAGGCTGGCCGCGACCAGCAGCAGCGCGAAACTGCCGGCATTGCCGAGCAGAATGAGACCGCAAAAGGTACTCGCCATGCCGATCGGCAGGGAATAGGGCATCGGCCAGCGATCGGTGACAATGCCGACCGCCGGCTGCAGCAGAGACGCGGTGACCTGGAACGTCATGGTCAGAAGGCCGATCTGCACAAAATCGAGATCGTAGTTCGCCTTGAACAGTGGGTAGAGCGAGGCGAGCAGCGACTGCATGATGTCGTTAAGCATGTGGCAGAAGCTGACCGCGACCAGAACAGACATGGTTGTCTTTTCGAAACGGGGTGCGCCCTCGGCAACCGTTGCCATCATATCTCTCCTGCACAGGCACGATCTGTGCCGCGTCGTTTCAATGGATTATGGGCGATCGGGGCTGGCGAGACTGTCGAGCGGCGGTCGCTGCGAAACATTTAACGCAAGCCTGGCAAGAATCACCAGCCCGGTTTGGCCACGATCGGTACGGCTTTTGTTTGATTTGTCCCGTCGACCGCTCTTGCGGCGGTGGCCATCTGTCGGATGGGGGTTTTCATATCACAGTCAGCCGGCATCATCGCATATGTGCTATGCTATATGAAAACAGCCATGGAAAACTGCTTACAGGGATACTACAGCTGCGCTGATGTAAATCCGATCGAGGCTGAAAACACGCGATGAATGTCAAGACACCGAATGCCATAGACAGCTACGTCGGCGCGCGTATCAGAACACGCCGACAGTTGCTTGGAATGAGCCAGGAGCGGCTTGCCGAGCAGATCGGGGTGACCTTTCAGCAAGTTCAGAAATACGAAAAGGGCATCAATCGCATCGGCGCGAGCCGTCTGCAGCGAATAGCCGAAGTCCTTCACACCTCACCGAGCTTCTTCTTCGAGCAGAACGAGTCCGAGCCCTTGAGCCTGCAGGGGTTGGATCTGCCGGAGAATGCCGATCCGGTCGCTCAATTCCTGCGAACGAAAGAGGGATTGGTGCTTAACCGCGCATTTCTGAAGATTGCCGATCGCGATATTCGTGAGACGATCATCGCATTGGTGAAAGCGATGGCGCAAGCGGAAAGCGGCCTGACATTGACTTCGATGACAGATGTCAACCGTCGGCCTCTCGAGTAACTGGCAGGCCGACTGTTCTCGTGGGAGCTGAGGCTTGATTGATCTGGCAAGTCGCGGTTAGTCGACCAGACCCGCGCGCCTTACCGTTGCGCGCCTGAGGCTCAAACCACGCTGAGGAGCTGGCGCCTCGCGGCTGCGGCTTGCTACAGGGCGCTTTGCACGCCCGACATTTTCGATTCGGATTATTATGTCGCCTGATCTCGTCGATTCGGACCGTGAATGTGCGATTAGCGCACCGGGCCGGCGACACGAACGCCCTCGCAAGCGCTTGAAATAGATTGGGACAACCTCCTGATAGGATCTTGTTAACCCTATTTGCCTTGCCACTCCTCCAGAATCGGGGCTAAATGCGGTTTCACGGCGCGTAGAGCTTTTAAATCGCATTTTCGAGATTTCCATGAATATTGCAACGCAAATAGAAAAAGCAATTTCCGACGTCGACCAGCTGATCATTGGGCAGGCGCAGGAACTATCCGACAAGCTGAAGCAGCATCGGCTCGAAATGTTTCCGCCGCGCGCGCTGAAGGGTCTGCGGGAATTTCAGCTTGCCGAAGTGGCGCGGTTTCTAGGCGTGACCAGCGGCTATCTTCGAAATCTCTCGCTCGAGGGCAAGGGTGCCCTCCCCCAGGTTACGCCGTCTGGCCGCCGTTCGTACACGGCGGAGCAGATGGAAGAGATGCGCAGCTTCCTCGAGCAGAATGCCCGCGCCGGAACGCATTACATGCGTCACCGCCGCGGCCGCGAACATCTGCAGGTCGTTGCCGTCGTCAACTTCAAGGGCGGCAGCGGCAAGACGACGAGTGCCGCGCATCTTGCCCAGCATCTCGCCCTGACCGGCCACCGCGTCCTTGCCGTTGACCTCGATCCGCAGGCGTCTCTTTCCGCCATACACGGTTTTCAGCCGGAGTTCGACGTCAACGAAAATGAGACACTCTACGCCGCCATTCGCTACGACGATCGGCGGCGGCCGCTGCGGGATGTCATCCGGCCGACCAATTTCCCGAACCTTCACCTTGTGCCGGGCAATCTCGAGCTGATGGAGTTCGAACACGACACGCCGCGGGTCCTCGCGCAGGGCAAAGCGGGCGATTATGGGCGCGTTTTCTTCGCGCGGTTGGACGAGGCTCTGGCTTCGGTCGCCGAGGATTACGACGTCGTCATCATCGACTGTCCTCCCCAGCTCGGCTTTTTGACCATGAGCGCCATTTGTGGCGCGACGGCGGTTCTGATCACCGTCCATCCGCAGATGCTCGATGTGATGTCGATGTGCCAGTTCCTGCAAATGCTTGGCGAAGTGCTGAACACGCTGAAGGGAGCCGGCGGCAACATGAACCTCGACTGGCTGCGTTATCTCGTAACCCGTTACGATCCGCAGGACGGACCGCAGACGCAGATGGTCGCCTTCATGCGCTCGATGTTCAAAAGTCACGTGCTCACCAATCCGATGCTGCGCAGTGTTGCGATCTCCGACGCCGCGATGACCAACCAGACACTTTATGAGGTCGAGCGAAGTCAGTTTACCCGCGCGACCTATGACCGTGCCATGGAGGCCATGGAAGCGGTCAATACGGAAATCGTTGATCTCATCCATAAGGCATGGGGCCGGAAATGAGCGGGAAGTTTACTGCGGTAAACCGGGGCAAGGAGCTGGCTGATGGCGCGTAAAAATCTTCTGTCGGGCCTGATGGATGATTCCAAGAAGTTTACTGCGGTAAACAACGAGGATGAGCCAGCCCATCGCGACGAGAAACAGCATATCACCTATAAGGGGATTGGCGCGCTCGGTGCCGTCACCCGCAGCATCGATGCCCTGGCTGCCAAGGCCGATGCCGCCAGGGCGATCGAGGAGCAGTTGGCGAGCGGCGAGACAGTGGTCGATCTCGACCCGGCGCTGATCGAGGATTCTTTCGTGACCGACCGGTTGGCGCATGCCGACGAACAGTTCCGCGAGTTGGTCGAGGCGATCCGCCTGCGCGGCCAGGATTCGCCGATCCTCGTGCGCCCGCATCCCGAGAAGGATGGCCGATACCAGATCGCTTTTGGCCATCGTCGCGCCCGGGCTGCAAAGGAACTCGGCCGGCCTGTTCGGGCGGTGGTCAAGAAACTCGACGATCGCGACCACGTCATTGCGCAGGGCCAGGAGAATTCGGCACGCGCCGATCTCTCCTTCATCGAGAGGACGATGTTCGCCGACAAGCTCGATACGCTGGGTTTCGACAGGGAAACGATCATGTCGGCACTCAGTGCCGACAAGACGACGGTGTCGAAGATGCTGTCGGTCACGAAGCGGATTCCAGCCGAAGTCCTGAGCGCAATCGGCGCAGCCAAGACCACCGGCCGCGATCGCTGGCATGATCTTTCGGTGAAATTCGAGACGGAAAACATCACCGCCCGGGCGATCGAGTTCACCAGATCGGTGGAGTTCGAGACGGCAGAGCCGGACGCTCGCTTCGACATGCTCGTCGCCTTCATTAACAGGAAGCAACAGACCTCGTTCGCCACCGCGAATCCGCCCTCTGCTCGCGCCTGGCAGCGCAAGGACGGAGCCGTCAAGGCGAAGATCAAGGATGACGGGAAACAATTCACCATCGCGCTGAAGGCGGAGAAGGCGTCTGCCTTTGGCGCCTACATCGCCAGCAATCTGGATCGTCTCTACGAGGCGTTCGAGAAGACACAGGATTTGACGAAGAACGGAGATCAATAAGCAAAAGAAAAGGCCCCCGAACGTTGCCGTCGCGGAAGCCCTCTCTGATCTAGACACCCAGAGAATCACATTTCCGCGAATCATAGTCAAGAGTCTTTGGCACCGAATTTGGTGAGCTGTGATCTTTTGCCTTGAAGAAGGCGAAGAAAATGGAAAGCGGAAGTGTGACGACGCCATTCGGGCGGCGGCCGATGACGTTTGGCATGTTGGCAAGCCAGGCGGTTGCGCGAAAGATCGAGCCCGGCCGATCGATTGATAAATGGAAACTCTATCGCGCCCTGTGTGAAGCCAGGCCGCTGCTCGGCATTACCGACCGGGCGCTCTCCATCCTGAACGCCTTGCTGAGCTTTTATCCCAAGGGAGAGCTCTGCGAGGACAACGGGCTGGTCGTTTTTCCCTCCAATGCGCAGCTTTCTCTTCGCGCGCATGGCATGGCGGAGCAGACAATCCGTCGCCACTTGGCCGCATTGATCGAGGCCGGATTGCTGATCCGCAAGGACAGCCCGAACGGCAAGCGTTATGCCCGCCGGGAGCAGGGCGGGGAGATCGGTGAGGCATTTGGCTTCTCGCTGGCGCCGCTGCTCGCGCGCGCTGACGAGGTCGAGAGGCTCGCGGCGGAGGTGGCTGCCGAACGGTTGCAACTGCAGCGGCTCAAGGAGCGCCTGACGCTCTGCCGGCGCGACATCGCCAAGCTGATCGAGATGGCCGTGGAAGAGGGGGCCCCCGGCGATTGGAGTGGCTATCATCTGCATTTCCGGAGTGCGGTCGAACAGCTGCCGCGGTCGCCATCCGCGACGGAGGCCGCCGCCGCGCTCGACGAACTGGAACTGCTGCGCGAGGAGATCATCAATCAGTTGGAAATGCAGGTTAAAGCTCAAAATCAAAGCGGCAATGCCCAACATTCTGAGCGGCACATACAGAATTCAAATCCACATTCCATTACTGAACTTGAACCAAGCTTCGGAACGAAGCAGGGCGCAACGGCGGATAATCGATCGGAAGGTTGGGCCGAACCGATGGGCCGAACAGCGACCCAGGAAGGGAGGGGCGGGCCTGTGCCGGCTGAAAGCTCAGCCTCGACTGCTAGCGGCGGACTCAAATCCTTCCCGCTGGGCCTAGTGCTGCAGGCATGCCCCGAGATCGGCGCTTATGGACCGCAGGGCTCGGTGGGCACATGGCGCGATCTGATGGCGGCGGCTGTTGTCGTTCGCTCGATGCTCGGAGTCAGCCCCTCGGCCTATGAACAGGCCTGCGAAGTGATGGGCCCTGAAACCGCCGCTACCGTCATGGCCTGCGTGCTCGAAAGGGCAGGGCACATCAATTCCGCCGGCGGTTACCTCCGTGACCTGACCCGTCGCGCCGAAAGAGGCGAATTTGCCATCGGACCGATGTTGATGGCGCTTGCCCGTGCCAATTCGCCGATCAGGGGCAAGACAGGATAAAATTCCATACTGCTGTTCGCAGCGAGGTTATGGTTAACGGAAAGTGACGGAAACAAACCGGCAGATAACTTCTGATTAACATCTTCTTCCTTTGAGATCAAAGGCCTATAAGTCTCAGTTGGCGAGGCGAGGGCAGGATTTGATCGATGCTCGGCCGGGCGGGGTCCATGAAGAAACGGCGCCGGATGGAGTTGACGCGAAACGCCTTTTTGACGATACGGCGCGGTGGCATATGGCGGAATCCGCTGGTGGGGCAATGGAAGACATGCGGGGAATGGGGTTGAAAAGGGCGGTGGACTTTTTCCTGGCATTGGTCGTGTCGGTCATTCTGCTCGTCCCGATCCTTTTAGTCGCGGTTAGTGTCCGATTAACGTCGCCGGGACCGACCCTCTACTGGTCAAAACGTATCGGACGTTTCAATCAGATCTTTCTGATGCCGAAATTCCGCAGCATGCGCGTCGACACGCCGACGGTCGCGACACATCTGCTCGAAAACCCCGATCGGTTTCTGACGCCCATCGGTTCGTTTCTGCGCAAATCCAGCCTCGACGAATTGCCCCAGCTCTGGTGCATCCTTGCTGGCAAAATGAGTTTCGTCGGCCCACGCCCGGCGCTCTACAACCAGTATGATTTGATCGAGTTGCGGACGGCCCGCGGCGTAGACAAACTCCTGCCCGGATTGACCGGATGGGCGCAGATCAACGGGCGTGACGAATTGCCGATTCCGGAGAAGGTGAAATTCGATGCCGAATATCTTGAGCGGCGCTCGATCGGTTTCGACATGCGCATCCTGTTTCTGACGGCCGAGAAGGTAATCCGCCGTAGGGGAATAAAGCATTAAGTTACCTACTTCTGATAGATAAGCGGTGCGGAAGACTTTGATTTCCGATTATTTCAGTTGCGCTCGTTGTAGAAAATGACAAGAAGGTGGTTGTCTGATTGATCCGCGAGACGCTGGGAAGCAATGCCTGAAAATACCCCCACTGAGACGCCACGCTCAGCATGGTTCTTAGTGCCGATGCAGGCACTCGTCGCCCCTCTGCTGGCGATGCCGCGTGCTGCCAAGCGCGCGCTCGCCCTGATGGTGGATTCCAGTCTTTGTGTCCTGACGATCTGGTTGGCTTATTGCTTCCGTCTGAACGAATGGACGGTCCTAACCGGCGTGCAGTGGCTGCCGGTCTTCGTTTCCTTGTGCATGGCCCTTCCGATCTTCATCGTCATGGGCATGTATCGGGCGATCTTCCGTTATGCCAACATGGCCGCTTTTATTGCCGTTCTAAAGGCGATCGCGATCTACGGCGTCGCCTTCATGACGATATTCACGGCGCTCAGCGTCCCGGGCGTTCCGAGAACCGTCGGCATTCTCCAGCCCTTCCTGCTGCTGATCGCGATCGGTCTGTCACGGTTGGGCATCCGTTATTGGCTCGGCGATACCTATCAGCGCATCCTGCACCAGAATACGCTCGACAAGGTGCTGATCTATGGGGCAGGAAATGCCGGACGGCAACTCGCCGGCGCTCTGACGAACAGCGCCGAACTCAATGTCATCGGTTATCTTGATGATGATCCCCGCCTTAAGGGCGGCATCATGGGCGGTCTGCCGATCTATGACCCGTCGGATCTTCCGGTGCTTGCCGAAGCGCTTGGCGTGCACAACGTGCTTCTTGCTCTTCCCTCCACATCGCGGCAGCGGCGCAATGAAATCCTCGAACGCATCCGCAAAGCCAGGGTGAATGTTCGAACATTGCCGGATCTCACCGCGCTTGCTCAGGGGCGTGTCGCCGTTTCCGACATACGCGAGCTGGAGATCGAGGACCTGCTGGGAAGGGAAGCGGTTGCACCGCGGCAGGAACTGCTCGACAAGGCGATGCGCAACAAGGTGGTGATGGTCACGGGCGCCGGCGGCTCGATCGGCGGCGAACTGTGCCGGCAGATCCTGCGCAATGCGCCTTCGAGCCTTATCCTCTTAGATCAGAACGAGTTTGCGCTTTATAATATTCATGCCGAATTGTTGAAGCTGGCCGAGCTTTACGAGCAGGAAAGCCTGCAGATCGTCCCGATCCTCTGTTCTGTCCGCGATCAGGATCGCATGGAACATATCATGCAGAGCTGGCGACCGCAGACGCTCTATCACGCCGCGGCTTACAAGCATGTTCCTCTCGTCGAACACAATGCCGTGGAAGGCATCAAGAACAATGTTATGGGAACGCTGATCACCGCGCGTGCGGCGAGCAAATGCGGCGTCTCCAATTTCGTGCTGATCAGCACGGACAAAGCCGTGCGCCCGACGAATGTGATGGGCGCCAGCAAAAGGCTGGCGGAGATGGTTCTGCAGGCGCTTGCGGCAGAACCGGCCAATGACAGGGCACGGACAAGTTTCTCCATGGTCCGCTTCGGAAACGTCCTCGGCTCCTCCGGATCCGTCGTGCCGCTGTTCCGGCAGCAGATCAAGGAAGGCGGTCCCGTTACCCTGACACATCCGAAAATAACCCGCTATTTCATGACGATTTCGGAGGCCTCGCAACTTGTCATTCAGGCAGGCGCCATGGCCGAGGGCGGGGATGTTTTCCTGCTCGATATGGGCGAGCCCGTTCGCATTGCGGATCTTGCCCGCAAGATGGTCGAGCTTTCCGGATTGACCGTCCGCGACGAGGATAATCCCGAGGGGGACATCGAGCTTTCCGTTACCGGCCTGAGGCCCGGCGAGAAGCTTTATGAAGAACTGTTGATCGGGGATAACCCTGAGACAACCGAACATCCTCGGATCATGAAGGCGCGCGAGGACTTCCTGCTCTGGCCGGAGCTTTCGAAGAAGCTCAACTCGCTCAATGCGGCCTTGGATCGAAACGATATGGTCGCGGCGCGCGCGACCTTGGCAGAACTTGTTTCCGGCTATTCTTCAACAGGTGAGGTTTCGGATCTGGCATTCACCGGTGCCGAAACCAATACGGCGGCCTGAAGCGCAGGCTCAGCTTCGGACCACGGGCGCAAAGCGTGTGCTGCCCCGATCCGCGCAAATAAGGGCGACCATATAGGCGAAGATCGGATCCAGTGCCTTTTGGTTGAACATGATGCCGAAGCTGCCAGTAATAATGTAGCTGCTGGTGAGCAGAAGAGCGAGCGCCATGGCTAGGTCCCGGCTAGGGCCGGGTTCCTTTTTCCACGCGGCGATCACAGGCGTCAGGAGCAGCAGCGAAAGCGCCGCGATTCCGACAAGGCCGGCGTCAATGCCTGCTGTGAGAAAGCCGTTATGGACATGCGAATAGGGCAACTGCTGCCTTATGCCCTCAGGGACCTCCGCCAAGACTGCAGTCATCCGGTTTTGCGGACCATAGCCGGTCAACGGATCCTTGGTGATTGCAGATAGCGCGCCTTTGTAGAGAGCGACCCGCGCACTCAGCGAGGTGATGTCGCCATGGGCGCTTTCGAGTGCTGACAGATTGTCCTGGAGTTCACGGACGCGATAGACAACCTGGTCGCTGCCCAGGGCGAGAAGCCCCAACAATAGGACAGAACCGGTTATAGCGAGGCTGCGCAGACTGAATTGAAAGCGGTGTTTTGGAAAATACCAGAGAAAGATGACGAGTTGGACGGGGATGACCAGCCAGGCCGAACGCGTTCCGGAGAGCAGCGCGCAGCCTAGCCCCGCAGCATACCCCAATATCGCGATTTTTTGCTCCATGCTTTTGGGGGATTGAATGTTGAGCAGCGCGACGCCGCCGAAAAGAATGCCGATAACGCCCAGCAGTGCCGCGTTCGAGGTTCCCGCCTCTGCCCTGGGCATCAGAAACAGGACCTGAAGCAGGCTGAAAAGAAAAGTAACGATCATGCCGAGACCCGCGCCGAGGATAAAGAGCGACACAAGGCGGCCATCGGGAGATTGACGCATACGCGGCAAAATCAGCCAGATCGAAAAGAAAGGTAGGAGTCGGAAAATCCAGTCCAGTTCTTCGGAGAAAGGCGGATTGACGAATATGCTGACGATCATCACCACCGGGTAGATCGTCATGCAAATGGCAACCACTCGGTCGGACTTCGATAACTTCAGAGGAAAGCGGGCCCTCGCCAGACAATAGAGCCCCGATACCATCGACCCAAGGAGGATAAAGGAGTTAAAGTTGGGCGAAAGGCCGGGCAGGATCGCAAAGAGAAAGACCGCAATGCCGTTGGTTCGATCAAGCGCGCTTCCAGCCCCGTTACCGGGATGAAGCACCGCAATCACGAGTTGCCTGAAATAATTCACTATGCTGGTCCTGAGGTGTCGCTGATGCAGCCTCGCTAAGGACCGTTGTCACCACTGTCAAGCCGTGAACGTGGCCGGAACTCGCGCTTTTGTTACTGTCGTATTCCGGCAACAGCAAACCCCGATGCATTGCTCGACGATGGGCGGTAACGCCCTGCAATAGAAAAGCTGCTCCGATCAGAAAACACGTTTGAGGTGCGAGCTGCTGAGAAGATGGTCATCGAGGCGCATCTCCAGAGGGAACGCGCTTCGAGCACAGGGTCTGGTTCTTTCATTATTCCGACCGGGCCGATTTTGAACAGCGATATTCAGTCACGCCAGCCACTTCGTTAGTGCCGCTATCGCCAGAGGCGAGCCGAGCTTTCCAGCGATGATCGACCAAGGAGATAGCCGAACCCGAACGCCGCAAGACCGACCGTGAGCAACAATGCGCTTGCGGTGTGCGGGTGGTTTCTGGCCCCGGTGGTGACTGCATAGACTTCGCGTTTCAGCCCGCTGGCCGCAGACTGGGCAACTTTCGCCAGTCCTTCCGGCGGCTCGACGGGTGTGCCGGTGAATCCGGCGTCCAAATCTCGTTTATCGACCATCTCGGGACCTTTCCTGAATTGCCTCAAAAGGCTGAATTTCAATCCTGCTCGCGTGTGCCGGGTGAGGCTTCGCGTTGATCAGCGTCTTCGAGATCCGTCTTGACGAGGAAAGCGTCGCTATGTTCGCGCAAGGCCTCTCGCACCGCCTCCAGCCGGGGAGGATTGTCTGCGTCGCCATACCGCGCATCAAGCTCCTGCTCCGCGCGGGTCCAGTGATCCCAATGCTTGCCCTCCGGCCTGTCTTCCTTCTCCCACAGCGCATATGCTCTTTTGCGGATCTCCGCCTCGCGGGCAGCAGCCGAAGAATCGATGCGCTGTCCGTCGGCTTCGCCTGTCGCTTGCCGCGCCATCTTCCCTTTGCGCGCACCGGTTGGGGATGACTCCTCCAGCCGCGTGGCATCGGCCGTGCTTTCATTTTTCTTGCGTCGTTCCGGGTTCTTCATCGGCGGCTCCTTGCTTGGATCTCAACCAATTCGGCTGTTCTAAGTTCCAACATGGAGCCTGGATCAGAATTGAAGGACGCTGTTAACGACGACGAACTTCGGAATTTTGCTCTATCGCCCCACACGCCTTGGCAACGCGCCTCGGCTGATATACTAGTATGCCAGAACTCGATCATTCCGGGTATTGCTATGCGGCAGGCCTCAGAAACCGAAGCGCTCGCGGTCTCGATTTCGCAGGAAGTCGGTCGCAAGTTGCGCCGTGTCACAACGGCAGGCGCCATCTACGAGCGTCTCTATGCCGACATCGTTTCGCTCAGGATGGCGCCTGGACTGTTGCTGCAGGAAAAGCGGATCGCCGAGGACTTCGGCGTGAGCCGTACGCCCGTCCGCGAGGCGCTGCTCAGGCTCTCTGAAGGCGGGCTGGTCGACATCTATCCGCAGTCAGGCACCGTCGTATCGCGTGTGCCGGTCGCGGCGATCCCCGAGGCGGTGGTCGTGCGCAAGGCTCTCGAGGGCGCGACCGTCGAGACTGCGGCCCAAACCGCCACCGCTGCCGATATCGCCGTTCTGGACGCCATCATCGGCCGGCAACGGTCGCATGCCGCTGTCGGCAACGTCTCGAACTTCCACGAGGAGGACGAGGCCTTTCATGAGGCGATCGCGCAGATATCAGGCTATCCCGGCATTTGGGCGATTCTGAAGACGGTAAAGGTGCAGATCGACCGGGCGCGGCGGCTGGCGCTGCCGGCGCTGGGGCGCATGGACAATGTTGTGTGCGAACATACGGCCATTCGCGACGCGCTCGCCTCCCATGATGCTGCGGCTGCGCGCGCCGCGATGATCCATCACTTGAGCGCGGTCATTCCCGACGTCAACGAACTGCGCTTGCGCTACCCCGATTATTTCTGCTGACGGCAGGCCAAACACGAAGCGAAAGGCGAGGAAAGGATTAAGCATGCGACAAGGTTGGAGATGGTTCGGGCCGGAAGCACCGGTGACGCTCGATGAAGTCCGTCAAACGGGCGCGACCAACATCGTCTCGTCTCTGCATCAGGTGCCGATCGGCAGGGCCTGGACGGAAAGGGAAGTGCGCGAACGCCAGTCCCTGATCGAGACGACGCCGGCCGATCGCTCGCCGCTCGTCTGGTCGGTCGTCGAAAGCATTCCGATCCCCGATGCCGTCAAGCGCAAGGGCGGAGAGGCGAAGGCTGAAATCGAGGCGTGGATCGCCAGCCTCGAAGCGGTCGCCGCCTGCCGTATTCCGATTGTCTGCTATAATTTCATGCCTGTGGTGGACTGGACCCGCACCGAACTCGATTTCGTGACGCCGACCGGGGCCACCGCCATGCGCTTCGATCACGAGCGTTTTGCGGCCTTCGATCTTTTCATTCTGGAACGGCCGGATGCGGCACGACACTATTCCGATGAGGATCGCGAACGGGCGCGCGCTGTCTTCGAGGCGATGTCGGAGGAGGAGATCGCCGAGATCACCCGTATCATCACCTCGGCTTTGCCGGGCTCGACCACTGAACCTCTGACAATTCCGGCTTTCCGGGAAAAGCTTGTCGCTTATAGCGGCATCGATGCCGCAAGGTTGCGCCGGCATCTGATCGAATTCCTGGAGGCGGTGACGCCGGCCGCCGAAGCACGCGGCGTCAAGCTGACACTGCATCCCGACGATCCGCCGCGGTCGCTGTTCGGCTTGCCGCGCATCGCCTCGACGGCCGATGATTATGCCGCTCTCTTCGATGCGGTGCCATCGGAGGCGAATGGCATGTGCTATTGCACCGGCAGCCTCGGCGTGCGCGCCGATAACGACCTGCCGGCGATCGCCCGCCGTTTTGCCTCGCGTATCCATTTTGCCCATCTGCGCGCTACGACGCGAGAGGGCGATGGCCGAACATTTCATGAAAGCGCGCATCTGGAGGGCGATGTCGACATGGTTGCGGTTCTCAGGGAACTTGTCGCCGAAGACCGCCGCCGCGGTGCTCAGGATACCATCGTCTTCCGCTCGGACCATGGCCACCGCATGCTCGACGATCTCAACAAAACAGTCACGCCCGGCTACCCCGCTATTGGCCGCATGCGCGGGCTCGCCGAGCTTCGCGGCATCCTGCATGCGCTGGACGCTCCGCCGAACTGAGGGCGCGGACCGTTAGAGGATCTCGACGGTAAAGGCGAAGCGCGTGGCCGCGCCAGGCGCTAATATGTTGGTGTACGGCCGCCGCGACAGCTCGCTCGACGCTCCAGCTTCAGCGGCCGTTCCGTGCCATGGCTCGACACAGATGAAGGGCGCGCCTGGTTTCGTCCATAGGGCAAGATTGGGCAGGTTTTTGAAATGGAACCGCAAATTAGGTCCGCCTTCGGCGCCGTAGCGCAGTCCTTCGCCCGCGCCTTTCGGGAAGATCATTGCATCCTGGTCGAACATGGCATGATCCAGCACCAGCCGGCCTTTGTCGAAGGGTGAAGATAGCGGCGCCGGATTGATGAGGCCGCTCTCCAGCCGCACGAGCTCGGGCTCACCCTGATTGTCGAGCGTGATGGTGTGGGCGCGCCGGGAAGCAGCAGGCAGCGGCCAGGCGAAGGCCGGGTGGAAGCCGAAGCCGAACGGCATCGCCTTCTGATCGCGGTTGCTGACCTCGGCAGTGACGGTCAAAGCGCGACCCTCGACCGCGTGTTCCACGGCAAGCAGAAACTCGAACGGGTAGACCGCCCGTGTGGCCGAGGAGGCGACAAGCTCGTGCCGGCAGGTCGTTGCCGTGGAGGTTGCGAGGGCGAATTCGCTGCGCCGGGCAAACCCGTGCTGAGCCAACGGATAGACCGTGCCGTCGATTGCGACTTGGTCGTCCGGAGCCTTGCCGACGATCGGAAACAGGATCGGTGAGCGCCCTGTCCAGAAGGTCGCGTCGCCCGTCCACAACCAGGAGCGTCCGTCGTTGGTGGTGAGTGCTTGCATCTCTGCGCCGAGGGAAGAGACGTCGACGGTGAGATCCTGATTGCCGATCCGGATTGAGCTTGGCATCGCAATTCCCTTTCACACTGGTTCGGTACCAGAGCCATATCTTCTGGCGCCGTTGATTTCCACACAATAGGGGAGGGAGGTCGCGGTCTCGCCGCACGTTTATTTTCGTACTGCGCCCAATCTGGCGATCACCTCATTCGGGATGCCGTAGCGCTGGATGGCATCGCGATTGTTTCTGAGCCCGCAGATCTCGCGCTGGATGAAGAATGCCCAGACGGCGTCGGATGCCTCATTGATAAGCCCCTCGCGCTCCGCCGTGCTCTGGCGCTCAGGCGTCCAGGCCTTCAAGGCGGCAAGTGCTTTCTCCACCTTCAGCCCGTGGCGTCCGAGCGCGTCGGCGCGCGCCGACATCAGCTCGTATTCGAGGACGTTGAAGCCGCTGGCATCCTGCTGAGATTGTCGGAAAGACTGTGGCGGGCGAACGCTCATTGGCACGAATTCCTTATCAGCGCAGGCCACGATACTATCCAATCGAAACTCGGAGATCGAGAGGGCGGGCAACGGGGCCTATCCTGCCGTTTCCATGCGTGGCATAAGGGCGCCGAAACTTTCCCGGACCCCCGCAGCACACCATGATTCGTATCGAGAATATCAGCAAGCAGCTCAGCCATCGGATCCTCTTCATCGAGGCATCGGCAGCCCTCAACAAAGGCGAGAAGATCGGCCTCGTCGGCCCCAACGGCGCCGGCAAGACGACGATCTTCCGAATGATCAACGGTGAAGAGCAGCCCGACGAAGGCCAGGTCTCCTGTGAGAAGGGCGTGACCATCGGTTACTTCAACCAGGACGTCGGCGAAATGGCCGGCCACAGCGCCGTCGCCGAAGTGATGAACGGCGCCGGCCCGGTCAGCATCGTCGCGGCGGAGTTGCGCGAGCTCGAGGCCGCCATGGCCGACCCTGACAAGGCTGGCGACATGGAGGAGATCATCGAGCGTTACTGTGAGGTGCAGGCGCGTTACGAGGAGTTGGACGGCTATGCGCTCGAGGGCCGAGCCCGCGAGGTGCTCGCAGGTCTCAGCTTCAGCCAGGAGATGATCGACGGCGACGTCGGCGCGCTGTCGGGCGGCTGGAAGATGCGCGTGGCGCTTGCCCGCATCCTGCTCATGCGCCCAGACGTCATGCTGCTGGACGAACCGAGCAACCATCTGGATCTCGAAAGCCTCATTTGGCTCGAGGATTTCCTGAAGGGTTACGAAGGGGCGCTGCTGATGACCTCGCACGACCGCGAGTTCATGAACCGCATCGTCAATAAGATCATCGAGATCGATGCGGGTACGCTGACGGCCTATTCCGGCGATTATGAATTCTACGAGCAGCAGCGGGCGCAGAACGAGAAGCAGCAGCAGGCCCAGTTCGAGCGCCAGCAGGCGATGCTTGCCAAGGAAATCAAGTTCATCGAACGGTTTAAGGCGCGCGCCTCGCATGCTTCGCAGGTGCAGAGCCGCGTGAAGAAGCTGGAGAAGATCGACCGGGTCGAGCCGCCCAAGCGCCGCCAATCGGTCGCCTTCGAGTTCCAGCCGGCCCCGCGCTCCGGCGAAGACGTGGTCAACCTGAAGAACGTTCATAAGAAATACGGGAGCCGAAGGATCTATGAGGGGCTGGACTTCATGGTGCGGCGCAAGGAGCGCTGGTGCATCATGGGCATCAACGGCGCCGGCAAGTCGACACTGCTGAAGCTCGTGACGGGAACCACCACGCCGGATGAAGGCAGCGTCGCTGTTGGAGCGAGCGTCAAGATGGGCTATTTCGCCCAGCATGCGATGGATATTCTTGATGGCGAACGCACGGTCTTCCAATCGCTGGAGGATCGGTTTCCCCAGGCAGGGCAGGGGCCTTTGCGGGCGCTCGCCGGATGTTTCGGCTTTTCCGGCGACGATGTCGAGAAAAGGTGCCGGGTGCTGTCAGGCGGCGAGAAGGCCCGATTGGTCATGGCTATGATGCTCTTCGACCCGCCGAACCTGCTCGTGCTGGACGAACCGACCAACCATCTCGACCTCGATACCAAGGAAATGCTGATAAAGGCGCTCTCGCAATATGAGGGCACCATGCTCTTCGTCTCGCACGACCGGCATTTCCTGGCCGCGCTTTCCAACCGCGTGCTGGAACTGACGCCGGAGGGTGTCCATCAATATGGCGGTGGCTATACTGAATATGTGGCGCGTACCGGCCACGAGGCGCCCGGGCTTCGGAGCTGAACGGCTATTCTTCCGCCGGCATGTCGAAATCATCGAGTCCGAAACGACCAGCAGAAGGCCGTTCGGCGCATTTGCTGAGCGGCCGGAGCCACGGAGGATGATGCCATGCTGCCAGCCGCGATCGAGGTGGTCACGCTGTTCGTCGAAAAGATCGACGACGCCAGGACTTTCTATCAAAAGATTTTCGCCGCCGACGTCGCCTATCAGGACGCGGTATGCTCGGTTCTTCAATTTTCGGGAGCGATGATCAATCTGCTCGAGGCAATACAGGCGCCGCAGCTGGTCGAACCATCGGCCGTGGCGGCATCAGGTTCCGGCGCGCGCATCCTGCTGACGATCAGGGTCGACGACGTCGATAAGGTCTGTGCGGAGCTACGAAGACTTGGAGTAGCCTTGCTCAACGGTCCGGCCGATCGTCCCTGGGGGCGCCGAACGGCAGCCTTCGCCGATCCATCGGGCCATGTCTGGGAAGTCGCACAGGAGCTCAGATAGCTTTATCGGCGGTTGGGAAGGCCATTTATCGGGGCGAAGAACAGCGCTCGCCGATATTGCCGGCGCTCTGCCACGATGATGACCCATTTCCGTGGTGTTCGGGCCTTCTTCAGACAATCGGGGCGGGCGCATCAGCATGGACTGGATCAATCGTTATATCGATCAGCCGTTATTGAACGGCGCTGCAGGCTTGCTGCGGCAATGGCACATCCGCACGCGGCAGTCGCCGGAGCTGCTGGAGCCGACATGGAATCTCGTCGTGCTGTCCTTTCTGCTAATCGCGAGCGTGCAGGTCATGGTGGGCAAGCCTTTCGCGCTCAGCATCGCCGCGCTGATCATGCTGGCCCTGCCGTCCGCCAAAAAACTGTTTTTGGCGGTCAAGGCAGGGGGAAGCGCTTATGGCGCCCGCGAATACAAGTCATCGAGGGCGCGCGCCGTTGCCAAACGGGAAGCAGAATGGTCGGTCAGGATCATCGTGCTGTTCTCCTCCGCCTGCCTTCCGTTCATCGCCCGCATAGACGATCCGGTGGGCGCCTGTTTCATGCTCGGGGCAAGTATCTGGTTCGTACTGACCGGGCCGCTCAAGGCCTATCTCGATGCCGCCGAACCTCCCGAGCCGACTGAGGGCGACCGGATGTACAGCGGCGTCTTTCATTTCGGCTGAAAGACGCCATGCGGCGTTCCATCCGACAGCCGCGAGAGGCAGGGAACCAAAGCGGGCGGTCTCCGTTATGTCAGCAGCAACGTAAAAGGAGATTGCGATGCTTTACTACGCTCTGGTGTTTCTCGTTGTGGCCTTGATTGCCGGCGTCCTCGGATTCGGCGGCATCGCAGGGGCTTCAGCTTCCATTGCCCAGGTTCTGTTCTTCATTTTCCTGGTGTTGTTCGTCGTCTCGCTTGTTATGCGCTTCATGCGCAGAGTATAGCGAAGATTGATACAGTATAAAACCCGGTGATAATTATCACCGGGTTTTTCTTTTTCTTGATGGCCGCCCTACGGACGGCGCGAAACTCGCTCCGAGAAAATGTGTTTTTCCTGCAACCATTCCTAACAAGATCGCGAAAGGCCGCATGCCGGTCGTAAATGCCTTCGAAATGTCCCAATGGGGCTGAACCGTAGACCTGTCGCTTGCGCCTTCCACGCGCTTTGACACGCGACGCGAAAACGGCGCCTGCGGTCCCCTCCGATATCCGGTGCCGTCAGCCGGGTGTTCCCGTCACGATTTGAGAAGGAGAGACTTATGAAAAAAACTCTTGCGGCGGCGTTTGCCGCGGTATCGTTGACGTTGGTCGGCGCGGGGGCGGTCAATGCCGCCGACCCTGTCACCAGAACATATGAAGAGCCGGACCTGCGCAACGGCGTGAAGATCGGTTATCTCACTTGCGATATCGGCGGCGGCACGGGTTATGTGCTGGGTTCGTCCAAGGAAGCCGACTGCGTCTTTCAGTCCATCGTCGGCAATGAGCTTTTCGATCACTACACCGGCGAGGTGCGAAAGCTTGGCATCGACCTCGGATTCACCACGCGCAGTCGCCTGATCTGGGCGGTGTTTGCGCCAACGGCTGGTTATCACCGCGGGTCGCTCGCCGGCCTCTATGTCGGCGCCAGCGCAGAGGCGACGGTTGGCGCCGGTGTCGGGGCCAACCTCCTGGTCGGCGGCACCTCCGGCTCCATCCATCTGCAGACGCTTAGCCTCACAGGCCAGCTCGGCCTCAACGTTGCGGCCGGCAGCGCATCGATGACACTGACCCCGGCGGATTGACGGGTTCTATCGCCCCTGCCGCGACGCGACGGGGGCGTCACGAGCTTGTTGGAATGGCTTAGCGCTGGCGCCGAAACGATGGATATCCGAATTGCAACGCTCGACGAGGACGAGATCCTGGTCAGGCACTATCTGAAAATCTGGGACAGCTATGGCACGCCGCCGGAACATTACAGGCCGGACGCGGTGGCGCGGATATTATCGTTTTTGAGAAGTGGTCGCGAGGAACGCCGTCTCGCCTCGTTCCTGGCCATTGTAGACGGTGTAATCGCCGGTTCCGTATCCTGCCAGTTGCACCAATCGCCGTTTCCGGAAGTCATTCGGCCGGAGCAGCGGTTGCACGGTTACATCTGGTCGGTCTATGTCGCGGAGGCCTTTCGCCGGCGCGGCATCGCTTTGGCGCTGACGACCAGGGCCGTTGATTATCTGAAATCCATCGGCTGCACGACCGCCGTCATCCATGCCTCAGATGCGGGGGAACCGGTCTATCGGAGCGCTGGCTTCGAGCTGGCGAAGGAAATGCGCCTGAAGTTTCCTGTAGAGTGACCGGGGTGGCCGATCGTAATCTCCCATGCGGCTCCACTTCATTACTAGCCAGAGGACAGCGAATGTGCGGGGCGGCGCGTCCTCTGTTTACGCTTTCGGCCTGCCGGGTGCGATAAAGCCGTTGATTGCCGCCTCGTCATGACCGGCTTCGCGCAGGAAGCGGCTGGCGAATTCGATGGCGGGGCTTCTCAGTGCGTCGTCCGGCCGGATCAGATGAAAAGCGACATGGGAATCGAGGGTGCGCTGCGACACTGCGACGACGCGCCCGTCGGCAAGCACGGCATCCGACAGCGGCGGCCGTGCAAGCGCAACGCCGAGCCCTTGCGCGCAGGCATCGATGACCAGATTGTAATCTTCGAAGCGGCGGTCCTGACCGCGCGGCGTATAGTCGAGCCCTTCACGCGCGAGCCAGCGGCGCCAGCCTTCGATATTGGAGTCGTGAAGGATCGGCAGATTGAGCAGCGAAAGCGCATCCGAGCGCTGGCCAAGCCGCGCTGCCAGCGCCGGGGCGGCGATCGGAAAGGATTTTTCCTGCCAGAGCGGCAGGGCACGCACGCCGGCCCACGGCCCCTTGCCGCAACGAACGGCAAGATCCGTGCCTTCACCGAAGTCCGCCAGCCGGTGTTCAAGCGTCAGTTCGACATGCAGCTCGTTTCCTTCGAGCTTTGCCAGGCGCGGAAACAGCCATAGAGAGGCGACGGACGGAGTAACGGAAAGGCGCACTACGGCCTTGCTGGGCCGAGGCAGCCAGCGCTCGCCGCTATTGCCGAGCAGCGCAAGGGCCTCCTCCGCCCGTGCGAAAAACCGCATGCCTTCCGGTGTCAGGCGTACGCCGCGGGCTTCGCGGGCAAACAGGCGCACGCCCATCCAGCGCTCCAATCGCGAGACCTGCCGCGACACTGCGCCATGGGTGATGCCGCTTTCTTCGGCCGCGGCGGAAAACGATCCTAGACGGGCGGCGCGAGCAAAGGTTTCAAGCGTATCGAGCGGAGGCAGGACGGGCGAGCTGTGAACCATACGCACATTTGATCATCGATTGCGATGCTTTTCAAGCATGCTTCGGCGGCATAATCCTTCCTTACCGAGCATCTATGGAGGCTAAAATGAGCATGGCGACAGGCGCACCGGTTTTGACGGAACGGCAGGGAAGGTTCGACCTTGTGGCCTTTGCCGCAATCGTCGTCACCATCCTTTTCTGGGCTTCCTCCTTCGCCGTGATCCGGGTCTGTCTCGGTCCGCTGACGCCGATCGAGCTGGCGACGGCGCGTTATGTGGCAGCCGGCGTCATCGCATTGTTCTATCTCGCCATCTATCGGCCGATGCCGCAAAGGCGCGATTTCTTTCGCCTTTCCGTTGCGGCGGTGCTCTTCATTGCCGCCTATGCGGTTCTCTTGAATACCGGCGAGCAAACCGTCGCTGCGGGGCCGGCGAGTTTCATCATCAACACGATGCCGGTGTTCACCGCTCTCATTGCCACATTCGCGCTCGGCGAGCGCTTCGGCCGTTGGGGCTGGGTGGGGACCGCGGTTTCCTTCGCAGGCGTGGGGTTGATTGCTTTCGCCTCCGGCGACGGTTTTCGACTCGATCCGAATGCGATCATGATTCTTGGTGCAGCGCTCTGCTCGGCGATCGCCAGCGTACTGCAGAAGCCGCTGCTTGCGCGGCTGCCGGCGCTCGCCGTTACCGCCTGGATCCTGCTGATCGGCTCCGTACCGCTGTTTCCGGCGGTTCCGGCGACGATCGAGGCACTGGTCGCCGCACCGGCTGAAGTGAACTGGGCGGTTGCCTATCTTGTCATCTTTCCCACAGTTATCGGCTATCTCACCTGGGCAATCGCGTTGAAGCGGCTGACGGCCGCGCGGGCGTCCAATTTCCTCTACGGTGTTCCGCCTGTCGCCACGCTGATCGGCTTCCTCTGGCTGGGCGAGACGCCGACAGCTCTGGGTGCCGTCGGAGGCGTCATGGCGATCCTCGGCGTGCTGGTCGTCAACGTGATGCGGAAGCGATAGCGTCAAATTCAAGCCGCGAAGCCGATCGTATGACAGATTAACATTGCGCCAGCGTTCGCTTTCTTTAAAACGAAAGCAGATCGAAAGGTGTGGCGCCCATGTTCTTGACCGACCGGCAAACGGAAATCGTGGCGATTGCCAAATCGAGCGGCAGGGTTCTGGTCGAGGAGCTCGCCTCCCGCTTTTCGGTGACGCGCCAGACGATCCGCAAGGACCTGAACGATCTCTGTGATGCGCAGGTGCTGACACGCATCCATGGCGGTGCCACATTTCCAAGCGGGACCGAGAACGTCAAATACGAGGCGCGCCGCCAGATTGCCGCTTCCGAGAAGCAGGCCATCGGTATGGCTGCCGTCGAGCTGATCCCGAGCGGCGCCTCGCTCTTCATCAACATCGGAACGACGACCGAGGCGGTGGGCGAGGCTCTCGCCAATCATCACGAGCTGATGGTGATTACCAATAATATAAACGTTGCCAACAGGTTACGCCTGCTCCCGGCGATTGAAGTCGTAATCGCCGGGGGAGTGGTACGCGGTTCGGACGGCGGGATCGTCGGCGAGGCGGCCGTCGATTTCATCCGCCAGTTCAAGGTCGATTATGCGGTGATCGGCGCTTCGGCGATCGACATGGACGGTGCCCTTCTCGACTATGACTTTCGCGAGGTGAAGGTCGCTCAGGCAATCATCGCCAATGCACGGCACGTCATTCTCGTAGCCGACTCGACCAAGTTCGAACGGACCGCGCCGGTGAGAATCGGCCAGCTCTCGCAGGTTCACACTTTCATTACCGATCACTGCCCGGTGCCTTCGATTCGCAACCTCTGTCTCGAAAACAACGTGAAGCTGATCGAAACGAACAGCCGGCCGCGTTAAGGCAGAGTTTCCGGCCGATTCGAGGTAATCTTTTGATTCATTTCTCTTTTCCTAGCGGAAGCGGGCGCGGCGCCTGCCGGTGCCGTTTTTAAGTACCTATGGCACAAACATTCGTTTGACATTCGTATCTCTTTCGTTTTAACTGTTCTCACTTTCGCAATTGCGCAAATTTTGTGCGATGCGAAATCTGCAGTGGGCTCGGAGGGGAGTTTGGGCCGGGTGATTTACGACATATTCGTCATCGGTGGCGGCATCAACGGCTGCGGCATTGCGCGCGACGCCGTCGGACGCGGCTACTCGGTAGCGCTGGCGGAGATGAACGATTTCGCCTCGGGCACGTCGTCCGGCGCCACCAAACTGATTCATGGCGGCTTGCGTTACCTCGAGCATTATGAATTTCGCCTGGTGCGTGAATCGCTGATGGAGCGCGAAATCCTCTGGGCGATGGCGCCGCACATCATCTGGCCGCTGCGCTTCGTGCTTCCCTACCACAAGGGCGGCATTCGCCCAGCCTGGCTGATCCGGCTCGGTCTCTTCCTTTATGATCATCTCGGCGGCCGCAAGCTGCTGCCGCCGACTTCAGTGGTCGACATGCGCAAGGACCCGGCCGGTAAGCCGCTTAAGGCGCTGTTTACGAGGGCTTTCGAATATTCCGACGGCTGGGTCGACGATGCCCGTATGGTCGTGTTGAATGCCCGCGACGCTGCCGACAAGGGGGCGACGATCATGCCGCGCACCAAAGTGGTGTCGGCGAGACGTGAGAACGGCGTGTGGCACATTGAAACGACCGACACGGTTACCGGCCGCAATGACAGCCACCAGGCCCGTATGCTGATCAATGCCGCCGGTCCCTGGGTCGATCATGTCATTCGTTCCGCCTTCGGCCAGAACGGGGCCCATCACGTACGTCTCGTCCAGGGCAGCCATATCGTCGTGAAGAAGAAGTTCGACGATGTGAGAGCCTATTTTTTTCAGAATCCCGACAACCGCATCATCTTTGCCATTCCCTATGAGGGCGACTTCACCCTGATTGGCACGACCGACCGGGACTATACCGCCGATCCGCGGGACGTCCGGATTTCCGAGGAGGAGACGGTCTACCTTTGCAATGCGGCCTCGGAATATTTCAAGGAGCCGGTCAGGCCGGAAGATATCGTCTGGACCTATTCAGCGGTGAGGCCGCTCTATGACGACGGCGCCTCAAAGGCGCAGGAGGCGACACGCGATTACGTGCTGAAGCTGGAGGGCGAAGGCGGGGCCGCGCCGCTGCTCAACGTCTTCGGCGGCAAGCTCACCACCTATCGTCGGCTTTCCGAACATGCGCTGGAGAAGATCGGCGCCGCGATCGGCGTAAAGGGCGCTCCGTGGACGGCAAAAAGTCATCTTCCCGGCGGCGATTTCCCGGTCCGAGGCTACGAGGCGGAGGTCGCCGGTCTGAAGGGGCGCTATCCGTTCCTTAGTGATGCGCACGCCCGCCAGCTGGTGCGCCGCTACGGCACACGGGCTGCGACGCTGCTCGGCGATGCCCGCGGTCTCGAAGACCTCGGGCGGCTGTTCGGCGGCGATCTCTACGAGGCCGAGGTCAAATATCTCGTCGAACATGAATGGGCCCGGCACGCCGAAGACGTGCTGTGGAGGAGAACGAAGGATGGTCTGCGCCTTTCGAAGGAGCAGGCCCAGTCACTGGAGGAGTACATGGCTGCCATACCGGCGATGGCCGGATAGGCGGCATGTGGTCCCCGCTGCGTGGAGGCACGGGAATCGGAATGCTGGAACTGCGAAACGCCGCCAAGATGGTGGGCGCGGACTATCATATCTATCCGACCGATCTGGTCCTCGAGCGCGGCACGCTGAACGTCCTGCTCGGGCCGACGCTGTCGGGCAAGACGTCGCTGATGCGGCTGATGGCCGGGCTCGACCGTCCGACCGCCGGCTCCGTCCATTTCGACGGCGCCGATGTCACCGGCATGCCGGTGCAGAAGCGCAACGTCGCCATGGTCTACCAGCAGTTCATCAATTATCCCGCACTGACCGTATACGAGAACATCGCCTCACCGATGCGCATATCGGGCAAGGATGCCGCCACCGTTGACCGCGAAGTGCGCAAGGCGGCCGAGCTTCTGAAGCTCACGCCCTATCTCGATCGCACGCCGCTCAACCTGTCCGGCGGTCAGCAGCAGCGCACCGCACTTGCACGTGCGCTCGTCAAGAATGCCAGCCTCGTGCTGATGGACGAGCCGCTCGCCAACCTCGATTACAAGCTGCGCGAGGAACTGCGTGAGGAACTGCCGAAAATCTTCGCCCAATCCGGCGCGATCTTCGTCTATGCCACAACCGAACCTTCCGAGGCGCTCCTGCTCGGCGGCAATACGGCGACGCTGAATGAAGGTCGGGTAACTCAGTTCGGGCCGACGATCGATGTTTACCGCCGTCCCGCCGACCTCGCCACCGCCCGCATCTTCGCCGATCCGCCGCTGAACACGCTCGACGTCACCAAGTCGAGCAATGTCTTCACGCGTCAGGGCGGAGCGGCACTTCCCGTGCCCCTGCATCTGGCCGCCGTGCCGGATGGGCCGGTCACGGTTGCGTTTCACCCGCATCATCTCGGCTTCAAGCCGCAGACAGGTGACGCCGCCCGCCTGCACGCACGCACGCTGGTTTCCGAGATCACCGGTTCGGAGAGCTTCGTCCATCTGGAATATGACGGCGTGCGCTGGGTGATGCTGGCGCATGGCATTCACGACATCGAGCCTGACATGGAGATCGAGGCCTTCCTCGATACGCGCCACCTCTTGGCCTTCGGCGCCGATGGTCGCGCCATCGCCACGGTCGATCACGCTGTCGCTGCAGCCGCAAAGGCATAGGAGAGCACAATGGCACGCATTACGCTCGACCATATCCGCCACGCCTACGGAGCCAATCCGCAGACGGAAAAGGATTATTCGCTGAAGGAAGTCGACCACGAGTGGAACGACGGCGGCGCCTATGCGCTGCTCGGCCCTTCCGGCTGCGGCAAGACCACGCTGCTCAACATCATCTCGGGCCTGCTGCAGCCGTCGCACGGCCGCATCCTCTTCGACGGCAAGGATGTGACGAATCTTTCGACGCAGAGCCGCAACATCGCGCAGGTCTTCCAATTCCCGGTCATCTACGACACGATGACTGTCTACGACAATCTCGCCTTCCCCTTGCGCAACCGCGGCGTGGCGGAAGCCGATGTCGACCGGCGCGTCCGCGACATTCTCGAAATGATCGACCTTGCCGGCTGGGCCAAGCGCAAGGCGCAGGGGCTGACGGCTGACCAGAAGCAGAAGATTTCTCTCGGCCGCGGCCTGGTGCGCAACGACGTCAACGCCATTCTGTTCGACGAGCCGCTGACCGTCATCGATCCGCATATGAAATGGGTGCTTCGCTCGCAGCTGAAGCGGCTGCACAAGCAGTTCGGCTTCACCATGGTTTATGTCACCCACGACCAGACCGAGGCGCTGACTTTCGCCGAGAAGGTCGTCGTCATGTATGACGGCCAGATCGTTCAGATCGGCACGCCGGCCGAACTCTTCGAGCGCCCAAGCCACACCTTCGTCGGCTATTTCATCGGTTCGCCTGGTATGAACGTCATGCCGGCGCAGGTTAACGGCAGCGTGGTCAAGGTGGGGGACGAGGTGCTGACGCTCGATTACGCGCCGAAGACAGAAGGAAGTTCCAAGACCGAGCTCGGCATCCGCCCCGAATTCATCCGTCTCGGGCGGGAAGGCATGCCGGTCACCGTCACCAAGGTCGAGGATATCGGCCGGCAGAAGATCGTTCGCGCCCGCTTCGCCGGCCAGCCGATTGCTATCATCGTGCACGAGGATGCCGACATACCCGCCGATGCCCGCGTCACTTTCGATCCGTCCGCCATCAGCATTTACGCCGACAGCTGGCGTGTCGGCAGGGAGGCCTGAGCCATGCAGAAGACGTGGAATAATAAAGCCTGGTTTCTGGTCCTGCCGGTGCTGCTGCTTGTCGCCTTTTCGGCCGCCATCCCGCTGATGACCGTCGTCAATTATTCCGTCCAGGATACGTTCGGCAACAATGAGTTCTTCTGGGCCGGCACCGACTGGTTCGTCGAGACCCTACATTCCGACCGCTTCTGGGAAGCGCTCCAGCGCAATCTGCTCTTCTCCTTTATAATTCTGGCGCTGGAGATTCCGCTCGGCATCTTCATCGCGCTCAACATGCCGAAATCGGGCCTGGGCGTCCCCGTCTGCCTGGTGTTGATGGCGCTGCCGCTGCTCATTCCATGGAATGTCGTCGGCACCATCTGGCAGGTTTTCGGACGCGTCGATATCGGCTTGCTCGGCCACACGCTCGAAGCAATCGGACTTGATTACAACTATGTCCGCGATCCCGTCGACGCCTGGGTCACCGTCATCGTCATGGATGTCTGGCACTGGACGAGCCTCGTCGTGCTGCTCTGCTATGCCGGCCTCGTTTCGATCCCGGACGCCTATTATCAGGCCGCCAAGATCGACGGCGCCTCGCGCTGGTCCGTGTTCCGCTATATCCAGCTTCCGAAGATGAAGCGGGTGTTGCTGATCGCTGTGCTGCTGCGCTTCATGGACAGTTTCATGATCTATACCGAGCCCTTTGTCGTCACCGGCGGCGGTCCCGGCAACTCGACGACGTTCCTTTCCATCGATCTCGTGAAGATGGCTGTCGGCCAGTTCGATCTCGGCCCCGCCGCGGCGATGTCCATCATCTACTTCCTGATCATCCTGTTGCTGTCATGGATCTTCTACACAGTCATGACCAGCAGCGACGCCAACGCTTGAGAAAGGAGAGATCCCATGGGTTCGAGAATGAAATACAAGCCCGCAGGAAATCTCTCCTGGGTGGTCACGACGCTCTACATCCTTTTTCTGCTCCTGCCGATCTACTGGCTGATCAACATGAGCTTCAAGGAGAATGCAGAGATCACCGGCGCGTTCTCGCTGTGGCCGCAAAATCCGACGCTTCGGAACTACACCGTCATCTTCACCGATCCGTCCTGGTACAGCGGTTACATTAACTCCATCATCTACGTGGCGATGAACACGGTAATTTCAGTGCTCGCAGCGCTGCCGGCGGCCTACGCCTTTTCGCGTTACCGTTTCCTCGGCGACAAGCACCTGTTCTTCTGGCTGCTGACCAACCGTATGGCGCCGCCCGCCGTTTTCGCGCTGCCCTTCTTCCAGCTCTATTCGGCCTTCGGGCTCATCGACACGCATATCGCCGTGGCGCTTGCCCACTGCCTGTTCAACGTGCCGCTGGCGGTCTGGATCCTCGAAGGCTTCATGTCCGGCGTGCCGAAGGAGATCGACGAAACCGCCTACATCGACGGCTACTCCTTCCCGCGCTTCTTCGTGAAGATATTCATGCCGCTGATCGCAAGCGGGATCGGCGTCGCCGCCTTCTTCTGCTTCATGTTCTCCTGGGTCGAGCTGCTGCTTGCCCGCACGTTGACGACGACGGCGGCCAAGCCGATCTCGGCGATCATGACGCGCACGGTCTCCGCCTCCGGTATGGATTGGGGCGTGCTGGCGGCGGCCGGCGTGCTCACCATCATCCCCGGCGCGCTCGTCATCTATTTCGTCCGCAACTACATCGCCAAGGGCTTTGCCCTGGGCCGCGTCTGAGGAGGAGACCGCAATGACATTTTCCTGGATGGCATGGACGCTGCCGACGGCGCTGTTCTTCCTGACGATCCTGGCGCTTCTGATCGCGATGAGCGGCTGGGAATATTTTTCGCCGGGCGGCTCGCCGCGCACAGGCGTGCTGCGTTTCGAGACGACGCGCGGCGACCGGCTTTTCATTTCGCTGCTGGGCAGCGCTTTCATTCATCTTGCATGGCTTGGGCTCGCTGGGCCCAACCTGTGGTGGGCTCTTGCCATTTCCGTAGTCTACGCCATCGGCGTGTTCCGCTACGTGTGACGGCAAGGAGAAGACAGATGGCCGGGGTACTGGCCGCCTGAGACGTGACTGCAATCGCAAACCCTTGGGAGGATATTATGCGACGGCACTTATTGACGACGACAGCATGCTTGCTGCTGGCGATGACAGGTTCGGCCTATGCCGGCATGGACGAGGCGAAGACCTTCCTCGACAAGGAAGTCGGCGACCTCTCGACGCTTCCCCGCGCCGACCAGGAAAAGGAAATGCAGTGGTTCGTCGATGCAGCGAAACCCTTCGCCGGCATGGACATCAAGGTCGTTTCCGAAACGATCGCGACCCACGAATATGAATCCAAGGTGCTGGCCCCGGCTTTCACCGCCATCACCGGCATCAAGATCACCCATGACCTGATCGGCGAAGGCGATGTCGTGGAAAAGCTGCAGACTCAGATGCAGTCGGGCGAAAACATCTATGACGCCTACATCAACGATAGCGACCTGATTGGCACCCATTGGCGCTATCAGCAGGCCCGCTCGCTGACCGACTGGATGGCCAATGAAGGCAAGGACGTCACCAATCCGGGCATCGACATCGACGACTTCATCGGCAAGTCCTTCACCACGGCCCCGGACGGCAAGCTCTACCAGCTGCCGGACCAGCAGTTCGCGAACCTCTACTGGTTCCGCTATGACTGGTTCAATGACGAGAAGAACAAGGCGGACTTCAAGGCGAAGTACGGCTACGATCTCGGCGTGCCGGTCAACTGGTCGGCCTATGAGGACATCGCCGAGTTCTTCACGGGCCGCGAAGTCGACGGCAAGAAGGTCTATGGCCACATGGACTACGGCAAGAAGGACCCATCGCTCGGCTGGCGCTTCACCGACGCCTGGTTGTCGATGGCCGGCAATGGCGACAAGGGCATCCCGAACGGCAAGCCGGTCGACGAATGGGGTATCAAGGTCGACGAGAACTCCCGTCCTGTCGGTTCGTGCGTCGCGCGCGGTGGCGACACCAACGGTCCGGCCGCGGTCTATTCCATCCAGAAGTATCTAGACTGGATGAAGGCCTATGCACCGGCTGCCGCTCAGGGTATGACCTTCTCCGAATCCGGGCCGGTCCCCTCGCAGGGCGAGATCGCGCAGCAGATGTTCACCTACACGGCCTTCACCGCCGACTTCGTCAAGGAAGGCCTGCCGGTCGTCAATGCGGACGGCACGCCTAAATGGCGCTTCGCACCGAGCCCGCATGGCGTCTACTGGAAGGATGGCATGAAGCTCGGCTATCAGGATGCCGGATCGTGGACGCTGATGAAGTCCACGCCAGACGATCGCGCCAAGGCCGCCTGGCTCTATGCCCAGTTCGTCACATCGAAGACCGTCGACGTGAAGAAGAGCCATGTCGGCCTGACCTTCATCCGCCAGTCCACGCTCGATCATAAGTCCTTTACCGACCGCGCACCGAAGCTCGGGGGCCTCGTCGAATTCTATCGTTCGCCGGCCCGCCTGCAGTGGTCGCCGACCGGTACGAACGTTCCTGACTATCCGAAGCTCGCGCAGCTCTGGTGGCAGGCGATTGGTGACGCCTCCTCCGGCGCCAAGACGGCTCAGGCAGCAATGGACTCGCTTTGCGCCGAACAGGAAAAGGTGCTGCAGCGCCTGGAACGCGCCAAGGTCCAGGGCGATATCGGTCCGAAGCTCGCCGAAGAGCACGATCTTGAATATTGGAACAAGGACGCCGTCGCGAAGGGCAACCTTGCACCGCAGCTGAAGATCGAAAACGAGAAGGACAAGCCGATCACTGTCAACTACGACGAACTCGTCAAGAGCTGGCAGAAGAACTAAGGCGGACCCTGCCGGAAGCGACGAGGCTTCCGGCCATCACTTCCCGCCACCGGCGATTAGCCGGTGGCACCCCACAATCTTTCTCTCACAAATTATCCGCGCCCTGCCGCCCGGCGGCAGGGACCGGTTTCGTGCGAGCTGGAGACGGTTATGAGCGGCTACATTCTTTCGATCGATCAAGGCACGACGTCCTCGCGCGCGATCATCTTCGATGGCGACATGAAAATGGCCGGCTCGGCCCAGGCGGAAATCACCCAATATTATCCGCAGCCCGGCTGGGTGGAGCATGACGCCGCCGAAATCTGGCAGTCCGTCATCGATACCGTGCGAGGGGCAATCGCCGATGCCCGCTTGGACGCCGACGCAATCGCTGCGATCGGCATCACCAATCAGCGCGAGACGGCGGTCGTCTGGGATCGCCGCTCCGGAACACCGCTTCACCGCGCGATCGTCTGGCAGGATAGGCGCACGGCCGAAATGTGCGAGAGCCTGAAGGCCGACGGATATGAGAAGTTGTTCAGCGCCAAGACCGGCCTGCTGCTCGATCCCTATTTCTCAGGAACGAAGCTGCGCTGGCTGCTCGATAATGTGGATGGCCTGCGCGAAATGGCGGAGGCGGGCGAAGTCTGCTTCGGCACGATCGACAGTTGGCTGATCTACAAGCTGACTGATGGTCGCGTGCATGCCACCGATGCGACCAATGCGTCGCGGACGCTGCTCTACAATATCGACGACGGCGCGTGGGACGAGGAGCTTCTCGGCATTCTCGGCATCCCGGCCGTCATGCTTCCCGAGGTGAAGGAATGCGCCGATGATTTCGGCCAGGTGGACGAGGCGTTGTTCGGCGCCCCGCTCCCGATCTTCGGTGTGGCAGGCGACCAGCAGGCGGCGGCGGTGGGCAATGCCTGCTTCGAGCCAGGCATGATGAAATCCACTTACGGCACCGGCTGCTTTGCCCTGCTCAATACCGGCAGGGACCGTGTTTCCTCTTCCAACCGCATGCTGACGACGATTGCCTGCCGGCTCGACGGCGAAACGACCTATGCGCTTGAAGGCTCGATCTTCATCGCCGGTGCCGCCGTCCAATGGCTGCGCGATGGGCTCGGCATCATAAACCAGGCCTCCGAGGCGGGGGGGCTTGCGACCAAGGCCGACCCCGGACAGCAGGTCTATATCGTTCCCGCTTTCACCGGTCTCGGCGCGCCCTATTGGGACCCGGCCGCGCGCGGCGCAATTTTCGGCCTGACGCGCAACAGCGGCCCGGCGGAGTTTGCCCGCGCCGTGCTTGAATCCGTCGCCTATCAGACGCTCGACCTGCTGGTGGCCATGAAAAAGGACTGGGGCGCAAACCAGTTGGAAACCGTGCTGCGCGTGGATGGCGGCATGGCAGCGTCGGATTGGACGATGCAGTGCCTGGCCGACATCACCGGAAATCCCGTCGATCGCTCGGCGATCCGCGAGACGACGGCGCTCGGAGCCGCCTGGCTTGCCGGCTCGAAAGCCGGCATCTGGCCGGGCAAAGGGGAGTTTGCGCAGGCTTGGGCCTGCGATCGCCGCTTCAGCCCTTCGATGGAAGAGACCGAGCGGCAGGCCAAGATCATCGGTTGGAAGAATGCCGTGTCACGGATGATCTCGGATACAGCGGCGGGCTGACCTATTCCGCGGATACTGCAGCTCTCACGCGCGGGTGGCGGCTTTCCTGTTGATGAAGCTCAGGGCGAGCACGACAAAAATCAGCGTGCCTGTCCCGACCTGCTGCCAGTAGAAATTCAAATCGGTCAGCAGGAGGCCGTTGGCGACGATGCTGAGCAGCAGCACGCCGAGGACGGTGCCGCCGACGTTCGGCCGCCCGAGCGGGCTGAGCGTCGTGCCGATAAAGGTCGCGCCGATGGCGTTCAGCAGGAAGGCGTTGCCAGAGGAGGGGATGTAGACGTTAACGGTCGCCGTCAGGATCAAGCCGGCGACAGCCGCGATCAACCCGACGATGACGAAGGTTGCGGCGATATGGGCCGATGCAGCGATGCCGGAATAGCGCACGACCGCCGGCTGGATGCCGATCGACAGGATGACGCGGCCGAAGCGCGTGCGGGCAAAGACGACCGCGGCGGCGGCTATGATGAGGATTGCGGCCGCAAGCGGCACCGGAAAGCCGGCGATCGTGCCGTGGCCGAGAAAGCGGAAGGCTTCCGGCACGCCGCTCGGCGGCAGGTAGACAGGGTTGCCGCCATTGGTCAACAATTGCTGCACGCTTCGGCCGATGAACAGCGTGCCGAGCGTTGCAAGGAAGGGAGAGACGCCGATCCCTGAGATCAGAAGCGCGTTAAAGGCACCGACGAGTGCTCCTGCCGCCAGTCCGGCAAGGGCCGCAACCGCCACCGGCTGACCCGCCAGCACGAGGGAGACGAAGGCGAAACTGGCAAAATCCATTGCCGTTCCCACAGAGAGATCGATGCCGCCCGAGGAGACGGCGAAGGTCATGGCGATGGATACGATGGCAAGCAGCGTAAAATTGTTGACCAGGATGCTCTGAAGGTTGGCGAGCGTCAGAAATGTCGGCGTTGCCGCGGAGAAGATGGCGGACACCGCCACGAGCGCCAGAATGAGCCCGTAACGCACCACGCCGGCAGCGATGAGCCGCGGCAAGTCGGTGAAGGCTGATGTTGAAGTCAGCAGCGACATGATCAAGCCTCCTGCCGGCGCAACAGGGTGGTCGCTGAGACCACGATGAGAATGAGCGCGCCCTGGACGCCACTGACCAGCGTGCTCGAAATGTTGAGCAGCTGGAAGCCATTTGTGAGGAAACCGACCAGCAGGGCCGAGAGGAAAGTGCCGGTGATCGTGGGAACCAGCCGGCGCGAAAAGACCGAGCCGAGCAGAGCGGTGACGACGACGGGCAACAGCATCTCCCCGGAGCCGGTCGTGCTGCCGCTCAGATAAGAGACGCTCAAGGTACCGGCGATCCCGCCGGACACGCCGCTGGCGACAAATGCGCTTGATAGTAGCCGGCGAAGCGGCAGGCCGGCGGCGCGCGCCGCATCGGGGAACTCGCCGACGGCATAAAGGCGCAGGCCAACCGGCGTGTATTGGACGATAGCCGTTGCAAGTGCCGTGAAACCGAGAAGCACGTAGGCAAGAACGGGCAGGCCTAAGGGACCGGACGCCGAAAGCGCCGAGAGGAAGGGCGTTGAGGCCGGCAGCACGGTATTCTGGGTCAGCACCAGTTCGAGGCCGGCGACGACGTTCATCACGGCAAGTGTAGCAAGCAACGGCACGATGCCGGCATAGACGACGGCAATGGCATTGACGGTGCCGATCAGCGCCCCTGTCCCAATTGCCGCCGAGATCGCCGCCGCGTCGCCGTAGCCGAGTTGGGTCAAGGTGGCGTAGACGGCGGCGCTGAGACCCATATTGGCCGCGAGCGAGAGATCGATGCCGCCGGTGACGACATTGGAGCCACCGGCAATCAAAACAACCGTCAGCCCGATGGCGAGCACGCCTGAAATCGCGGATTGACCAAGCACATTGCCGATATTGCCGACACTGAGGAAATAAGGGGCTGTGAGCGAGAAGACGATGAGAATGGCTGCAAAAGCGATCAATGATCCGAAGCGCAGCGCCGCAGCCGCGATGGTGCCGGTCGGCCGCAGAGGCGGTTCTATTGCCGATAAGCCGGCAGGTGCGAATTCCACTTCAGCCGACATGGCGCTGTCCCTCCGACGATCCGGTCGATTCCGCCAGCACGGCATCCGCAGAGGTCTCCGACGAGATGAATTCCCGCACCACGCGACCGCGGAAGAGCACGAGGATGCGATCCGTGATGCCGATGAGTTCTGGCAGATCCGAAGACAGTACGATGACGCCGGCGCCCCGCGCCGCGAGTTCGCCGATCAGCGTGTAGATCTCAACTTTAGAGCCGATATCGACGCCGACCGTCGGCTCGTCGAGGAGATAGATCTCCGAGTGCCGGCTGAGCCACTTGGCGATCGCCACCTTCTGCTGGTTGCCGCCCGAGAGTGTACGCAAAAGCGCGTTCCGCCCGCTGGTCTTCACCTGAAGCCGCGTGATCAGGGCATCGACTTCGCGCCGTTCGCGCTTGCGGTCGAGAAAGCCGAAACGCGAGAGGCGGCCGAGGCTTGAAAGGCTGGTATTTTCCGCGACACTGAGATCGAGCGCAACGCCGTGGCGGCGGCGATCCTCTGGCACCAGCGCGACCTCATGGCCGGCCGCCTGCGTTGGATTGGTAAGACGGGCCGGTTTGCCGTTTATTTCGACGCGGCCGGAAGATGGCGTCTCCAGACCGAAGAGAGCTCGCACCAACTCTTTTGCGCCGGAGCCGAGCAGGCCGGTGAGGCCGAGCACCTCGCCACGGCGAAGCGAGAAACTGATGTCGCTGTATTTTCCCGGCGCCGACAGCTGCTCGACCTTGAACATCTCTTCGCCGGGCCTAACCTCAGGCTTCGGAAACATCTCCTTGATATCCCGCTCGACCATCAGCCGGGCGATCGCTGCGGCCGAAGTCTCGCCGATCGGCGCCGAAGCGACATCAAGTCCGTTGCGCAGCACCGTGACGTGGTCGCAGAGCTCCTCGATTTCGTTCAGGTAGTGCGAGATGTAGATTATGGTCACGCCTTCATCGCGCAGTCGGCGGATCAACCGGAAGAGGATGTCGGCCTCGCGGCGCACCAGGGCCGCCGTCGGCTCATCGAAGACGAGCACCTTCGGCTGGTTGAGCAGGGCGCGGGTGATCTGCACGATCTGCTTTTCGGCGGTCGACAATTCGCCGATCAGGGCAGCGTTTGGCAAGCGGACGCCGAAATAGTCGTTGAGGATCTCGGAGGCGTGGCGCTGCATCAGCCGCCGGTCGAGGAAAGGCGTGCCCGATATGTGCGGTTCTCGGCCGAGAAACAGCGCTTCGCCGACGGTGAAGGTCGGCACTAGCAACCGGTCCTGGTGAATGAAGTGAATGCCGAGCTCTACGGCAAGATGCGGCGTCAGCCTTTCGAACGTCTGTCCTTCGATCTCGATCCGCCCGTCATCCGGCTGATGGACGCCGGCAAGGAGCTTGATCAGCGTCGACTTACCGGCGCCATTCTGCCCGACGAGACCATGGATGGTCCCGCGCCTGACGATCAGCGACGCTCCTGCCAACGCCTGTGCGCCGCCAAAACGTTTGACGATGCCTTCGAAGCGGATGATGTCGTCTCGCGCCGTCACCGGCTGCTTCAAGGAAATGGCAGTCATGCAATCCATCCCGACGTGGTGCCAATAGTGAGCGGTCCGGCACGGCCGGACCGTCCATCAGACTGCGTCAGCCAATGCCGAGTTTCTTGGTGACTTCGCCGACATTCAGCTTATTGGCCAGAAGTGCGGGAACGTAGGTCTCGCGCGGCAGCGTTTGGCCGGCGAGTAGCTTGACGACGTTGCGGATGGCGGTGCGGCCGATTTCAGCTGGCTGCTGCGCGACATCGGCGCCAGCAGGCGAATTCGGATCTGCGATGAGCTGCAGCACTTCGGGGCTGCCATCGACGCCATAGGTGCGGATTTCGGTCCGCCCTGCTGCCGTCAGCGCCTGAGTCGCGCCGAGCTGGGGAATGTCCCAGGCCGACCAAATTGCCTTGATTGATCCCTTTTCCGGATATTTGTTGAGGATCGCCGTGATCTGGGTGAAAGCGTCCTGTACCGTATTCGGGATGACGTCGCGCAGTTCCGGCTGGAGGATCTTCACCTTGGGGAAATATTTGACGACGTTGACCAGCTGGTCGTAGCGGATTGCGCAGGGGGTCACGCCATAGAAGCCGTTGAAGACCACGATATTTCCTTCGCCGCCGATATCGGAGACGAGCTGCAGCGCTAGGTCTTTGCCGATGCCCCAATTGTCTGATGTGGTATTGTTGATCGAATTGGTTGAGCCGACGTCGACGGTCAGAACCGGGATGCCGGCATCACGCGCCTTCTTCAGCCAGGGATCGATGACGCTCAGCGTGCCGAGGATCTGAACGATCGCATCTGGCTTCTGAGCGATCAGCGTCTGGAGCTGCGAGACCAGCTTGCCGTCGTTGCGCCCGGCATCGACGGCGATCGGCTCGCCGCCGAGGCGCTTCACCTCTTCTATCTGGGCATTGTAGGCCTGCAGGTCGAAGAAGTGATCGGTCCCGGTGGCGCTGATGGCAATGCGCTTGCCTTTCAGCGACAGCTCTTCGGCCGCAAAAACCGGCTTCTGCCCGATGAGCGAAGCACCGGCGAAGGCAACCCCGGCCGCGGCGGACAGTTTCAACAGGTCTCGTCTTCCGAGACTGCTTCCGGATTTTTCGATGGTCATTCCCACTCTCCAAATTGATGTTGTCTATAAATTAAGTGTACTAATAGGAATGGGGAGAAACGAATTTCCAAAAAGACCATCTCCGAGAAAAAGAGTGGATGGAGCAAAAGCGCATACCTGGCTGCGGTTTGCCGTGGCCGGGAATGATTTCGGATGCCGCGCGCTGTTGAGAGCGATCCGATGGGTCTGCAGCCACCCGATCAGGAAGAAGCATGCATTGCATAATTCTTGCGCATGCGACCAAATTTGCTGATGATGAACGCCTGCCAGGTCGTGGTGCCGTGTGGCATGACAGCGGGCAGAAAATCACGATTTAAATGGGCACGGTCGGGTTTTATCCCACGACGTCGATATCCAGCGCGACGCTTGGCTTCCATTTGGCGCGCAACTTGCCTCTTCCCTGCCAGGGAGAATGAAACAATGCCCGATATCGACCCGCAGATTTTTTCAATTAGCCGGCCATCCCTTGGAGGCTACAAGGCCTTCGTCCAACGCGACATGATTGTTGAGACCTATCGCAGCGCTGCGGGACAGATGGTTTCCAAGGGCTCGCTTCACAGAATCTCGATCAACCGTACGGCGCACGGAAAATATGCCTATCGGCTTGGAAGCGGGGCGTTCCGCAAAGTTGAAAGGCCGCCGTTCACCCTGGGATTTCAACCGGCTGCCACGGTCCTTGAAGTCGAGGGCGATGCGGCGGATTACATCTCGATCTTCCAGTCGCCTGCGCTCTACAGCAGCCTCGGGGGCTCTCGCTTCGATCCGGAGCATTGGGATAGTGATGCACTGAGCGCGACGACTGATCCGACAACGCTGCAGGTTGCACTTTCTCTTGCATTTGCAGTCGAGAAGACCGGGCGCGACGATCTGCTTTTGATGCAGCATCTGGGAATGGCACTTGCCTGTTGCGTTGTAAAACTGCTGGGCGCCAGACCTGAGGCCGGCGATCGTCCGCTGACATCGGAAAATCTCCGGCGCGTGATCGATTACATCGAGAACCTGCTTGGCAAATCCGATCTGAGTGTGGAGGAGCTGGCCGGTGTGGCCCATATGAGCCCCTTTCACTTCAGCCGGGAATTCAAACGGGCGGCGGGCGTGGCGCCGCATCGCTTCGTCCTCGAACGCAGGATCGAGCGGGCGCGACTTTATCTCGCCGATGGCAAGGAGACGCTTGCAAGCATCGCTTACGCTACAGGCTTTTCCAGCCAAGCGCATTTCTCCAGCGTCTTTCGCCGCCTGATGGGGGCGACACCGAAGGAATACCGGCGTTCGGTCCGTCTTTGAGTCGGCGCCCGCGGACGGCGAATCAGCAATTTTGCGAAAGATAATCGCACGAATTTGAAATCCCTTGAGACTGTTGTCTGCGAGGCTTTTCCCATCAGGAGGCCTGTATGACCGCTTTTGCCCAAATCAATCCGATTACCGACATCTGTTTTTTGGTCGAGGATATCGAAAGAGCGTCTGCCTTCTATGTCGAGCGGCTTGGCTTCAGACCGCGCCGCCGCGCTCTCGGCTTTGCCGATTTCAAAGGCGCGGGTGTGACGCTGGCGCTCTGGGAGATCGCGCATATCGCCGAGAATACCGGTGTCTCAAGCCGCCGGGCTCCTCCGGGCGTGCACAAGGCCTGCGCGGCCATCGAGCTTGCCTCGCCAGAGCAGGTCGATGCTGCCTATGCGGAGCTGAAAGCCGCCGGCGTGCTCTTCCACGCGCCGCCGCAGAATTACGTCTGGAATGCGCGATGCTGCTATTTCGCCGACCCGGACGACAATCTCTGGGAGATCTATGCGTGGTCGGAAGGCGGCCCGGTCGGCGACATCGACTCGCGATAACCAGCATAGCGGCCCAGCCAGCCGTTCGGCAAACCAACTAGGGGAAGGTAAGCAAATGAACGGGTATGACAAACAAATCATGGTCGGCAGGCGTAGCGTCCTGAAGGGTGGAGCCTTCGCCCTCGCCGCGGCGACGGCGGGGATCAGCGTGTTCGTACCGCGTCATTCGAACGCCGCCGCATCCAAAGTCGTCATCAAATACGATTGGTTGATGAGCAATGGACAGATCGGCGATATCGTTGCCGCCAAGCAAGGCCTGTTTGAGGCCGAGGGTCTCGACGTCGAGTTCTCCCCTGGCGGTCCCAATTCGGCAACGGTGCCGCCTGTGATCACGGGTGATGCGCAGCTCGGTCAATTCTCGGATTCGGCGCAGCTTCTTCTTGCCCGGTCATCCGGCGTGCCGATCAAGATCTTCGCCTGCGGTTTCCGCACGGCGCCTTTCGCCTTCTATTCGCTGCCCAAGGCGCCGATCCGCACCGTCAAGGATATGGTCGGCAAGCGTATCGGCATCCAGCCGACGGCCCGTTACGTGCTCGATGCCATCCTCCTGAAGAACAATATCGATCCCTCGAGCCTGGCCATTTCCAATATTGGGTTCGACATGACGCCGCTGCTGACCGGCCAGGTCGATGCGGTCACCGGATGGATCACCAACACGCAGGCCCTTTCCGTCATCGGCCCCGACCGCATCGATCTGATGATGAAGCACACGGGCCTGCCATCCTACGCCAATGTCTATTTCGCCACCGACGATGCCGTGAACGGCCACGCCGAGACGCTGGCAAAGGTGCTGCGTGCCGTCGCCAAGGGTTGGGCCTGGACGCATGAACATCCCGAGGAGGCGGTGAAATTGACGGTGGCGGCCTATCCGCAGCTCGATCTTGCCGCAGAACTGAAGACGGTGCCGCGCATATTGTCGCTGAGCTTCGACGCAGAGACCGGCAGGGACGGCTGGGGCAGCTTCGATCCAGCCGCTCTCGCCGAGCAGATTTCCGTCTACGACAAGATCGGCCAGTTCAAGAGCGGCGCGCCGAAGCTGGAGGATTGCTATACGACTGAGATATTGGATATGACCGCGGGTGACCGCCCAAAGATTGCGTGAGAGCGGATTTGCCTGAAGCAGTGGCCATCGAAACCAAGAATCTGGCGGTCGGCTATGCCGGCGCCGTCGAGACGACCCGCATTCTTTCCGGCGTCGACCTCAGCGTCGGCAGGGGCGAGTTTCTGACCATTCTCGGCCCTTCCGGTTGCGGCAAGTCGACCTTCTTGCGTGCGGTGGCAGATCTTCTTCCGCCCCTTGACGGGCGGTTGTCGGTGCTCGGCAGGACTGCCTCGGAGGCGCGCCGGGGGCGCGAGGTCGCCTTCGTCTTTCAGGACGCAACGCTGTTACCCTGGCGGACCGTGCGGGAGAATGTCGCGCTGCCGCTGCAGGTGGGTAAGAAGAGCATCTCGCGATCGGTCGATCCGCGGCCCGACCATTGGATCGAGCTGGTCGGCCTGTCGCATCTGGCCGACCGCTATCCGCATCAATTGTCCGGCGGACAACGCCAGCGCGTCGCCATAGCGCGCGCGCTTCAATGCGAGCCGGATATCCTGCTCATGGACGAACCCTTCGGTGCGCTCGACGAAATCACCCGCGAACGACTGAACGATGAGCTTCTTGACGTCTGGCGCCGGACCGGCACGACCATCCTGTTCGTGACCCACAGCGTCGTCGAGGCGATCTATCTCGGCGGACGCGTGCTGGTCCTGGCCGCCAATCCGGGCCGCGTCCAGGCGCTGATCGACCTAAAACCGCTGAAAGACGAGCGCGGCCTCTGTCGGCGCGAGAGCCTCGATGTCCAGGAGACCGCCGCCCATCTGCGGGGATTGCTGCAGGAGGGGAGTGCGGCTGCATGACGCACCGTCCGTTGTCCCTCACAGAGGCAATCGGCCTTCCCGTTATCGGCGCCTTTTCGCTGCTCCTAGCCTGGCAATGGCTGGTACCGGCGCTCGGTGTTCCCAGTTATATCGTTCCAACGCCGCTGGCGATCATGCGTACTCTTGGCATCGAATGGCGCTTCATGCTGTCGAACGCCGTCCCCACGTGGGGCGAGGCGGGCCTCGGCTTCCTCCTGGGCAATAGTCTCGCCGTGATACTGGCGGTTGCCTTTGTCTATAATCCGCGGTTCCAGGCCGCCTATTTTCCCGTTGTCCTGCTCTTCAACACGATTCCGGTGCTGGCGCTCGCGCCGATCATCATTCTCATCTTTGGCCTCGGCATGCTCCCCAAGGTCATTATCGCCGCTCTCATATGCTTCTTCCCAACCCTGGTGAATACCGCCCGGGGCCTCAATCTGGCTACTGTAAGCGAGCTTGAGCTGATGCATGTTCTTTCGGCGAGTGGGTGGGAAACGTTCTGGCGCCTGCGCGCGCCACGGTCCGCCCCATTGCTGTTTGCGTCGCTGCGCATTTCAGCAACCACCTGTGTGATCGGCGCGATCGTCGGGGAGTGGATCGGCTCTAACCAGGGGCTGGGCGCTGTCATCATTCAGTCGACGTTCAACTATCAGGCGGAAAGGCTCTTTGCCGCCGTCGTGCTCGCTTCTCTCTCCGGCATCGTCTTTTTTGCCGTTGTTGCCCAGATCGAGCGGATTTTCCGTTGGCTGCATCAGGGGCAAAGCTGAGGCCCCGGCACGAGCGAACGCCGCCTGGGCAAACGGGAGCCGGCCGGAACGGCGGCGGCGCGGCAATCCGCCGCTATCGAAGATAAGCCGGATCGGCGCTATTGAACATTGGCTCACTTGAGACCAAATATAACCTCAAGTGAAAAGGACCCATGATTATGGTGGGATTTGCTGTCGTGGCCGATGTTCTGGGACTGCCCGCCCGGGAGCCGGCATCACGTTCGGCCTTCGGCCTGCTCTCCAGTATCGAGGAAGGATTGCCGGTCAAGGCGCTCGATCGCATGGCCCTGCTTCTGGCGCCTGATGATATCCAGTTCAAATACCGCCTCGTTCCGAAGGCCACCTACGAGCGGCGCAAGTCCAAGCATCGGCTCTCCTCCGACGAGGGCATAAAGCTCGCCCGTGTCGCGCGAGTCTGGAGCCTGGCGTTGGACGTCTGGCAGACCGAAGACGAGGCGCGTAATTTTCTATTTCGGCCGCATGCGATGCTGGAGGACAGGCGGCCGATCGACCTCGTTATCCAGAGCGAAATCGGCGGCGAACTCGTTCTCGATATCCTCGGAAGCCTGAAATACGGCAGCGCTGCGTGAGCGCGCAACGCCTGGACCGCACGCTGACATCCGTCCGCATCGGTGATCCTGACGGAACCTATCCGATCTTCGACGCCACTGGCTCGACCATTGCGCCGGGGCGGTGGAATACGGCAGGCAGCCCGATCATCTATACGAGCGAACACTATTCGACGGCGCTTCTCGAAAAGCTCGTCCATGGCAGCGGGCGGCTGCCGCCCAACCAGCACTATGTTACCATCACCATACCGCGCGGGGTCGGCTACGAGGTTTTCTCCGAGCCCGCGCTGCCGGGCTGGGACAGCATGCCGGCAGCCGTCAGCCAGGAATTCGGTGAAGGCTGGTGTCAGGAGAAGCGTAGCGCCATCCTGCTGGTGCCGAGCGTCGTCGCCCGCGTCGACCGCAACGTTCTGATCAATCCGGCGCATCCGGAATTCGCCTCGATCACGGCGAGTCTACACGAGCCTGTCTTCTGGGATCGTCGTCTGTTCGGGATTTAACGCGGCAACCGCGAATGTTTCCCGCGGGTGCCTCCGTGAGTCCGGATCAGGTCCTTTGGCGCGGCGAGCGCGCCATCAGCCGGGCATAGGCAATAGCCGACAGCATGTTGACGTGATTTGCTTTGCCGGTGCCGGCGATATCGAAGGCGGTGCCGTGATCGACCGAGACGCGGTCGATCGGCAGGCCGAGCGAGACGTTGACGGCCGTCTCGAAGGCGACCAGCTTGATCGGGATATGGCCCTGATCGTGATACTGGGCGATGACCAGGTCGAAGGCGCCGTTATAGGCGCGTGCGAAGACTGTGTCGGCGGAGATCGGGCCGACAACGTCAATGCCCTTTGCCTGCGCTTGCTCGACGGCCGGCGCCAGGAATTCCATGTCCTCGGTGCCGAACAGGCCATTCTCGCCGCAATGCGGATTGAGGCCGGCGACGGCAATGCGCGCTTTCTTGCCGAGGCGGAGCAAATGTCTGTGGCCGGCTTCGATGGTCGCCAGCACGCGCTCTGTCTTGGCGCGTTCGATCGCGCCCTTCAGCGAGATATGGGTCGAGACGTGAATGGTATTCAGCCGTTCGGAGGCGAGCAGCATGAACGAGCTCTTTGAGCCTGTGAGGTGCGCGAGAAGCCCGGTATGGCCGTCATGGTGATGGCCGGCAAGGTTCATCGCTTCCTTGTTGATCGGGGCGGTGACGATGACATCGGCTTGTCCCGACATGGCGAGGTCTACGGCGCGGGTGATGTAGCGCACCGAGGCATCGCCGGCGACGGGGCTGACTTTGCCGATTTCGGGTAGAGCGGCGCCGAGCGGAACTTCGTCGACTGCGATCGTATTTCCGTCCTCAGAGGCGGAGGGGCCGAAACCCAGGCCGACGCCGGTCGCGCGTGCTGCCCGTTCCAGTGCTTCGCCATTGCCGACGATGACGAAGTCGCGTCGCTCATCTGTTGGCAATGCCGCCAGTGCCTTCACGATCACCTCCGGGCCAACGCCAGCTGGATCGCCGAGGGTTACTGCAACTTTTGCATTTCTGTCCATCGGTCAGTTCCTCTTGAAAGCGCGGCCTCAATAGGCTGCTTCGTAGATCGAGCGTATGTCAGTGCGCGTCAACTCGCGCGGATTATTATCCAGGAGCCTGCGGATGGCGAAAGCGTCGTCGGCCATGGCGTCGAGATCGTTTTTAGCCACGCCGAGGCCGGACAAGGTCATCTCGATGCCGAGCTCGGCGCAGAACGCGTAGGCCGCATCGAAAACCGATTTTACGGTTTCGGACGTGTCGTAACCGAGCGCCTCCATGATCGCCTTCGTCTTTTCCGGCACGGCCGGCGTGTTGAAAGCAAGAACATGTGGGAAGATCAGCGCATTTGCGGCTCCATGCGCGACATGCCACCGGGTGCCAAGCGGGTAGGCGAGGGCATGGCCGCCCGCCGTATTGACCGGACCGAGGCAGAAACCGCCATAGAGGGATGCAAGCGAAAGGCCGGCGCGGGCTTCGGCATCCGAGCCGTCGCGGACGGCTCGCGGAAGATATTTGCCGACAAGCCGCGTTCCTTCGATCGCGTACATGTCAATCATTGGATGCGCCTTTCGATTGGTGAAGGCCTCAACGCAGTGTGCCATCGCATCGACGCCGGTTGCGGCAGTGGTGCGGGCCGGGACGGAAAAAGTCAGCGACGGATCGATGACGGCGATATCGGCGAGCATATGAAGGCTCTCGACCGCAAGTTTCGCCTTAGTTTCGGGATCGGTGACCAGCGCGCGAATGCCGGCCTCGCTGCCCGTGCCCGATGTCGTCGGCACTTGGGCGAGCGCTGCTTTTCTCGATCCCTGAACCTTGTTCGGGCCAACAACTTCGCGAAGTGTCTGCTCAGAGCCGGCAAGCACGGCAGCGAGCTTGGCAAGATCCATGGCGCTGCCGCCGCCGAAGCCGACGATCAGATCTGCTTGCGCAGCTTCGGCCGCTGCAAGCACCTTGTCGAGATTCGCAATATCCGGCTCGGGCGTCACATCCGAAAAAATCGAAACCTCGCCATCCAGCCGCAAGACATCTATGCGTGCGGCATTGAAGGCGTCCGAGATAACCAGCGTTCTGGAATAGCCCTTGCTGGTGGCCCAGGCCCCGAGCCGCCCGGCGGCCCCAACACCGAATTCAATCAGATGTGGCCGAACAACGGTAACAGGTGAATCCAAGCTGACCATATTAGGTCCTCCGAGCGTGACGGTCAGGGCCGCCAACGATTTACATTTGTTACGCCGCCGATAGCGAGACCCAGCCTTGGTCTTTCCTGCTTGACGAACAGGTCCGTCGCAACGTACCGGTGCTTTCGCAAACTGCTCGGCGCGCTTACCAACCCACCTTGCGAAGGGTTCGTCCGAGGTCCGCACGGAAGCGCCGATTTCGCAGACCGCCGCTTGCCACACTTCTCCCTATTGCACTGCGCTCTATGCAATGGACCCCAATGGAAGACGGACATATTTGATGGCGCGCCGGTAATAGGTATAGGCGACGTGAAGCGCGCCGTCCGGCCCTTGGGTGATTGAGGGATAGGAGAATTCGCGGTTCAGCAGGTCTTTCGAGTTGTTGCTCAAACAGTATCCGTCGCCTGTGTCCAGGTCGAGCTTACGCTCGAAGTGCGCACCTTCATCGATGGACACTGCGAGGCTTAACGGCGCGCGCGGAACACCCCATACCGCTTTTCTGGCGGTTGCAACGGAAGTCTCCGAAACAGGCGCACCGGTAGCTTCCACCTCGTCATAAAGTGATTGGCGTCGGGCGTCATGGGAAGCAGCGCTGCTGTGGTTGTAAACCATCGCGATCCTTCGGTCTCGGAGATTTATGGCCTGGATCGAGGAATTGTTGTTGGGCAAATCGATCGGCTTTGGCGTGCTCCAGGTTTCGCCCTGATTTGTAGACAAAGAAGAGTGGATATTCTCCGCATAGCGATCACGGAAGAAGGCGACCATCCTGTCGTCTTCGAGCGGCACGATATTCATGTGAACCGCGCCCAGACTGTTGTCTATCTCTTTAGTCTGCCAAGTTTTTCCTCCATCGCCTGAGATCATAACGCCTGCCGTGTCCGCGTCGCCACTCCAGCGCCGACCGGGCAGGCTGCCGCAGCGAAAGATAGGAAGCAGCCATTCACCCTTACCATTGACCACAATCTGCTGGCGTACGAAGGTGCCAGGCAGGTCGCAAAGGATTGAGGGCGGAGCAAAACTCTTTCCGCCATCCTGCGAGACCCGGCATTTGACAACTGCGCCGTCCTGATCGCCAGATGTCTGGGAAGTATAGAGCAACCAGACCCGACCATCCGGCGCATTGAAAATCAAGGGATTCTGCTCGGACTTTGCCGGATCGTCAGACATCTTCTCCGGTTCGGTCCAGCGCTCTGCATCGGGTGCCAGCCGCGACATGTAAATCGAGATGTCGCCCATGCCTTCCATTGTACCGCCGAACCAGACGCACGTAAGCGTGCCATCGGCCAGAAAAGCGAGATTGGCAGCGTGGTTCTGAACGCAGGGGGAGGGTAGATAAGCATCAAAGCGGCCGGTCTGCGCGATATTTGCCCTAAGGACACCGTCCATCAGCGACGGAACTTCTTCGGGTTTTAGGCCTGTCGATTGCATGTTACCTCCTTAAGGCAGTTTTGCGTAACGGTCGGCGAGCGCCGCATATTCAGCATCATTGAGTGGTACGAGCGGCGGGCGTGTGCGCCGCCAACCGACGTTGCCGGTCTTCAGGCCGATCATGGCCTTGATCGTCGGGATTTGGACATAAGAGTTCGACAGGGTACGGAAGGCATTGATGCGTGCCTGCGCGGTCTCGACTTCTACGCTCCTTGTCGCGTCATGAACGTTGTCGTAAACGGTGCGCAGCGAATCGGCGACGAGGTTCGAGGTGGCGGTAACGCAACCGGCGCCGCCCGCCTTCAGCAGCGGCAGCAGCAGCGGATCTGCGCCGCAGAGTACAGAGAAGCCGGGGCAGGCTGCTACGATCGCCTGCATATTGTTGAAATCGCCTGCAGAATCCTTGATGCCGACGACTGTTTCCGGGAATGCTTCGACCAGCCGGCTGATAAGCGAAATGGAAAGTGGAACGCCCGAAACCTGCGGAATATGATAGAGTATCACCTGAAGCCTGCTATCGCCGATCTTCTCCAGAATCTGCGCATAGGCGGCGAAAAGCCCTTCGTCGGACACGCCCTTGTAGTAGGAGGGCGGTAGCATAACCACTCTGGAAACGCCGAGCGAAAGCGCATGCTTCGTCAGTTCGACTGTCTCGGGAATGGCGACGACGCCGGTGCCCGGCAAGAGCTTATCGGCGGAAATGCCGGCTTCAAGAGCCGCTTCGAGGATTGTGCGGCGTTCGGTGAGAGAGAAGGAGTTGGCTTCGCCTGTCGTTCCGAGCAGTGCCACTCCGTGGCATCCTTCTTCGATCAGCCGCTGGCAATGTTCAGTAAAGATTGCGAGATCGGGGCTGCCATCGGCGTTGAGAGGGGTGGCTGCGGCGCTGTAGACGCCTGTAATCTTGTAATTGTTCAAGACATCCTCCTCGTCGAACTGGGCCTTCCTGGCATGTTCCTCGCCCTTGTATTCATCTGAGTGTTGCCTGGTTGTCAATCTGACAAATTTTGCTTTTGCTTTGTTTATGCAGCAAGTGCCTGAATACAATAGATAAAAATTTTCGTTTCGTCGATATGTCGGCTTTATACAAGATTTTTCATTGACATGTTTACATTATGAAGTGATTGTCTGAACTCTGCCGCGCAGCTTCGGGGAGGTCTTTCGAAAGGGCGCGCTATTTGCCAGGAGGAGCAAATGACATTTGGTAATGAGCAAGATTTTTCGCAGATTTCCCGTCGTAACGCGCTCAAGCTCGGGCTTGCGGCCGGCGTCGGCTTCTCGCTCTTCGGTGCGAGCGCTCGCATCGTCATGGCGCAGGACGGTCAGGTCCTGAAGGCTATCAACCCAGCCTTCGACCAGGATTGGTCGCCATTGCGCGGCGGCGGCAGAACCTTCCGTTGGAACTCGTTCTGGTGGGCGTCGCCAATGTATTTCGACGCCGAGGGCAAAATCCAACCCTACGTCTTCACGAGCTGGGACTCGCCGGACAAGAAGGTGTGGACGTTCAAAATCAACCCGAAGGCAGTTTTTTCCGATGGCAGCAAAATCACCTCGGCCGATGTCAAAGGCTCGTGGGAGGTTTGCACCATGCCCAGCACCAAAAACCAGCGCGTCGATCAGGTGTTGAGCAAGGTTGCCGGTTATAAGGAAGTCTCCGCCGGCTCCGCAAACGAGTTGACCGGCGTTTCGACGCCTGATGAATCCACTGTCGTCTGCACGCTGGCGGAAGCCGACCCCATCTTCTTCATGCGCCTTGCCAACCACATTGTGCCGATCACCAAAGCTGCCCAGTCGCGCGGCAACGATGGTGAGGAAGTGGCCGACTGGTACAAGGCTGACAATGGTGCCGTCTATTCCGGACCCTTTAAGCTGACCGCGCTCGATATCGACGCCGGCACGGTGACTTTCGAGCCCAACGAGAATTTCTTCGGGCCGAAGCCGAAGCTCGCCCGTGTTGAGATCAGCTCGATCGAAGACAATGTCACCGCGACCTCACTTATCGCATCCGGCGAATACAACGTTCATACCGAGCTCGTCACTTCGACGATCATTCAGGATCTCGGTCCGGAATTTTCTGCCGGTCCGATCATCCCAACCAGCCAGCATTTCTGGTTCAATACTTCTCGCGCACCGATGGACGATCCCAAGGTTCGCCAGGCCCTGATCATGGCGGTCGATCGCGAGGGCCTGTTCAAGGCGTCTTATCCGGATGGTCCACACAAGAAGGCCGACCAGATCCTGAACTCGGTTCCGGGTGCCGACAATTCCGGCTTCGAGCCCTATCCTTATGACCCGGCGGCGGCCAAGAAGCTGCTTGCTGAATCAAGCTATGGCGGACCGGATCGTCTTCCCAAGCTTATGTTTGTCGGGATTTCGGGGCCGGCCATCCAGGCTGCTGCGCAGTTCATCGCCGAACAATGGCGACAGAACCTTGGCATAACGTCTGTCGACATGAAGCCACAGCAGGATGGCGGACCGAACCAGAACGCGGTGCAGATTTTGCGAGATGACGTCGGCACACGCGTTCCCGATGCCGCCTCCTATCTCACCGGCTGCATCGCCTCGACCTCGTCCCACGCCCAGAACAAACTCGGCAACTACAAGAACGATAAGGTAGACAGCCTGCTTGCAGAAGCTGCAACCAAGGCTGTCGACGATCCGGATCGCGTGAGGCTCGCGCAGGAAGCCCAGAAGGCGTTCCGCGACGATTGGGTGTTTATTCCGTGGTATTCTCAGGCCATGTCCCGCTGGGCGAGCAAGGAGGTCAAGGCCATGGAGAAGAACCTCGACTGGCAGGTCGTCGCTCCCTGGGACGTATCGATCGGCTGATTGGGAGTCTTAGCCAATTCTCGATAGCTCAAGCAACCGCGCGAAGGCCGCGAGGTCTTCGCGCAAGTTCAAGAAGGGTAAGCGCGATCCGCACAGCTTGCGGAAAACGCTCCTGATAAAAGGTGGGAGGTGGTCTTGCTACGTTATGTGCTCACGCGGTTTGCCATCTGGATTCCGTCCGTTCTGGTCGTGATGATGGCCGTTTACGCGATGGCTTTCTACGGTGCGGGCGATCCGATCAAGCTGATCTTTCTTCGTGCGCCGGGCGACGTCGCTTATAATCCGGAGCGTATCGAAGCGATCCGAGAAAGTGCTGGCCTCAACGATCCTTTCATCGAGCAGTTCGGCTACTACGTCTGGAACTTGCTGCACGGTCAGTTCGGCAACTCGCTGATGTCGGGCCGTTCCGTCTGGGCAATGGTTTCGGCCGCGGCACCCGTTTCCTTCAAGCTGGCGCTCTGTTCCATCATCCTGACGACTGTCGTTGCGATCCCGCTCGGCATGGTCGCTGCCCTGAACCAGAACAACCGCGTCGACTACACGATCACCGGTACCGCGCTTTTCCTCTGGGCGATCCCGGCCTATGTAGCTGGTCCGCTGCTGATGGTCGGTCTCATCGTGCTGCTGCCGATGATCAGGGTGCCCTATGGCTGGGGCGGCGTCTTTGACGTGCGTATCATTCTGCCACTGGTCGTGCTTTCCTTCCAGCCGATCGCGCTCATCGTGCGCCAGACGCGCGCCGCAGTCATCGAGGTGCTTTCGGAGGACTTCGTGCGGACGGCGCGGGCCAAGGGCGTTCCTGAGATAGTCGTGGCCTTGCGCCACATCCTGCGCCCGGTGCTGACGCCCGTTGTGACCCAGCTGGGTCTGATCATGATCGCCATTGTCAACGGGGCGATCTTCGTGGAGCTTGTTTTCGGTCTTCCAGGTCTCGGGCGCCTGACGGTGCAGGCACTCACCAATTCCGATTATCCTGTCATCCTGGCGATTACCCTGATCGGGTCGTTCCTTGTCATGGCATCGAACCTCCTGGTCGATGTGCTCTATCCGCTGCTTGATCCGCGCGCTAACGATGCAAGAAGGAGCCGCTGACCATGTCCGCCATCCCCCTCTCTCCCGTCGCACCTCAGGAAGAAGCGCCCGTCAGCCTGTGGCGTGACGCGTGGTACCGCCTGAAGCGCAACAAGCTTGCGATCTTCGGCCTGATCGTTGTTGCCATCCTGGCCTTAACCGCGATCTTCGGTCCTTACCTGACGCCCTACGACTATCTAACGCAGGATCTGCAGGCGAGAAACGCTGCTCCTTCGCTGCACCACCCGTTCGGCACCGACGATCTCGGCCGCGACGTCTTCAGTCGCATCGTCTTCGGTACGCGCACGGCCTTCCTCGTCGCAGTCATCGTCACCGTCATCGCGGTCTTCATCGGCACGGTGCTCGGCGCCGTCGCCGGCTTTTTCGGCAATCCTTTCGACCAGGTCATCATGTGGCTGACGGATGTGACGATGTCGGTTCCGAATCTACTTCTCGTCGTCGTCATCAATGCATCGCTGAAGACGCCCATCACTAGGTGGATGGAGGCGCAGTATCTTGCGACGCTCAACCCCTTCTACCGACAGACGATCTGGGTGGATTTCATCCTGGTCTTCGGATCGATGGCGCTGATCTCCTGGCCGCCCTATGCACGCCTCGTGCGCGCTCAGGTGCTGTCGATCCGCAGCCGTCCTTATATCACGGCCGCCCAGGCGCTCGGCCTATCGAACTGGATCATCATCAAGCGCTACGTCGTGCCGAATGCGATTGGACCTCTGATCGTCTCGGTCAGCGCCGGCCTCGGCACAGCGATGGTGCTGGAAAGCGCCTTCAGCTTCCTCGGTGTGGGCGTCAATCCCCCGACGCCAAGCTGGGGCAACATGATCTCGGACGGCCTGCGCGTCTGGCAGCATTATCCGCATCTTCTTGCCGCTCCGGCGGCGGTGCTCGGCCTCGCTTCGGTTGCCTTCAGCTTCCTCGGCGATGGCCTTAATGACGCACTCAATCCGCGAGGCGGCAAATGATGAACGCGACAAGCAATGAACGTCTGCTGGACGTGAAGGATCTTACCATCGAGATCGATTCGCGCCGCGGCCCCGCCGTCGTCGTCGATGGCATAGATCTCTACGTCAACAAGGGTGAAACGCTCGGCGTTGTCGGTGAATCCGGCTGCGGCAAGAGCCTGACCATGCTCAGTCTGATGCGGCTGCTGCCAAACAAGATCAAGGTGACCAGGGGCTCGGCCAAGTTTGATGGACGCGACTTGCGGAATATGTCGAACAGCGAGCTGCGCAAGGTGCGCGGCGGCGATATCGGTTTCGTCTTCCAGGACCCGATGACCTCGCTCAATCCGGTCATGCGTGTCGGCGACCAGATCTGCGAGCCGCTGATCTATCATCGCAAGATGAAAAAGGCCGAGGCCCGAGTCCGCGCTGTCGAACTCCTGCGGCTCGTCGGCATTCCCGGGCCCGAAGAGCGCCTACAGGCGTTTCCGCACGAGCTTTCCGGCGGAATGCGCCAGCGCGTGATGATCGCGATCGGCCTTGCCTGCAATCCCAAACTCCTCATCGCCGACGAGCCGACGACGGCGCTCGACGTTACCATTCAGGCCCAGATCGTCGATCTCGTGAAGGATCTGCGCGCCAAACTCGGCATGTCGGTCGTCTGGATCACCCATGATCTGGCGCTGATCGCCGGCCTCGTCGACCGCGTCGCCGTGCTCTATGCCGGTACGGTCGTCGAGGACGCGCCCGTCGACGAACTCTACGCCCGCCCGAGCCATCCCTATACGCGGGGTCTGCTGTCCTCGATCCCGAAATTGTCGGATCCGCCGGCAAGCCGGCTGAGCTCGATCGGCGGCACGCCGCCGGAGCCCGGCCGCCGGCCGAAGGGCTGCCCCTTTGCGCCGCGCTGCCCGCTCGCTGAGACGATCTGTCACGAGAACGTGCCGCGGCTCGAACCTTTGAGCGGCAGCAGCAAACATCGCGCCGCCTGTTTCGTCGTCCAGAGAATGCAGGAGGCCGCGTGATGACTGCTCAACCGCTGCTCAGGGTCGAAAACCTGGTCAAGCATTTCCACGTCAAGCTCGGTGCTTTCGGCGAACGCTCGGCGACTGTCTATGCGCTCGACAACGTCGATCTCGACATCATGGAAGGCGAGACGCTGAGCCTCGTCGGAGAATCCGGCTGCGGCAAATCGACGACAGGCTTCACCATTCTCAACCTCTACAAGGCGACCAGCGGCAAGGTCGTCTACAAGGGCCAGGATCTGGCAAGCCTCGACGAGAAGCAGATGCGGCCCTTCCGCCGCGACCTGCAGATCGTCTTCCAGGATCCCTATTCGACCCTCAATCCACGCATGACGGTGGGCGAAGCGATCGGCGAGCCGATGCTCTTTCATAAGCTCTGCACCAAGGCCGAGCTGAAGGAGAGGGTGGCGGCTCTGCTCACCGATGTCGGCCTGCCCACACGCTTTGCCCAGCGTTACCCGCATGAGCTTTCCGGCGGCCAGCGCCAGCGCGTCGTCATCGCTCGGGCGCTGGCCTGCCAGCCGAAATTCATCGTCTGCGACGAGGCGATCTCCGCGCTCGACGTGTCGATCCAGGCGCAGATCATCAACCTCCTGCTCGATCTGCAGGAAAAATACGGGCTGACCTACCTCTTCATCGCCCATGATCTGGCGGTCGTGCGCCATATCAGCACCCGAGTCGGCGTCATGTACCTCGGGCGGCTTGCCGAACTCGCGACCCGCGAGGAGCTCTTCGACAATCCGCTGCATCCCTACACCAAGGCGCTGCTGTCGGCCGTTCCGGAGACCGATCCGGAACTCGAGCGCACCCGTCAGCGCCAGATCCTGCAGGGCGACGTGCCGAGCCCACTGAACCCGCCGTCGGGCTGCCGTTTCCACACCCGCTGCCCGATCGCCATGGATGTCTGCAGCAAGGTCATTCCCGCCTGGAAGAAAGCCCGGCCCGGCCACCTCGTCGCCTGCCACGCCGTCAACCCGGGCCAGATCGCATGACACTGCAGGCCGCGATCATCGCCGACGATCTGACGGGCGCGCTGGATACCGGCACGCCCTTCGTCGCGGCCGGCCTTTCGGTCGCTGTCGCCGTCGATGTCGGGGCAGCGCAGGATGCGGTCGCCACCGGCTGTGAGGTCGTCGTCATCAACACCGCCTCTCGTGCCCTTGGTGCGCGCCAAGCCGCCGAAAGGGTGCGATCGGTGGCCAAGGTGTTTCGCGACATGAAGCCGGCAGTCGTCATGAAGAAGATCGACTCCCGGCTGAAGGGCAATGTCGCGGCGGAAAGCCTGGCGCTCGCGGATGTGTTCGGTCTGAAGAATATCCTTGTGGCGCCCGCCATTCCCGATCAGGAGCGCCTGACCTACCGGGGCTGTGTCGTTGGCCGAGGGATCAACAAGCCGCTGCCAGTTGCCGATCTGTTCGAGGGCCTCGCGGACAATGTCGTCGTTGCCGATGCCGAGGACGATGCTGATCTCGATCAGATCGTCGAGGGTCATGTCTGGCTGACGACGCTCGGCGTCGGTGCGCGCGGCCTCGGTGCGGCATTCGCCCGCCAGCTCGGCGGAAGCGGGCGACGGCCGACAAGGGAATTTACCGCCACTCCGCGCACGCTGTTCGCCTTCGGCTCGCGCGATCCGATCACGGCCGTCCAGATGAACCGGCTCGAAGCCTCGGGCGCCTTGCGCATGGTAGTGGATGCGCCGATGGGGCAGATCGAATGCGGGGAGGGCTTGGCGCTGCCGGTGCTGTTGCGCTGCACCGGCAATATGACGGCGGATGCGGCACTTGTTGCCCGTGACTTTGCGGCGGGCGTCAAAACGCTGATCGACGATACGAGGCCCGAGATGCTGATGCTTGGCGGCGGCGATACGGCGCTTGCAGTTTTCCAGGCGCTTGATGTGAGGGTGCTCACGCCACAGGGCGAGATCGAGGCCGGCATTCCGTGGTTCGATGTCATGGCCGCCGATGGGCGGCATTTTCGGTGTGCCGTCAAGTCGGGGGGCTTCGGCAAGCCCGATAGTTTGTTAAAACTGGTTCTTCGGAATCAGGCGGCATGAGATACCGTCGGGGAGAATGACGTGGTTGAAGCGAATGGCGAATCTTTGAACGCGGAAGCCGGCCCGCCGGGCAAGCCCGAGCGCGGCAAGGCCGTCAAGCTGGTCGATCGTGTCTTCGACCAGCTGCTCGAGCGGATCCGCGGCGGAAACTATCCGCCGGATTCACGTCTTCCCGGCGAACATGAACTTGCCTCGATGCTCGGAGTTTCCCGACCGATCGTGCGCGATGCGCTGGGGCGCCTGCGCGATCAGGGCATCGTCTACGCCCGGCAGGGGGCCGGCACCTTCGTCAGCGCCCATGGATCGCCGACAGCACAGCTTGCCTATTCGCCTGTTAAAACCATTGCCGATATTCAGCGCTGCTACGAATTCCGCCTGACCATCGAACCGGCGGCCGCTTATTTCGCTGCAAAGCGCCGCAATGAGCAGGCGATCCAGAAGATCGCCAGCGCCCTTGCCGACCTGCGCGAGGCGACCAGCCATCAGCTGCACCGCACCGACGCCGACTTCATCTTCCATCGCGCCGTGACCGAGGCTGCCAACAACCACTATTACACAGCCTCCATCGATGCGCTGAAGGCGCATATCGCCGTCGGCATGCATCTCCATGGTCTTTCCCTGCTCGGCCCGCGCCAAGGGTTGGAACAGGTCTATGAAGAGCATAACGCCATCTACAAGGCGATCGCCGATGGCCGGGCTGATGATGCACAACGGCTGATGAAGGCACATCTCGAAGGCTCCCGCGACCGTCTGTTCGAGGGCAGGGTGCTGGATCTTTCCTTCTGAGACGCCTTCGGGGCTGACTTAACAATTCGTACCGGTGAGACAATCTCGCCAGCTACCGCCGCGAGAGGATGCCGGCAAAGAGCTGGCGGAAGGTACCGGCAATGACGCCCCCCGCATGCGTGTCCCCCGTCATCAAGGCCGAGGTGAGGTTCCGCATCTGCTCGAAGGTGATGTGCGGCGGCAGCGGCGGCACTTCGGGGTCGGTCTTCACCTCGAGGATGACGGGGCATTCGGCCGTCAGGGCTTCTTCCCACGCGGCGCCGAGCCTATCCGGATGGTCGACGAAAATGCCGCGCAACCCGATGAGCTCGGCAAACTTGTGGTAGGCTACGTCGGGAATGGACTGCGACGCCTGGAATTTCGGATCGCCCTCCATCACCCGCTGCTCCCACGTCACCTGGTTCAGATCCTGATTGTTGAAGACGCAAATGACGAAAGTCGGATTGGCCCAGTCCTTCCAGTATTTGGCAACGGTGATCATCTCGGCGAGATTGTTCATCTGCATGGCCCCGTCGCCGACCAGGCCGACAACGGGGCGATCGGGATGAGCGAATTTCGCTGCGATCGCATAGGGGACGGCAGCTCCCATCGATGCGAGTCCGCCGGAGAGCGATGCCTTCACGCCGCGGCGCATCTTCAGGTCCCGGGCATACCAATTCGCGCAGGAGCCGGAATCGCAGGTGACGACGGCGTTTGTCGGCAGCCGCGGCGAAAGTTCGCTGACCACACGCTGCGGATTGATCGGGTTGGCGTCGACGTTGGCGCGCTCGTCCAGGGTCTTCCACCAGGCGGCGACGTCTTTCTGGATCGTTTGCCGCCAGCTGCGGTCCGGATTTTCCTGCAACAGGGGCAGCAGCGCCCGCAGCGTTTCGGCCGCATCGCCGGTCAGGTTGAGTTCCATGGGATAGCGCAGCGACAGCATATCGGGATTGATGTCGATCTGCACGCCGCGCGCCCGGCCTTCCTCCGGCAGGAATTCGGAATAGGGAAAACCGGAGCCGATCATCAGCAGGGTGTCGCAGTCCCGCATGAGGTTCCATGACGGTTCTGTCCCGAGAAGGCCAATCGAACCCGTCACCCACGGCAGGTCGTCCGGCAGCGCGGCCTTGCCGAGCAGGGCTTTAGCAGCGCCCGCCTGGAGGCGGTCTGCAACGGCAATGACCTCGTCCGTGGCGTTGAGCGCGCCGGCACCGACAAGGATCGCCACTTTCTTTCCGGCGTTCAGAATATCGGCCGCAGCCTGAAGATCGTCTCCGTGCGGAAAAACCCTTGGCGGCCGGTAACCTGGGCCTGAATGCACGGTGCCGTGCTTTCGCGCAGGCTCCTCATAGGGCATTTCCTGCAGGTCATTCGGCAGAATGATCGCTGTCACCGTCCGGTTCGCGAGTGCGATGCGAACCGCGCGGTCGATCAGATGGCGCACCTGCGCCGGAGCCGAAGCCTGCTGCACGAAATCGCTCGCGACATCCTTGAAAAGGGCGGCAAGATCGAGCTCCTGCTGGTAATGTCCGCCGAGCGCACGGCGCGCCTGCTGGCCGACGATGGCGAGAACAGGCTGATGGTCCATTCGAGCGTCGTAGAGACCGGTGATCAGATGGGTGGCGCCAGGTCCCGACGTTGCGATGCAGACGCCGAGTTCGCCTGAGAACTTCGCATAGGCGGCTGCCATGAAAGCCGCCATTTCCTCGTGTCGTGCCTGGATGAACTCCATCTTGTCGGATGCGCGATGGAGCGCCCCGAAGACGCCGTTGATGCCGTCTCCGGGATAGCCGAACATACGCCGCACACCCCATTCGCCAAGCCGTGCCACAAGGAAATCGCCGACAGTTCTCGCCATGGATCAGTTCTCCTGGGACGTGTGGGATCAGCTGAAGCAGATCTGATCAAGCCGCAGTTTCGGTGCCGGACCTATCGATGCGGCCCGGTCTGCTTCAGCTGGGTGTTTGATACCTGAGGCGACCCCAGGAAGGATCCCATTCGACGTCCTCGACAAGTTCGACGAAGACCGGCCGGCCGCTGTTGCCTCTATGGGATTCTGCCAGCTTGAATGCCGCTTCGGGTTCCATTTCTTCGCCGGGGAATACCGTGTCGTCCACGTCGGTTTCCGCGACCTTGCGGACATATCCCCGGATCTGGTCGCCCGATCGATAGAGTTTGATGATCAGCGACCCCGCGGGCGCGGTGTCTGGGGAATATCGGCTGTATTCCCGACCGCCTTGCGCCGGGTCGATCGTGTCGTCACCCGCTCGATACCAATGTGCAAGGTCCTGACCTTCCGGGCGTCCCTCGCTTTCCCAAATACGGTAGGCGCGGATCCTTCTTGTCTCGTCATCGATCATGCTTGCCTCCCGGCGGGCCTCATGATCACCTTGACCATGCGGTCTGGCCGTTCACTTGTTGAGCTCTTCGGCCATCTGGAGATGATGTTCCAGAGCGGGGCGCGTGCTTGCAGCCCATGCCTTCAATTCGGGATTGTCCCCTTCGTCGCCATAGCGCTTGAAGAGATCGACCGCGTCCTCATGGGCAGATTCCTGGTCGGAGCGATATTGCTTGTTGAAATCGGCTCCTTGCAGGCTGTTCAGCTTGTCGAGCATACTCTGCTGATCCGACGTCATGGCGCTCGGAAGCGCTGCCTTGACCTTGCCGCCGGAAACCAATGCCTTCAGTTCCTCGCTGGTCTTCTGATGGTCGGTTAGCATCTGCTGCGCAAAGGCCTTCGTCGCATCGTCGCCACGCTCGATCGCAAGCTTGCTGGAGGCGATTTCGAACATGTCGCTTGCGGCTGCTTCCTTGACGAAATCTTCCGTTTTCGGCGGCACGCCGATCAGGGAATTGACCCCTGTCTTTTCGGCAGCCGATTGCGCGAAGGCCGGGACGGCAAGCGCGAGTGCGAGCGAGGCGATAACAAAGCGTTTCATAAGGATCTCCTGGGTTGATGATCGCTAAACTTGCGGACCGGCGCAGAGTTCCCGCCTTATCGCGTCGATGGTGATCGCGGCTCGATCGGCGAAGGCTCTACAACCCGAAGGGAAAAGTTTCCTGATCCGATGTTCCGGGCTCCGGCGCCGTGAGCGGTGAAAGCGGCCGGGTTTCATCAAACCAGAGAAATGCATCATATTGCCGCGACAGCGATGTCGACATGTAATGGCTCATCCGTTCCGTCTCCGGCCGGTAGATGACGCCGATGAACCGCTGAAGCCGCTGTTCGACCAGGCTTGCATGCAATTCCTCATCGGCCGCGAGGTCGAGGAGAAATCGCGGCTTTCCGGAATCGTGACAGAGACGCTCGTAGCTCTGCGGCAGTGATGGATTGACTTGCTTCTTCTCGGCCTGTCCGTCCCAGTCGCTTGCCGCAATCACCTCGCCGGAATGGGTTCCCAGTCCGATAAGGCTGGTCAGTCCATCGAAACGCTGCCGGCACAGCTGGCCAAGGTTCAGCTCGTCGCGGGCGGTTGCCATATCGGTGTAGCGGGCATCGCCAATATGCGAGTTATGCGCCCAAATGATGCCCTTCGCAGTCGGACCGTGAAAGTCGAGGAGATGCTCGACTGTACCCGCCATGTAGGTGTCGCGCAGATCCCACGCATGAAAACCGCCGTAATACATGACCCGGTAATACCGCTCGGCTGCGGCAAGCAACCGTGCCGACTGGGCGGCGTCCAGGAAATCGTGACCATCCGAGGCGGCGTCGTCCAGGGATCGCGAAAGCAGCTCCGTGCATTGCTTCAGCACCGCCTCCTCGCATGATCGATAGGCATCGGTAAGCACGGCCCGGCCGTAGGTCGCAGGATCGCTCTGCCAGGGGCTGAGGCAGCCATAGCGCTCCCTGGCAATCCTGGCGGTTTCCGGGCTGACATTTTCGAGATAGTTGAGAACCGAGCGGATCGATCCCGACATGTTGTAGAGATCCAGGCCGTAGAACCGGATCGGGTCGTCGCGCAAAGCCTTGCGACGTTCGTTATCCCCCTTCAGCCAGCCGAGGAATTGCGAAAATTCTCGGTTCCTCCACATCCACCTGGGAAAGCGGCTGAACGGCTGATCGCCTTTTGACGCCTGGCCATTTATCCAGCGGTCGACCGCCGCGGCGTCCGGCCAATCCGCTTCGACCGCCACCATGTTGAACCCATGATGTTCGATCAGGTAACGGCTGATGGCTGCGCGTGCCTCGTAGAATTCGGCCGTGCCATGGGTGGATTCACCAAGCAGAACGATGCGGCTTTCGCCAAACCGATCGAAAAGGGCGGCAAAGCTCCGGTCGTCGACGGAGGGAAATTCTTCCGCCACGGCCGCGATGAGTTTGTAAGGTGTTTCCTCCATACGCGATGAGGGGGCCGTCGCCGTATACATCGGATGTGCGGCAGTCCAGGCATCTTCGCCGATCAGAGGGACGAAAAAGACGCCGCCGAGATCTTCCTCCTCGAAGGTGGTCGCCCCGGTGCGCGTGATGCGTTTCAGGCGTTGCTCGTCACCGCGGCCCACCGGGATGATAAGCCGCCCGCCGAGATCCAGCTGCTCCTTCAAGGCGACCGGGACCTCGGGTGCGCCCGCCGAAACGACGATGGCATCGAAAGGAGCGGCTTTGGCCCAGCCCTTGCTGCCGTCGCCGACCCGGACGTCGATGTTGCGGTATCCGAGCTTCTCGAATCGCTCCCGGGCCTGAAGCGCCAGCCTTTCATGCCGTTCGATGGAATAGACGTGTCTTGCGATCCGGCTGATGAGGGCCGAGGCGTAGCCGGAGCCGGTTCCGACCTCCAGGACTTTGTCGCCCGCGTCCAGATCGGCCTTTTCGATCATCAGGGCGACGATGAAAGGCTGCGAGATTGTCTGACCCTCGCCAATCGATAGCGGCGCATCCTCGTAGGCGAATTCCTCGAAGCCGGGGTCGACGAATTTTTCGCGCGGCACCATCCTCATCGCCCTGGTGACGCTTCGATCGCGAATGCCGCGACGCACGACATGATGTTCCACCATGTGGTCTCGGATACGGGTCATATCCATGGGGTCACCTCCACTCACGAGGAGAACAGCTGAAAGCAGGTGGTTGTTCCCACGGCAATGGGGCGGTCGTCCGTTAGGGCTCACGCTGGTTTGCCGGCATTGGCTTGCTGGGCAACCGGACTGCCGAGCCCGTCAGCGCGGCATTGATTTCCTGCGCGCGTCTGAGATGATCGCGCACGGTTGGCGGCATCGACGCCGCCAGATTTGCATCTCGGCGTCTTCGCCGGGGGAGATTTCTCCCTCTCCTCCGCTCGCAGCCGGCATCCCAACCGTACGCAAGGTCAAATGTTCCGCACGAATTTCCTAATCGCGTTCTTTCTCGACCGGTATGTCTTACCGCCGATCCTCTCGGCTCAGGGGCAAATCTGGTCAAGCTCGGAGGGCCTCATCTGACGGGGGCGACGGTTCCCTGGCTATTATACCGGGAAGAGCAGGAGGCGGTGTGATCGCTCTTTTGCCCGGTCTGTCGGTGGAACTTAGTATGAGAAGCGAAGTTGGACAGGCATCAGCAAAGAGGCGCCAGTGTCCACCAACCCACTTATCAGCGAACCGGTCGAAGATTTCGTCTCCCGCCTTGAGGCGATGACTGACGACGAATTGTTCGTGATCATGAATGATCTGGAAAAAGCGAGCGAGACTGCCAAAGGCGGCGCAGCAGAGGAGATTCTTGCCCGGATCGCTTTGACCGAAAGCGAGATCGAGCGGCGTTATCCCGGCCGATTGCTCGCACCCTATCGCGACTGGAAGCAAAGACAACCGCTCCTGTAAGCGCTCGCGATATCATGTGAAAGGAAGCTTCGATGAGCAGTTCTGAGACAACGACGGATCACAAGAAAATCCGCAAATGGGCGGAGGAAAGGGACGGCAGGCCGGCGGCTATCCGGACCCGCGGCAAGGGCGGCGTTCTCCGGATCGACTTCGGAGAAAAGGAAGAGGAATTCGACGAGATCGACTGGGACGAATTCTTCAAGATCTTCGACGAAAACAAGCTCGCCTTTCTCTATCAGGACAAGACCAAGGACGGAAAGACGAGCCGCTTCAATAAATTCGTAGAGCGTGATTGAGCGCTCGACCTCATCTCCTCGACCGCTGCCGTAATCACGGCGGCGATCTTCCGTTTAGGGACACTCTTGTCTATTTTGTTCCTGAGCCGGGCTTTGCAATCTTTGCATGCTGGTGGGCGAGCACGCTTGCCGGCGTGACGTTGGCAACGGCTGCCTGCAGTTTGTTCTTCCAGCCGCTGACGACATCGCCTTCGCCATCCATCATCGCGTCATAGCCTATGCGCGCGACTTCGCCGGCGTCGTCCTTCTCCGCCTGGCCGATCGCCGTATCCACAAGACCGGCTCGTCTGAAGAATTCGGTTTCCGTCGCCCCCGGCATGAGGCAGCTGACGGTGACCCCGAAATCCTTCAGCTCTTCGCGCAAGGCGAAGGAGAAGCTGTTGATGAAGGCCTTGGTACCGTTATAGACGGCCTGGTAGGAGCCCGGCATGAATCCGGCGATCGAGCCTGTCAGCAGGATGCGGCCCGCGCCGCGGCTGCGCATCTGGTTGCCGATCTGATGGATCAGATAGATCGTTCCGGTGATGTTGGTATCGACGACTTTGCGTGCCTCGTTGAAATTACGGTCGAGGAAAGCTTCGCCGATGCCGCGGCCGGCATTGGCCATCAGCAGATCGACCGAACGGCCGCTGGCGGTGATGCGCTCGGTCAGACGATCGACACCTTCGAGCGTCGATAGGTCGGCTTCGACAGCATCGACGGAAGTGCCGAACTCCTTGAGATTCGCGGCTGCCTGATTGATGCGCTCCTCGTCGGCGGCAATGATGAGATCATAGCCGTCCTCGGCCGCGCACTTCGCCAGCTCGTAGCCGATGCCGGTGGAACCGCCGGTGACGACGGCCAGGCCCTTGCCTGGTTCATGATGAGCCATCATGTTTCTCCTTAAGGTTTGAGAACGACCTTGATGCATCCGTCCTGCTTGTCGCGAAATGTCTTGTAGAGAGCCGGACCGTCGTCCAGCGAGCCGCGATGGGTGATGACGAAGGAGGGGTCGATGTCGCCCTTTTCAATACGCTCCATCAGGATCGGCAAATAATGTTGAACCGGCGTCTGGGCCATCTTGAAAGTCAGGCCCCGGTTGATTGCCGAACCCATCGGGATCTTGTCGAGAAAACCGCCATAGACGCCGACGATCGAGACCGTGCCGAAGTTGCGGCAGCAGTGGATGGCCTGACGCAGCACATGCGGCCTGTCCGTTCCCATGAACATGGCGACCTTGATGCGGTCGAGGCGCGAATCCCAGCTGGCAGCCGCCTCGGCTTCGGTTCCGACGGCGTCGATGCAGGCATCCGCACCGCGACCGTCAGTCAGTTCCATGATCTGGTCGTAGACGTCCTTGTCCATGAAATCGAGGGTGATGGCGCCGGCCGCCTGCGCGAGCGCCATCCGTTCGGGCACCGCATCGATGGCGATCACCCGTTCGGCGCCAAGCAGGAAGGCCGAGCGTATCGCCATCTGGCCGACCGGGCCGCAGCCCCAGATCGCAATCGTATCGCCGGGCTGGATGTTGCAGAAATCGGCCGCCATATAGCCGGTCGGAAAAATATCGGAGAGGAAGAGCACCTGTTCGTCGGAAAGTCCGGCCGGCACCTTGATCGGCCCGACATCGGCATAGGGCACGCGCAGATATTCCGCCTGTCCGCCGGCATAGCCGCCGAGCAGATGCGAGTAGCCGAACAGGCCCGCAGGCGAATTGCCCCAGAGTTTCGCGACCTTCGCTCGATCGGGATTGGAACGCTCGCAGCCGGAATAGAAGCCGCGCTTGCAGAAGAAGCATTCGCCGCAGGAAATGGTGAAGGGCACGACGACCCGGTCGCCGACCTTGAGATTGGTATTGTCCTTGCCGACCTCCACCACTTCGCCCATGGTCTCATGACCCATGACGTCGCCGCTGTGCATCTCCGGCATGACGCCGTCATAGAGATGCAGATCCGATCCGCAGATCGCGCACGCCGTGACCTTTATGATGGCATCGCGCCCGTCCTCGATCTGCGGATCGGGAACGCTGTCACAGCGGATGTCATGCTTGCCGTGCCACGTCAGAGCTTTCACGATGGTTCTCCCTTGCCGGTCGCCAGCCCATCGGCCCGAAGAATCGGAATCGATTTTCGGTAAGCCCGATGCGCAGGTTCAAGATGTTAGATCGAACGCCCGAAAGGACGCGCAGCGCTCTAATGGCGCTTCAACCTCGGCTTCGGAGAAATGTTCCCAGCGATGCAGGGCTTTTCATCATGGCGGATTCTTCAGGGGAACCCGGGACTATGCAGTGAGTTCACTCAAAAGGGTCGCAACGTTTTAAGGAGAAAATCATGACCTCCCCCAAACATGCCAAGACCAGGAAGCCAAGCGATAGAGACCTTACCGACGACCCGGGCATCAGCCGTTCGCGTGGTATCGTTTCGCCGCCGGATGACGAAGCGATGCAGGCCGAAAACACCATCGAAGGCGATACAGCCAACGATGCGACGCCCCAAGGCGGCGTGGATCCACGTCACCGGGGACGCACCAATAAATAGTCGTGACACTCGGCCTATCAGAGTTCGAGCAACGCGTAAGTTTTGCCGGTGGGCTTCTCTATATGGGCCGCGACATTGTAGACAGGGGCGCCGCCCGGCGTCCGGCCCTGATAGGATCCCCGATGGGCATGACCATGTACGACCGCACTCACGCGGAAGCGGTCGATTGTTTCCGCCAGCCGTGAAGAGCCGAGAAACGGGTAAATTTCCAGGGGCTCGCCGGCCACTGTTTCGGCGATCGGCGCGTAGTGCAGCACGACGAGGGAGCGATCGGATCGGACCTGGCGCATCGCGTTTTCCAGGCGCATCGACTCCTCGACGCTTTCTGCGACCATCGCCTTGATCGCCGGCTCGCCGAAGGAGCCGAGCATATGGCGCCCGAAGCCGCCGGCAAAGCCCTTGACGCCGACGAAGCCGACGCCGGCGACCTCGGCCGCCTGGCCGTTGAGCAACTTCACACCGGCATCCGTCAGGACCCGGCAGACGTCATCGACCTGCCCGCTCTCGTGATCATGGTTTCCGAGGACGGCGACTGTCGGTACCGTGCAATGGCGCAGATCGCTCGCAAGCAGTTCGGCTTCCCTGGGTTTGCCGAGATCGGTGAGGTCGCCAGCGATGACGAGAACGTCGGCCACGGAGGAAACCTCCGCGAACAGATCCTTGTAGGACTTGGCGCCGTCCTCCGTCACATGAAGATCGGCCACCGCCGCAACTCTCACGCTCTTTCGCTGGTCATCCATTGAGCTTCTCCTAATCTCCTCGCAGTTCACCTTCGCCGCCGACATCGGCAAAACCCCATTCCTTCACGTCGATTTCGAAATCGACACGGGAATACATCCGGCCGCGGCATATTTTCATTTGCGGAAGCGGCAACTCCTGCTGCGCTTTGAGCCGGTCCAGAAGCTCTTCGAGCAGCCACTGCGGAATCTTGTCTCGCTCGGTCGGGTAGATCCACCTGAAATTGAGGAGATGGATAAGAAGGACCTCCCAGTGAACTTCGAGATAACCCAGCAACTTCCGCCAATCGATGGAGTCATGTGCCTTCAGAATGATGTGTGCGATATCGGCGCCGTCATAGCGGTGGCGCAGTTGGACAAAGCATTTCGACCAGACCAGCTCGGTTGGGCTGACGATCCTGACCGTGTGGCCGCACATCTTGACCCTGCGCGCATCCTCGAACCAGTCGTCCCCGACCGGCATCGTTCCGTTGGAAGAGGCAAAGATGACATCGAAGAAATGGTTGCCCTTCAAGACCTTTCCGAGCCAGCGCTCGTCTTCGACTTCGACCGTGTAACCCTTCGATTTGAAATGGCCGAGGATGCGCGCGTAGTCGCCCGCTTTGCAAAAAATGTCGAAATCCTTCGTCTGGCGGGAAATGCCTGTATACGCGCAGACAGCGTAGGTGCCGGCGACCAGGAACGGGATCTGCGATCCGACGAGTTCTCGGACGACTTGGGTCACGAACGGCTCGGCGTCTGGATCGATGAGCTCCGGAACCGCCTTCACTTTCATGAGCGTATTGTTGTTCTTATGTCTTTCGGCACTTTCAGCGGTCATCGTCGATCCCAGTAATTGATACGCAAAGCAACACCTGGATGGCTTCTATGTTCCGCCGCGCCCGTCCGAGCGATGAACCTGGGTAATCGCAGGGGCCGACGAAAGCTCCCGAATCATCCGGAACTTCGCTACCGGCGCGTCGTTTGGACCATGACAAGCATCGCAGAAACGTTCTCAAGATCTGAACGGAGGATGTCATGGACAAGCGAGCGAAAATATCGACTGGCACCAACGCCAGGCCCAAAAACGAGACCATTGCTGGAAGCGGCCCCGGCATTCCCGATGATTGCGGTCGGATGGTTGAGGTGCCGGATGCGGAAGCAAGACGTCTGAAAGCGTCTCTGCTACGCGATCGGCTCGATGAGCTCAGGGAGAAGCTCGATGAGGAGATCGAGCTTCCGCAAAGGGGTGCGCCATGAGCGAAGTCCGGAAAGGCGGACCCATTCCGTCGGGAATGAGCCACGATAACTCCAAACCGCCGCGGCGCATGATGATATTCGTCATCACCATCTTCCTGATCGCCTGCCTTGTCGCACTCGCATTCACGTGGATGAGGCATCCCGGCGAACCGGACGAGAAATCACCGACTGCGACGACGGAGCAGACACGATGAGCGAGGGGAATAAGGATCCTGTCCAGCGGCAATCGTCGTCTTCCGTGGGCAAGCGCACGAGGCTGAATGCCGGCAGAATAGCGCTGATCCTGGTCGGCACGGTCGCCGTCGTCGCATTCACCCTTTATGCGACAATTGTTCTCTACGGGCTCGTCAAGGGCTCGTGACCGATCATCCGCCGGCGCCGTAGATGCCGTCGATCGCCTCCGCGACTGCGATGAAGTTTTCGCAGGCGGAGTCGTAGCGCTGGCCTCCCGCGAGCTTTCTCGCCCAATCCACGGCTGCCCGTCCGCCCCAATCATCGGGGGGTAGGGCTAGAGTTTCGCTCGAAGTGCCGGACATCCGGACGGCCGTAAAATCGTAGAAGGAGCCTTCGACGTTCCTGAAGGAGGCGCCTCCATCGGTTCCGAAGAAATCAGCGCCGATCTCGGCGTCGCAGCCGGCGTTGAGCCGCCAGGAACATGTCAGCCGGATGATTTCGCCGCCGGAGAGCGTCAGCGTCGCGGCCGCAAAATCTTCGACCTGGCCCTTGGTTTCAAGCCTTTTCCCACCCGCTCTCAATGCGCTCGTTACATTGGTGACGGAGGGAAAATCGAGGCACCACAAAGCCAGATCGATGAGGTGGACCCCGAGATCGATAACGCAACCGCCGCCGGACTGGTTCTTGTCGTAAAACCAGGGCTTGTCAGGGCCATAGGCGTTGTGGAAGGTCAGATCGGCCGCAAAGATCTTGCCAAGAGCGTTAGAGCGAACGAGCTGACGGATCCGCTGCATGCCCTGCGTGTGCCGATAGGAAAGGTCGACGCCAAGCAGCCGGTCGGCTGTTCTGGAAGCGTCGACGACGGCCCTGACCTCGGACGCGGTCCGGCCAAGCGGCTTTTGGCAGAAGACGGCTAAGCCTGCCCCGAGGGAGCGGATGGACTGTTCGGCATGTGTCGCGCTCGGTGTCGCGATCACAATTCCGTCGAGTTCCTGGTCGAACAATCCCTCCAGATCGGCCACGATCCTGGCATCGGGGGCCAGCGCCAGGGCCTCTCGCGCCATGTCTGTGGAAGGGTCGGCGATGGCGACGGCTTCGGCAAGGCCGCTGTCGAGGATCGCTTTCATCCGATGCCGGCCGATCCACCCCACGCCGAGAAAGCCGAGCTTCAGCGGTTTGGCGGTCGCCGCTTTTTCTTCGGAAACCAACCCGTTCATGAATATTGCACCAGAGCCTTGAGAAAACCATCCGGCCGGTCGCGCGTCGAGTTGAGGGCGTCGTCCAGCCTTTCCAGCGGATAGATGTGCGTGTAAAGCGGCTGCGGATCGATCCTGCCCTGGCGCACGGCTTCTATGGCGTCGCGAATACCCTTGATATAGATGGCTGGGTCGCGCTCGTGAGCGTTGATCACGTCGAGCCCGCGCCAGTTCCAAAGCTGCATGTTGATCTGGCGGGGGCCATCCTGGTGATAACCGGCTATAATCAGTCGCCCACGTTCCTTTGTCAGCTCGCCCGCCAGGTCGAGCGGCCATTGTTTGCCGACGGCCTCGATGACGCGGTCGCAGAATTTGCCGCCGGTGAGTGTTTTGACGCGTTCGATGATGCGCCAATGATCGTCCATGGGAATCGTCTCGGCCGCTCCCATTTCTCTGGCTACCTCGAGGGAATACGGCCGGCGCGAGATGGCAATCACCCTGGCGCCCGCAGCCGCGGCAAGCCTGGTGAGGAGGGCGCCTAAGAACCCGATGCCGATGATGGCGACTGTCTGGCCGCTTTCGATGTTGCTGCGGCTGAAGATGTTCATCGCGCATCCGAGCGGTTCGCCGGGAAAGGGCTTGCCGTCCAGCTCCTTCGGCAGCGCTGCGACCATCGAAGCATCGGCGATGTCGTGCGTGGCGTAGGCGTGATAGGAAAGAGCGGCAACCCGCTCTCCCACCCGAAGCCCCGTGACATCGGCGCCTATGGCGTCGACAATGCCCCAGCCCTCGTGACCTAATCCACCCGCCTCGGTTGGGAACGTCATCCAGTCCGGTCCGGCCCAGGGTGTGAGGTTGGAGGCGCAGACGCCGCATCCTTCCAGTTTCACCCGGACCTGGCCCGGACCGGGTTCCGGTATGGGACGGGTCTCGACCGAGATATGTCCGGGCCCGGTGACGATAGCAGCCCGCATGAGCCCGGTCTTCTGGCTCGCCGCAATGTCCATGAGATGTCCTCCAATGTGGCAATCCTAGAACAACCGGCCTCCCGAAGAGTTCCGATAGCGGTCAAAGAAGTCATAGATGATGAAGTCAATAAAGATGTCATTGAAGAAGGAACTTTTCCATCCGCGTTCGGTTCGACGCCTATCTCCGAAGCAAATTATTCAACCGGACGGATCTCATAATGACGATTTTGATAACTGGCGGATGCGGCTTCATTGGTCGCCACGTTGCTGAAGAACTTCTGAAAAATGGCTATGGCGTGCGCATTCTCGATGCGCTGATCGATCAGGTGCATGCCGATGCCGAAGTCAGTGTGCCGGATGGAGCCGAAATTATCCAAGGCGATGTCAGAGACAAGGATGCAGTGCGCGCGGCGCTTGCCGGTGTGAGCGGCGTCATCCATCTCGCCGCCGAAGTCGGCGTCGGACAGTCGATGTATGAAATCGCCCGCTATGTCGGCTGCAACGATCTCGGCACGGCGGTGCTTCTGGAAGCGATGATCGGCCTTCCCGTCAAGAAGATCGTCGTCGCCTCGTCGATGAGCGTCTACGGAGAAGGGCTCTATCTGACGGCGGACGGAAAGCGGCTCGGTTATGTCAGGCGGCGCATGCAAAATGTCAAGCAGGGCCAGTGGGATCCGCTCGATGAGGACGGTCAGCCGCTGACGCCGGTCGCCACCGACGAGGAGAAACCGGTCGATCTTGCATCCATCTACGCGCTGACGAAATTCGCCCAGGAGAGGCAGGTCCTTATTTTCGGCGAAGCCTACGGCCTGGACGCCGTCGCCTTGCGCCTCTTCAACGTTTTCGGCGCGGGCCAGGCGCTTTCCAATCCCTACACCGGGGTCCTTGCCAACTTCGGTTCGCGCCTCGCCAATGGGCAGCCGCCGATGATCTTCGAGGATGGCAGGCAGCGGCGCGATTTCGTCCACGTCCGCGATGTTGCGACAGCCTTTCGCCTGGCCCTCGAAAAGCCCGCGGCATCCGGCCACGTTATCAATATCGGCAGCGGCCAGGCCTATTCGATCGCCGATGTCGCGACGCTTCTTGCCGATGCCATGGGCGTGCCCGAGATCGGCCCTGACATCATGAACAAGGCGCGTTCGGGAGACATCCGCAATTGCTTCGCCGACATTTCCAAGGCGCGCGAACTGCTCGGCTTCGAACCGAAATATCGCCTTGAGAATGCACTCGCTCCCTTCGCCGAATGGGTGCGGCAGACCGGGGCGGTCGACCGTGGCGCCGAAATGAAGCGGCAGCTGGAAGAGCGGGGGCTGGTTTCATGAACAAGGCCGGTTCTCGAGCATCCGGTCAGCAGGAGGCGAGGCGGTTCGGTTTCGTCGAATGGTTCCGACCCGGAGAATATGAGCGGACGGAGCTGGTGCTGCCGGATATCCTGAAAAGCGGCGCCAGTTATCTGCGCACGCATCTTTCCTGGGCCGAATATCTGGCGCCCGGCGGCGAGCAATGGTTCGACTGGCTGATCCCGCGTGTCGGCAGCCAAATCGATCTTCTGCCCTGCATACACTACACGCCGCCTTCCCTGTCCCGGACGGGCAGGTCTTCTGGCGCGCCGGTCGATCTCAAATCCTATGCCGACTTTGTCGATCACATCCTGACTCGCTATGGCCGCTATTTCCGTCATATCGAGCTCTGGAACGAGCCGAATAATCTGCTTGACTGGGATTGGCGTCACGACAGCGATTTTCTGCTTTTCTGCGAAATGGTCGGAGGCGCGGCCTACTGGGCGAAGCAAAGGGGTTACAAACCGGTTTTGGGCGGCCCGTGCCCCTTCGACCCATACTGGCTCAACCTGATGGGCACGCGCGGCGTGCTCGGAGTCATCGACGCTGTCGGCTTCCATGGCTTTCCCGGAACCTGGGATAGCGAGGAGGCAACCTGGGGCGGCTGGGACATGCATCTCGGAGAGATGCGCGGGATTATCGACCGCTATAATGCCGATGCGGAAATATGGATCACCGAAGCCGGGTACTCCACCTGGCGCAATGACGAGATCGAACAGGCGCGGCGCTTCATCAAGGCGCTGAACGTGCCGGCCGATCGCATGTATTGGTATTCCTGGCGTGACGTGCCACCCGATGTTCCGGTTCAGGAAGGCCTGTGGTTCGATCCGCGGCATTATCACCTCGGCGCTGTCAGCCACGACAACAAGCCGAAGCTTCTTGCCCGCCTTCTCATGGAAGGAGGCGTCAAGAGACTGGAGGATGTCGCGGCCCTTGCGGCTCCCCAAATCGCCTCGGGTGCCGCGCCGATCGTTGTTACCGGCGGCAGCGGGTTTGTCGGCTGCAATCTCGCCGACAGCCTGCTCAGCGACGGCGAGGACGTCATCATCCTCGACAATCTGGCACGATCGGGGGTCGATCAGAATCTGACCTGGCTGATTGAGCGGCATGGCGGGCGGGTTCACCCGGTCCTTGCCGACGTTCGTGATCTGATGGGCATCGAAGCAGCCTTCAGGGACGCCAAGGCAGTCTTCCACTATGCCGCGCAGACGGCGGTGACCACCAGCCTCGTCGATCCGCTCGAAGATTTCGAGACGAATGCTCGCGGCACGCTCAACGTGCTGGAATCGGTGCGCAGGGCGGGCAGACGCGCTCCGGTCATCTTCGCGAGCACCAACAAGGTTTATGGCGCTCTCGACGATCTCGGCGTGATCGAACTCGACGATCGCTATCTTCCCGAAGACGAGACCGTCAGGAAACAAGGGGTCGGCGAGGATCGGCCACTCGATTTCTGCACGCCTTACGGATGTTCGAAAGGTGTGGCCGATCAATACATCCTCGACTACGCGAAATCCTACGGCATTCCTGCCGCCGTCCTGCGGATGAGCTGCATCTATGGACCGCGCCAGTTCGGCACCGAGGACCAGGGGTGGGTGGCGCATTTCCTGATCCGCGCGCTCGGCGGCGAACCCATTTCCATCTACGGCGACGGCAAGCAGGTGCGGGATATTCTGCATGTCGATGATGCCGTCGCTGCTTATCGGATGCTACTTTCCAATATCGAACGGGTCAGCGGCAAAGCCTTCAACCTCGGTGGGGGGCCGCGTAACGCCGTCAGCGTGCTCTCAGTGTTGCGCGAGATCGAATTGCTCGCAGGCCGTGCTGTCGACACCAGCTTTGGCCCATGGCGCGCCGGCGACCAGTTCTATTTCGTGGCCGACACAACGAAACTTGAACGGGAAACCGGCTGGCAAGCCGAAATCGGATGGCGTGATGGTTTGCGGCACCTCGCCGAATGGCTGATCGCCCATCGTTTCGGCGGGCGGCAGTTCCGCAGGGAAAAGCGGAAGGTATCAGCATGAGCGGAGATGAACGGAGCAACGGACACCGTCGCGTGCTGATGACGGTTGACGCCATCGGCGGCGTCTGGCGTTACGCCATGGACCTGGCAGCAGCACTGAAACCGAACAACATCGACGTTGTCTTTGCCGGGCTGGGGCCCACACCGACAGACGACAAAGTCGCAGAGGCGGGCCGGATCGGCAAGCTCGTCTGGCTGGACGCGCCACTCGATTGGACGGTCGAGGGTGAAGAGGCAGTTGCCGAGGTCCCGCGGCTGATCGCCGATCTCGCACGCCGGGAAGAGGCGGATCTTCTGCATCTTAATCTGCCGTCGCAAGCGGCGGGCATCGAAACGGACCTGCCGGTTGCGGTGGTTTGCCATTCCTGTGTTGTCACATGGTTTGCCGCCGTCCGCGGCAGTGAAGTCCCGCCGGACTGGCGATGGCACTATCGGCTGAACCAGGCGGGCTTCACGCGTGCGGACGCGGTGATCGCGCCAAGCCGCAGCCATGCGAGAGCGATGGAAGCGGCCTATGGACCGATCGGCGGTCTCCACGTCGTTCACAACGCCAGCTCCCTTGGGGCTTCCGACGAGCCCAAGCAGGAGTTTGTCCTTGCGGCCGGGCGCTGGTGGGACGACGGCAAAAACGGCGCCGTGCTGGACAAGGCTGCAGCAATGACCCGATGGACGGTGGCGGCGGCCGGCGCGACGACCGGCCCGAACGGCCAGACCATGCGATTTCGCCATGCCGATCACCGAGGCGAGCTTTCGCACGAGCGGATGAGCGCCTTGACGCGGCAGGCGGCCGTCGTGGCCTCGCCTTCGCTCTACGAGCCGTTCGGTCTTGCCGCTCTCGAAGCAGCGCGGGCGGGCGCGGCCTTGGTGCTTTCCGATATCCCAACCTATCGCGAGATATGGGACGGCGCTGCTCTGTTCGCCGAGCCGCATCGCCCCGATGTCTTCGCCGATGCCTTCAATACTCTTGCCGACGATCCGCAGCTGCGGGCTGCATTCGGACGAAAAGCACGTGCCCGGTCTGCCGGCTTCAGCGTCAAGGCTCAGGCAGAGGCGATGTGCTCGGTCTATTCCGGCATGTCCGCCCGCGGTTTTTCAACAGCAGCGGAGTGATCATGAAGTTCGTTTTCTACACCCATTCGCTGGTCTCCGACTGGAATCACGGCAATGCCCATTTTCTTCGCGGCGTCATGCGCGATCTCCAACGGCGCGGCCATGAAACGCTGGCGCTGGAGCCGCAGGATGCCTGGAGCCGGGCCAATCTGGTGAAGGATCAGGGGCCGGCTGCGGTTGAGGCATTTCACCGGGCATTTCCGCAGCACCGTTCGCAGATCTACGGCGAGGGATTCGACCACGAAGCAGCGCTTGCCGATGCCGATATCGTCATCGTCCACGAGTGGACGGAACCGCGATTGGTCGAGAGGCTCGGCCGCATCCGACGCAATGGCGCGACCTTCACCCTGCTGTTCCACGATACGCATCATCGGGCGGTATCTGCCGAAGACGATATCGCAGGACTGGCGCTCGACGACTATGATGGCGTGCTGGCCTTCGGGCAGACCTTGCGTGAACGCTATCTCAGAGCCGGTTGGGGAAAGTCGGTATTTGCCTGGCACGAGGCGGCGGACGACACGCTGTTCAGACCGTTGCCGGACATCGAGAAAACCGGAGACCTCATCTGGATCGGCAACTGGGGTGACGATGAGCGGTCCGCCGAAATCGGCGAATTCCTGATTCGTCCCGCGAAGGAGCTGAAGCTCGACACGGTCGTTCGTGGCGTGCGCTATCCCGACCATGCATTGAACGAACTTCGCAAGTCCGGCATCGCCTATGGCGGCTGGATCGCCAATGCCGATGTTCCCGAGGCCTTCGCCCGCCACAGGGCCACCGTTCACATTCCGCGGCGACCCTATGTCCAGCATCTGCCGGGTATTCCGACTATCCGCGTCTTTGAGGCGCTCGCTTGCGGCATACCCCTGATCTCGGCGCCCTGGAGCGACGCCGAACATCTCTTCGAGCCTGGCAGGGACTATTTGGTCGTCGGCGATGGCGAGGAGATGAAGAAAAGCCTGCGCGACGTCCTCTCCGATACCGATCTGGCTGCGGGCCTTGCCGCCGCCGGCCTTGAAACGATCAAGACCCGTCACACCTGCCGCCACCGCGTCGACGAGCTTTTCGCCATTCTGGAGCGCTGCGGCACGCACAGGGTCGTTGAAAACCTGCAATCCAGGGAGGCTGCCGAATGAAGATCGCCTTTTATGGTTCGAGCCTCGTCTCCGCCTATTGGAACGGCGCCGCCACCTATTATCGCGGCTTGCTGCGGGCGCTGGCGGAGAAAGGCTACAACATCACCTTCTATGAACCCGACGTCTATGACCGGCAGAAGAACCGCGACATGGATCCGCCGGACTGGTGCAGGGTCGTCGTCTACGAAGGGACAGTCGACGCACTCAAGGCCGTCACAAGCGAGGCGGCCGAGGCTGATATCGTCGTCAAGGCAAGCGGCGTCGGTTTCGAGGACGACCGATTGCTGGAAGAGGTGCTGCGCAATGCCCGACCCCACGCGTTGAAAATCTTCTGGGACGTGGACGCGCCGGCAACGCTTGCCGAACTCAGGGCCGACCCCGACCATCCGTTGCGCCGCGCGCTTTCCGCGCTTGATCTTGTGATGACCTATGGCGGCGGCGATCCTGTCGTGAGCGCATACCGCTCCGTGGGAGCGGCCGAATGCGTGCCGATCTACAATGCGCTGGACCCGCAAACGCATCATCCGGTGCCGAAGGACCACCGCTTTGCCGCCGACCTCGGTTTCCTCGGCAACCGCCTGCCGGACCGGGAGGCGAGGGTTGAGCATTTCTTCCTGGAGCCGGCGTCGCGTCTGCCGAACCGAACATTCCTGCTTGGCGGTTCCGGCTGGCACGACAAGCCGATCTCTTCGAACGTCCGCTATATCGGCCATGTCCCGACGCGCGATCATAATGCCTTTAACGTAACACCGATGGCGGTCCTCAACATATCGCGTGCCAGCATGGCGGAGAATGGTTTTTCCCCTGCGACGCGGGTCTTCGAGGCGGCTGGCGCCGGGGCTTGCCTCATTACCGACTATTGGGAAGGCATCGATGTCTTTCTGAAGTCGGGCGAGGAGGTGCTGGTCGCGCGCGACGGACAGGACGTGGCTGCCTTGCTTAGCGGCTTGTCCCGGCAAGCCGCACGGGAAATCGGAGAAAGAGCGCGCCGGCGGGTTTTGGCCGAACATACCTATGTCAATCGCGCCGAAGCGGTAGACAGGATTTTTCGCGCACGTCTTGGTGGGCGGGAGGCTGCCGAATGACGAGATCGCTCGACATCGTCTTCCTCGGCCTCTCCCTTTCCTCATCCTGGGGAAACGGTCATGCCACGACCTATCGCGCCTTGATCAAGGGCCTTCGGCACGCCGGCCATCGGATCTTTTTCCTGGAGGGGGACGTGCCGTGGTATGCCAGCCACCGGGCCCTGCCTTCGCCTGCCTTCTGCGAGCTCGCTTATTATTCTGACCCCGCCACAATGATCGAGCGTCACGGTGAGAGGCTCGGCAACGCCGATGCGGTCATCGTCGGATCCTACGTTCCCGATGGTGTGCCGCTCATCGACGGGCTCGAGGCGTTGCAGCCGAAACGCCTTTGCTTCTATGACATTGACACGCCCGTCACCCTCGCCAAGCTCGACCGTGGTGACGAGGAATATCTGGCGCTGAGGCAGATTCCCTTGTTTGACGCCTATTTCTCCTTCTCCGGCGGAAGGGTGTTGACCTGGCTAGAACAGAGATATGGCGCGCGCAGAGCCATCGCGCTCTATTGTTCGGTTGACGAGGGCCGCTATGCCAATACCGGCGAGTCCAATTGCTGGGATCTTGGTTATCTCGGAACCTATAGCCCTGACCGGCAGCCGACACTGGAGCGCCTCCTCCTGGAGCCGGCGCGCCGCCTGCCGTCGATGCGCTTCGTCGTCGCCGGCCCGCAATATCCCGCCGAGATCGAATGGCCGGCCAATGTCGAGCGCATCGAGCATCTGCCGCCTGCCGATCACGCAAGCTTCTATAGCCGTCAGAGGTTCACATTGAACGTGACCCGCAGCGATATGATCGCCGCCGGCTGGTCGCCCAGCGTGCGGCTGTTCGAGGCTGCCGCCTGCGGAGCGCCCATTATCAGCGACTTCTGGCAGGGTCTTGATGAGCTGCTGCCGGACACTGAGGCTTTGTTCATTGCGCGCGCGCCGGAGGATGTCGTGGCGCTGCTGACGGAGCTTTCTGACAGCGACCGTCTGGCGGCCGCCGCCGCAGCGAGAAAGCGCGTCATGAGCAGTCATACCGGGTACGCCCGTGCCGGCGATCTCGCTGGGGCTCTTTCGAACCTGCCAGCCAATCCAGCTTTCGAGCGTATCTCAGCGTGAAGGAGAGTATCGATGCTTCAAGTCAATCGTCGCGGAAAAGGCAAGACTGTTCTGGTGGCAGGAGGCGCCGGCTTTGTCGGCTCGCATCTCTGCGATGCTCTGCTCGGCCGTGGCGACAGCGTCATTTGCGTCGACAGCTATATCACCGGCTCGCGGGACAATGTCCGACCGTTGGTGAACCACCCCGGCTTCCGGCTGATTGAACAGGACATCTGCAACTTCCTCGAAATCGACGAGCCTATTGACCAGATTTACAACCTGGCCTGCGCCGCCTCGCCGCCGCAGTACCAGGCGGATCCCGTTCACACCATGATGACCTGCGTCGCCGGCACGGGCAATCTGCTGGCGCTCGCCGAGCGGCACCGCGCCTCCTTCCTCCAGGCTTCGACCAGCGAGGTCTATGGCGATCCGGCGGAACATCCGCAGACAGAGGACTATCGCGGCAATGTCAGCTGCACCGGACCGCGCGCCTGCTATGACGAGGGAAAGCGCGCCGCTGAGGCCCTTTGCTTCGACATGCTGCGTGCCGGCCGCGTCGACGCGCGGGTGGCCCGCATCTTCAATACCTATGGACCGCGAATGCAGGCGAATGACGGCCGGATCGTCTCCAATCTGATCGTGCAGGCCCTCTCGGGCAAACCTCTGACCATCTACGGAAGCGGCATGCAGACGCGGTCCTTCTGCTATGTCAGCGATCTCGTGGGCGGCCTCACGGCCCTGATGGACGTGCGCCCAAACCCCGGCGCGCCCGTCAACCTCGGCAATCCCGGCGAATTCACCATCAACGAGCTCGCGCAGATGATCCGCGCGATGGTGCCGGTACGCACGGTGGTTGCTTACAGGCCTTTGCCGAAGGACGATCCTCAGCGCCGCCGCCCCGATATAACCCGCGCCACCGAACTTCTCGACTGGCAGCCGACGGTGCCCCTCGCCGAGGGACTCAGATATACGATCGATTGGTTTGCCGCCAATTTGGACGATCGTCCGCGCAAACGCGTCGCCGCGCCTCGCCGTCACCGACGTGCAGCTGCCTCGCAGGCTGCTCCCTTGGACAACTAACCGAGAAGCGGAGGCAAGCGATGATGAACCTGGCTTTGAAACAGCGCATCAGCGAACTCGGCCCCTGGTTTCAGAATATGCGGCTCGGAGAGATCGAAACCGCGCCGGATCATTTTCTCGGCGACTATCCGGCGTTCAAATGGGAGGGCTTCAAGCATGTCGTGCCCACGGATCTGGAAGGGCGCAGCGTTCTCGATATCGGCTGCAATGCCGGCTTTTATGCGCTCGAAATGAAGCGCCGCAATGCCGGACGGGTGCTGGGAATTGACAGCGATCCACGTTATCTCGAGCAGGCCCGTTTCGCCGCCGATCATTTCGGCCTCGATGTCGAGTTCAGGCAGATGTCGGTTTACGAAGTATCGAAACTCGCGGAGCGTTTCGATCTCGTGCTCTTCATGGGCGTTCTCTACCACTTGCGCCATCCGTTGCTGGCACTGGATCTGCTCTACGAACACGTAGTCGCAGATCTCATGCTGTTCCAATGCCTGCAGCGTGGCGACGAGCATATCGCCACGCTGGAGGAAGACTACGACTTTTCGGAGTGGAAGGTTTTCGACCGGCCGGATTTTCCTAAGCTGTTCTTTGTCGAAGAGCGCTATTCTGCCGATCCCACCAACTGGTTCATTCCCAACAAGGCGGCGGTCGAAGCGTTGCTGCGCAGCTCCGGCTTTGTCCTAGAGGCCAATCCGGAGCGAGAGGTTTATCTCTGCCGCCGAGGCCGGCGGCCATACATGGTCGAGCCGCCGCCCGGTTGAGGCGATTGGACACCTTAGGGAAACAGTTCATACTTCATGGAATTGATCTAGCGGGTCCAGAATGTTTTGAGGCCCGACTGTTTTCCACCGCTGTCGCTGCGGTCTCCTAGCCTTTTTGACCATCGCCTGATTGGTGAAGTCGCTGCCGCCGCAACCGACACGGAATCCGTGCATGTCCGCGCAAGTCACCGCAGAGCTAGGCGGAAACACCCGTCGTTATAAGAAGGCGGGGACGCGGCCGACGTTCGAAGCTATCATCTGCCAAATGCCGCCGATTGGGAACAGGCCATCGGCGCGAGCGTTTTTGTCCAAACGGGTTTGATGCCGGGAGCAGATCGCAGTGAACACGGTCTTTGACAAACTTGCGCGAAAGGCGGTTTTGATCGTCGAGGACGATTACACCCTTGCCAGCGAGCTCGCGTCCAAACTGACCCAAACGGGAATCGGTGTCGTCGGGCCAGCACCCAACGTTGAGCAAGCGCTGAAATACATCGAAGATTCCAAGATAGAAGCGGCTATTTTGGACATCAATCTCGGTGGAACGATGGTGTTTCCAGTCGCCGATGTGCTGTCGAAGCGCAATATCCCGTTTTTCTTCGCAACCGGCTACAGCCGGGACGTCGTCCCTCCGCGGTTTGCCGATCGAATATTCGTGGAAAAGCCGTTGGACACGGGCGCGATTTATAGTGCCCTTTCCAGTTGTGGAAGCCCGACGGCGACGGCAGCAGGCGGCCAAAAGAACCTCATTCTTTCTGCGCTTTCTCCCCGCGAAAATGACCTTGTCCGTCCGCTGCTTAACCCTGTCCACCTGGTTCAAGGCGAGATTCTTGAGCAACAGTTTGGGGAGATAACGACGGTTTTCTTCATCGAAAGCGGGACGGTTTCGGTTGTGGCCTCGTCGCCCAATGGTTCGCAGGTGGAGGTCGGTCTCATCGGGCGTGAAGGCCTGACCGGCACTGGACTGTTGGAGGGTGATTGGCGCACGCCCTACAATATGGTGGTGCTGACCGAAGGAAGCGCCCAGCGCATCGATACCGACGGTTTCCTCCGTCTGGTGCAGAGGGCGCCACAGCTACGCTCTCTTTCGTCGTCCTTCTCAAGGACGCTCGCAATTCAGATCGGGTACACGGCCCTCGCCAACAGCCGCTATTCGATCGAGCAGAGACTGGCCCGCTTGCTGCTCATGCTCAATGATCGGTCGGAAGACAAGATGCTGCTTCTGACGCACGAACACATGTCTTCCATGCTCGGCGTCCGACGTTCCGGAGTCACGGGCGCGCTTCCGGTTCTGGAGGGGGAAAAGCTCATCAGGTCGGTACGGGGAAAGGTGATCATCATCGACCGGGAGGGCCTTATCCTTAAGGCCAATGGCTCTTACGGCATCCCTGAGGCGGAGTACGAGCGCTTGATGGGGTTTTCACTGAGAGGCACGGGGAACGCCAAAAAGGCTTTCGGGCAACCCGGTCCCCACTTTTACGGCCCACATTCCGGCGAGAAATGGTAACCGTAAGTCGCCCGGCTGCGGACCGAACTTTTGTCATCGGCAACTTACAGAACCTGCGTGTGGAAAGGTGCCCGGTGGAAAAGAACAATCAGACCAGACTTTTCTCCGGAAAGCGCATCCTGGTCGTCGAAGACGAATATTTTCTCGCCGACGAGACCCGACGGAGGTTGGAAGATCTTGGTGCAACCGTCGTCGGGCCAGCGGCAAACATTCGTAGCGCGCTCGAGCTAATCGCTGTCGAGCAGGTCGATGCAGCCGTCCTTGACGTCCATCTTGGCGATGATTTGGTGTTTGACGTCGCCGACGAACTGGAGAGACGAGAAATCAACTTCGTCTTTGCCACGGGATATGACCCATCCTTTATCCACAGAAATACGAAGGCTTTGCGCTTTGCGAAAAGCCGGCCGAACTCGAAAAGATTGCAGTCGCGCTCTTTGGCCCAGCCGACGGTTTGAAACGACTGAATTAATCGTCTCGCGGGTGAACTCTTCGGAGATATTGACGCCCGCTGGAGCAAGCAGGGCGCCCCCAGCGCCTTGCCGATATGCGGCTATGGTTCAATCGCGCGGAACCATGAGCGGCATCGGGTGTTGGGAGGTGAAGCCGAAAGGGTAAGATAATGACTTCCAGCGCTACCAAGGATATCATCGCTATCGGCGGTTCGGCGGGAAGTGGTGCGGTTCTCAAGACCCTTGTTGCCGACCTACCTGCCAACCTGCCGGCAAGCATATTTGTCACGACTCATGTTCCGGCGAACTATTGGGGCTACCTGCCTGAGATCCTGGCGGCACGCTCGAAGCTTCCAGTGACGCAGGCGGTTGACGGCCAGCCGATCGAGCGAAGTCACATTTACGTTGCCGCGCCCGATCGTCACCTTCTCCTCGCCGGTGAAACGATCAAGTTGGGCGGGGGCCCCAAGGAAAACATGGTGCGACCGTCGATTGATCCGATGTTTCGCTCTGCGGCCCTGTCGTTCGGCCCACGAGCTGTGGGGCTGATCCTGACCGGGATGCTCAATGACGGAGCCGCGGGACTGCAAGCGATCAAATCCCATGGCGGGACCGCGATCGTGCAGCATCCGCTCGATGCCGAGGCGGATCAGATGCCGCTCGCGGCGCTTGAGGCGGTGGAGGTCGATCATGTTGCCTCGGCAGCTGAGCTCGGCGGGCTGCTTGCCAGCATCGCCGGAAGCGAGGCAGGGCCGACAGTCGCTCCGCCGTCAGACGATCTGCGGCTGGAGGTCGGGATCGCCGCCGGCGCCCGGCTTGGCAGCGCGGAACTTCGGAAGATCGGATCTCCAACAGCCCTGACCTGTCCGGATTGCCACGGGGTGCTTTCCGAGGTTCGCGGTTCGCGGCCGCTGCGATTTCGGTGTCAGATCGGACACGCCTTTACCGCCGACGTCCTCGCCTCGCATATTGATGAGCTTGACGAGGCGATCAGGGTCGCCATGCGGATCATGGAAGAGCGTCTGACGCTCGTGGAACGGATGGCGCGGGACGCCCGCGACACCGGCCGCACTGCCGTCGCCGAGCTTTATGAAGCGAGGGCGTCCGAATATCGGCGGTATTCCGAGACCCTTCGGGACGCCGCTCTCACCTCCCTGCGCCTCGGCCGCGCGTTACGTTTCCAGGACCTGTGATAAAGTGGTATCTTTCTGCCGTGCGGACGGTTTAGATCCGTCGCGGCAGAGACATGGATAGACGATGGCTTACGACGAACGGGAAGACACGGAGCAACAGGCGGGCGCCTTCGAGCAGGATCAGCACGAACAGCCTCTCGTGATCGTCGGCATTGCGGTGTGTGCCCGCTCGCTTGCGTCGCTGGAACGGATATTCTCAGACATCGGCGTTGGCCTCGGCGCGTCCTACCTCGTGGCGGTAAGCCAGCAGGAGGGGCTCCGGCTCCATACGACGACCGTTCTCGAAATGCTGCGGCGGCAAGGCCGGTTGGCGGTGAAGGTCGCGGTCGATGGAGAGCCCATCCTTCAGAACCATATCTACATCGGCGGGTCCGACGATACGATGACCCTTGAAGATGGGCATATCCGCATTCGGGCGGCCTCGGAACCCATCGGCCATCGCGGCACCGTCGACACCATGTTGATCTCGCTGGCAGAGCATGCTCACGAACGCGCCATTGCGGTGGTCCTGGCCGGGCTCGAGAACGACGGCACCGCCGGTGTGGCGGCAACCAAGAAATTTGGTGGTCTCTCGATCGCGGAGATAGACGAGAGCGAAGACAGATCTCCCGAGGAAGCGGGAGGAGCGCTGGCGATCGCCGACCTCAGATTGCCGGCGCCGGGCATTGCAGGACAAATCGCGCTTTATGCCGGCAATGTCGCCGAGGAGGAAGATGTCGGCCTGGATGATGAGCCGGGGAGCGCCATGGAGGCGCAGATCACGCAGATCGCGACGATTCTGCGCAATGTCACCAGCCACGACTTCCACGGCTACAAGCGCGGGACGTTCACCCGGCGCGTTCAGCGGCGCATGCAGGTTCTGCAGATCGGCAATACCGACAGCTATATCGAGCGGCTGCGCGCCAGCCGTGACGAAGCGCAAAACCTGTTTCAGGACCTCCTGATCGGCGTGACCCAGTTTTTCAGGGACCCGGCGGAGTTCGAAGCTCTCGAGCGTGAAATTCCAAGGCTGTTCGAAGGCAAGGAGGCGGGCGACCAGTTGCGGGTCTGGGTGCTTGGCTGCGCTACCGGGGAGGAGGCCTATTCGATCGCAATGCTGCTGCGCGAGCATATGGCGACCATGGATTACCCCCCTGATGTGCAGATCTTCGCGACGGACCTCGATGCGCGTGCGCTGGGGATCGCGCGCGCCGGACGCTATTCCGCAACCATCACCTCGCAGGTCCAGCCCGACCGGCTTGCCCGGTGGTTCGTGCGTGAGGGCGACACCTATTGTGTCGCCAAGGAATTGCGGGAGATGTGCATCTTCTCGCCGCACAACATCGTCAAGGATGCCCCGTTCTCCCGCATCGATATTCTGTCCTGCCGGAACTTGCTGATCTACCTCGACAGCGAGCTCCAAAACAGGGTGATCCCGATCTTCCATTTTGCGCTCAGGCCGAGCGGCATTCTGTTTTTAGGGTCGTCGGAAAATGTGACCCGTCACGCCAAGCTTTTTGCGCCCGTCGACCGCAAGAATCGCCTGTTTCGGAGGCTCGAGACAGCCACCCGCATCATTCCGGACTTTCCCCTCAGCCCACGGCCGCGCAGCCCGGACCATCCGCTTTCGGCGCCGGCTCCCACCTTGCAAACGGGGCGGCTGTCGGCGACGATCAGCCGCCAGGCAGAGGTGGTCGCCGAGCGCTTCGCGCCAGCCTATGTCGTCGTCGATTCCCATTATGACGTGCTGCACTTTTCAGGGCGCACGGGCCGCTATCTCGAGCCGATGTCGGGGACCGCGACGCTCAATCTCCTGAGCCTGGCTCACCGCGATCTGCGGCTCGACATGCGCTCCGCCCTCCAGCGTGCCACGACGGAAGCCGTCAAGGTGGAAGTCCCCAGGGTGCTGCTGCGCCAGGACGACCGCACCTACGCCGTCAACATCATTGTCGAACCGCTCGGCAGCGGCGACGTCACCTCGCTGATCGTTCTGTTTCAAGATGCCGGGCAGGTGGCCGAGGGCACGGCTCCTGACGGAGGCAGGCTGACCAGCGAAGAGCATGTTCAGCGTCTGGAGACCGATCTTCGCGTCACCCGGGACCGGCTTCAGGCGACGATCGAGGAATTGGAATCGACAAATGAGGAACTGAAGTCTTCCAACGAAGAGTATCAGTCCATCAATGAAGAGCTGCAGTCGGCCAACGAGGAGATGGAAACCTCGAAGGAGGAATTGCAGTCGGTCAACGAGGAGCTGCAGACCGTCAACGGCGAGCTTGCCCATCGCGTGACCGAATTGGACCGCACCAATTCCGACTTGAAGAACCTTCTCGAGGCGACGCAGATCGCCACCGTCTTCCTTGATAATGATCTGCGGGTCAGGAGTTTCACGCCGGCGGCGACGGAAATATTCCATCTCCTCGACACGGATGTCGGTCGGCCGCTGGACCACGTCGTCTCGCGGGTCGTATATCCGGAACTGCTCGACGATGTCCGCCTGGTTCTCAGAACGCTGGTGCCTGTCGACCGAAAGGTCAGCGACCCCGCCAACAACCGCCATTACGCCGCCCGTGTCCTGCCCTACCGCAGTGTCGACAACTATATCAGCGGGGCTGTCGTGACTTTCACCGACCTGACCGCGACTTACGAGGCGGAGGTGGCGCTTCGCCGCAGCGAGGAGCGCCTGCAGCGCGTTTTGGAGACGGATGCAGTCGGCGTGGTCTTCATCAATCAGGACGGCGTCATCTGTGATGCCAACGAAGTGTTCCTGAAGATGACGGGCTACACGCGCTCGCAGATGGAGCGCTCCGAACTGCACTGGCGGCGGCTCACGCCGGCGGAGCACCTCGCCGAGAGTGAAGCGCAGATGGCTGCGGTGAAGGAAACCGGCAAGCTCGGGCCCTATGAAAAGGAATATGTCCTCGCCGATGGGACGCGTCGCTGGATGCTGTTTGCCGGGCGCGATCTTGGCGACGGCACGATTGCCGAGTTCTGCATCGACATCTCGGCGCGCAAACAGGCGCAGGCCGCCCTGCGGCAGGGGGAGGAGCAGTTCCGCCTGTTCGGCGAGGCCTCTTCCGACGTGTTGTGGATCCGGGATGCGGAGACGCTGCAATGGATCTACCTGACGCCGGCGTTCGAGACCATTTACGGTGTCGATCGCGAGCAGGCCATGACGGGCAATAATTTCCGCAGCTGGGCCGAGCTGATCATCCCCGAGGACCGGGAACAGGCTCTTTCCGAGATCCGGCGGGTGCGAAACGGCGAACGCGTGGAGTTCGAATACCGCATCAGGCGTGCTTCGGACCATGAAATCCGCTGGTTGCGCAACGCCGACTTCCCGATTTTCGGAGAGGAAGGGAACGTTCAGCAGATCGGCGGCATCGGCCGCGATATCACCGATGAAAAAGCCTCTGCCGACCGGATGAAAGTGCTGGTCGCCGAGCTTCAGCACCGCACGCGCAATCTCATGGCGGTGGTCAGGTCGATGGCTGATAAGACCTTGCGGACAAGCGCCGACTTGCCTGATTTCTACCAGAGATTCTGCGACCGCCTGGATGTGCTGGCCCGTGTGCAGGGGCTTCTGTCACGGCTGCAGGAGGGGGAGCGCATTTCCTTCGATCAGCTCATTCGATCCGAATTGGCCGCCCATGGCGTACTGGATGGACAGATGGAACGGATCACGCTCGACGGCGTGGAGGGGGTACGGCTTCGCACGACCACTGTACAGACAATGGCCTTGGCAATGCATGAGCTCGCTACCAACGCGGTCAAGTACGGGGCATTCAGTCAACCCCAGGCGCATGTGACCATCGCCTGGCGTGTCGAGCAATCAGGCGAAGGCGGCAAGCCGTGGCTGCATGTCGACTGGCGGGAGAGCGGGGTGAAGATGCCGCCCGCTGATGCCGGGCCGCAAGGGGGCGGCCAGGGGCGGGAATTGATAGAGCGCGCGCTGCCCTACCAGCTGGATGCGAAGACCTCGTTCACGATGGGAGAGGACGGCATCCACTGCACAATTGCAATTCCTATTTCCCTAACCAACCTCGCCGAGGATGAGGTGACGACTGAGGGGAGGGTGTTGATCCAGTGAGTCCGTGTCGACGGCCTTCAGCAGGAGCTGGCTGAATTGAAGCCTCCGGGAGGCCGTCTCTGGTCCTCGGGTCCTGCCGCAAGGTCTTCGCTGTCACTCTGGCGGGCAAGCGCTCTGGCTCGCGGCAAGACGTGACCTCTCGATCATCAAGAGGTCGAAGCACCTGCGGGGCCGCTTGCCTGATGTTTCTCGTCCCATTCAGACAGCTCTCCCTGAAGCCTATCCAGGTGAGCCAGATGCATGGCCTGCGACTCTTCAAAATTCGCAAGAAGTCGTATCGCTTCCGCCAGGTCGGCGCCACGGGTCGTCAATTCAGCCACGATCTCGCGCTGCCGAGCGACGTGCTGCCTTCCCAAGGCGACATGCTCTCGCGCCTGCTGCAAATGCTTCTCCACAATCGCGCGGTCCATGCCGCTCTCCTTCTCCAAAGTGCGCCGCATCAATTCGATTATGCGGCGCGCTTTGATTCTTGCTTTGATGCACGTCATTGTCCCGGAGCGACGGGCACTTCCGGGCGATATGCAATGGGAGCGATCATGCGCTTATTATTCAGATTTGGAAACTGCCTCGCCGCATCGTAGAGACTGCCGTTGACCTTGCCGCAGGTGCCCGCGATGCCCGGAATCCTGTGGGATCGCGCGCGTACTTATCGGCGAGGATCCCCGCAGATATTTCGCGACCCGAGGTCTCTGAGATGCAAAAGGCGAGCGAGATTCTTGGGGCCGCCTCAGGCGCGTCGCATACCCCTCAGAGCTGCGTCGGAGCGTCGGTCTCCACCTCGGCATAAAGCTGACCGCACAGCGTCAGCGATCGCCGCATCGCAGCGACGCGATCTTCGGCGTCTTTGGGCGAATAGGCCCAGATGTCGGTCGCCCAGCTCTTGCCGTCCATTTCGTACTGCAGGGCGAACCTATAGAGCCGTCGCTCATCCGCGTCGGTGCTCACGAAAGTGCGGTCGGGCTCACCGCGGCACTCTCTCACGCGGGGGAAACTCACAACATTCAAAACGTGTGCTCCTTGGGTTTACCTCGTCGCCAGGGCTCGAAAGGCCACCTTCCTTTGACTAACCTGATCGCCTTGATTTCGTTCCCGGCTTCTGGCGCGAGCAGTCCCATTCGCGGTCCAGCTCTTCAGGCAAGTTACATCGCTGTGCCAAATCCATCATGTACATACAGGTGATGTACATCGGCGAGGTTATGGAAAGGAGGATGTCATTCATTGGAGGAAGGTATTCAAAAGCGGCAACTCCCAGGTCATCAAACGCGGGGAGACTGACATTCCAACTTTGCAGAAACAGGAAACTTCAACTTTGCGGCTACAGCGCTAATCTGGCATAAGCTGAATTGTGGAACAAACCCTAACGCGAGAAACGAATGTTAGGGGGTTCTAATGAACATCAAGAGCATGA
>NZ_VCHT01000013.1:0-203580 GCF_005862215.1 Rhizobium sp. MHM7A
TGCCGCGGTGACGTTCGAGATCGGCAAAAACGCGGTAGCGGCCCTCGGCATGAAGCCCGTCCAGCTCGTTTTTGAAATACGCTTCGAAATCCATCATTTGCTCCCTTTGCACGTCAAGCGATACATCGGGGCAGCCGGTCGGTGTTTGATCTCCGTCAAGTTGGGCGCAAGTTGCTTCCTTTTCGCGGAGATCACGGTATTTGCTTCCATCAAAGAGCAAGCCGCGGGGCAAGTCGGGAGCTCCCGTGTCAAGCGGGGAATTTGGCAGATGGCTTGCTCAATCTTGACACACCGAGAAAGCCTCTTGTCACTTTGCGCGTGATGGTCCGCCGATACGGCCCGAGCCTTCAATCCTGGCCGCGAACAGGAGAAACCAGCAGACAATCCTTATAGCCGGCAATTCCGCCAAGGCCTTCGACGAGTACCTTGACCGCCCTGCGCTTAAGTTCGGATTCCACCTGACCGCCAACCGTCACCTGCCCGTTCAGGACGGATACCTGGACTTTTTGCGGCGTGAGACCGAGATCTGATCTCAACCGGGTGCGCACTGCCAGCGTGATGGCCTCGTCTCCCCGCGGCAATAGGGCCGTCGGCGCCTCGGCGATGACGCTCAGGATGTCCCGTCGGCTGACGATCCCGACCAGTCGTTCGTCTTCGACGATGGGTAGCCGTTTGATGCGATGCACCTGCAGGCTTTCGGCGATGTCGGAGACTTCGCTATCCGGCCGGGCGACGATGACGTCCTGGGACATGACGTCGGCGACACACCATCCGTTGCTGCCAATATAGCGTTCGAGATCGATTTCGGAGATCAATTCCGGCGCGCGCGCCGGACGGGGAGAAAAGCGAACCTCCCGGCGTAAAAGCAGATCGCCCTCCGTGACCATGCCGCAGATACGGCCGTGGTCGTCAACGACAGGAAGGCCGCTGACGTGGTTTTGCAGCATCATCGCGACGGCATGGCGCACGCTGACCGATGGGCTGATCGACACCACATTTGTCGTCATTATATCCCTTGCTTGCATGGTCGCTGCCTCACTGATCATGATTATTCCTGGAACATGCTAGAGGCCGGCCGGTCATGCCGCTTTGATTTTCATCAAACTGTTCGTGGCCGCCCGTCGCATTCGCTGCGGCTCGGCTGCCTGCGGATCTATCGGTGGCCCGAACGGCACGATGACGAGCAGAGGCGCCATCAGGAGACTGAAGGTCACCTCGAAGAAGGGCGCCCGACCGAGTTCTTGTCGCGGTTAGGGCTGATCTCGATGATTATGGCGTCGCTTTCGCCTCCTGCCCCTGTCCCGGATTTTGGCTCTGTCCCTGCCCCTGGCCTTCCTGCCACAGCCCCTGCTGCTTCAGTTTGTCGGCCACCTCCTTCGGCATATAGGTCTCGTCATGCTTGGCAAGCACGGTATCGGCGGTAAAGACGTTGCTGCCGGCGGCAAACACGCCCTCGGTCACGACGCCCTGGCCTTCGCGGAACAGATCGGGAAGGATGCTTTGACCTTCACAGCATTGGCGCTGCCGTCGGTGACGGAAAACTCCACCGTCGAACCGGCGCCGCGCACGATGCTGCCCTCACCCACCAGACCACCGAGCCGGATGCGGGTCTCCGGCGCCACCGGCGCCTTGGCAAGATCGCCAGGCATGTAGAAATACGCCACAGACTGGCTGAAGGCGAACATCACCAATAACACCACCGCAAGGATGAAACTCATCCCGCCTGCAATCACCACAAGGCGCTTCTGCTTGCGCGTCATTGCAAATCTCCGGCAGCTGTCGTGTGCTTAACTCCGCCACACCGCCATGGAAAAATCGCCGCGCGACTTCGGCACGGGCATTCGCACTCGTTGCCGCCGAGGTGGTGGGCAAGTGGATAAGGAAGGATAGCGATGACGCGTCGCGGCGAACACAATAGGGACAGCATGACATCGAGGTGCCATTTACCCAAAGCTTGGTGGAGCTGGCGATCCCCACATTGATGCCGGTCAAATTGCGCCGCGCTTTTCCGGCTGGTTGCCAACGTCAGCATGCCTTCCGCAACAGATCGACACTGTCGACCAGCACTACCTTGCCTCTGACTTCTACACCTGCGGGAACGAGCGCCGCGAATGCCCGCGACAGGGCTTCGGGCGCGAGCCCCAATTTTCCGGCCAGAATTCTCTTCCGGTAAGGCAGGCGAAACGTAACCTGCGAGGCCGAGGCCGGGCATCGGCTCACGAGATAGTTCGCGACACGTTGCGCGGCCGTGTGCAACCGGTCCCCCGCAATGCAATCCATGGCGCCGAGCAGGTGCCGGGTCATAATACGCATGATGTTGCGATGAATGATGGGGTGCCGGTCGGCGAGTGTCCGCAGGTCCGAAAGTTCGAACACCGCCACCTCCGCTCCGTCGGCGGACCAGGCGCTGTATGCGTAGGAGCCGCCACCCGACAGAAGATATTCGCCGAAGGTGTCGCCGCACTCGCAGACATAGATATCTGCCTCGCGCCCGGCGGATTCGGATTTCGAAAGCCGGACGAACCCGCTCATCACGCAATAGACGAACGATGCCGGCTGGCCTTCGGCGATGATCCGCTCATCCGGCGCGAAGGTTTGAAACCGGGCCGTGGCGGCCAGTTCCTCTATCGTCGCCTCGTCGAGGCCGTCGAATAGGTCAGACCGCAAGAGTACGGGGTTTTTCGCAAGCATCGATCTTCCTTTCGTTTTGGCCTGTCTGCGATTCATGATTTTTTGCGATCGGTTCCTCGTCGACGAGAATTCGCCAGGCGGCTCCTTCAAGGTCGTCGTACTGGCCGCTCTTCAGCGACCATAGGAACGCCAGGAGACCTATGCCTCCCATCATGAGCGCGATCGGTATCAGATAGATGAGCATATTCATCCAGTTCTCGCCTCTCTGCTCCTGCGTTCCCGTGTCTCGATCGCCATGCGGGGACCTTTGCCGAATGTGTTCAGCCGCAGCGCGTTCGTGACTACGATGATCGATGATGTCGACATGGCTACCGCAGCGATGAGCGGCGTTGCCAGTCCGGCAATCGCAATCGGCACCGCCAGGATGTTGTAGCCGATGGCAAGGGCGAAGTTCTGCCGGATAAGGCTCGCGGATCTCCGCGCAATGGCGATCGCCTCCGGAACGGCGTCAAGGCGATCGTTGAAGAAGATAAGATCGGCCGCCTGCCGTCCGATGTCGGACGCTGTGGCAGGCGCCATTGAGACATGCGCGACGGCAAGCGCCGGAGCGTCGTTGATCCCGTCGCCGACCATGAGCACGCGGCGGCCCTGGCCGCTCAGCCTCTGGCATTCCTCGACCTTCTGCTTCGGCGTGAGCGTGCCCAAAGCCATGTCGATCCCGAGAGCCTTTGCGGTAGTGTCGACGACAGCCTGCTTGTCCCCGGAGACCATGAACGTGTCGAGACCGGCCGCATCGAGCTTGCCGATGGTTTCGGCAGCTCCCGGGCGCAGCGTGTCGTCGAACAGGAAACGGGCCAGATGAACGCCGTTCTTTGATAGAATCACTTCCGAGAACGGGCTGTCGCCGGCTGGAGGTGCGAAACCGGTCACGCGGGCGAATTTCGCATTGCCGAGGCGGTAGACATCCGTCCCACGCCTTGCTTCCAGTCCGCCGCCCGGAATTTCCGCGACGCTTTCGAAGGACGACATAGGAGCGAGGTTCGTATCCCGAACCAGCGCCTGGGAAAGAGGGTGGCGCGAATGGATCGCCAATCCGCGGGCGATGACCGCGGCGTCCTCATCCACCGCCTCGGTCTTGATGAGGCGCGGTCTGCCCATCGTGACGGTGCCGGTTTTGTCGAAGGCTACAGTGTCTGCCTCGGCCAATCTTTCGAGCGCCGAGCCATCCTTGACCATGATGCCCTTCCGAAAAAGTTCGCCCGCTGCGACGACCTGAACCACGGGAACCGCCAGACCCAATGCGCATGGGCAGGTGATGATCAGAACTGCAATTGCGACCAGCATCGCCTGTTTCCAGTCGCCGCCGATAAAGCCCCAGGCAAGGAAAGAGATGAGCGCCAAAAGATGCACGGCCGGGGAATAAAGTGCGGCGGCACGATCGGCGATCCGGCGATAGCGGGCTCGTCCTCCCTCCGCGGCTTCCATCAATTCGATGATTTCCGATAGAAGTGAATCCTTCGCCACTTTCGTCGCCCGCAGGATGAGCGATCCGGTCAGATTCAACGCGCCCGAATTCACAGCGCTACCGTTGGCGACGGCGACCGGACTGCTTTCACCGGTGACGATAGAGAGATCCACGTCGCTCTCGCCGCTGACGACCATGCCGTCGACCGGGATGCGTTCGCCTGCTGCGATCGAGATGTGGTTTCCCACCGCAATCTCTTCCACCGGAACAAAGCGTCGCGATCCGTCCGGCATCATCAGCAGCGCCCCGCGCGGAGCCAGCCTCGCAAGTCCGTTGATCGCCGCGCGCGCTTTTTCCCGCATGATATGATCAAGTGTCCTGCCGATTAGCAGAAAGAACAGCAGAGAAACCGTAGCGTCGAACCATGCATGTTCGCCGTGATGAGCGGTCTCCCACAATGAAACGGCATAGGAGAGCGTCACGGCGAGCGAGATCGGAACGTCCATGTTGGTGCGCCCGCGCTTCAGCGCGTTCCAAGCCGATTTGAAGAAGAAGCGCCCCGCATAGATCAGCGCGGGGGCCGCGATCATCGCCGAAATCCAGTGAAACATGTCACGCGTCGCCGCATCTGCGCCCGACCAGACCGATACCGACAGCAACATGATGTTGGCGGCGGCGAAACCGGAAACCCCGACCGCAAGCAGAAGCTGGTTTCTGGTCCTGTCGTTTTCGGGGGCTGCGGGTGTGAAAAGGTGTGCTCGATATCCGGCCGCATTGATTGCTGTAAGAATTTCGGACGGATCGGTTTCACGATCCTGGATGGTTTCCTCGTAGACGCAGGTCACTCTTCGCGCAGTGAGGTTGACCCGAGCCCTCCTGACGAAGGCAAGTGCTGACAGCGCCTTTTCAATGGTCGAGATGCAGCCGCCGCAATGGACGTCGGGCACGCTGAGGTCCAGCTGGCGCAATCCTGCGCCGAGCGGATGGCTGGCTAGGCGGGCCTCCTCGGCGCTGGATGACGTCGCGCTGAGGGCGAGCACGCTTTCCGTATCCATGGAGCAGCAGGTCATTGGCCGAACTCCGTAGTATCGATGCGCTTGGCCTCATGCATAATGACCGCGCCGTTCCTCCTCGATGTGGCTTCGACGATCCAGTCGCCGACCGCGACCTCGTGGTCGGCTTCGAACCTGCCCTCACCCGTCTTCCGGAGCGTCAGGTGGAAATCCTCGTGATCGCCGACCGGGCGTTTGAAATTCAACGTGACCTCGTCGATGAGCGCAGGCGCGCCGTTTCCGTCGTGGATGTTGTAGCGGATCTCGCGGCCGTTGACGGAGAGAACGCCCTCGACGCCGGAGGCGGCCATCGCCTTCATCGCCGCGGCCTTGCCGTTGAATTCCTGACTGGCCACATAGGTGTTTTCGACGACCAGGCCGCTCCAGCTGGATGAGGCATAAAAGGCCATGGTGACGTTGACGGCGATCACCACGGCGAAGAATGCCGAAATTGAAAGCAGCATGTGCAAGCCGGTAAAACCTCGAGGGGAAGTATTCATTTCACGTCTCCCGGTGCGTTGAACGCCGCGCGATAGGTCGCCCGGTCGGAATCGCCCGTATCTTCGATGACGAAAAGGAATTCATTGATCTCGGCCCCATCCGGCTTGCGCGTTACGAAGACCTTCAACGTCGTGGCCGCGTCGGGTTCTGCACGGACCGTAAAGCTGCGGCCATCCTGCCTGCCGAACTCGGGGATGCGCATCGTCCCGCCCTCGAGCCCGACAAGAGTGAGGATCACATCCCGCGGCATGGGCACCATGTTGAGGACACGAAGCGTGTAGCCGTTGCGGATGGAGCCATCGCTTTCCAGAACATATTGAGGGTTGCGATCATGGACGACGTTGAGTTCGAGCCGTTCGCGGAAGGCGAGATGGATGACCATGGCGATGCCGATCGATGCCCAGACGACGGCATAGAAGATGATTCTCGGACGAAAGATGATGCGCCAGTCAAAATGCCGGATTGCCGGAATGAAGCTTCCATCGTCATTTCGAACATTCGAGGGCTGGATAGCTGTCCGTCCTCCGTCCGTCGCAAGCGACATATTGCTCGAATATTCACTGAGCGTCGCATAGGCGATCAGGCCGCGAGGTTTTCCGAGCTTGTCCATGACGCCGTCACAAGCATCGATGCAGAGAGCGCATGTGATGCATTCCATCTGCTGTCCGTCGCGAATGTCGATTCCCATCGGACAGACCGCGACGCAGGCATTGCAATCCACGCAATCGCCGACCGGCAGGCCCTTTGCCTGGGCCTTCTTGGCGTGGCGCGACCTCTGTTCGCCCCGCCAGTCATTGTAGGTGACAACTAGGGAATTCTCGTCCAGCATCGCACCCTGGATGCGCGGCCACGGGCACATATAGGTGCACACCTGCTCGCGCATGAGGCCGCCAAGCACATAGGTCGTGGCGGTCAGGATGGCGACCGTCGCATAGGCCGCCGCAGGAGCGTTTCCAGCAAATAGCGAAGCCGCCAGGCTCGGTGCGTCAGCGAAATAGAAGATCCATGCGCCGCCGGTGGCGGCGCCGATCAGCAGCCAGATCGCATGCTTGATCACCCGCTTCCTCAACTTGTCGAAGGTGAAAGGGCCGGCGTCGAGCTTCATTCGCGCGTTTCGATCGCCTTCGATGGCGCGTTCGACGACGAGGAAGAGATCGACCCAGACGGTCTGCGGGCAGGCGTAGCCGCACCAGGCGCGGCCCACCGCGGCGGTGACGAGAAAGAGGCCAAATCCGGCCATGACGAGCAAGCCCGCGACATAGTAGAATTCCTGGGGCCAGATTTCGATGAAGAAAAAGAAGAAGCGCCGCGAGGAGAGGTCGACGAGGATTGCCTGATCAGGCGCGTAGGGACCGCGATCCCAGCGGATCCAGGGCGCCAGGTAATAAATGCCGAGCGTAATCAGCATCACGATCCATTTGAACCGGCGGAACCGGCCCTCGGCGCGCTTTGGAAATATCTTCTTGCGCGGCGCATAAAGAGGCTGCCGATTACGACGGGCGTTGACCGGCTCGACGCTGACACGCTCGATGTCATTTGGATCTGGGGCGGTGTAAAGGTTCATGGGAGCTGTCCGGTGTTCGCCCGCTCTTGTCCCACCCGCGGCGCATCAATTCCTTGACCCAGATCAAGAAATGACCTCTCGAAACAAAAAGGCCACGCCCTGGGGTAAAGGGCGTGGCCGGAGGACAGCGGGGGAGAAACACCGCTGGAATGTCCTCGACAGGAGTTGAAACTACCGGCTTGTCTGCCTGTGATCCTTGAGGCAGATCAAGCTGACGATCGAATTGCCGATCTTTGCCGGATCGTCCTGTTCGGCAGACGGAGGCATCGCCTTTGCGCGTGCCGAAACACGCGACCGAATTGCGGCGCGCGGTGTGCCGTAGAGACCGAGGATCGGGTTGTGGTCGTGGGACGTCATCAATCTCTCCTTAGGTCCCGCCGCCAAGCGAATGAACGAAAATGGTGAGCTCCTTGACGGTCGTGTCCCCCAGGCGTTCTGCCCAGGCAGGCATGACGCCATGCTTGGGGGAGGCAATCTGGCGAATGATGGCGTCTTCGCCGCGCGTCTTCAGCCAGATCGCGTCGGCAAGATCCGGCGCACCCATTTCCGCCTTTCCTTTGGCATCTTCGCCGTGACATGCGGCGCAGTTGTCGAGGAAGAGCTGCTTTCCGGCCTCCGCGAGAGCGGGGTCCGAGGGCGTATTGGTCAGTCCCCAGACATAAGCGGCGACCTGTCGCATCTGGACAGGCTCCAGAACATCGGTGAAGGCAGGCATCTCGGAAGCGTGCGTTTCGGCATCCGACTCGAAGCGGACCCCGTGGGCGATCGTGGCCTGAATAGCTTCCAGGTCGCCGCCCCACAACCAGTCGTCATCGTTGAGATTTGGAAAGCCCGGGCCGCCGCTCGCCCCCGAGCCATGACAGGGCGCGCAATTGACTTTGAAGGCCGACGCACCGCCGGCTATGGCAAATTCTCGAAGGGTAGGATCGGCGTCGATCTCCTGCACTGTCTTTGCCGCGATGAGGTCATGAAACTGCGTCTGGGACGCTTTGGCCAGATCCAGATCCTGCTGCAGTTCCGCGCGAGTGGAGTAACCGAGATAGCCTTTTGTGGCGGAAGTAATCATCGGGATCGCGGGATATGCGATCGCATAGCCAATCGCCCAAAGAATGGTGGCGTAGAAGGTCCACACCCACCAGCGGGGCATGGGATTGTTAAGCTCGCGAATGCCGTCCCATTCATGTCCGGTCGTTTCGACGCCGCTCAATTCATCGATATGTTTTTCCGACATCTCAATCGTCCTTCAAGGGAATATCCGCGGCTTCTTTCGCCGTCTGCTTGCTGCCTGGGCGAAGGGTGAACACGACCACGCCGACGAAGAATGCCGCCATCGCCAGGAGGCCCCAGCTGTCCGCGAAGTGTCTCATTGCAGTGTAGGTTTCCATGGATCACCTCAACGGTAGCCGGTCGCGTCGTCATAGGTCGAAAAATCGACCAGGGTCCCGAGCATCTGCAGGTAGGACACCAGGGCGTCCATTTCGGTCAGCTTGGCCGGATCGCCGTCGAAATCGCCGACCTTCGCCTTCGGGTAGCGTTCGAGGAGGGCAGTCGTGTCGGCATTGGGATCGGCTTGAGCCCTCATGTCAGCCTCCGCATTCGCCAACATGTCGTCATTGTAAGGCACGCCCACGTGCTCATTGGCCTTAAGGTCCATTCCGACACCCTTGACCGTCACTTCCTGCTCCTTGAGGAAGGCGTAGCTCGGCATAACGGATTCCGGCACGACAGCCCGTGGCTCTGCGAGATGCTGCACGTGCCATTCGTTCGAATAGCGGCCGCCGACGCGGGCAAGATCCGGTCCGGTCCGCTTGGATCCCCACTGGAACGGATGGTCGTACATGGATTCCGCGGCCAGCGAATAATGGCCGTAGCGTTCGACTTCGTCGCGGAATGGCCGGATCATTTGGCTGTGGCAGAGATAGCAGCCTTCACGGATGTAGACGTTCCGTCCAGCGAGCTCCAGCGGCGTGTAAGGCCGCATGCCCTCCACTTTCTCGATCGTGTTCTGCAGGTAAAACAGCGGGGCGATTTCGACGATCCCGCCGATGCTGACGACGAGCAGCGAGCCAACCAGAAGAAGCGTCGCGTTCTTTTCGAGGATCTTATGTTTATCCAATATCGATGCCATGTCTCACCTCATTCGGCAGGCTGTGCTTGGGGCACGAAAGTGGTCGGGATTGCGGCTTCGTCGCGCAGATGGCCGCGGATCGTCATGAACACGTTCCAGGCCATGACGAGGCCACCTGCTAGATAAAGCGCTCCGCCGGCCGCGCGCAGCACGTAGTAGGGGATCATCGCCGCAACAGTTTCGGCGAAGGAATAGACGAGGAAGCCCTGGGAATTGTATTCTCGCCACATCAGCCCCTGCTGTATGCCGGCAACCCAGAGCACGGCGGCGTAAACGACGATGCCGAGCGTTGCGAGCCAGAAGTGCCAGTTGACCATCCGCAGGCTGTAGAGACGCTCGCGCCCCCACAGTTTCGGCGTCAGGTAGTAGATCGCCCCGAAGGTGATCATCCCGACCCAGCCGAGTGCGCCGGAATGCACATGGCCGATCGTCCATTCGGTATAGTGGCTGAGTGAATTGACCGCCTTGACCGACATCATCGGGCCCTCGAAGGTCGACATGCCGTAAAAGGCGATGGCGACGATCATCATCCGGATGATCGGGTCCGTGCGGATCTTATCCCAGGCGCCGGACAGCGTCATAAGGCCGTTGATCATGCCACCCCAGGAGGGCATCCAGAGCATGACCGAGAAAACCATGCCGAGCGTCTGGGCCCAGTCCGGTAGCGCCGTGTAATGCAGATGATGCGGTCCGGCCCAGATATACATAAAAATCAGGGCCCAGAAGTGGATGATCGAAAGCCGGTACGAATAGACAGGCCGGTTCGCCTGCTTCGGTACGAAGTAATACATCATGCCGAGGAAGCCGGCGGTAAGGAAAAAGCCGACGGCATTGTGGCCGTACCACCATTGCGTCAGCGCATCCTGAACGCCCGAGAAGAGAGAATAGCTCTTGGAACCGAGCAAGGAAGCCGGAACTGCAAGGTTGTTGACCACATGCAGCATCGCAATGGTAACGATGAAGCCGAGATAGAACCAGTTCGCCACGTAGATGTGCGGTTCTCTGCGCTTCAGGATCGTTCCGAGATAGACGGCGAGATAGGCAACCCAGACGATCGTCAGCCACAGGTCGACATACCATTCAGGCTCGGCATATTCGCGGGCCTGGGTGATGCCGAGGACGTAACCGGTCGCCGACATAACGATGAAAAGCTGATAGCCCCAGAAGACGAACCACGCAAGGTTGCCGCCGAAGAGACGCGCGCGACAGGTACGCTGCACGACGTAAAAGGACGTCATGATCAGCGCGTTGCCGCCGAAGGCGAAGATCACCGCCGACGTGTGAACCGGCCGTAACCTTCCGAAATTGAGATAGGGCGCGATGTTGAGGTCGGGAAAGGCCAGCTGCAGCGCGACAACGACGCCGACGAGGAACCCCACCACGCCCCAGAATACCGTAGCGATCAGGCCGTAGCGGACCACTTCGTCGAAATAGCCCGATAGGTCGACTCTCCGCCGTTCGTCCGCCGGTGCGAAGTCGACCTTCCTGACTAGGAGCAGGGTTCCCGCAACGAGGCAGAAGCTGAGTATGCCCATATGGACCGCAAAGAGCTGATCGTGCGCAAATGCGGCTCCAAGCAGCGCTAGAAACGCCGCGACCGCGAGCATCATCGTTTCCGTGGTGTAATTCATGATGTCGTCCCCAGTGCAAAGACGACCGCCCCGCGGCCGGCTTTCTCGTGCTTCGAGGCAGGACTGTCATGAAGCCGGCAACGGCTCCTTGATCTACATCAACAAGGCGACCCCAAGCCGCGGACCAACCGCCGCTGTTACATACTGTTACACTCTTTCACCCTTTCGCACCGTCCGCTCATCCGCTTGTGACGCAGCAGCTTTCTACTGGCCCCACTGCCACGAGGGACACGACGATGCTGATGCAGAACAACCACGCGTTCGACCATGTCGAGAAAACGGGCGAAGCCATTGATGCCGGTCAATCGCTTTCATGTCTCTTCCTGAGTTCGGCGGCGGAACCCGTCTCAGCCGGCAAGGCAATTTGTTGGGAGGGCGACAAGGCGAAACATCTCTTCCAGGTGGAAGAGGGCGTCGTTCGCCTCCATCGCATCATCGGCGAAGGTCGCCGGGTGATCACCGCATTCCTTTTCGCCGGCGATCTCATCGGCGCCTCCTTACAAAATGATTTTATTTTCACGGCCGAGGCCGTGACCGAATGCAAGATCCGGCGCATGTCGCGGAAGAGCTTCCACGAAGAAGTCGCCCGGTCCGAAGCGCTCGTCCCGGCCTACATCTCCCTACTTTGTCAGGAGGCGGCCGCCGCACATGAACAGATGGTGCTGTTGTCGAAGAAGAATGCCGAGGAGCGCCTCTGCAGCTTCATCGTCAAGCTTGCATCCCGCCGCAACCCGCGGCCGCGCCAAGGGCTCGTGCGCGTTCCCATGAACCGCCAGGACATTGCAGATCATCTCGGCCTGACCATCGAGACGGTGTCTCGCACGATCACGAAACTGGCTTCGCGCAACATCGTTATTCCCGAGGGCAGGCACGACCTGCGGATCGTCAATCTCCCCCGGCTGATACAGTTATCAGGCGACGCTGATGATTTTTCTGATGATTCCTGTCATAGGGTCAAGCTGCACTGATGCAACAAGCCGCAGGATCGACATTCATGCCTCACCGCCTCGTGTCACCGAGAACCGCATCGCCGCAGGAGCTGGATGCCATGGTGCACGTCCTCGACGGAGCGGATATCGTGGTCCATCGTTTCGACGGAACGATAACGCACTGGTCCATCGGCTGCGAGAACATGTATGGCTGGGCAAGAGAGGAGGCAATCGGCGAGAAGGTCCACGAACTTCTGGCGACGAAGTTTCCCGAACCAGCGGAAAACATCCGCGACCAGCTGAAATCGCGCGGCTTCTGGCAGGGCGAAATCATTCATCGCCATAAGAGCGGGCACGATATTCATGTCGCATCCCGCTGCGTGCTGGTCAGCCTGCCGGACGGCGAGCTTACGGTCATCCAGACAAACAGCGATGTCAGCGCCCTGAGGCGGGCTCAGGAGGCGGTCAAGTCGCGTGAGGCGCATCTGAGCTCCATCCTCGAAACGGTACCTGATGCTATGGTGGTGATCGACCATAAGGGAACCGTGCTGTCGTTCAGCAAGGCTGCCGAAAAACTGTTCGGAATGCCGGCGGATCAGATTTGCGGCCGTAACGTCAGCAACCTGATGCCGAACCCCTACCGCGACGCTCATGACGGTTATATCGGCCACTATATCGAAACCGGCGAGAAGCGCATCATCGGCTACGGGCGAGTCGTAACCGGACAGCGGGCCGACGGCTCGCAATTTCCGATGGAACTGCATGTCGGCGAGGCAACCGCCAACGGCGAACGTATTTTCACCGGTTTCGTCCGCGACCTGACGAGCCGTTTCAAGATCGAGGAGGATCTTCGCCAGGCGCAGAAGATGGAGGCGATCGGGCAGCTGACAGGAGGCCTCGCGCACGATTTCAACAATCTCCTGACGGTCATCAGCGGCAATCTCGAAATGATCGAGGACAAGCTGCCGCCCGGCAGCCTTCGCGATATTCTCAAGGAGGCCCAGTCCGCCGCGCAGGACGGAGCGATCCTGACCGGCCAGCTGCTGGCCTTCGGCCGGCGGCAGCCGCTGAACCCGAAGCATGCCGACCTCGGTCAGCTCGTCAGCGGCTTTTCGGATCTGCTGCGGCGGACGCTCGGCGAAGATATCAAACTTTCGACCGTTATTGACGGGTCGGGCTTCAACGTTCTCGTCGACAGCTCGCAGCTTCAGAACGCCATTCTGAATATCGCCTTGAACGCAAGGGACGCGATGCCGAGGGGCGGCAGTCTGACGACCACGATCTCGCGCGTCTACCTCGATGCCGATTATGCCAAGATGTATCCGGAGGTGCGCAGCGGCAACTTCGTCCTCATTACCATGACGGATACTGGTACGGGCATGACCGAGGAGGTCAGAATGCGCGCAATCGAACCTTTTTTCACGACGAAGGAAGTCGGCTCAGGCACGGGTCTCGGGCTCAGCATGGTGTATGGCTTCGTCAAGCAGTCGGGCGGGCATCTCCAGCTTTACAGTGAGGTGGGACGCGGCACGACCGTCAGGATATATCTGCCTGCCATCAATGGGGCGAAGCCCCGCGAGCTTGCGCCGGATCTTGGCAGCGGAGAGAGCCAGATGCCGCGCGGCGACGAGACGGTTCTGGTCGTCGAGGATGATGCCCGCGTCCGCCGCGTGGCCGTCGCCAGGCTCGCGTCAATGGGTTACACGGTGCGTGAAGCCGAAAATGGCCGCCGCGCACTCGAAGTCCTGCGGGAAAACGCCGACATCGCCCTCCTGTTCACCGACATCGTCATGCCGGGCGGGATCACCGGTGACGAACTCGCACGGGAAGTGCGCGTTATGCGGCCCGACATCGCGGTTCTGTTCACGTCGGGATATTCCGAGCCGGGTCTTGCGGAAAAAGGGACCGTTCCCGGCGCAGAGTGGTTGCGCAAGCCCTATACCGCCAAAGAGCTGGCGTTGAAGATCCGGGAGCTTCTCGACGCCAGGTGATCTCAGGCCTGCTGCCCCCTCGACTTGCCCCTGGAACTGACGCTTGGCGAGCGAACGTCTCCCCGGCAACTGGCGCAGCGCCGCTTGTCGAGCAAGGCAAGCGCATTCCCGACATGGTGCCCGGCAAGCTGCCAACCTGATCGCCGGCTTTTCCCCGAATTTGACGGGCGTCAAAGAACCCGGCTCGGGCATCTTCTAAGACATGTTCATGAGGCTGATCGAGCCTCGCAGAACAGGAGATTGCAATGCGTTTGAAATTTGGTCTGATCGCTGCAGCGGCAGCCTTGATTGCCTCGACAGCGCCGGTGATAGCCGCCGACCACCAGGTTCAGATGCTTAATAAGGGCATGGATGGCGCAATGGTGTTCGAGCCCAGCTTTTTGAAAATCGCCCCCGGCGACACCGTAACTTTCGTTCCCACCGACAAGAGCCACAACGTCGAGACCTTCAAGGGCCTCATTCCGAATGGCGTCGCCGAATTCAAATCCAAGCCGAATGAACAGTATCAGGCAAGATTCGATGTTGCCGGCGCTTACGTCCTGAAATGCACGCCGCATGTCGGGATGGGCATGGTTGCCTTGATCCAGGTCGGCGACAGCCCGGCCAATCTCGAAGCGATCAAGACGGCAAAGGTGCCGAACATGGTACGCAAGCGGCTTGATGCCGATCTTGCGCATATCACCCAGTGATGAATGACCGGTGCGGGTGGGCGCACTCGCGCGCCCTCCCGCATGATGGAGAACCCCTAGCTTCGCCGACGGTGAACCGATCAAGGCTGCGCTGCGGCGTTGGCTGCCGGCGATCTATCGAACCTGACCGCCTGAAGGGCACGAACAGACAGGCCGCAGTCATTGGATCGGGTCAGGCGGCCTTGCTGTGCGTGCGTCCGTGCGAGCCGAAATAGGCGTCGAACGCCGCCGCGACGGCACGGACCATGAAGCGTGCGTCCTGGGATACGACGATCCGCTCGCCGTCCATTGTGACAACGCCATCGGCCATTAGCTCACCGAGACGGTCGTTGCGCTCGACAAGGAAGCCGGTGTCGAAACCCGATCCGCTGCTAACTCTGCCGAGGTCGACCTCGAAATCGCACATCAGCCTTTCGATGATCTTCGCCCGAAGCTTGTCCTCTTCGCTGAGAAGATATCCCCTGGCGGTGGGCAGCACGCCGGAGGCAATCCGTTCGGCGTAGAGACCGAGAGGCACGTGGTTCTGCATGTAGCCGCTCGGAAGCCGCCCGATCGCGGAAGCGCCAAGGCCGATGAGATTATCGCAGTCATCCGTGGTGTAGCCCTGGAAGTTTCGTCTCATCGCGCCGTTGCGCGCGGCGAGCGCCAGGTGATCCTCCGGCAAGGCAAAGTGGTCGAGTCCGATACGCACATATCCGGCTTGTTGAAGCTCCTGGGCGATGGCTTCCGCCTGCTCGTTGCGCTGTTTTGCCTCTGGCAGCGATGCTTCGTCGATGAGACGTTGATGCTTCTTGAAGGCGGGTATGTGGGCGTAGCCGAAAACGGCGAAACGATCGGGACGCAGCTCCGCAGCCAGGCGGACCGTTTCCACGCAGGATTGGACTGTCTGCTTCGGAAGGCCATAGATCAGGTCGAAATTGATGCTTGTCACGCCTGCCGAGCGCAGTCCGACGACCGCCGTCTCCGTCTGCTCGAAGGACTGCAGCCGATTGATTGCCGCTTGCACGACCGGATCGAAGCTCTGGACGCCGAGGCTCGCGCGATCGACGCCGTTTTCGCTGAGCGCATCGATCATGGAGGCAGCCAATGTGCGCGGGTCGATCTCGATTGCGACGCTGGCACTCGCTTCGAAGGCGAAGGCGCTCCTGAGCTTTGCCATCAGAGCGGAGAAGTCCTGCGGCCTCATGATTGTCGGCGTGCCGCCACCGAAATGCACGTTCCTGACGGGCACGTGGTTGCCAGCGGCAAAGGAGACGAGCTCGATCTCCTGGCTCATCACGTCAAGATAATCGACAACAGGAGCGTCCTGCCGGGTGATGGACGTGTGGCAGCCGCAGTACCAGCACATCGAGCGGCAGAAGGGCACATGGAGATAGACCGAGACTGGTCCGCCCTCTCCGATTTCGGCGAGGCCCCTAGCATATTCATCTGGTCCGACGGCGGCTGAAAAAGCCGGTGCCGTCGGGTAACTCGTATAACGCGGAAGCCGTGCATCGCCGTATTTGGCGACAAGATCGTCGGGCATCATCACATTCCTTTCAAAAGCAGGATGCTTTGTGCGCGTGGACCGAGATGTCTTCCTTGTTCCAAATCAATGATGATGCCGCCGCCGCGAGATCATCCACATATTCGTTGCCCGAGCCGGCTAGCGTGTCGTTCCGACACTCAGGACGAAATAGGGCCCATTACCTTGAAGCATCGCGGGCGGTCACGGAGCGAATGTTCGGTGCCGACCCCTTCGCCCTTCCACTTGATCGAGGTCAAAGCGTCATTCGACCGGCGTCGTAGCTTGGAGAAAATGGGAGAGGCCGCAGCGACGAAGCGATGATCCGGAGCGAGTGGAATGCCATATGAAATCGTCACAGCAAGTCTCGACGTGAACGACAAGTCGGGGCGCATCGACGTGTGGTTCGGACCCGACATGAAGACCATCGTCGTGTCGCGGCGGGCATTGCTCTCGGTGGCCTCGCCGCCGCGGGCGACGGAATTCCGCCTTCTCCAATACGTCGAAACCTTCTGCCAAATCGCCGCGCGCCGCCTTGCCTCGACGAGCGGCAACACCATTCTGATCACGGCGAACGATGTCCGCGGATGGCTCTGCGCGTGGCAGTCCTCTCCAGCCCCGGTCCCGATACAGGCGGTCCGCCATCGGCTCCACGACGCCGGATCGGTGTGATCTTGCCCGGAACAGTTTCCGGCGTCCGATGAGGACAATGGACTGCGTGCTGGTGACACCAGCTTGACCGGCATGTTAAAGACGATGCCATTGAACAGGATCTGTAACGAGCAACGGCTTGGCGGATGGACGATGGCAGCAACTCAGCATGACGCGCATCTTCTCGTCGTCGACGACGATCCGCGCATCCGCCAGATGTTGACGCGCTATTTCGAGGATGAGGGTTACACGGTCTCCTCCGCCGCCGACGGCACCGAGATGCGGTTGCGTTTGCGTCAGCAGAATTTCGACGCCGTCCTGCTCGATCTGGTTCTTCCCGGCGGTACGGACGGACTTGACCTTGCCCGCGAAATCCGCGCCCATTCCGATGTGCCGATCATGATGCTGACGGGCCGCGACGACGTCGTCGATCGAATCGTCGGTCTAGAGGTCGGCGCCGACGATTACATCGCCAAGCCCTTCCATCTCCGAGAAGTCCATGCGCGCCTGAAATCGATCCTGCGCCGCCGCCAATCTCCTGCCCGCAGCGCCGAAGCGACTGGCGAGGAAATCATCGGCTTCGAGGAGTGGAAACTCAACCTCAGTCGCCGCCAGCTTCTCGACCCCGAAGGCACGGAAATCGAACTGACGACCGGCGAATTCGATATGCTGACGACCTTTGTCCGGCATGCCGGACGGGTTCTGACCCGCGACGTGCTGATGGACCTGACCAGAGGCCGAAGCCTCGAAGCGTTCGACCGGACGATCGATGCCCAGATCGTCCGGCTGCGGCGCAAGATCGAGACGGACCCGAAGAAGCCGCAATTCATCAAGGCCGTTCGCGGCGTCGGCTATGTCTTTACCGCCAGGCTCGATTGACGGTTTCAGGAGATGGCGAGGCTGACGCGCCTCGCCGAAATCCCCTGCAACGTCCAATCATCAGGGGCGCAGCAAGGCAGTGATCTCGGCGCGAGAAGGCATGGCGGGGGCTGTGCCCGGCCGTGTTACCGCGATTGCGGCGGTCGCGCAGCCGAAGCGGACGGCCTCGATCGGCGCCTGACCTTCGGAAATCGCTGTCGCGAACCCGCCGAGAAAGGCGTCGCCGGCTCCGGTTGTGTCGACGACGTTTCCCGCCGAAAATGCGGAGACAAATTCGCTCTGCCCGGCTGTGTGATAGAGCGCACCGCGAGCGCCGAGCGTGATGACCGCTGCTTTCGCCCCCCGATCGACCAGCGTGCGCGCCGCCGCCCGTGCCTGCTCATCAGTTTCGATAGCATGGCCCACCAATTCCGCCGCTTCGACTTCATTGGGGACGATGAAATCGCACAAGCCGTAGATGCTGTCCGGGATGGCGCCGGCCGGCGCGGGGTTGAAGATCGTAATGGCCCCTGCCCTTTTCGCGATCGACAGGCCGTGCAAGGCCGCTTCCAGCGGCTGTTCGAGCTGTGTCATGAAAATAGCGGCGCTTTCGATCGCCGCCCGGTTGGCTTCGACATCTTCGATGCCGATCAGCCCCGCGGCGCCCGGCACCACGATGATGGCGTTGTCGCCGCTCACTTCGTCGACGAAGATGAAGGCGGCACCCGTGGAAACGCCTTCCATCTTCATCACATTGGCTTTGACGCCCGCCTCCGCATAGGCCGCAAGCGCCATCGCGCCGAACGCGTCGTCGCCGACCCGTGAAATGAAAGCCACCTTGCCGCCTGCCTTTGCCGCGGCAATTGCCTGGTTGGAGCCCTTGCCTCCCGGCCCGAGCGTGAAACCTGACCCCATCAACGTCTCGGCAATATAGGGCAGGCGCTTTGCCTTATAGGCGGTGTCGGCGGCGAAAATGCCAAGAATGACGATCCCGCTTTTCTCGCTCATCTGACCGCCTCTTCCGCTGGAATGACGCCCTTGGTCAAAAGGAAGCATCCGTAGAACCGCAGCTCCCCGGTTGCGATCACGCAATAGGCCTTTTTGGCGATGTCGTAGAACGCCATGCGTTCGACGGGATACATCGGCGAAGGCTTGCTTTCGGCGCGGTCGACGATCGCCTGCACTTCCTGTTGAATCGGCGGAATTTCATCCGGCTTGCCGATCACTTCCATACGGCCAACCGAAGGCTGGATCGGTGTGTCCAGAGGCAGCACCGAAAGGATGGCGTCGATCGCCTGCGGCGCGGGAATGTTCTCCATTGTCAGCAGCTTCCCCAAACGCGTCTGGCGGGCTATCGAATCCGATGGAAAATTCATGTCGGAGATGACGAGATAGTCACCGTGTCCCATGTTGCAAAGTGCTTGAAGAATGTCGCCGTTGAGTTCGGCCCGAATTCCCTTGAGCATTGATCTCCATCCTTTCTCTAGCCGGAACGCCGGCCGTGCTTCAATTTCTGTTGTCCGGCGATATCCGGCATGGAGCGCCGTGCGCCTTTCGTGCGCACAAAACAGCGCCTCATTTTCGGCCCGATGCGCCGGGTTGCGGGCACGGGCCGCTCGAACCGCGCACGATCAGCGATCCGTCTACCATTTCGTCCCCCTTGCCAGGCGGTTCCTCCAGGAGAAGGCTGACTGCGCGCCGTGCCAGCATGTCGGCCGGCTGACGTATGGTTGTCAGCCGCGGCACCACGAGATTGGCAAGCGAAATGTCGTCGAAACCTGTGACGGACAGTTTTCGCGGCACATCGATCTTGAGGTCGCGGGCGGCGCGCAACGCGCCGATCGCCTGCTGGTCGCTGGCGGCCGCAATCGCCGTTGGCCGGTCCTGCGGCGGGTACGAAAGCAGCTCGCGGGCAATTCTTTCGCCGGACTCGTAGTCGAATCTGCCATAGGCGATTTCCAGTTCGACAGGCTCGCCGGTCTTGCCGAACCCGTCCATGCGGCTGACGAAGGCCTCCTTGCGCATGCGCCCTGCTTCGGTGTCGGTCGGCCCGGCGATATAGGCGATGCGGCGATGCCCCAGCCCATAAAGATGATCGGCGATCAGCGTGGCCGCCTGCGCATGGTTGGTCGAAACCAGGGGAAAGGTGCCGAAGCGCCGGTCCAGCGATATGACCGGCACCGAGGCTGGCAGATCGAGACCTGAACCGTCGCTTGAAGCCACCACGATGATGCCGCGCACCGATCGGTCGAGAAAAGCCGAAACGTGGCTCTGCTCCGCCTCGCTGTCGTTATGCGAGCTCGCCAGCATCAGGCTGTGGCCGCATTCGAGCGCCGCACGCTCGACGCTTGCCGCAAGCTGTGCAAAGAAAGGATTGGTGATGTCGGGAACGACGAGGCCTATGACGTCGGTTCTGCTGGTGCGCAAGGCTCTTGCGGTCACGTTCGGCCGGTAACCGAGGGCCGAAATGGCGTCGTTGACCCTTTCACGCAGCAACGGTTTGACCGCGGCTTCGCCCGACAGGACACGCGAAACCGTGCCCACGGATACGCCCGCATATTCGGCGACATCCTTGACTGTGGGCATCTTTGACATTTTCAAACGTCCCGCAGCTATTTTACCGCTCCCGCGGTCATCCCGGCGATGATGTGCTTTTCCAAAACGACGCCAACAATGACCAGCGGAAGGATTCCAGCGGTGGAAAGGGCGGCCATCGACCACCAGTTGATGCCCTGGCTGCCTGTCTGGCTCGCAATCATGACCGGCAGCGTGTTCGTATTGGTGGAGGTCAGCAGTGCGGCAAAGAAATATTCGTTCCAGCACAGGATCAGCGCCAGAAGGAAGGCGGCCACCATACCCGGTAGAACGAGCGGCACGATGATGCGGGCAAACGCGCCCCAGATCGACAGGCCATCGACCAGGGCCGCCTCCTCGAGCTCTACCGGAATGGTCGCGAACTGGTCGCGCATGATCCAGACGACGATCGGTAGCACCATAAGCGTATAAACTGCGATCATTCCGGCATAAGTGTCGAGCAGCGCCAGTTCCTTGTAGAGCACTAGGAACGGCAGGGCGAGGACGACAGGGGGCATGATGAGCTGCGACAGGAAGAAAAAGGAAATGTCGGAATTGCGCATATGGCCGAATTTGTAGGAAAAGCGGCTAAGGCCGTAAGCCGCGAGCGATCCGAGCACGACGGCAAGGGCGGAAGCGGTGACGGAGATGATGACGCTGTTCCAAAGCCTGCGCATGAACTCGTCACGTACGGTTGATATCTGGGAAATCGTATCGGGAGAGAGGCCGAGCGAGCGCCAGCCCAGCCAGTTCGGCGCGAAATTCGCCCATGGGATCAGATTGCCGCGCATGACATCTGCGGCCGTCTTGAACGAGGTCGAAACCGTCCAGAACAGCGGGAAGATGCAGACACACGCCCAGATGACGAGCAGGCCGTAGACGGCCAAACGCATGGCCCACCAGCGAATGCGTTGACCGCGCCCATATTTTTCGAAGTCGATGCGAACCATCAGAGCCTTCCTGTCATCCGCTTCACGATGCGGTCGGAGATCTTCATCAGCACCGTCATGGCGACGACGATGATCACGAGGTAGACGAGCGCCAGCAAGGTTCCGTATCCCACATTCGAACGGTCGCGGTATTCGCGATAGATGAAACTGGTGACGGAGTCCGTCGCCCCGCCGGGACCTCCCGATGTCACGGTGATGATGATGTCGGCGAGCTTAAGCTTGAAGATGATGCGGATCATCACCGCCGTGACCGACACCGGCAGCATCAGCGGGAAAATCACCTGCCAGAAGCGTTGCCACTTGGTGGCGCCGTCGACTTCGGCCGCCTCCAGCACCTCCCTCGACAAGGCCTGCAATCCGGCCAGCAGCATGATCATCATGAAGGGAATGAAGGTCCAGGCGTCCATGATCATGATCCAAAGGCGCGCCGTCAGCGGATCACCAAAAAAGGACGGGTTTTCCCAACCGAGCCAGCGGGCCATGCGCGCGATCGGGCCGAAACGGGTTTCCAGCATCGACTTGCCCACCATCCAGCTCACCGCGACCGGCGACAACATCAAGGGCACGAGGAAGGTGACGCGCCAGAACTTTCGGGCAATGATTTCCTGGTTGAGAAGCAGCGCCAGGCCGAAGGCGATTGCATATTCGACGGCAATCGCGAGGCAATAAAGGATCATGTTGAGCAGGGCGTTGGCATAGAACGGATCGGCGATCATCCGGCGCACATTGTCGAGCCCGTTGAAGCGCCGCCCGGCCGAAGAGGCGAGGTTCCAGTCGGAGAAGCCGATCCAGAGCGCAAAGAGCAGCGGGAAGACCACCATCGATACGACGAAAAGTGCTGCCGGCAGCACAAAGAGCGCCTTCTTGCCGGCCTCTCCGTATATGACGACGCGGGTGACGCAAAGAACCGCGGCCCAGATGAAATAGGCGTAGAGAATCGGCCGCCAATTGGCAAAGCCCCAATCGGTCCAGCCGAGTTCGTGGACGGCCTGCAACACAAAAGATGCCATGAACCATATGGCGCTGAGCCACAGAGCCGAGCGGCCCCAGAGACGGCGGCTCGCGGAAATGGAGCCGGCTTCGACCGTGTGGAGCAGGTCGCCTTCGACTGTCGACATTGATATTCCTCGCCCAGACAGGATGGGCGCTGGCGGAGCCTTCCGGTCCGCCAGCGCGTTATGTCAAACGATCAGAGCCCGAGGCTCGCCCGATACAGCTTCAGCTGGCTATCGCGGCCGATCTGGTCGGTGATCTTTTCCCAGGCGGCTGCAATCGCATCCGCCGTTTCCTGCGCCGACTTGTATTGTCCGGCAAAGCCCTTCGCCAATTCGTCCTCGGCGACGGAGTAGTATTGGAAGATGCCGGGGATGCGCGGTTCGATCGCGGCGTTCGGGTGATTGTAACTGTCGGCGTTCGAACCCAGATAATCCTCGATATAGGCGCGGTCGTAACCGGCCTTTTCCCATTCGTCATAGTTGAAGTGGGACTGACGATAGGGCTGGAAGCCGGAGGGATAGGCCGAGGTCCAAAGGGACAGATCCTTGCCGCCGAGATGGGCGGCAGCAGACCAGGCCGCCTTGCGCTTCTTCTCGTCGCTGGAGACCCGCTTGGTGACGTAGATGCCCCAGCCGATGTAGGCCATGTTGGGCGCCTCGTTATACTTGTCTTCCCACTGCCCGGACTTGCGGTTGTAGACGCGGTTGGAGCCGCGGTTGATGCCGAAGCCGACCACGTCGCCGACGACCGAGGTATCGGATGTGCGGGCGCCGGAGCCAACATCGCCCCACCACATCAGCATTGCACCGGTGCCTGCCAGAAACTGCGAGAAGGCCGTGGTGCCGGGGTCCGCATTGATCTGATCGGCCGGATAGGCCTTGGCTGCGATCAGATCCAAGACGTCCTGGATCGCCTGGACCCAGGCGGGGTTATTAACCAGCGGCTTCATATTTTCGGGGTCGAACAGCCAGGCCGGATCGCCGGGATATTTGGCATAGGCCGTCGCACGGTTTTCGATGAAATAGAAGCCGAAGCCGCCCCAGCCCTTAAGCGGGTCGAGATAGCCGTAGGCCGGCTGGCCGGTCAGCGGATCGGTCTTGCCGATCAGCGCCTTGGACGCTGCGTTGACATCCTGCCAGGTCTTCGGCGGTTCGGCCATGCCGCTGATCGAGCCTTCACCGAAATAGTCCTTGCGATAGGCGAAGGTGTGGCAGTCGCCGTCGATCGTGACGCGATAGTTCTTGCCGTCCCAGGTGCCGACCGGCGGCTTCAGGTAGCTCACCAGGTCGTCGGCTTCGATTTGCTTTGCAGCCCAGTCGGGCATCTCGTCGAGAAGCCCGCGTCCGGCTGTATCACCTTCGAAGGGAGCGCCCATTTCAAGGATGTCGAAATCAACAGTGCCGGTTGCGATCGACTGCTGAAGGCGGGCGTTGTAATCGGCCTGAGCGAGGTCGATCCAGTTGATCTTGGCGCCGGTATAGGCTTCCCAAGGCTTCAGGAAGCCGCGGAACAGGAAGTTGTGGAGGTTCTGGTTGTTGAGCCCCATGAAGGTCAGCTCGACGCCGGCGAATTCCCCCTGCTTGACATTGGCCTTTGTCGGGCCGAGGCAGAGCTCGCCAACCTTCTGCCAGTCTGCATCGGTCGGAGACCCCTTGCCGACGCCTGGAATTTGCAGAATCTGGGCCCGCAGATCATCGGCAGCCAAGGCCATGCCAGGAATTCCGGCCATCGCGCTGGACAGGCCAAGCAGAGCCGCCGCACTTGCCGTTCCGCGCAAAACGTCGCGGCGACTTGCCTGACGGCGCATCAATGCATCGTAAATCTCGATTTTCATGTCTTCCTCCTCCACGTTTGGTGCGCTGCCGCCAGCCAGTGTTCCGGAAGGCTCCGGCCGATTTTGGGACTGGTCTCGTGCAGAACTATCTGGTAAACAAGAAAATGAAACGTTTCATAATTCTTGTTTGAAACCGCTCCTCTCGGTCTCGCCATCGAGCATTAGACGGCAAGCGGAAAAAGTCAATAAAAAATGAAACGTTTCATGGAGGAGGCTCGACGGGTAATTCAGGTCATGGCGCAGCGCTGCTTTTGCTGGCCCTGAGTCGCTGTAATCTGTCGGGAGATGCGCGGGCGCCCGGAATTCTTCCGGGCTGCTGTAAAGCGAGTGGGAGGCATATGGCTGAGGTCAATATTTCAGAGGCGCGAAAGGCCTATGGCGCCTTAAATATCCTGCATGGGGTCGATATAGACATTCGCGACGGCGAGTTTGTGGTGCTCGTCGGCCCGTCCGGTTGCGGCAAGTCGACTTTGCTGCGTATGGTCGCAGGGCTCGAAAGCATCACCGGCGGCACCATCTCGATCGGCGGGAAGATCGTCAACAATCTGCCGCCAAAGGACCGCGACATCGCGATGGTCTTCCAGAGCTATGCGCTCTATCCGCACAAGACCGTTGCCGAAAATATGGTCTTTGCGCTGCGCCTGCAGAAGCAGCCGACCGAAGTCATCAAGCAGCGCCTGCAGGCTGCCGCCGAAACACTCGACCTCGTGCCTTATCTCGACCGCTACCCTCGCCAGCTCTCCGGCGGCCAGCGGCAGCGCGTGGCGATGGGACGAGCCATCGTCAGGTCGCCGCAGGTCTTCCTGTTCGATGAGCCCCTGTCGAACCTCGACGCCAAGCTGCGCGTGCAGATGCGCAAGGAGATCAAAGAGCTCCACCAAAGGCTGAGAACTACGACGATCTACGTGACCCATGATCAGGTCGAAGCGATGACCATGGCGGACAAGATCGTCGTCATGCAGGGCGGCAAGATCGAACAGACCGGAACGCCGCTGGAACTCTATGATCGTCCCCGCAATACATTCGTGGCCACCTTCATCGGTTCGCCGTCGATGAATCTGCTGAAAGGCCGCTACAAGGCCGACGGTGCCGTTTTTGTCACGGAGACAGGCGACGAGATCGCGCTCGGTTTCACGCCGGAGGCATCCGATGGTCAGGCTGTGCGCCTGGGCGTGCGGCCGGAACATCTGTCACTCGCTCCAAGCGGCTTGACGACGACCGTCAACGTCACCGAACCCACGGGCCACGAGACGATGGTATTCCTGCGCTACGGATCCGGTGAGCTTGTGGCGGTGCTGTCCGAACGTCACGATTTCGAGCCGGGGCAGGTCGTAACAATAGCTGCCCGGCCGGGCAAGCTTCATCTGTTCGATGCGGAGTCCGGTAAGACGCTGCGCCGAGACTGAGGAGCTGCTTCCTGCTGAGCGACAAGCCGCGGGTTATGAGGCACGTGGCCTTCGTGGCGTTGACAATCAGTTCGAGAGCCAGTCGAAGCCGATCCCCTGATCGCATGCCGTGTCTCAATGCGATAGCAGGACAGGCAGGGTAATGCTGGTCAGCACTGCCTCCGTCGCGCCGCCGAGCACGAATTCCCGCAGGCGCGAATGGCCGAAGCCACCCATGACGAGAAGATCGGCCCGCAATTCGAAGGCCTTGCTCTGAAGGACCTCCCCGACCGGCTTGCCGTGTGCGCGCAGTCGCGCCGCCTCCGCCGTCACACCGCTCTTTAGCAGGTTTTCGATGAGATAGTCGCCTGTCTCGTGCGTCACCGGCTTCTCGTCGGTCACGGAAAGCAGCCAAACGTTGGAAGCCTGCTCCAGGAAGACGGAGGCATCATGGGACGCCCGCGCAGCCGCGCGGCTGCCATCCCAGGCGATGGCGATATGATCGATCCGGCCGCCGAAAGGCGCCGGCGGATAGAGGATGAGCGGCCGCCCCGATCCGAACAGCACCGCCTCGACGATCGGACGGGAGAGGCCTGTCAATTCCAGAAGCACGAGATCGTAGGCCCGCGAGGCTTCCGCCAGCGCGTCGACGACGAATGGCTCTTCAACTTTGATCGCGCGGGTGCGTAGATCGACGGAAGCCGTCCTTGCCTCATCGACCGCTTTCTGCGTCAGCGTCGAAGCATGCTTGCGGCTTAGCGCTCCCGCTTCCCGCGCCATTCGTGCCGCATCGATGATCAGTGAGGACAGGGCATTGGAGACGTCGGGAATGGTAATCTCCACTGCGCAGACGGTCAGCGTCGCCTGCATGTGGCGCGCGAGCATGATCGCATTGGTGATCATGCTTTCCGAAGTGGCATCCGGATAAGTGAGGAGCGGAAGAAAGATATGCCGTTTCATGGTGTACACCCGAAGAAGAGAATGGCCGTCTGATATTACCACTCTGGCACTCGACCCGGAATGCGCATTGACATGTCTCAAACTGGGCATCTCCCACCCCATTGACACCGATCAATGCGGCATTCCTCCGCAGCCGTACGGTAATGACCGTAGCGTAATGACCGGCCACCGGCCGGCTGTGTGTACCGATAGAGCGCGGCAGGTGCCGCGCTTTCCACAGCGGGAAAGCCGTCGATGAAAAACGAAGAGATAGAAAACAAGCTGAACACCATGAAAGCGGATCTGCAACGCCGGCTGTCGGTGATCGATGCCGATCTCGGTGCTGCGCTGGATCCGGATAGCGAAGATAGAGTTACCCAGATCGAGAACGATCAGGTGCTGACCGAAATGCGAAGGGAAGCAGGTGAGCAAATCTCATTGATCGAGGCGGCCCTCGAACGGCTGAAGCGCGGAAGCTTCGGTCGCTGCGTCAGATGTCTTGCACCGATCCACCCCAGCCGGTTGGAAGCCATCCCCTATACGCCCTACTGCGTGACCTGTGCCCGCCTGGTAGACGAGAGACTTTCCTCATTGGCTTGAAGCATTCTGCCGGAGCAAATTCCTTCTGTTGCCCAAGCTCCCAGTCGGCCCCGCTCCGGCCAATTCGACTTTGCTCTTCATCAATGCGCGAAAGGGCGGTCGGCCTACAGTGACTCCTCGAACACCCGAAAGGAGCGTCTCATGTCATTGGGTTTACGGGAGTTAACGCTGGCCGAATGCCACGCCGTCCTGGGAGAGACAAGAATAGGGCACCTGGCCTGCTGCAAGGGCGGCCAGCCCTATGTCGTTCCCATCTATTTCTCCTATCAAGATGGCGTCGCATATTGTTTTTCGATGCCCGGCCGCAAAGTGGAAGGGATGCGGGAAAACGACAGGGTGTGCCTGCAGGTGGACACGCGGGTGGGCAAAGGCTGGACGAGCGTTATAGCCGAAGGAAAGTTCGAGGAGTTTCCGGACACCGACCTCTGGCGAAGCGAGCGTCTGCACGCCTGGGAAATACTGCAGAAGCACCTGGACTGGTGGGAAATCGGTTCGCTCAGGCCGAAAGAGGTTCCGGTCCTTGCCGAATCTCCGCACATCTTTTTCGGCATCCTTGTCCGGACGTTGTCGGGCCGCGCCGCTTTTGCCATCGACTAGACTCATGCATATCGCCCGGACGTGTGCAGCAACCGGGCGACATGCATAACAAGGTGTGAGACGCAGGGCCGGCTGAGCGCCTGCCGGTTCAATGGGCCATGAAGATCGGCATCCTGCTTTCTTCGATCATGCTGCGGGTCACCCCGCCAAAGATCGTCTGCTGCCAGCGGGGATGATTATAGGCGCCCATGACGATGAGATCGGCGGACACATCGATAGCGTGCTGCCGCAGGACCTGGTCTGCCGAATGGCCGCCGCTTGCAATGCGGTCCACCTGCACCTTTACCCCGTGACGGGCAAGATAGGCAGCAATGTCGGCGCCCGGTTCCTCGCCGTTTGCGCGGATCCGCGCCACCGGATCCACCATGGTCACGTAAACGGTGTCGGCTTGCTTGAGCAGATCAAGCGACTGCCGGGCGGCGCGCGACGCTTCGTCGCTCGAATCCCATGCCAGCAAAACCGACCTCACGGAGGCAGTCATCGCCCGTGTTCCGCGGTTGATGAGGATCGGGGTCGGCGTCTGGAAGAGAGCACCATCGATGATGCGTTTGCGGAGATCTTCGTCTCGGGCCGCCTGCCGCCCGACCAGGACGACGTCGGCATAGAGCGCCCTTTCGGCGATATCTTCGTCGGCCCATGCGAATTCGGTGTAGACGTCCTGGACCTCGTAGGAGATCTCGCTTCGGTCGAGCGTAGTCTTGATCTCGTCTGTCCTCCGGGACAGGACCTCGATTTCGCGCTGACGTTCGTCGAGCCAGACAGAAGAGATGGTGTTATAATTGCCTACCGTTGGAGCAGCTCCCAACGAGATCACCAGCGCATTCAGATGCGCGCCATGGGCGCCGCAGAAGTCGATCGCGGTTTTGAGATCTTCCTCGAACTGGTGAACGCTGAGGATGCTTAGTACCGTCCTGATGGTCATGTCGATATACCTCTGTGGTTGGATACGACAAGGATAGTCGCCATGGCCCTGGGTTCCTTGACCTTCGTCAAAGCGATAGGGATTCCTATCCGGTAAATTGCTTCTAGATGGACAGAACGTGGACGTCCTGATCGCGGAATTCGGAGTGAAGGTCTGCCACCGGTTAGGAGGCCGCAAATGCTGTCGACAGAGAGAGACTTCAAACGGGGCGGTGAGCGGTTGCCCATTCCTTCGCAAGGCGAAGTCGAAGGCAAGCTTGTCATGTTCGAGGCGGTTGCCGTCACCTGTTTGCAGGAGCTTCTCGCCAAAGCGGAATCGCGCCTGGTTCCGAGGCTTCGACGGAGACTTGTCCGCAATCTGAAGAAGCGGTGCGCCCCGTTGAAGCTATGCGCTGATGACGAAAAGGCTGCAGAGGAGTTCGCGCTCCAACTGTTAAGGGCAGCTCTGGAAGAGGCTGAAGACGAAGCAGCCCGCTGAAAGGCAGACGCATCAAGCGCAGGTGCGGGCGCCTAGGTCTTTGACGGTCTCATCCGCCAGCTTGCGCACCACCTTTGCGGAGACCACCCCCATTTTCGATGAGATCCCCGCCAGTCGCGCAGTCTCTCGAGGTGCTTCGGCCAAGGCATTCTGTGCAAAGTCGGCTACGACCTCGAATGTATCGTTCAGTTCTGCACTTTCAGCAAGGTCGTCCAGGAAGACCTGGTAAAGTTGAAGCCGGCGCCGGAATGAAGCCAGTAGCTCGATCTGACAACGTAGCATCGTCCGCGATGCTTCGGTATTCAGACTGTAGGCCGCGAGGAAAAGATTTCTTGCGGAAGCAGGCAGCGCCTGCTCCGGTATCAAGGGCGCGTTATTGACCATGGCAGAGTCCTCTCTTCTTCTTCAAGACTATCGCCGCGGCGGAAGATCTCGTTGATCTGCATCAAGCGGAATCTGCTCATTGCGACGTCATGGACAGATGAGGTGATTGAGCAATCGCAATGACCGGGCCGCATGGGTGTGGATGGATTGCAGGGGCAAGGAGATCGACATGCGAGCTTATTCCGGCAAATTGGGCATAAGGCCGCCGGGGGGCGGCGGCGCCGGCGAGAACTGGATCTTCGCATGATGACTTCATTGGTGATGGCTGATGCCTTTCAACGTCTCAGCCTTGCGCTTGCGATCGGCATACTCGTCGGCATCGAGCGTGGATGGCAAGAGCGCGAGGCCGCGTCGGGCAAGAGAGTGGCGGGCATTCGCACCTACGGCCTCTCGAGTTTCCTCGGCGGCTTTTGCGGCTTCCTGCAACCGGTCACGGGACCGATCCTGCCGACGGCAATCTTCGTATTCTTTGGCATCACGACCCTTGTTTTCAGCCGCGTGCAGGCGTTGCGGGAGGGTGACTACAGCGCAACCGGCGCCATTGCCGCAATTACGGTGTTTGCGCTCGGTTTCGGAGCTGTCGTTGCAGACATGACGACGACCGCGGCGAGCGCGGTCGCAATGACGGCACTTCTGGCGGCGCGGGAGCCACTGCACGGATTTCTGCGGAAGCTGACCTGGCTTGAGCTGAGAGCCGCCCTGATCCTGTTGACGATGACCGTCGTCATTCTTCCAGTTCTTCCCAACGAGGCCATTGATCCCTGGCAGATGATCAACCCCTTCGAACTGTGGATGCTGACCATATTCGTAGGAGCGGTTTCATTTGCGGGCTATGTGATGATCAGGCTCACCGACGCCAGAGCCGGACTGCTCCTGACAGGAGCCTGTGGGGGTGTCGTCTCCTCGACGGCCCTGACTCTCTCCTTTGCACGGCAGTCCAAGCAGATGCCCGCCCTCTCGCCGCTGCTTTCAGCGGGAGCGATGATGGCCGGGGCCGTATCGCTGAGCCGGGTGCTTTTGATTTGCGGGGTAATCGCACCGGCGGTGCTGGAGGAGCTTGCAGCAGTGCTCGGCTCGGCTGCAGCGGTGCTTGCCATTGGAGGTGGTCTCGCCGGCTTGTCGCCGCGCTCCGGTGACAGCCCCGATTTTTCACCGAAAAACCCGCTGGAGGTGATTGTCGTTCTACGCTTTGCTCTTCTTCTTGCCGCCGTCACCATCGTGACGCGAGCGGCTTTGGAATTCTTCGGAACACAGTCGCTGGCGGTGGTCGCCTTCATCACAGGGCTGGGCGACCTCGACGCGATAACGCTTTCGATTGCCAAGCTTCCGAACGTGTCGCTGGATGCGGCTGCACATGCCATAGCAGTCGCTGCCTTCGCCAATCTTCTTGCGAAAACCGGGCTTGCAGCAAGCGCGGGAAGCCTTGGCTATGTGGTGCGGCTCGCCATCGTGAGTGGCATCGCAGTGCTTGCCGGCGCTGCCGGCTCATTTCTGATGTAAGCCGCTGATCTGGTCGTCGGCGATGGCGCTTGCCGCTTTATCACGCCGGATCTGACGCGCTACCTTCTATGGCCGCCGAGCGAGTGCCATCCGGCCTACGCGCCCACTGATGTGCCAAGGTCGGCCGCATGAATGTGGATGCGCCCGTCGGGCTCGATATCGCCACAATCGAACTTCGCGCAGGCGATTCGACTGAAAAGGCCGATATTTTCCTGAAGCCGGCTTTCGTCGCAGCGCGGCGGCTGGGCAACCTCAAGAAGCGCCTGCCTGTCGATAACGACCATCTGGTTGGTGCCGCCGGTATCCATTACCAGCAGGGCCTCCTCGCCGGACGATTTCATCATTCCACTGATCAGCTTCAAGGACATAGCTTATCTCCGGACCGGTTGATCTCGTAAACCTGCCGCGGGACGCGCTACCGGGCTGCTCGGGCAGGCTGCCGGCAACCTTATGCCAGCGCGGGAAGACCACGCCTTGATGCATATCAATAAAGATCGCCAGAGAGGCTCTCAGCCAAGGCCGCTCAAGAACTCCTCGGTCTCCATGAGCTCGAGCTGCACGGAAAAGCGGTCGTGCAGAAGCTCTAGCGATGCGTCATAGGTGTCGTCGGCGCTACTGCAGACGGCGTCCTTCAGCATGATGACACGATAGCCGAGATCGATGGCGCCGAGCGTCGTGGCAAGCACGCAGACGTCCGTTTCCCCACCGGTGACCACAAGGGTGTCGACCCGCTCGGATTGAAGAGTTGTGTGGAGGCGGCCGTCGATCCAGGGGGAATAGGTGCATTTGTCGAAATATCTTGCCGGCGGAACAAGCAAGGTCAGCGAGGAAGCCAGCTCGACGAGGTCACGCGGAAGATGCTCGCCCGTCATCATCCACCATTTCCGGTAATAGTCGCGCCATTTTCCGGGCATCGCATCCGCGTGCTGGGGCGGCACGAAGCGCGTGAAGATCGTTCGGGACGGATGCCGGCCGGCGAGTTCCTCGATCTGCGGGGAGATCCGGGCCATCCAGGGAACGTGCCACGGGGTGTCTTCGGCGAACATCCGCTGCATGTCGACGCAAAGGTGCCGCCACTCGCCGATCTCGCCCATTACATCTCCCTTCGTCCAAGAGCCTTTCCTGCTCAGAATGTTTCAATCTGACGAGGAAAGGCTCTGGGGCGTGAACCGCTGCCCGGGGCGAAAGTTCCCGACTGCCCGGCAGATCAAAAGCTGCTCAGGCAATGGCTCCGGGAACGATCGTCCGTAATGCGGCGCCGCTTTCGGATTTGCCGAAGCAGTCGAGTTCGCGAAGCGGAAGCGGTTTGGAGAAGAAGTAGCCCTGAAGATCGGTGCAGCCGAGGGCAGCCAGAAAATCCCTTTGATATTCTGTTTCCACCCCTTCGGCCGTCGTCGAAATGCCGAGGTTGCGGCTGAGCGCGACGATGGCGCCGATGATGGCCGCTCCATTGGCTTTCGTGCCGAGCAACGAGACGAACGAGCGATCGATCTTAATGCGGTCTATTTCGAAGCGCACCAGGTGGCTGAGGCATGAAAAGCCAGTTCCGAAATCGTCCAGCGATATCTGAACGCCTTGGCTGCGGAGCGACCTCAGCACCGAATAGATCTCGGAATTGTCCTCGATGAGCGAAGATTCGGTGAGCTCGAGCTCGAGCCGGTATGGCGACAGCCCGCTCTCCTCAAGCACGGCGAACACCTCCTCGGCAAAATTTGGCCTTCTCAACTGGGCGGGAGATACGTTGACCGCGACAAAGGTGCCTTCAGGCCATTTGCAGGCGGCTCTGCAGGCTTCGCGCAATACCCAAAAACCAAGCGCGTCAATAAGACCGCCCTCCTCGGCCGCAGGGATAAAGCTGGCGGGCGTCAGGAGCCCGCGCTGACTGTGACGCCAACGCACCAGCGCCTCGGCGCCCGACGCCTGAAATCCCTGCCCGGCACGATGCACCGTCTGGTAATAGACCTCGAGGGACCCGAAATCAGACCGTCCCGTAACCGGAGCCGAGGAGGAAGTCTCGGGGAATGAGGCGGTGCTCTTGGCGAGAACTTCCCGCAGCTCGTTCTTGAGGATATCGCGCGCATTTCTGCCGCCGTCCATGGACGGCGAATAGACGCGCCACTGGCCTCTTCCGCCCATTTTTGCCTCATAAAGCGCGACGTCGGCGTAACGCATGATATCGTCGGCATTGCGCCCGGCATCCGGCACGACGGTCACGCCGATCGAGCCGCCGACCCGGGCGACTGCTTCGCCCCTCAAAAGCGGGAAGGGTTTGCCAAGTTCAGCAACGATTGCATCGCAGATGGACGGCAAGGTTTGATCATCTCTGATGTTCGGGAGAAGCAGGGCAAACTCGTCCCCGCCGAGCCGGGCAAGCGTGTCGTCCGGACGAAGCAACGCGCGGATTCGCGCCGCAGCCATCCTGATGAGTTCGTCGCCGGCAGCATGGCCGAACGTGTCGTTCACCGCCTTGAAGCGGTCGAGGTCAAGAAGCGCCACTGCCGACCGCTCGGTGGAATTGCGCGGGTCGGCCAGGCACTCCTCGAACCGCATCGCGAACATGGCGCGGTTGGGAAGGCCTGTCAGCACGTCATGCAAGGCGAGCTGCCTTGCGTGCAGCTCGCTTTTCTTCAATTCGCCGAGACTGCTTCGCAGGCGCAAGAGCAGAACCGAAAACAGGACCGCGATCACCAGGGCGGCAATCGAAAGCGCCGGCATCAAGCGGCCGATCACCCTCGAACCCGGAAGATCGGGCCGCCATACGATGAAGCCGATCGGTTCACCGTTCGCCGTGGCGTCGATCTGGAACGCGACCTCGTTTTCGTCAGCGTCGGCCGTGCGCGCGAAGCGGGCGCCGTTGAGGCCCTGTTGCCGGCTCAATTCGTCGAGCGCCGCGCCGTCAAGAAACCGTACGACGATCAGGAATTGCCGCATCGGCTGCGGTTGGCTCTCGGCGGCTTCGTTGACGGCGACAATGCCCACGATGGTCGGCCGGCCTTCGAGCCGCATCAGATTGGCAAGTGCTCGGTTGGCGCGGGCGGTATCGGCGAAGCGGCTTTCCATCGATGATGGGGTCCGGTCGCTGGGAACTGTGCCCCGGCTCCCCGTAAGGCGGGCATCTTTAAGGAGAGGCAGAAAGAGCGGCCTCATCCAGCGATAGCGCTTTTCCGTTTCGGCGTCGGTCATCATGATCAGCTGCGCCTTGTCGTCGACGACGAAGGCCTGATCGTAGCCGAAGGCCGACATTGCAGTCTGGCTGATCGCACTCCCGGCCGCTGCGGTGAGAACAGTATCGAGGCTGGAGGAAACTCCGGCTGCCCGGGAGGCCGGATAGACACCGGCGAGATAGCCATTGCCGAATTGACCGATGACATGCGCGACTTGATCGACCTGTTCCCTGAGGCGCGCATTGACGAGCTGGCGCTGTCGATCGAGGGCCGCGGCGTCGCTTTCGGTTCCCGCCCAGAGCGCAGAGAGCACGACCAGTCCGATCGCTCCCAGCCCGCTGACAGCGATCAGGAACAGAATTCTCCCCGAAGCGATCCAGGATTGCTGAAACGTATTGGAGCTGGAAGGAACAACGATGTGCAAGCCTAAACCCCTGAACCCACCACGATACGGGCGCATTCGTGGAGGCTAACAAAGAAGCGTTCACGTAGAATTAAAGGCTGCGGCGCACTATGGGGCGAGATTACCTCACAAGGAGTTTCAGACATGTTGCGCCTTTCCATTCAGACTATACTCCGCGGAGCGCTGATGGCGGGCGGACTGGGTCTTCTTCTCGCCGCGACCGTACCGTTGCAGCTGGCTGCGCAAGATCGCACGCCCATGAGGGTTGCCGTCGAAGGTGCATTTCCGCCCTTCAACTATCTTGATGCGAATAACAAGCTGCAAGGCTTCGACATCGATATCGCCAATGCCCTTTGCGAAGCCGGCAAGTTCGAATGCGAATTCATCATCCAAAAGTGGGACGACATGATCCCCGATCTCGTCGCCGGCAAATACGACGCGATCATTTCCTCCATGTCGATGAGCCTGGAGCGCCGCCAGAAGGTCGCGTTCACCGCCCAATATTACACCAGCCCGTCGGTGTTCATCGCCCGTAAGGACTCGCCGATCAGTGACGTCAGCCCCGCCGCCCTCAGCGGCAAAAAACTCGGGGTGACATCGTCGACAGCGCAGGAATCTTATGCCAACCACTTGTATCCAGACATGAAAAAGACGGTTTTCCGATCTTCGCCGGAATTATACAAAGGGCTGTCGGACGGGCGCGTCGACATTATCCTTGAGGATAAACTCGCCATTTATGACTGGATCGCCAACACCAAGGCGGGGACCTGCTGCGAGTTCAAGGGGCCGGACCTGGTCGATATCACTTATTTCGGCGAGGGTGCCGGGATCGCATTGCGCCTGGATGACAAGGAGCGTCTTGCGCGCCTGAACGAAGCCTTGAAGGCCATCAAGGACGACGGGACCTATGACATGATCAACGCTAAGTATTTCCCGTTCAGCATCCAGTAGTTTTGTCGCGCGCTTCTTGTGATCGACACGTCAATTGTTTACAACGCCGCGCCTGCGAAACAGGCGCGGCGTCATAAATTTTTCCTTTGGGTCAGGCAGCTTTCGCGACCTCTCCGTGCGGATCGAGGACATATTTCGTTGCCGCGCCATGGTCGAAGCTTTCATATCCAGCGGCGGCGTCGTCGAGCGGGATGACCTTGGCGTTGACGATATCGGCGATCGGCAGCCGGTCGTGGAGGATCGCCTGCATGAGCTGGCGATTATATTTCAGCACCGGTGTCTGGCCGGTGTGGAAGGACTGCGCTTTTGCCCAACCGAGACCGAAGCGAAGCGAGAGATTGCCGTGCTTGGCGGCATTGTCGACAGCACCCGGATCCTCGGTCACGTAGAGACCGGGAATACCGATCGAGCCGGCGGCGCGGGTGATCTCCATCATCTGGTTGAGCACGATCGCCGGCTGTTCTCCGCCGGAATGGCCGCGTGCCTCGAAGCCGACCGCATCGATGGCGCTGTCCACTTCGTTGCTGCCGACGACCTCGGCAATCATGTCGCCAAGACGATCGCTCTTGGAAAGATCGATGGGTTCGAAACCGACCTTCGCGGCATGCGCCAGGCGATCCTTGTTGAAATCACCGATCATGACGACGGCGGCACCGAGGATGCGAGCCGAAGCCGCAGCCGCTAGACCGACAGGGCCGGCACCGGCGACATAGACGGTCGAGCCGACCCCGACGCCTGCGCGCACTGCGCCATGAAAGCCGGTGGGCAGAATGTCGGAAAGCATTGTGAGATCGCGGATCTTCGCCATCGCCTTGTCGCGATCGGGGATTTTCAGCAGGTTGAAATCGGCATAGGGAACGGTGACGTAACGTGCCTGTCCGCCGATCCATCCGCCCATGTCGACATAGCCGTAAGCGCCGCCGGCGCGGGCTGGGTTTACCGTCAGGCAGACGCCCGTATCCTGAGATTTGCAGCAGCGGCAACGGCCGCAGGCGACATTGAACGGCACCGAGACGATGTCTCCGATGTCGAGCATCTCGACGTCTACGCCTTTCTCGATGATCTCGCCGGTGATTTCATGGCCAAGGATCAGGCCCGGCATTGCCGTCGTGCGGCCGCGGACCATGTGCTGGTCGGAGCCGCAGATGTTGGTGGAGATAACCTTCAGGATCACGCCGTGTTCGATGCGGCGGCCGTCCGGCGCTTCCAGCTTCGGATCGTCGATATCGCGGACTTCGACCTTACCCGGCCGGAGATAGACGACGCCTCTATTCTTGCTCATGGATTCCTCCCATGTGTTGAATGCCTCGAGCTGCAACCGATGCAGTCGACGGCAAGCTTTCCTCCGGCCTGCCTCCTCTGCAGCCCGGCATTCACAACGCCGCATCGGGCGATGTTCGAATTTCTGAGATAGGCGGGACAGACTGGATCGAGGAGACAGCGAGCACGAAAGGTCTGGCCTGTCGTTCCGCTCATCATCGCCCGCCGCACTCCGCGGGTCTGCTACGCAAAGAGCTGGTTTCGGGCTCCAGAACCTCCTTTCGATCCATCTCGATATCTCCGGATGTCAATCCGGCGACCTCTTGAGGAGTTCAGTTCTTCTACCGCTGCCGGATCGCGCGCAGGCGGCTGGCCGGCCTCCTATAATTCATAGCGCCAGCTTGAGAGGCAGCGCCGTGAACATGTCAAGAAAACCATGCCTGACGAAAAACAGCGCCCGAAAAAACGACATGGGTGACACTCAAGGCGACAGTCGGACAAGTCGCATAGCTTCCAGTTGAGGACGCAGGCTGATCCCGCGAATATGACGGTTTACCCGCATCGACCCGGCTAGCTCATGTCACCTGCGCGCGCATCAATTTGGCCAAGTGCCGTTGCCGTTCTCAATCGTGATTGGACATCCGCTGCGACCTGAGCGAGGCTGTTTTTGGGAGCGGACCATCTATTTTTCCGAAGATAGGAGGCCGAAATGGAACAGTATACAGTAGAGCAGTTGAAAACGATTGCGAAGGTCAGCACGACCTGCAAGCGCCTAGAAATAACGCGGCGCGAACGGCTTGAGCGGTGGGCCGAAAGTCTGGAACGCAGCTCCAGACCTTTCCTCAAGACGCTTCACGAAACCGAATATCAGCCGATTGCAGATCGTATCGCCTTGCGGGACGACGACACCCCAATCTCTGTTGCATTCGCTGATCCCATTCTGCGGGCGGCAGGAATGGAAAATGACAGCTATGGAGAAGCCAAGCGGTTCTTCGAACTCAGCGATGAACAACTGCACGACCTTGTCTGCTTCTGTCATTTCGGTGAACGCGTCAGCGCGGCAACGGTCGCTCGCCGCGTACGGAAGATAGCGAGTCACAAACCAGGCGGGTTTTTCGCTCAGCTTCGTGCGTTCTTTGGCTAAGTGAGGCCGAAGGTACCTGACGCTGTGAAGGCTGGTCTTGGCCACCGTGTGGAATGGTCGCCATGGCAATCGGTCGGTCGCTCATCTCAGTATGAGCGAACAGGACCAGCCCAACACGGTTGCGTCAGCGGACGGAGAAACGGCAATTAGCTAAGCTGCGGCCGCCGGCCTCGGCTGAAGTCGACCGCCGTATGCCAGAACACGGCGCCGAGGATGATGGCGCCGCCGAAATAGGTGGCGACGGGCGGCTCTTCGGAAAATAGCAGCCAGACCCAGAAAGGCGTCAGCACGATCTCCATCGTGCCGATCAGCGCCGCCTCCGCCGGCGGCATCCGCTTCGCCCCGGCGAGGAAGAGCACCAGCGCCAGCGAGAAATTCGTCGCGCCGAAGGCGGCGAGGACGATCCAATTGTGCAGGTCGAGCGAGCCGACCGAACCGAAGGGCGCGAAGATGACGAGCGTCACGAAAGCGCTGACCACGGTCGGCGGCAGGCTCGGCACGCCGGGATCGATACGGGGAATGATGATGACGAGCGCGAAGGAAGCGGTCATACCGAGCGCCAGCAGGTCGCCCCAGCCGGTGCCGCCGCCGATCGACGAGGCGACAATGACGGCCACGCCGAAGAGCGAGATCGCGCCGGCAATCAGCGTCCGTCTGGCCACCCTCTCCTTGAGGATGAGCCAGCCGAACAAGGCGGCGATGAAAGGCGTCGTCGCATAGATCATCGTCACATTGGCGACGGTGGTCATGTAGAGCGCCCCGATGAAGCATCCCTGACTGAAGGTCTGGCAGGCAATCATAGCAAGGCCGGTGGGACGGAGGACGGAACGCCATTGTCGCCGTGAGATGCCCCCTTCGAGGAAAAGGCAGGGGATCAGCAGGAACAGGCCTCCGAACAACGACCGCCACGCGATCGCCGTCCATACGTCAGTCGTAAGCAGCCGCGAGTAAACGCCGCTGGCACTCCAGGCAAGCGTCGCGGCAATGATGAGAAGAACACCCTTCTCGTGCTCGCTGCCTGCGAGGCGTGTGGTCGGATTGTCAATGGTCACGCAGAGATTCTCAAAGAAGGAAGTCGAACGCCGCCCATTTCTGCGCCGGCAATTGACATAAGGCAAACGAATAGTAGAGATGGCTATCATCGATTTTTTCTATGGCATGTCCCATGCATGAGCCGGTCGAAAGCGATCTGTTAAGAACCTTTCTCGTCGTCGCCGAGACATCCAATTTCTCTGCGGCGGCCCAGCGCATCGGGCGGACGCAATCGGCCGTCAGCACCCAGATCAAGCGGCTCGAAGAGGCGATCGGCGAAACCCTGTTTGAGCGCGGCGCCCGTGGCGTGCTGTTGACGCGCCAAGGCATACAACTCGTGCCCTATGCCCGCCGCGTGATCGACCTCTTGAACGAGGCGGCGGCGAGAATCCGCAGCAAACCGCTCGACGGTCCTGTGCGCATCGGAATACCCGAGGAATACAGCCAGACCGTGCTGCCGGCAGCCCTTGCGGCTTTTGCTGTACGTCACCCGGCTGTCGAAGTCACAGTCTCCTGCGATTATACGATCCGCAACATCGCAGCTCTCGAGCGGGGTGAACTCGATCTCGCCGTGGTTTTCGACTGGAGCGACCAGGCGAAAGGCGAGGTCATCTGCGTCGATCCTACCGTTTGGGTCACATCCATGGTCCACCGGCTGCACGACCTGGATCCCCTTCCCATTGCGACTTATCGCAACTCCACTTGGTGTCGCGATTTTGCGCTCCGGTCGCTGGAGCAGATCGGCCGAAACTACCGGATCGCATTCATCGCCGATACAAGCTCCGGACTGAAGAACGCAGTCACCGCAGGTCTTGCCGTGACCGCGCTGTCCCGCAGCAATATCCCGTCCGGCTGCCGGGAGCTGACAACCGAAGACGGTTTCCCGCCGGTCGATTCATCCAAGGTCGTGCTACGCCGGAGCACCTACCGTTCGAGCGAGGCGGTGCGCGAGCTTGCCGAGATGGTTCGAGACGCGTTCCAGCCTATGTACGCGCTTCCGATGGTGTGATGCGCCGGCGCAAGCGGCGGCGGGTCTCGGACGGGCTCTCGGAAAAATTCGCCCGATAGCTTCGGGCAAAGGCCGAGGCCGAATTGAAGCCAGTCGCCGCAGCGATATCGGCGAACGAGGCTGTCGTCTCGATCACTTTGCGGCGTGCCGCGTTCAAGCGCAAAGCGAGATAATGCACATGCGGCGGCGCGCCGAAGCTCTGCTGAAAGAGGTCCTGGAGATGCCGGGCGCTGATGCCTACCCTGCGGGCGAGCCGCGCCAGGATCAGCGGCTGCTCGATGTGCTCCTCCATCAGCCGCACCGCCTGACTCACACGAGGATCGTGCATGCGCAGTCCTGCCGCACCAGCCGAAAGGGGCTCGTCGGCATGAAAGGAGGGCTGCTCGTAACGGAACAGCCGGCTGACTTCGAGCGCCAGCGAATAACCCTGCCGCTGCCTGACGATCTCCAGCATCAGGTCGACGGTTGGAAGGGAACCCGACGTCGTCAGCCTCTTGCGATCGATAACGAACCGATCCTTGACCGCTCGCACCTCAGGATAAGCAAGCGCAAAATCCTCATAATCCTCCCAGTGGACGGTGGCCGGTAGCCCATGGAGCAGGCTTGCCTCGGCGAGCAACCAGGTGCCGGACTCGATGCCCGCAATCACCGAGCGGTGGCGGGCGGCCTGGGAAAGCTGCATCTTGAGGGCCGGCGTCGCGCTGCGTCGCCAGTTGTAGCTTGCCAGGACGAACAGCGGATTATCCTCGGCCGTCGCCCGAAAGGTTCCCTCCGCCGGCACCGCGATATTGCTGGTCGTCAGGATTGGCGCTCCGTCCGGCGTCAGCAGCCGCCAGCGATAAAGCTCGCTGCCGGAAATGCGGTTGGCACCGCGCAGCGGCTCGATGACCGACGCGATCAGGATCAGGTTGGTATCGGGAAGAACCAGGAGATCGATATCCAGTCGTTCCGTCGATCGTTGTAGCAAGCTGACCTCCTCGGTTCTGATAATGTATCAAGTGTCTCTGATAGTGCAAAGCATCATTGTCCGTCCTGGCGCGTAATGCTGCATAGACGGGAGAACAAAAAATGCCTCTTGCTATGAACCGCGATGTCTTCATCACCTGTGCCGTGACCGGCGCCGGCGATACGGTTTCCAGATCCAGCCACGTTCCCATCACTCCCAAGCAGATCGCGGTTTCCGCGATCGACGCCGCCAGGGCTGGGGCGGCCGTCGTTCACTGCCATGTCCGCGATCCGGAAACGGGGGCTGCCAGCCGCCGCAACGATCTCTACAGGGAGGTCACCGACCGCATCCGATCGGCCGATGTCGACGTCGTCCTCAATCTCACCGCCGGCATGGGCGGGGACCTGATCTTCGGCGATGTCGAAACCCCCCTTCCCCTCAATGCGAAAGGCACTGACATGGCGGGCGCCACCGAGCGCGTCAGCCATGTCGCCGAATGCCTGCCGGAGATCTGCACGCTCGACTGCGGCACGATGAACTTCAATCTCGGCGACTATGTCATGACCAATACGCCGGCCATGCTGCGGGCGATGGCGAGGAAGATGACGGATCTCGGTGTGCGGCCGGAGATCGAGGCCTTTGACACCGGCCATCTCTGGTTCGCCAAGCAGCTTGCCGAGGAAGGCCTGATCGAAGATCCGGTGCTGATCCAGCTCTGCATGGGCATTCCATGGGGCGCGCCCGACGATCTCAACACCTTCATGGCGATGGTCAACAACGTGCCCGACAGCTGGACCTTTTCGGCCTTTTCGATCGGCCGCAATGCCATGGCCTATCCGGCAGCGGCGGTTCTCGCAGGCGGCAACGTTCGTGTCGGTCTGGAGGATAACCTCTTCGTCGGCAAAGGCCAACTCGCCACCAATGCGCAGCTCGTCGAAAAGGCCGTGCAGGTGGTGGAAGGCATGGGCGCGCGGATCATCGGTCCGCAAGACGTCCGCGATAAACTGAAACTGACGAAGCGCTGAGGGCGGTATGACAAGGATCAGCAAAGCGGCTTGCATCGGCGGTGGCGTTATCGGCGGCGGATGGATCGCCCGTTTCCTGCTCGCCGGCATCGATGTCGACGTCTTTGACCCGCATCCGGAGGCAGGCCGGATCGTCGGCGAAGTGATTGCCAATGCCGAAAAGGCTTATGCCATGCTGACTGGCGCACCGCTACCTCCGCGCGGCCGGTTGACATTCTGCAGCACACTCGTGGAAGCCGTCGCCGATGCCGACTGGATCCAGGAAAGCGTGCCGGAAAGGCTCGACCTCAAGCGCGGCGTGCTGACACAAATTGATGCTGCGGCGCGTCCCGACGCGTTGATCGGCTCTTCCACCTCGGGACTGCTGCCGACCGATCTGCAGCGGGATATGAAGCACCCCGAGCGCCTTTTCGTCGCCCATCCCTACAACCCCGTCTATCTGCTGCCGCTCGTCGAAATCGTCGGCGGCGAGAAGACCTCGGCAGCGACCATCCGGGCAGCGATGGAACGATTGCCGCCGATCGGCATGAAGGGTGTCCACATCGCCAAGGAGATCGAAGCCTTCGTCGGCGATCGCCTGCTCGAGGCGCTCTGGCGCGAGGCCCTTTGGCTCATCCACGACGATATCTGCACCGTCGAGACGCTCGACGACGTCATCCGCTATTCCTTCGGCCTGCGTTGGGCGCAGATGGGCCTGTTCCAGACCTACCGCATCGCCGGCGGCGAAGCCGGCATGCGCCACTTCCTCGCCCAGTTCGGCCCCTGCCTCGCCTGGCCCTGGACCAAGCTCACCGATGTCGTCGACCTCGACGATGCGCTGATCGAAAAGATCGGCCGGCAATCCGACGAGCAGGCGGCTGGACTTTCAATCCGCGCGCTCGAACGCCTCCGCGACGAAAACCTCGTCGGCATTCTGCAGGCGCTGAAAGGCGGCGATGGCGGCAAAGGCTGGGGCGCCGGCAAGCTGCTGAAGGATTTCGAACAATCGCTCTGGGCGCGAGGCGGCGGTCCGGCCGTCACGGTCGATGCGTCAAAGCCGCTGAGGCTCGTCGAAACCAAGGTGAGCCCCGCCTGGGTCGATTATAACGGCCACATGACCGAACACCGCTACCTCCAGGTCTTCGGCGACACGTCGGATGCCTTGCTGCGCCTCGTCGGCGTGGACCTTGCTTATGTCGAGGCAGGCCACAGCTACTATACGGTGGAAAGCCATATCCGCCATCTCGGTGAGGCCAAGCTCGGGCAGGCGATCCATTCGACCTGCCAGGTGCTCGCCGCCGATGACAAGCGGCTGCACGTTTTCCACACTCTGTACGACACGGCGACCGACGAGGCTCTCGCCACCGCCGAGCACATGCTGCTGCATGTCGACAGCAAAGCCGGCAAGGCCGTGCCGGCGCCGGCCGCCGTGCTCGACAAGGTAAAGACGATCGCCGCGGCTCATTCGGAATTGGCGCTGCCCGAAGGCGCCGGTCGTCACGTCGGCGAAAGGCGGTAGGAGGAGCGGCATGAATTTCGGCCTCAGCGAAGAACAGGAAATGATCGTCAACACGGTTCGCGCCTTTGTCGAGACCGAAATCTATCCGCATGAGAACGAGGTCGAGCGCACCGGCATCGTCCCGCGGGAGCTCGGGCGCGAGATCCAGCGCAAATGCATCGATCTCGGCTTCTACGCCTGTAATTTCCCCGAGGAGGTCGGCGGCGCCGGCCTTGACCATGTCACCTTTACCCTGGTCGAGCGGGAGCTCGGACGCGGCTCTCTTGGGCTCACGGTATTTTTCGGCCGGCCCTCCGGCATCCTGATGGCCTGCGAGGGCGAACAGCGCGAGCGTTACCTGCTGCCTGCAGTGCGCGGCGAGAAGATCGATGCGCTCGCCATCACCGAGCCGGACGCCGGTTCCGATATGCGCGGTATGAAATGCACGGCCCGCCGCGACGGCGGCGACTTCGTCCTCAACGGCACGAAGCACTTCATCTCGCATGCCGATGTCGCCGATTTCGTCATCGTCTTTGCCGCGACGGGCGAGGAGGAAACGGCGAAAGGCATCAAGAAGAAGATCACAGCCTTTCTCGTGGATCGCGGCACGCCGGGCTTTCAAATCCTCAAAGGCTACGAATCCGTCTCGCATCGCGGCTACCATAACTGCACGCTGAGCTTCGAAGATTGCCGCATTCCCGAAGCCCAGGTGCTGGGCGAGGTGCATCGTGGGTTCGATATCGCCAATCAGTGGCTTTACGGCACCCGGCTGACGGTCGCCGCCACCTGCGTCGGCCGGGCGCGCCGCGTCTTCGAAATGGCCCTGCCCTATGCGGCCGAGCGCAAGCAGTTCGGCAAGCCGATCGGGGCCAACCAGGGCGTGTCGTTCAAGCTTGCCGACATGATCACCGAGATCGACGCGGCCGACTGGCTGACGCTTGCGGCCGCCTGGCAGGTCGATGCTGGCCGTCCCGCGGACCGGCAGATCGCCTCGGCCAAGCTCTACGCCTCCGAGATGCTGGCCCGCGTGACAGACGAGGCGATCCAGATTTACGGCGGCATGGGCCTGATGGACGATCTGCCGCTCGCCCGCTTCTGGCGCGACGCGCGTGTAGAGCGCATCTGGGACGGCACCTCCGAAATCCAGCGGCACATCATCAGCCGTGACCTTCTCAGACCTTTGGGAGCGTGAGCCGATGACCTCTCGCCCACTCGACCGCCTGCTCAGACCGCAAACGATCGCCGTCTTCGGCGGGCGCGAGGCGCGCAGGGTGATCGAGCAATGCGACCGCATGGGCTTTTCAGGCGAGATCTGGCCCGTTCATCCCAGATTGGACGATGTGCTCGGGCGCCCCTGCTATCGTTCCGTCGCCGATTTGCCTTCGGCACCGGACGCCGCTTTCGTCGGCGTCAACAGGATGCTGACGGTCGAGATCGTGCGCGCCCTTTCAATGGCCGGCGCTGGCGGCGCGGTCTGTTATGCGTCCGGCTTCAGCGAAGCCACGGCGGAACTCGGCGACGGCGCCGAGTTGCAGCAGGAACTGCTTTCGGCGGCCGGCGACATGCCGATCCTCGGGCCGAACTGCTACGGCCTCATCAATGGGCTCGACGGCGCGTTGCTCTGGCCCGATCAGCATGGCATGCGCCGACTGGAAAAAGGCGTCGCGATCCTCACCCAGTCTTCCAATATCGCCATCAACCTGACCATGCAGACGCGCGGCCTGCCGATCGCCTATGTGGTCACGGCAGGCAACCAGGCGCAGACATCGCTCGCCGATATCGCCTGCGCGCTGATCGAGGATCCGCGCGTCACGGCGGTCGGCCTCCATGTCGAAGGTTTCGGGCAAATCGCTTCCCTCGAGCGCCTCGCCGCCATCGCCCGCCGGTCGAAGAAGCCGGTCGTCGTGCTGAAGGTCGGCAGGTCCGAGCAGGCAAAACACGCGGCCGTGTCGCATACCGCCTCGCTTGCCGGCAAAGATGCGGTGGCGGATGCCGTGCTCGCTCGTCTCGGCATCGGCCGTGTCCAGAGCCTGCCGGCACTGCTCGAAACCTTGAAGTTGCTGCATATCGCCGGGCCTCTCAAATGCAATTCGATCTCGTCCATGAGCTGCTCTGGCGGCGAGGCTTCGCTGATGGCGGATGCCGCTGTCGGCCGCAATGTGGAGTTCCCCGCACTACAGCCGCAGCAATTGCCGCGCTTGCGGCGGGCGCTCGGCGAAATGGTCGCGCTTGCCAATCCGCTCGATTACCACACTTTCGTTTGGGGCGATGTTGTGCGCCAGACCGAAGCCTTCAGCGCAATGTTCGAAGGGGACTACGCGCTTAATCTCGTGGTTCTCGATATTCCACGTGGTGACCGCTGCGATGCGTCCGAGTGGGTGATGACGGTAGACGCGGTCATCGCGGCGGCCTCCGCCACCGGTGCGCTGGCCGGCGTGCTCGCGACCCTTCCCGAGAACATGCCGGAGCTTGTCGCCGAGCGCCTGATGGCCAATGGCATCGTCGCCTTCTCGGGTACCGACGAAGCCATCATCGCGGCGGAAGTTTCCGCTGGGATCGGCGATGCCTGGGGTCGTCCGCCTCCCCTGCACCTGCTCAACGTCGTCCCTGTCGATGGCGAGCTCGAGACGCTGACGGAAGCGGATGCGAAGATCGAGCTTGCTGCCTGCGGCCTCCCAGTTCCCCGGGGGCTGAAGGCTTTTTCTCCCGGCGAAGCCGCCGCGCAGGCGGAACGGCTCGGTTTCCCTGTCGTGCTGAAGGGGCTCGGTATCGCGCATAAGACTGAAGCCGGGGCCGTCGTCCTCAACCTTAAGGATATTGAAGCCGTGACGAAAGCGGCGGCGGAAATGGCATCGAATGCCGGTTATCTCGTCGAGAAGATGATCGATCCGCCGGTCGCCGAACTCATTGTCGGCGCCATGCGTGACCCTGTTTTCGGTTTGTCTCTCACCTTGGGAGCGGGTGGAATCTTCGTTGAATTGGTTGAAGATTCCGTCATCCTGCCGCTTCCGGCAACGAAAACTCAGATTCACGCGGCGATTTCGCGTCTCAAACTGGCGAAACTGATCTATGGCTATCGCGGCCGGTCAAGAGGTGATCTCGAAGCTACGGTCGATGCTGTCGCAGCTGCGGCAGAATATGTCGTAAAGAATGCGGCGCGCTTGGAGGAACTGGACATTAATCCGTTGATGGTTCTTCCCGAGGGGCAAGGTGTTGCCGCAGTCGATGCCCTGATACGGCGAAGGAGGTAGCATAGGTTGAGCGACCAGATACGCACACGACGGGACGGCGGAGTGCTTGAAGTCGTCATCGACCGGCCGAAGGCAAACGCCATCGACCTCGCAACCAGCCGCGCCATGGGATTGATCTTTCGCGATTTCCGCGACGACCCTGACTTGCGCGTCGCCATCGTCACGGGTGCGAGCGAAAAGTTTTTCTGCGCCGGATGGGATCTAAAGGCGGCTGCTTCGGGCGATGCTGTCGACGGCGACTACGGCGTGGGTGGCTTCGGTGGGCTGCAGGAACTGCGTGACCTCAACAAGCCCGTCATCTCAGCGATCAACGGCATCTGTTGCGGCGGCGGACTGGAGATCGCGCTCGCGACCGATCTGATACTCGCTGCCGAGAATGCGACTTTTGCCTTGCCGGAAATCCGCTCCGGCACGGTTGCCGACGCCGCGTCGATCAAGCTGCCGAAGCGCATCCCCTATCATATCGCCATGGACATGCTTTTGACGGGGCGTTGGCTCGACGTTCACGAAGCGCATCGCTGGGGTTTCGTCAATGAGATCTTGCCGGCCCAGCGCTTGATGGCGAGAGCCTGGGAGCTTGCCCGATTACTCGAAAGCGGGCCGCCGCTCGTCTATGCTGCGATCAAGGAAATCGTGCGCGAAGCGGAGGGTTCGACGTTCCAGACTGCCATGAACAAGATCACCAAGCGGCAGTTTGCAACGGTCGACAGACTCTATTCGAGCGAAGACCAATTGGAAGGCGCGCGGGCTTTCGCGGAGAAGCGAAGCCCCATTTGGAAAGGACGATGAGGAGGCGGCGGCAACCGCGCATTTTCCCGCATGATGCGGGCACCGGAGGCGGAGAGGAAACTGCCTGCGATCCTGCCCGGAAGTTCTGTCAACGCACCAAAGAAGGAACAGGGGAATGAACGACTACACCAAATATCTCGCAAGCCGCGTCACCGCCGGCGGGCTCAGCCGCCGCGAATTCATGGGACGCGCGATGGCGGCCGGCATCACACTTGCCGTCGCCGACAAGCTCTTCACCGAAAGTGCCGAAGCCGCGGAACCGAAGCGCGGCGGCCATCTGAAACTCGGCCTCGAAGGCGGTGCCGCCACCGATTCCAAGGACCCGGCGAAGTTTCTGTCGCAATTCATGTTCTGCGTCGGCCGCTGCTGGGGCGACATGCTGGTCGAATCCGACCCGCTGACGGGGGCTGCCGTGCCGGCGCTCGCCGAATCCTGGGAGCCGTCGAAGGATGCCGTCACCTGGACGTTCAAGATCCGCAAGGGCGTCAAGTTCCACGACGGCAAGGAGCTGACGATCGACGACGTCGTCGCGACGCTGAAGCGTCACACCGATGCAAAGTCGGAATCCGGTGCGCTCGGCGTTCTCGGCTCGATCAAGGAGATCAAGGCCGATGGCGGCAACCTCGTCCTGACGCTCAGCGAAGGCAATGCCGATATGCCGCTGCTGCTCTCCGACTACCATCTGGTCATCCAGCCGAATGGCGGCGTCGACGATCCGCTCGCCTCGATCGGCACCGGCCCCTATAAGATGACGAGCTTCGAACCTGGCGTCCGCGCCACCTTCGAGAAGAACAAGGACGACTGGCGCAGCGACCGCGGCTATGTCGATTCGATCGAAATCATCGGTATGAACGACGCCACCGCCCGTATCGCGGCGCTCTCGTCGGGCCAGGTACACTACATCAACCGCGTCGACCCGAAGACCGTCAACCTCTTGAAACGCGCTCCTAATGTCGAGATCCTCTCGACCGCCGGCCGCGGCCATTACGTCTTCATCATGCATTGCGACAAGGCGCCGTTCGACAATAACGACCTGCGCCTTGCGCTTAAATACGCGATGGACCGGGAGACCATGGTGGAGAAGATCCTCGGCGGCTACGGCAAGGTCGGAAACGACTTTCCGATCAACGCCACTTATGCATTGTTCCCAGAGGGTATCGAGCAGCGCGCCTACGATCCCGACAAGGCTGCCTTCCACTACAAGAAGTCGGGCCACAGCGGCTCGGTCCTCCTGCGCACCTCGGAAGTCGCCTTCCCCGGCGCCGTCGATGCCGCCGTCCTTTATCAGGAAAGCTGCAAGAAGGCCGGCATCGAGATCGAGGTCAAGCGCGAACCGGGCGACGGTTACTGGACCAACGTCTGGAACGTCCAGCCCTTCTCGACCTCCTACTGGGGTGGCCGGCCGACGCAGGACCAGATGTATTCCACCGCCTATCTCTCAACGGCGGACTGGAACGATACCCGCTTCAAGCGGCCCGACTTCGACAAGCTGCTGCTGGAGGCCCGTGCAGAGCTCGACGAAGCCAAGCGCAAGGAGATGTATCGCACCATGGCGATGATGGTGCGTGACGAAGGCGGGCTGATCCTGCCGATGTTCAACGATTTCGTGAACGCCTCCACTAAGCAGGTGAAGGGCTATGTCCATGATATCGGCAACGACATGTCGAACGGCTACGTCGCAACCCGCGTCTGGCTGGATGCCTAAGGGGCTTAGCGCCCTTTGATCTCCGACGAAGCCGGGACCGCGGGATAAGACCTGCGGTCCCTCCTGACGTTTTACGAGAGGCCTCCGCCATGACCAATCCCGCTCCGAGCAATATCTTGCCCGGCCTCAGGTTCCGACAGCGATTTCCGTTGCTGGCCCTTATCCTCGAACGCCTGCTGCTCAGCGTCGTTCTGCTTTTTGCCGTCTCGATCCTCATCTTCGGCGGCCTCGAAGCTCTTCCCGGCGACTTTGCCACCACCTATCTCGGCCAGTCGGCGACGCCGCAGGCAGTCGCCAATATCCGTCAGGATCTCGGGCTCGATCGGCCGGTGACGACGCGTTATGTCGAATGGCTCGGCAATGCCGTTCAGGGCGATTTCGGCACCTCCTGGGCCAGCAAGAACTCGGTGAGCGAACAGATCGGCAAACGTCTCGGCAATTCGCTTTTTCTGGCGGGTTTCGCAGCTGTCATATCGGTGCCGCTCGCTGTCGGGCTCGGCATGCTGTCGGTGCATTTCCGCAACCGCCTGCCCGACAAGATCATCAACGTCATCTCGCTTGCGGCGATCTCGCTGCCGGAATTTTTTATCGGCTACCTGCTGATCCTGTTCTTCGCGGTGAAGTTCGGCATGGCGACCTTCCCGGCGACTGTCTACGACAGCATGGTTTTCACAGAGCGGTTGAAGGCGATCGCCCTGCCGACGGCGACCCTGGTGCTCGTCGTGCTCGCGCATATGATGCGCATGACGCGCGCGGCGATCCTCTCCGTCATGTCCTCGGCCTATATGGAGACGGCTGAACTGAAGGGTTTGAGCGCCTTCCGCGCGATCGTCAAACACGCCGCCCCCAACGCGCTCGCGCCGATCATCAATGTCGTGGCTTTGAACCTTGCCTATCTCGTCGTCGGGGTCGTCGTCGTCGAGGTTGTCTTCGTCTATCCCGGTATGGGGCAATATATGGTCGATGCGGTTACCGTGCGCGACATGCCGGTCGTGCAGGCCTGCGGCCTGATCTTCGCGGCCGTCTACATCTTGCTCAACATGATGGCCGACATTCTCGCGATCATCGCCAATCCCCGACTGAGGCATCCCCGATGAGAGCAAGAGACATCCCCATCACCGCCTGGATCGGCATGGCCGGCATCGCAATTGCCTTCATCTTTGCGATCTTCGCGCCTTGGATTGCGCCCTATGGCGAAACCCAGGTCGTCGGCGACGTCTGGCAGCTGCCGGACGATAAATATATTTTCGGCCTCGACAATCTCGGCCGCGACATTCTCTCGCGGCTGATCTACGGCGCGCGCACCACCTTGCTGGTCGCTTCTGCCGCCACCATCATCTCCTTTTCGCTCGGCGTCATTTTGAGTTTCACCGCAGCGGTGTCGCGGGGGCTGATCGACACGGTGTTCTCGCGCTTCAATGACCTGATGATGTCGATCCCGACGCTGATCTTCGCACTGGTGGTGCTGGCGGTCCTGCCGCAGAACATGGTCGTCCTGATCCTCGTCATGGCGGTCCTGGATTCCACCCGCGTCTATCGTCTCGGCCGTGCCGTGGCGCTGGACGTCGCAGTGATGGAATTCGTCGAAGCGGCGAAGCTGCGCGGGGAAGGCAAGCTCTGGATCATCTTCCGCGAGATCCTGCCGAACACGCTGTCGCCGCTGCTGGCCGAGTTCGGCCTGCGCTTCGCCTTCTCGATCCTGTTCCTCTCGACGCTGTCCTTTCTCGGCCTCGGCATTCAGCCGCCGGCGGCGGATTGGGGCGGCATGGTCAAGGACAACAAGGACGGGATCATCTTCGGCATATCGGCCGCCCTTGTGCCGGGTACGGCCATCGCCGTCCTCGCCATCTGCGTTAATCTGGTCGTCGACTGGCTCCTGAAACGCACATCCAGCCTCAAGGGAGGGCGCGGCGATGCCTGAGCTTCTTTCCGTCCACAATCTGAAGATCGAGGCGACCAGCTATCCGCCCGGCGAACCGCCCAAGCGGGTGACGATCGTCGACGGCGTTTCCTTCGACCTTCAGAAGGGCAATGTTCTCGGTCTGATCGGAGAATCGGGCGCCGGCAAGTCGACGATCGGCCTCTCGGCGCTGGCCTATGGCCGCGGCGGCGCCGAAATCACCGGCGGCGAGGTGCGGCTCGGCGGCACCGACATTCTGGCGCTCGGCAAGAACGGCATCCAGAAAATCCGCGGCGCCCGGGTCTGCTACGTCGCCCAATCGGCGGCGGCCGCCTTCAATCCGGCGCACAGGCTCGGCGATCAGGTGATCGAAGCGTCGGTCAAGCATGGTCTGATGACCAAAGATGAGGCGCGCAAACGGGCGCTTTATCTGTTCCGTGTTCTCGGATTACCCAACCCCGAAAGCTTCGGTGAGCGCTTTGCCCATCAGGTTTCCGGCGGCCAGTTGCAGCGCGCAATGACGGCGATGGCGCTTTGCTCGAACCCCGAACTCATCGTGTTCGACGAGCCGACGACGGCGCTTGACGTCACCACGCAGATCGACGTGCTGGCGGCGATCAAGCATGCCATCGAGGAAACGCATACAGCCGCGCTCTACATCACCCACGACCTTGCCGTCGTCGCCCAGATCTCCGACGACATCATGGTCTTGCGCCATGGCAGGCAAGTGGAATACGGCAGCGTCCAGCAGATCATCGAGGCGCCGCAACAGGACTATACGCGCGCCCTCGTCAATGTCAGGCAAGCCTATCGCGACGAAGCCGCAGACCAGTCATCGGCCCTACTCAAGGTGGAAAATCTCAGCGCCGAATATTCCAACGGCTTCAAGGTGCTGCACGATGTCTCACTGCATGTCCCCAAGGGTCAGACGCTTGCGGTCGTCGGCGAATCCGGCTCGGGTAAATCGAGTCTGGCGCGCGCCATCACCGGCCTTTTGCCGCCGAGCAGCGGGCGTATCGTCTTTGACGGCAAGCCTTTGATGCCAGGCCTCAAGAGCCGGCCCAACGATGATCTCCGGCGCATTCAGCTGATTTACCAGATGGCCGACACGGCGATGAACCCGCGCCAGACGGTGCGCGACATCATCGGCCGCCCGCTGACTTTCTACTATCGCCTGAGAGGTGCAGAGAAAACCGCCAGGGTCAAGGAATTGCTCGATCAGATCGAAATGGGCAATGGCTTCATCGACCGCTATCCGGCTGAACTGTCCGGCGGCCAGAAGCAGCGGGTAGCGATCGCCAGAGCGCTTGCCGCCAAGCCAGAACTCATCCTCTGCGACGAGCCGACCTCGGCGCTCGATCCGCTGGTGGCGGAGGGCATCCTCAAGCTGCTGCTGCGCCTGCAGGAGGAAGAGCAGCTTTCCTATGTCTTCATCACCCACGACATCGCAATCGTCCGGGCGATCGCCGATAGCGTGGCGGTGATGCATCGCGGCAAGCTGGTGCGCTTCGGCCCGAAATCGACGGCGCTGTCGCCGCCCTTTGACGATTACACCGACCTGCTTCTGAAATCCGTACCGGAGATGGAAATCGGCTGGCTGGAACGGGTGCTTGCCACACGTCGTATGGAAAGCGCCGGCAACTGAATGGGCATCAAGGAATCAGCATGACCTCGCGCGGCTTTACCACCATCGAGAATGAATGGATTACGCTGAAGGATGGAACGCGGCTTGCCGCGCGCATGTGGATGCCCGAGGGCGCGGAGGACGATCCCGTTCCCGCCGTCTTCGAATTCCTGCCCTATCGCAAGCGCGACGGAACCAGTCTCCGTGACGAGTCGACCTATCCGGTCTTCGCGGCCGCAGGCATTGCCGGCGTGCGTGTCGATATTCGCGGATCCGGAGAATCCGATGGCGTCATCGACGGCGAATATACCGAGCGCGAGCTTGCCGATGCCTGCGAGCTGATCGCCTGGATCGCCGAGCAGCCATGGTCGAACGGTTCGGTCGGCATGATGGGTATCTCCTGGGGCGGCTTCAACAGCCTTCAGGTCGCAGCATTGCGCCCGCCGGCGCTGAAGGCGGTCATCTCGATCGCCTCGACCGTCGACCGGTACAACGACGACATCCACTACAAGAACGGCTGCCACCTCTCCGCCCAACTCTCCTGGGCGGCAACCATGCTCGGCTACCAGTCGCGCCCGCCCGATCCGGTGCTCGTCGGCGAGCGCTGGAAGGAGATGTGGCTGGAACGTCTGGCCGGCGAACCGTTCTTCATGGAGGAGTGGCTGGCTCACCAGCGGCGCGACGGTTTCTGGCGACACGGTTCGATCTCAGAGGATTTTTCGGACGTGGATATCCCAGCGCTCGTCATTGCCGGCTGGGCGGACGGCTACCGCAATACGCCTCTGATGGCGGTGGAAGGTCTCGGCGGAAAGGCAAAAGCGCTGATCGGCCCGTGGGTTCATAAATATCCGCACTTTGCCTGGCCGAAGCCGCGCGTCGACTTCCACAGCGATGCGATCGCCTGGTGGAACAAATGGCTGCGCGGCGAGGACAATGGGATCGACCGCCTGCCGCAGGTCCGCGCCTACATTCTCGACGCCGTCAGGCCTGCCGCCCGACGCGACAGCGATCCAGGCTTCTGGATCGCCAAAGAGGACTGGTCGCCGCCGCGGATGCAATGCTTCTATGTCGAGCAATTCGGGCGGTTGACGCAAGGCATGCCGATCCCGCATGCGCCCGAGCATCCCATCTATCTCCATTCGCCCCTCGACACGGGCACGGCATCGGGGGAATATTTTACGCTGAAACCCGACGCCGAAATGGCCATCGACCAACGCTGCGACGATGCCGGCTCTCTCGTCTTCGACACGGCGCCGCTTGCAGGGGATCATGACTATCTCGGCCGGCCCGTCGTGACGCTTGCGTTGCGCGCGCACGCGACCGGCGGCAATCTCTGTGCCCGGCTGGTCGATGTCCATCCGGACGGCACGGCCACGCGTGTCGCCTTCGGCGTGATCAATCTCACCCACCGTCACGGCAATGCCGATCCTGAGCCGCTCACGCCGGGAGAGAGAGTGCCGATCCGGCTCATGCTCGATGCCTGCGGCTATCGCTTCCGCAAGGGGCATCGCATCCGCCTTTCCCTTTCGACCGCCTATTGGCCGATGATCCTGCCGCCGCCCGATGATCATGGCGTCGAGATCGATATTGCAACGCTCGGCCTGGCGCTGCCCTTGCTCGGGGACCACCGGAAGATCGAAATCGATGAACCGGCCAATCCCGATCCCCTGCCCAAATATATCGAGCATGCAGGCGCCGCGACGAAGCGTCAGGTCGTCCGGGACCTCTCGGCCAACCGCACGGATTATCGTATCCACGAGGAGACCGGGCTTTACGAACATCCCGAGACTGGCCTGTCGACGCGGCAATTGCGGGAGGAGGTCTGGTCGATCTCGCCGGATGACCCGCTGTCGATGACCGGCACTTCGACCTGGACCTGCGACATGCACCGGCCCGGCTGGTTCGTCCGCACCGTCGCGACCGCGCGAATTGCCTGCACCGCGAATGATTGGATCATCAGCGCCTTCGTCACTGCTTTCGAGGATGATGTGCAGATCTTCGAAAAGATCTTTGCCGAAAAGCGGATCGCGCGCGACCTGATGTGATCGTCAGGGCGCCGCGAAATGCCGAACCGCCTCGCAGACGGCGTGGAAGCCGTCGCGCGCGCCTTCACTCATGTGCCGGGCGCGCAGCCAGGCATGCACCATCTGCGGTTCCTCCCGAAAGGAGACCTCGACACCCTCCGCTGCGAGCCGGGCCGCATACTGGCGGCCGTCGTCTCTCAAGGGATCGAAATGCGCGACGGTGATGAAAGCGGGCGGCAGCCCGGCAAGCGACGATGCATTCAGCGGTTCGGCGACTTCGGCGCCTGCCGGCGCCTGCAGGATCTCGCGATAATAGGCGACATCGGCCGTGGTCAGGCCAGGCGCCGCAGCCATTTCGACATAGGAACCGGCAGTCAGGTCTCCACCGAGTGCCGGATAGATCAGGACCTGACCGACGACGCCGGGCAGGCCTTCGTCGCGTGCGCGTAATGCAAGGCCCGCCGCAAGGTTGCCGCCGGCGCTGTCGCCGATCAGCACGACCTTGTTGCTGGCCGAAAGGAGATGCTTCAGCACGGCAAAGCCGTCATCCGTCTGTGCCGGCCAGCGATATTCGGGAGCCAGGCGATAATCGACGGAAACGAGTTCTGCACCGGCAAAATCGGCAATCTCCGCACAGATGGCATGATGGCTCTCCAGCGAACCGACGACGAAACCGCCGCCATGGAGATAGAGAAGAACCGTGCGCGTGCTGATCTTGCGGGGACGGTAGCGCCGGATCGGAATGCGCTGGACCATGCCGTCGGCAAAAACCATGTCAGGCGGCAGCGGGCGGTCGAACCGCGCGCATAGGGCATCGTACCAGTTTCGCTGCTGCTCGACTGACGCTTCGACGGCGTCCTGGGGATAGAAACTATCGCAAATATCGAGAAACTGCAGGATGGCTTTTTCAGTAGGGACAGGCGATGGAGCGGACATGAAGAGTCCTTTCGATTTGGGACATGCAGATCCATGCCCTTGGCCGACTCTGCCATCATCATGCGCCTGCGGGGCGAAGGCAATCTGTCTGGTCGCGACTCGCGGATGTCGTGATGCTTCATTATTTTAAGCTGCGCCCGAGATAGTGCCGGTGTTCGAACGAAAATTTTGCTGTCGACCCAAGGAACGCCATCGGAAAAACGTCTCAATCCCGAATGGCATCTTGCTTGATAGCTTGGGGGTAGGTGCGCATTGGATGCGGAGCTCATAGAACGGGCGCAGCGTGGTGACCGGGAGGCCTTCGGGCAACTGGTCTCGCGCCATTATGATTTCGTCCATGCGACGGCGTGGCGATGGTCGGGCAGTTCCACCGATGCTGATGACATTGCCCAGGAGGTCTGTGTCAAGCTCGGCGCGGCGATACGCGGCTTTCGCGGCGCCAGCCGGTTCAGGACATGGCTTTATACGCTGACGCTCAACGCCGCCCGCGACCATAGACGCAAGCTGGCGCGGGAAGAGCAGACGTCCCGCGCGTATGCTGCCGAACCACGGCAGGATGCGCCTGCTGGAAATGATGATGACGAGATATCGAGCGAATTATGGGCGGCCGTGCGCGCCTTGCCGGAAAGGCAATGCGACGCCGTGCTGCTCGTTTACGGCGAGGGCCTCAGCCATTCGGCTGCCGCCGATGTCATGGGCTGCTCGGAGACGACCGTGTCCTGGCAGGTCCACGAGGCGCGCAAGAGGCTGAAGGCAATGCTCGGCAAGGAAGAGGTATGACCGTGGACAAGGAACTGGACAAACTCTCCCGCCCTACGCCACCGGCAGCCGATCCGGAGGCACGCTCACGCGCGCTCGCCGCCGCGATGCGGGCCTTCGACGACGCAGGAAATGATGCTGCCGCAGCCAAAGGAAATGTGAAGGTCTGGCGTCAAAGCTCCATCATCAACTGGATATGGAGCCCTGCCATGAACAAGAAATTCCTCGCCGGTTCAGCCCTTGCGACGCTGCTCGTCATTCCCGCCGCCGGTTATCTCACCTTCAAGCTGACCCGCAACCAATTGCCGATCGTCGGTCAGGAAGAGATTGCGGCCAGCCGTTCGAAAAATGACGCGCCGAACCAAACCGCCGAACTGGTGCCCCAGGCGGTTGGACCGGTTACAGCCGCGCCTCCAGTTCCACAGACAAGGCCAGAAATAAGCGAGCCTGTTGAGAAACCTGCCGCCGATAGCGCGCAGGTGTTGCAGGACAGCGAGCAGCGTGCCCCGGCGAGATCGGCTGAGTCGCCGTTATCCGATTTCAGCTCCGATGAGATATCGGCTCTCCTGAATAAATCGGACGGGTCCGCCAGACGGGCCAAACGCGCTGCACCGACCGCTCCCGGTATGGTGGCTCAAGGGCAGCTGTTGGCCGAACCGATGGCTGTCGCCCCCTCGCCTGTTCCGCCAGCAGATAGGCGTGCGCAGATTCAGCTCGATCCTGATCGCGAGCGGTTTGCCAATGCCGCGGCAAATCCGATCAAGAGCGTCGCGACCGATCCGGTTTCGACCTTCTCGGCCGATGTCGACAGCGCCTCCTATTCCTTCGTCCGCCGGTCGTTGACGGGCGGGGCGATGCCCGATCCCCAATCGGTTCGCGTCGAGGAGATGATCAACTATTTCCCCTACGATTGGCCGCGTCCCGACAATGCCGGTCAGCCCTTCAAGGCGACCGTAACGGTGATGCCGACGCCGTGGAACCACGACACGCAATTGATGCACGTGGCGATCAAGGGTTATGACATCGCGCCGGCGACCGCGCCGCATGCCAATCTGGTCTTCCTGATCGACGTCTCGGGCTCGATGGATGAGCCGGACAAGCTGCCGCTTCTGAAGAGCGCTTTCCGCCTCCTGGTCAACAGGCTGAAACCCGACGACACCGTCTCGATCGTCACCTATGCCGGTAATGCCGGCACGGTGCTTGAGCCGACTCGGGTGGCGGAGAAATCGAAGATCCTCGCGGCGATCGACAGGCTGGAGGCTGGAGGCTCGACCGGTGGCGCCGAAGGTATCGAGGCGGCCTACGACCTCGCCAAACAGGCCTTCGCCAGGGACGGCGTCAATCGGGTGATGCTGGCGACGGACGGCGATTTCAATGTCGGCCCTTCGAGCGACGAGGATCTGAAGCGTATCATCGAAGAAAAGCGCAAGGACGGCATCTTCCTGACCGTTTTGGGCTTCGGGCGGGGCAATCTCAACGATTCCCTGATGCAGACGCTTGCGCAGAACGGCAACGGCAGCGCCGCTTACATCAACACCCTGTCAGAAGCGCAAAAGACGCTGGTCGAAGAGGCGGGATCGACGCTGTTTCCGGTCGCCAAGGACGTCAAGTTCCAGGTGGAGTTCAATCCTCAGCGCATCGCCGAATACCGGCTGATCGGTTATGAAACCCGCGCCCTCAACCGCGAGGACTTCAACAATGACCGTGTCGACGCAGGCGATATCGGCTCCGGCCACAGCGTCACGGCAATCTACGAGATCACACCCAAGGGAAGCCCGGCGGTGATGAACGACGATCTGCGTTACGGCGCGGCAGGGAGGGCGCCGACCACGACGTCTGACAATTCGCACCAAGGCGAGATCGCCTTCGTCAAGATGCGCTACAAGCGGCCGGGCGAGGACAAGAGCGCTCTCATCACAACGCCGGTCGGCGATGGCAATGCAGTCGCCAGCGTCGATGCCGCGCCGCAGGATGTCCGCTTCTCGGTGGCGGTCGCCGCCTTCGGCCAGAAACTGAGCCGCCTCCCCGCCCTCGACACCTATTCCTATCAGGCGGTCGCCGACCTCGCCGCAGCATCGCGGGGAGCGGATCCCTTCGGCTACAGGTCGGACTTCCTTGGTCTCATCAGACTGGCTGACAGCCTCAGTCAACGATAAGAGAGGGCACGGCGAAAGCGGCCCCTGAATATGCGGCATCGGAAGTCAAGTAAGTTTCACCGCGAACACCAGTGTAAGCTGCTTGCCAGAGACTGGAGGAGTTATCTGCATGAAGAACCTGTTTGATCTTACCGGACGGCTTGCCCTGATCACCGGCTCGAGCCAGGGGATAGGCTACGCCCTCGCAGAAGGGCTAGCGCAGCACGGCGCCGAAGTCATCATCAACGGCCGGGCCCCCGAAACTGTCGGGCGCGCGATCGAAAGCCTCAAGGCTCAAGGTCTGTCCGCTCATGCGGCTATCTTCGACGTCACCAGCAGGGACGCCGCTAAAGAGGGCATAGACGCGATCGAAGCTGATATCGGGCCGCTCGACATTCTGATCAACAATGCCGGCATGCAGTTTCGTACCCCGCTCGAAGACTTCCCGGCGGACAAATGGGAACTGTTGCTGACCACCAATATTTCGAGCGTGTTTTATGTCGGGCAGGCCGCAGCCAAGGCGATGATCGCGCGCGGCCAGGGCAAGATCATCAACATCGCTTCCGTTCAAAGCGAGCTCGCCCGTCCCGGAATCGCGCCCTACACCGCGACCAAGGGCGCAGTGCGCAACCTGACGCGCGGCATGTGTGCCGATTGGGCCAAGCACGGCCTGCAGATCAACGCGATTGCGCCCGGCTATTTCAAGACGCCGCTTAACCAGGCGCTCGTCGACAATCCGGAATTCTCATCCTGGCTGGAAAAGCGCACACCGGCTGGGCGCTGGGGCAACGTCGAGGAACTGGTCGGCGCGGCCGTTTTCCTCTCGGGCTCCGGCTCGTCCTTTATCAACGGTCACACGCTTTATGTCGATGGCGGCATCACGACATGCCTTTGATATAGGCGCCACGACGCGCTGTTTCAGCTCTTGGGGAAGCTCAATATCGGCGGAGCGGTGACATCGAAGCCCATATCACTGCCGGCTGCTGCGGCACAGCCATGCTCAAGCCGTGGTCTCACCCCGCCCTCGATGATTGCAAAGGTGGGCAAGTCTTTCCAGTCAAATGGCAACGAGGCATTGGCTGGCGACCGGGAAGATTTCTGATCGGCTGCTCCTTTATCAGCTTCTGCCGAAGTACAAAGTGACGAAGGGCAGCGTCTGCTGCCCTTCGCATTTCCTGTCATGCTCGAGCTGTGGCCCGGGCCGGAAGCAGGGCGTTGACCACGACTGCAACCGCGATGTTTGCCGCCAGCGCCAGCAGGCCGGTATAGACGGTGAAGGGTTCGCCGCCGAGGCTGATCAGATGCAGCGGCTTCCAGCCGGCATCCCAGACCAGGAAAGTGCCGCCGCAGAAGCCGACGAACCAGCCGGCAAGCAGGCCGGGTGCTCGGAACCAGTTGGTATAGAGGCCGAAGACGAGCGCCGGGAGCGTCTGCAGGATCCAGATGCCGCCGAGCAGCTGCAGGTCGAGCGCGAACTGCGTCGGCAGAAAGATGATGACGAGAAGCGCGCCGACCTTGACGACGAGTGACGTCACCTTCGCGACCTTGGCCTCACCCGCATCGCTGACTCTGGGATCGACATAGGCTTTCCAGAAATTGCGGGTGAAGAGGTTGGCCGCGCCAATGCTCATCACCGCCGCCGGCACCAGCGCGCCAATCGCGATCGCCGCAAAGGCGAAGCCGGAGAACCAGCCCGAAAAGAGCGTCTTGAACAGGGTGGGAACGACGTCATTGGCGCTGTCGAGCTTCAGGTTGGCGGCGTGCCCCATATAGCCGAGCAGAGCCAGAAGGCCGAGCAGCAGCGTATAGGCCGGCAGCATGATAGCATTCTTGCGGATCGTCTTGCCGCTGTTCGAGGCAAAGATGCCCGTCAGCGTATGCGGATACATGAAGGCCGCCAGCGCCGAGCCGAGAGCGAGCGTGGCATAGGCGACGTATTGATTGCCGCCGAGCAGCAGATTGCCCGAACCCTTGGCCTGGAAAGCTGCGTCCGCCGAGGCGAAGACATTGGCGTAGCCGCCGAGCTTCGACGGGATCAGCGCGACGGCGGCGATCACCACGATATAGATCATGATGTCCTTGACGAAGGCGATCAAGGCGGGCGCGCGCAGGCCTGCCGAGTAGGTATAGAGCGCCAGCACGATGAAGGCGATCGCAAGCGGCAGTTCGCCATGCAGCCCGAGCGCCTTCAAGACCGCCGTCATGCCGACGAGCTGCAGGGCGATGTAGGGCATGGTGGCGATCACGCCAGTCGCCGCGACGGCGAGTTCAAGACCGCGCGATCCGTATTGGCCATGCACGACGTCGGCTGCCGTCACATAGCCGAAATCCTTCGCGCGTTTCCACAGGACCGGCATGACCATGAAGACGAAGGGATAGACGACGATCGTATAGGGCAGCGCGAAGAAGCCGTAGGCGCCGACCGTGTAGACCAGCGCGGGGACGGCGATCACGGTATAGGCGGTGTAGAAATCGCCGCCGACAAGGAACCAGGTGATCCAGGTGCCGAAGCTGCGTCCGCCGAGGCCCCATTCGTCGATATGGGCCAGCGTCTCGGGCTTGCGCCAGCGGCTGGCGACGAAACCCATGACGGTGACGAGGGCGAAAAAGAAGATGAAGACGGCAAGCGCCGTGCCGTTGATGTCAGTCGTCATGGCGAACGCTCCGATAGGCGATCCAGGTCAGCGTCGCGGTGATCGGCACCCAGAGAAGCTGATACCAGTAGAAGAAGGGAAAGCCGAAAAGCGTCGGCTCCCGGAGATTGTAGAATGGAGGCCATAGCAGCCCTATGTACGGGATGATCAGCAGCCAGAGCGCTGCCTTGCTTTGTGGTTTTTCCATGTCGGGTACCTTTCAGACGCCGCGGGCGGCGGTCGCCATGTTCCAGTTATCGGCGTGGAAGGCAGGTCTGTCAGCCGCAGGCCGCGGCGAGCCCGGTTCGGGTCGCTCGACCTTTCCAGCCGATCGAAAGCTGATGTAACGCATGTGAATTCCTCCCAACGACTGACACTCGGCCAGCCGCGGAGGGAGTCCTATGGCGTCGGTTTTGTCATCACAAGATGGGCGCGGGGCGGAAATGCCGGTGCCTACCCAGAAGTGGGTAGGCGCGGGTTTCCGCTGACTTTCGAGACGATACCGTGATCGAGCGCATAACGGATGAGGCCGGCCGTGGTGGCGATGCCGAGCTTCTTCTTGAGGTTCTTGCGGTGCGTTTCCGCCGTCGCGGAGGTTATTCCAAGCGCTTCGGCGATCGCCCTGTTGCTCCTGCCGGCAACGATCAGCTCGAGGATGTCACGCTCACGTGGCGTCAGGGGGTCACTCCCCTCCTCCGCGCGTTCGCCCATCAGCGCGTCGAACACGCCCGAGGAGAAATAGGTGCCCCCGGCCGCCACTGTGTCGATGGCCGAGACGATCTCGTCGGTAGAAACATCTTTGAGGACGTAACCGGCAGCGCCATGCATGACCGAGGAGGAGATATATTCGCGGCTGTCATGCATGGAGAGCATCACGACACGCGCTTGAGGAAGCTCGTTCCTGAACAGTTCGATCGCATCGATGCCGCTGAGTTTCGGCATGTTGATGTCCATCAGTACCACCTGCGGCTGGACCTGCCGGGCGATGTCGAGGCCCGTTTGGGCGAGCCCGGCGGTGCCGGCGACTTCGATATGGTCGAATGTTTCGAGCACCGCCTTCAATCCGTCCAGCACCAGCGGATGATTGTCGATCAGGAGAACCCTGATTTTCGGCCGTTCGCTCATGCGGCTTCCGCCTGGTTGCCGGCGGGCAGATTGGCCGACCTCGGCATCATTGCCGTCAGCGTCGTGCCGGATTCGCTGCTGTTGATGAGCAGCAGGCCCCGGAAGTGGGCCATGCGTTCCTGCATGTTGCGCAGTCCGAGACCTGTCTCGCCTGATGCGCCGCCCTTGCTGCCATCGAAGCCGGTGCCGTTGTCAGAAATCGTCAAGCGGGCGCGGCCGCCATCGCTCCACAGCTTGACCGAGAGCTTTGAGGCGCCCGAATGCCGCTCGACATTGTTGAAGGCTTCCTGTGCGACGCGATAGAGGGCGGTGTTGGCTTCGGCTTTCAGCGTGCCGGTAAAGCCTGAAGCGTCGATCGTTGTCTCGATCCCCGTCCGCTCGGCGAAATGATGACAGAGCGCCTCCAGCGCGGCCGTCAGGCCGAGATCGTCGAGCACGCGCGGGCGCAGGTCGTGCGACAGCCGCCGGATTTCCTTGATGGCGCCGTTCAGCGCCTCGACGCCACGGTCGATGGTCAGCGCTGCATCCGCGACATTGGTCCTGACCTTGCGGCCGGCGAGATCCATCGCATAGCGCACCCCGAGAAGATTCTGGGAAATGCCGTCATGCAGCTCGCGTGCAAGCCGCGAGCGCTCTTCCTCCTGGGTGTCGATGACCCGCTGCGTCAGCTCCTTCAGCCGGCTGTCGGCCATGCGGCGTTCGTGGAAAGTCAAAAGCATGCAGGTCGTGAAGACGACGAGCACCGAGGGCACTGCAATCAGCGCGACGATCACGAAGGTTCGTCTGATGTTGGCGCGCATCACGGTGTTGGCGGCCGCGCTCTGAGCAAAGACGTCGTCGAGATAGACGCCCGTGCCTACCACCCAGTGCCATTTGTCGAGGCTGACGACGAAGGAGAGCTTGTCGGCGATCTGTCCCGTGGAAGGTTTCTGCCATTTGTATTGATGCAGGCCGCCGCCCGCCTTTGCCGTGGCTATCAGCTCGGCAATCACCTTGTCGCCGTCAGGATCGGTAAGATCCAGCCAATTTTGCCCGTGCCGGAAGCTCTGGCGCGGATGGACGATATTGTTGCCGTCATAATCGTAGACGAAGAAATAGCCATCCCTGCCATAGTCGAGTGAGGTGAGGATCGCGGCCACCTGCTGCTTGGCGGCTTCGTCGTCGGGACCGGCCCTGTCATAGATCGCTTGGATGGCGGACAAGGCAAGATTGGTCAGGTTGAGGATCTCGGTTTCCTTGGCCTTCAGCATGTTCTGCTCGAACGTGTCGATGCTGTTCTTGGCGAGATTTGCCGATTGCCAGGTGATGAAGGTGGTGATCGCGAGGATCGAAATCACGAGCGGGACGATCGCCAATGCGATGATCTGGTGTCGTAAGGTCAAAGATCGTTCCTCCCGAAATTGCCCTCCGGGATTATGCCCTTTGTCCGACATGAGTCCAGCAGCTTGCCGGCTAAACAAGGTGATGGCTATTCCAGGGGCACGAACAGGCCGAGCTTGACGTCTCGCAGCACCACATTGGTGTGCATGCGGCGGATCTGCGGATTCTCAGCCATGATCAGGGCGGCGATGTCGTCATAATGCTCGACGTCGCGGGCGGTCACGATCGCGATCAGATCGACCGCGCCTGTGACGTAATAGACCTGCTGGATATGATCCTGTTTTTCCGCCCAGACGCGGAACTTCGCCAAGGCGTCGTAATTATCCCGCTCGATCTCCATTCCGACGATGAACACCATCGAGGTCCCCGTCGCCTTTCGGTCGACGATGGCGACCTCCGCCTTGATGACGCCCTCCTCCCGCAGGCGCTTCAACCGCCGCTGCACGGCCGAGACCGACAACCCCACCCGTTCGGCGATCGTTTCGGCCTTCAGCTGGCAGTCGCGCTGAACGATATCGAGAATGTCACGATCAAAACGATCCAGCTGTTCCATTGTACCAGTCCATTCCGGCGTTTCGCGGCTCATGCGTTTCGCCTGATTTGCCGCGTGAGAAAGATTATTTTGCACATTAAATGCAGAAGAGGCAGAAATTGCGCGAAAAAACCGCGCAACTTTATCATTATTCTTCGCAAATTCAGCTCAGCCGGACCCATGCATGTCGGATCACCCTATACCTGCTCTTCGCGTCGAAGATCTTCATAAAAGCTTCGGCTCCCAACAGGTTCTCAAGGGGATTTCGGTCGAGGCCCACAAGTCTGACGTCATCTCCATTATCGGCTCATCCGGTTCTGGCAAGAGCACCTTCCTCAGATGCATCAATTTTCTGGAAACGCCGGATCGTGGCCGCATCATCGTGAGCGGCGAGGAGGTCGCCCTGAAGACCGGCCGCGGCGAACGGCTGCAACCGCGCAGCTGGCGGCAGATCGAGCGGCTGCGAACCGGCCTCGGCATGGTCTTTCAGAGCTTCAATCTCTGGGCTCATCGCACTGTCCTGGAAAATGTCATCGAGGCGCCGGTGCATGTCATGGGCATTTCCAGGCGCGAGGCCATCGAAAAGGCGGAAGCTCTGCTCCACAAAGTCGGGCTCTTCGACAAGCGCGACGTCTATCCCGCCTTCCTCTCCGGAGGCCAGCAGCAGCGCGCGGCGATCGCAAGAGCGCTCTGCGTCGATCCCGCTGTCATGCTGTTCGATGAGCCGACATCGGCACTCGATCCCGAACTGGTTGGCGAGGTGCTGAAAGTCATCCGCGATCTGGCGGAAGAGGGCCGGACCATGCTGATCGTCACGCATGAAATGCGTTTCGCCCGCGATGTATCGAGCCGCGTCCTCTTCCTGCACCAGGGACGGGTCGAGGAGGAAGGCCCGCCCGAGCAAGTCTTCGGGGCGCCTGTCAGCGCCCGCTGCCGGGAATTCACTCGTCTCAGCTCCCACTGAACCCGCATCGAGCCATCACCCACAACACGAACCAGGAGAACCCTGCGAATGAAACTGCTCCCCACGCTTTTCGCCGGCGTCGCATTAGCGCTTTCCGCCGTCGCGGCACAGGCCGACGTCCGCTTCGGCGTCATGAATGAATCTTATCCGCCCTTCTTTGCCAAGGACGCTTCGGGCCAGTGGCAGGGATGGGAAATCGATCTGATGAATGCCGTCTGCGAAGAGATGAAGGAGAAGTGCTCGATCGTCGAGATCTCCTGGGACGGCCTCATTCCGGCTCTTGAGAGTAAGAAGTTCGACGTGATCTGGTCGTCGATGTCGAACACTGCCGAACGTTCGAAGGTGATCGACTTCACCGACAAATATTACAACACGCCGAGCACCCTGATCGGCCCCAAGGACCTGAAGCCGGGCGCCACGGCAGAGGACGTGAAGGGCAAGACCATCGGCATCCAGGTGTCGACCATCCAGTCGGAATATTACAAGAAGTATTTTGCCGCCGTCGCCGAGGAAAAGACCTACCAGACGCTCGACGAGGCTTTTCAGGACCTTTCTTCCGGCCGCATCGACTATGTCTTTGGCGATTCGCTGGCGCTTGACGCCTTCCTGAAAAGCGATGCCGGAAAGGATTGCTGCGCCAACATGGGAGATGTCACCGACGACAAGGAGATCCTCGGAGCCGGCGTTTCAGGCGGCCTGCGCAAGGAAGATACCGAATTGAAAGCCAAGCTGAACAAGGCAATCGCGGCAGTGCGCGCCAACGGTCAGTACGACGCGATTACCAAGAAATACTTCGACTTCGATATTTACGGCGCGAAGTAAGCCGTCCTGATAATGGCGACCGCGCAGCAAGGAATTCTGGACCTCCTGTCCCCCTCTCCTCCGGGATGGGGCGGCGTTCTCTTGGCAGGTGCGGTCTCCACGGTCGCCATCTCGGCCTGCGCCTTCGCCGTCGGTCTGCTGCTCGGCACGGGCGGCGCGCTTGGAAAGCTTTCCGGCAACCCTGTGCTCCGCCTGCTGCTCGACCTCTATACGACAGTCATTCGCGCCGTTCCCGAGCTGATCCTGATCGTCGGGCTCTATTATGCCGGCACCGATGGCGTCAACCGGCTGCTGGCTGCGCTGGACCTGCCGCCGGTCGAGGTGAACGGCTTCGTCGCGGGCGTCGCCGTCCTGGGTTTCGTGCAGGGCGCCTATATGACCGAGGTGCTGCGCGGCGCGATCCTTGCCATTCCCCTCGGCCAGATCGAGGCCGCCAAGGCTTTCGGCATGGGCCCGGTGCTCCGCTTCCGTCGCGTCCTCTTGCCGGCGCTGTTGCCGAACGCGCTGCCGGGCCTTGCCAACCTGTGGATGTCGGTGACCAAGGACAGCGCGCTCGTCGCGGTCGTCGGCTACCAGGAACTGGCGCTCGCCACCCGGCTCGCCGGGGCGAGCACCAAGCACTACTTCGTCTTTTTCCTCGCTTCGGCTCTTCTCTACCTCGCCATCACCCTTGTTTCCAACGTCGCCTTCAAGCTGATCGAAAGTCGGGTGCGGCGGGGGCAGCCGCGCCCTGCCTGAAGAGACCGCACTCATGAATTTTACCTGGATCTCTTCCTATTGGGCGCTTCTCCTGACGGGTGCCTGGCAGACAGTGTCGCTGCTGGTGATCTCCGTCACGTTCGGCTTCGTCATCGCCATAGGCCTTGCTTTCGCGCAGGTCAGCGGAGGCAGGATTACCAAGCTCCTTGCCCGCGGCTACTGCACTTTCTTCCGCGGCACGCCGCTGCTGATCCAGCTTTGGCTCCTCTATTATGGGGTCGGCTCGCTGCTGCCCATGATCCCCGGCATCCGCCAGAGCCTGTTGTGGCCGGTTCTGCGCGAGGGCTTTTTCTTCGCTTCCGTTAGCTTCACGCTGAATTACGCGGCCTATGAGGCCGAGGTGCTGCGCGGTGCCCTGCTTGCCGTTCCCAAGGGCGAGCTCGAGGCCGGTCGGGCCTTCGGGCTCTCGCCGTGGAAACTCACCCGCCGCATCTGGCTGCCACGCGCCATTCGCATCGCCCTTCCGACCATTGCCGGGGAGATCGTCATGCAGCTCAAGGCCACCCCGCTTGCCTTCACGGTGACGGTGATGGATCTCTACGCCGTTGCCAACAAGGTTCGCCAGGACACGCTGCTCGTCTACGAACCGCTCATCGTCGTCACCCTCTTCTATCTTGCTCTGACCGCAGTGATCGCCCGCGTCTTTCGAGGTCTCGAAGCGCAGGTGCCGGTTCGCCGCTAGGCCAAGAAAAGCTCGCCACTTTGTATTGAAAGCCCGCCGCCGCCAATGGCGCGACAGCCTGAATGGAGACTACCTCATGAGCACAACGCGAATTCTCGATGGCGGCATGAGCCGCGAGCTTCTGCGGCTGGGCGCCGAACTGAAGCAGCCCGAATGGTCGGCGCTGGCGCTGATGAATTCGCCGGAGATCGTGCGCGAAGTGCACCAGGAATTCATCGCCGCCGGCTCCGAGATCATCACGACGAACAGCTATGCGCTCGTGCCCTTCCATATCGGCGAACACCGCTTTCGGCAGGAGGGGCCAGCGCTCATCCGTCTTGCCGGTCGCCTGGCGCGCGAGGCCGCCGAGGGCGTCACCGGCCGGAAGGTGCAGGTCGCCGGTTCGCTGCCGCCGATCTTCGGCTCGTATGAGCCGCAGAATTTTCAGCCCGCCCAGGTGCAGGATTATCTGGAGGTGCTGGTCGAAAACCTCGCTCCCTTCGTCGACCTATGGCTCGGTGAGACTTTGAGCCTGATCGCCGAAGGCGAAGCCGTTCGCAAGGCGGTGGCGGCATCGGGCAAGCCGTTCTGGATTTCGTTCACGCTGGCGGATGACGAGGCTGCGCTCAGGGGCGGCGCGCCGAAACTCCGCTCCGGCGAAAGCGTCGAGGACGCGGCGTCCTGGGCGGTTTCGTCGGGTGCGGCGGCTTTCCTGTTCAATTGCAGCAAGCCCGAGGTCATGCGGGGCGCGGTTGACACGGCGGCACGGGTGTTCCGGGAGAGAAATGCTCAGATCGAAATCGGCGTCTACGCCAACGCCTTCGAAGGGGAAACTGGCGAGCAGGCCGCCAATGAAGGCCTGCATGGCACCCGCGACGATCTGGATGACGATGCCTATTCGCGCTTCGCCTGCTCCTGGGCCGAAGCTGGCGCGACGATCATCGGCGGCTGCTGCGGCATCGGCGCCGCCCATATTCATCGCCTGAGGAAGACGCTTTCCCGCTGAAGTGACATCTGGCCGCGGGTAACGGCCCCCGTTGCCGCCGCTCAGCCCTTGATTGTCTCGAGCATATTCATGTGATCATGGCGCAAGTCGCTCATTCCGCCTTCGCCGACGGCCGTCTGCCATTTCTTTCGCGAAGCTTGCCGTTCACCCATTCACCGCTTATATAGTCACAGTAGTCATTCTGGTCAGGAGGTGGGCCATGCAGTCATCACGGCAAGGCGAGGAAAGCTGGACCGTCGCCAGCGCAAAGGCGAAGCTTTCCGAAGTGATCGAACGCGCGCAATCCGCGCCGCAGACTATTACACGCAACGGCAAGCCGAGCGTGGTCGTCGTCTCTGCGGAGGAATGGCAACGGAAGATCGCCCGCAAGGGGACGCTGGCCGAATTTCTGATGGAGTCACCGCTGCGTGGAGCCGATCTGGATCTCGAGCGTCAACGCGACGAACCGCGCGATAGCGGACTGTGAGACTTCTGCTGGACACCAACGTCCTGTCTGAGGTCACGAAGCCGAACCCCGATGTGCGCGTCCTGGGGTGGCTGGGTGGGCTCGACGAGGATCGCTCCTTCATCAGCGTCGTGTCGGTCGCGGAAATCCGGCGCGGTGTCACCCTGATGGACAATGGACGAAAACGTGACGTGCTGGCCGATTGGCTTGCCCGCGATCTGCCGCAGCGTTTCGAGCAGCGCATCATCCCAGTGGACGAAGCGGTGGCCTTGGCTTGGGGAGATCTGATGGGCCACGCAAAGCGGAACGGCCGCGGCCTTTCGTCGATGGACGGCCTGATCGCCGCGACCGCGATTGCTCACGATCTCACCCTTGCGACGCGCAACACCAGGGATTTCGAAGGTTTTGGGATCGAGCTCGTCGATCCATGGGTCGGGTGAAACGCTGCTGATCCGCGAGATTGATACCCGTCAGCGGGTAGAGGCGGACGGCACAGGCCTCCCGCCTCCGCAGCCGTCAATGCAGCCCAAACAGGTGCAGCAGTTCCTCGCGGTGCCGGACGAATTCCGGAGCGCTGCGATCGCGGGGACGCGGCAGATCGATTTCGATCAGGCGCGGCTCGCTTCCTTTTTCCCGGGGCAGGATCAGGATCCGGTCGGCGAGATAAATCGCCTCCTCGAGATCGTGCGTGACGAGAATGGTCGTCACATCCTCGTCGCGCCAGATCCGGGCAAGCTCCTGCTGCATGCCGATCTTGGTCATCGCGTCGAGCGCACCGAGCGGTTCGTCGAGCAGCAGGATTTCGGGCTGGACGGCGAGCGCGCGAGCGATGCCGACGCGCTGCGCCATGCCGCCGGAGAGTTGCCGGGGATAGGCCGCTTCGAATTGCTGCAGACCGACGAGCTTGACATATCGGCGGGCTCGGTCCCTCGCCTGCTCGTGAGAGAGACCTCTTGTTTTCAGTCCGAAGGCGACATTGTCGAGCACGGTAAGCCAGGGAAGAAGGCGCGGCTCCTGGAAGATGACGGCGCGCTCGGCGCCGACGCCTCGCATCACCTTACCGTCGACGAGCACTTCTCCGGTGTCGGACTCTTCCAGCCCCGCGAGAACCCTGAGCAGGGTCGTCTTGCCCGATCCGCTGGCGCCGACGATGGCGAGGCTTTCGCCGGAGCGGACGTGGAGATTGATATCTTTGAGAACCTGCAGCGGTGTGCCGTTCAGCCTGTAGGATTTGGAGAGGTGACGGATGGTCACCTCTCCGCGGCGAATGTCCTCAGCGACGCTCATCGCGGCTCCTCAATTGCTTGCCGGCTTGGCGTCGGCGGTAAAGAGAATATCCTTGGCCGCGAGCTGGCCTTGCTTCAGCTTGCCCTCGCGAACCAGGACGTCGATCCAGAACTGGATGTCGCGCTCGACCGGGAGACCGCCGGCGCGCACGCCGTAGCCGCGGAAATATTGCGCGATATCCGGGTTTTCGCCGCGCTCGGCGAGCGCTTTGGCCAGGATCTTCTTGGTGTCCTCAGGATGCTCACGGGCATAGTCGAGCGCGCGTGCCGACTGCTCGACAAAGATTTTCGAGGCTTCCGGGTGTTGCTTGATGAAATCGCGGCGCAGGACCACGAAGCCGCCGGCGATGTCGCCGAGCACGTCAGTATCATCGAAAACCGGGCGCAGCCCCCCGTTCTTCAGCGCCGCACCCTCGAAGGTCGTCTGCCAATAGCCAAAGGCGGCGATATCGACCTGCTTCGAGCGCAGCACCTGCTCGAGCTGCGGTCCGGGAACGACGACCTGGTTGGCGGAGTCGCTCGGCAGGCCGACTGAATGCAGGGCCTCGCGGATTGTATAGTCGAGATGCGCACCGAGTGTATTGACCGCGATGCTCTTGCCGGCAATGTCCTTGATTGTTTTGATCGGGCTGTCTTCCAGTACGAAGAAGGTCGACTGAACCTCGTCATTGATGCCGTTCGAGGGATAGGCGGCGACGAAATCATTGCCGCCGATGATCGAATTGAGGACGGCGGAGGTGGCGGCGCTGCCGATCTCGACATCGCCCGACGCCAGGGCGATGAGGGAGGCCGGGCCGCCATGGGCATAGCCGACATTCTCCAGGGTGATGCCCGTGTCGTCGAAATATCCAAGCTCGGCGGCGAGCTCGTGGGCGGCAAGGCCCCCTTGGCTTGCGAGATAGCGCAGCTTCACCGCGTCGGTGGCTGCGGCCGGCGCGGCGAGACCGAGAGCGATTACGGCCGGCAGGAGAAGATTGCGGAGATGGTATGTCATGGGGTGTCCTTTCGGATAAGGAAAATCGATGGAAGCGGGTCAGGTGCTCGGCTGAGACCAGCGGCAGAGACGGCGCTGCAGGAGAACGAGCAGCGCATTGGCGGCAAGCCCCAGAAAGGCGAGCAGCAGGATCGCCGCAAACATCAGCGGGATCTGGAAATTGTACTGGGCGTTCATCACCTGGAAGCCGATGCCCTTGTTGGCGCCGATCATCTCGGCAGCGATCAGCAGCAGAAGCGCAGTCGTCGCCGAAAGACGCAAGCCGACGAAAATCGCCGGGACGGAGGCCGGCAAAATGACACGGCGGAAGACGGTGAGCGGCCCGGCGCCATAGGTGCGCGCCATCTCGATGAGCTTCTTGTCCACTTCCTTGACGCCGCCGATCGTGGAGAGCAGCACCGGAAACAGCGTCGCCCAGAAGATGACGAATATCTTGGAGGTTTCACCGAGCCCGAGCAGCAGGATGAAGACTGGATAGAGCGCCAGCGCCGAGGTCTGGCGGAAGAGCTGCAGGATCGGGTCGAGCGCCTGTTCAACCAAGCGAAACTGGCCCATGAACAGGCCGAGCGGAATACCGACAGTGACGGCAAAGGCGAAAGCGGTTCCGGATCGCTGCAAGCTGATGGCGATGTCATCGAGCAAGGCGCCATTGGCAAGATTGGTCCACAGCGCCGACAGGATCACATTCAAGGGTGGGAAGACGGCGGGATTGACCCAGCCTCGGGTGCTCGACACTTGCCACAGCACGAGGAAGCTGATGAGCAGACCGTAGCGCGGCAGAAACGCTGCAAGCACTCCGCGCACATGGGAGGCGAGAGGGGAACTATTGCTTTTGCTGCTCTTCAGCCGGCCGAAGCTTCTCGGAAGAGCTTGATTGATTTCGTAGGCCATGGATTTCTCCTCACTCCGCTGCCTCAAGGACGGCGCGTCCGGCAGTCCAGCGGTTTGTCGGGAAAGGCAGGCCGAGGTTTTCCCGGAGCGTCTTGCCTTCATAGGCCGTGCGGAACAGTCCGCGGCGCTGGAGTTCCGGAATAACGAGATCGACAAAGTCGTCGAGCGCCGTCGGCAGCCAGGGCGGCAAAATGTTGAAGCCGTCGGCCGCTTCGTTTTCGAACCATGTCTGCAGCGTATCGGCGATCTGCTCGGCCGTGCCGACGATCGTGTAGTGACCGCGAGCCGATGCGATCCACTGATAGAGTTGGCGGATGGTGAAGTTGTTTTCGTCTGCGATCTGGCGGATGAGGGCCTGGCGGCTCTTCATGCCTTCCGTCGGCGGTGCCGGGGGAAGAGGCCCGTCGAGATCGTAACCGTGCAGGTCGAGCGTACCGCCGGTCAGGCCGTTGAGGAGGCCGATCCCGTCTTCTTCAAGGATGAGCGAGGTCAGGCGATCATACTTCTCGCGTGCCTCGGCCTCGGTCCGGCCGACGAAGGCAGATACGCCGGGCATGACCAGGATATGATCGGGGTTGCGGCCGAGGCTGCGGGCGCGCGCCTTGATATCCCGATAGAACTCCTGGGCGGTTTCGATATGCTGGTGGGCGGTGAAGATGACCTCAGCCGTCGCGGCGGCGAGCCCGCGGCCGGCTTCCGACTGCCCGGCCTGCACGATGACCGGATGTCCCTGCGGCGAGCGCGAGACGTTGAGCGGCCCGCGCACGCTGAAATGCTCGCCGCGGTGGTCGGTGTCGTGCAGCTTCGCCGGATCGAAGAAGACGCCGGTCTCCTTATCGCGGATAAACGCGTCATCCTCGAAGCTCTCCCAGAGTTTGCGGACGACGTCGACATGCTCAGCGGCGCGGCGATATCGCTCGGCATGCGGCAGCTGCGTTTCACGGTTGAAGTTCTGCGCCGTGAGGTCGCCCGTTGTGGTGACGACGTTCCAGCCGGCACGGCCTCCCGAAATCAGATCCAGCGAGGCGAACTTGCGGGCGGTCGTATAGGGCTCCTCATAGGTGGTCGAGGAGGTCGCTATAAAGCCGAGATGGGTGGTGAGAGGCGCAAGAGCGGAGAACAAGGTGACGGGCTCGAAGCCGGCCACGCGGGCGTTACCGCCTTCACGCGCTCCGCCGAAACCGACCGCCAATCCATCGGCCAGGAAGTAGGCATCGAACAGACCGCGTTCCGCCGACAGCGCGAGCTGCTTGTGAAACTCAAAACTGGTCGCGCCGTCAACCGGCTGGTCGGGATGCCGCCACGATGCAACATGCTGTCCACCGCCGGGAAGAAATGCCCCAAGTCTGATTTTCCGCGTCATTTGCGTCCTCTCCGTTCGCCGGCAACAGCCCGTCTTGCCAAGAGCAAGGCAGAAATATCTGTCGCTGAGGACATCAGAATACGTACTCTATAAATTTAATAGAGAAACTTCATTCCGTAGTTTCGGGAGAAGGGTGAATAGATTTGCGGGATTGGACTGAATCCCGAAATCAACATCGGAGCGCACAACAGCACATGGCTCGTCCTGCGGCGGCTCTTCGACTTGCACGCGGCACAGAACCAGCGCGAGAGTGCTATTATTTAACGAAGCACGCAGCGCGGTGCGGCTTCCCGCAGGAGTCAGGCCCGCGATTAATGCGTGTTCGCGTCCGGGGTGTCAGCCTCGTTTCGGCCGGGCCGGGGCATGCTCCAAGCCGGCGGCGGCCTTCTTGAGGCAACCGAGGTAGCGTTCGCGGTTCGCGATGCCGTCGTCGCGCGGCGTGACCAGGCAGAGCGTTGCGGCCGCATGACCCTCCTCGCCCCGCACCGGCACTGCAAAACAGTGGGTAAAGCTGTCGACGATGCTGTTGAACGTGAAGACACCTTCGCGTTCGGCCTGGCGGACCTCGACGATGAAGCTTTGCGGATCGAGCCATTCGCCGTTCGGCAAACGAAAATCCTGCGATGGAATGAAGTTTAGGATTTCCTGATCCGACAGATGGGCGACCAGCAAGCGTCCGGAGGCCGTCCACGGGATTGGCACCGACTGGCCGATATCCGTCGAAATGCGGAATGGCCGCGCGCCTTCGCGCATGCGCACGACCGTATATTTGTTTCCGTCCAGCATGCAGAACTGCGCCGTCTCCCGCGTTTCGTCGGCGAGCTGTTCCAGCGCGGCCTCGCATTCGCGGGTGAAATCGAAATGGTTTTCATAGGCGGCGCCGAGGAAATAGAGCTTACGGCCGAGGTAGACGCGCCCCTCGCCGCCCGTGAATTCCAGAATGCCATTGCTCAGCAGCAGGTTGACGAGCTCGTAGACGGATGAGCGCGGCGCGCCGATCTGCGCGGCGATTTCATTCGGCTTCAAAGCCTGCCGTTTCTGGCGCAGGAAATCGAGGATTTCGAAGGCGCGGTCGAGCCCTCGGGCACGCTTGCCGATTGCTTCGTCCTGAATTGCGTCCATTGCTGTCGATCCCAATTTCTGTTCGGCCAAGCTTTTCAAACCCTCTGGTGCAATCTGTCAACCGATCCTGTAATTCCCAGCAAACGAAAATCCTTTCACCCCGCTGCGAGGCTGAAAAATTGGCATAGGATTACCTCGTCTGCTATATAGATCAGATGTACAATATATTGGACAAAAACGTATGGCAAGCGTCACCGGATAGATGAAGCAGCACACCTCCTACCCTCCCCCTCCCCTGAGATAACGATGCGAAGCTGTGCGTCCGGGCGGGAGATTTCCAACCCCTCCACTCCGGCGGCCCAGTGCTTGTTCTCACCGCTGACGGTGAATATATGTAGGTAAATACCTACATGGAGTGTGCCATGACAATTACGACACTTTCCAGCCGTGAGCTCAACCACGATGTCAGCAATGCGAAAAAAAAAGCCGCTAGAAAAGGGCCGGTCATTATCACTGACCGGGGCAAGCCTTCCCATGTACTTCTGACATATGAGGAATTTGAGCGTCTTTCCGGCAGGCGCCAGAGCCTCGTCGACGGGCTTTCCATGACAGGCCTGTCGGAAATCGATTTCATGCCGCCGCGCGTCGAGATCAAAATCCGCGGAGTTGATCTGTTTTGAGCTATCTGCTGGATACGTACGTCATTTTCGAACTGCGCAAAATTGGTGATGGTAAGGCTGATCCTGAAGTCGTAGCTTGGATCAACACGGCAAATGCTTTGGACTTCTATCTCTCCGCAATCACCATTCTCGAATTGGAACGGGGCGTGCTTGCTGTCCAGCGACGAGATGCAGCGCAAGGTTCACGCCTGCGTAAATGGCTTGATGACCACGTACGTCCGCAGTTCGCCGGCCGGATACTGCCGATCGATGAAGCCATCGCAACGCGCTGCGCGCATCTGCATATTCCTGACCGGCGCAACGAGGCAGATGCGTTGATTGCCGCGACCGCACTTGTTCACAATCTCACCGTGGTCACGCGAAACGTGAGAGATTTCGACGGCACCGGGGTCGTTATTGTCGATCCCTGGCAGGGCTAGGCACCGCGGGCGCCTGACTGGATGCAAGTTGCAGCATTCATTGACGGCGTCCGTTTTTTTTTCGGGACGTGCGGCTTCGCTCCGTCCCCGTCAGCTTTTCGGAGTGCCAATGCTCTCCCGCAGAATAAGCTCGCTCGGAATGACGGTGCGGACCTCCGCCATCTTTTGCCGCTGATCAATGGCGTCGAGCAGCAGATCCACCGCCGCGCGCCCCATCTCTTCCACCGGCTGCTTGATCGTCGAGAGCGGCGGAGAGCAGAACTCGCAGACGGGAGAGCCGTCGAAGGAGACGATGGAGAGGTCACCCGGTACGGCGAGGCCTGCACGCTGAATGCGGCTCATGAAGGAGATCGCCATGTCGTCGCTCGTCGCGATGACGGCCGTCGGCCGAGCATCGAGCTTCATGAAATCGTCGACCGCGCGAATGCCGGTCTCGAAACCGTGCTGATATTCGAGGTCTCCGCCGGATATGGACACGGCCTCCTCGGAAAGTCCCCCTGCCCAAAGCGCCTCGAGGACGCCGGCATAGCGCTCGACATCATGATAGTTGCCCCTCGGGCCGGCGATATAGAGGAATCGCCGGTGGCCTAGGCGGATCAGTTCCGTCGTTGCGTCTCTGATCGCTTCCCGATCGTTGGTCACGACGCTCGGCACCCCGGCATCGCTCATGTCGAACAGCATCGAGACGATGGGCAGCCCTGCGCCGGCTGGAGAGCGCCCGTCGACCTCGGGAAGTTTCGACGAGAAGATGATGGCGCCCCGCACCGTTCCACCAAAGGCAAGATTGAGGATGTGCCGTTCGGAGGCTTCCTCACGATCGAGATTGGCGATCATCAAATTGTATCCCTCCTGGATCAGGGATTTGTTGATGCTCTGGAGAACCTGCGGGATGATCTGCGATGCGCCGTAGTAAGGCGATCCGGGCAAGATGATCATGATCGTATTTGACTTGCCGACCCTGAGACCGCGCGCCATCGCATTCGGAGTGTAGCCGAGCTGCTTGGCGGCCGCATTGATCTTTGCGCGGGTCTTCTCGTTGACCCGACCGGGATTGGCAAGCGCCCGGCTGACGGTCGAGATCGCAACGCCGGCAAGCCGCGCGACGTCGGCCATCAAGGCACCCGACTGCTCATCTCCCATCACATCCTTGTTTTTATTCACCTTTATGTCTTTCTCCCGGATGTTTCGATTTGCAACTCTAAGGCAAGCGACGATTTATAGCAAACGTTTGCCAAAAATCGCTTGCTTAAAAAACCAGCTTGATTATCATCTAAGCATGGCAAACGATTGCCATTTCTTAATGTGTTGAAACCCATGGCTTTTTGAATGTGGGGCTCTCGTTCCGCACGCGGGTAGGTCATGCCTCGAGAAATGGACAGATTATGGCTGGCAACAGGCTGCGTTTCGGCGTCGATCTCGTGACATTCTTTCATCCCGGCTTCTGGGGCGTCGGCAGCCACGATGCGATCGTCGACCATGCGCGGGCTCAGCCGCGCGTCTTCTGGGACAAGATCCTCGACAGCGTCCAGGCTTCCGGCGTGACAGGCGTCGAACTTACCTTTTCTCCCTTCAACTGGCAGGACGCTATCAAGACCTATGGTTCCATCGATGCCTTCGCCGGCGAACTGGCAAGGCGCGGCCTGACGCTCTGCAGCGGCTTCTTCGCGGAACTGGAGGCGGCCGGTGACTTTGCCGATCCCGAGGCGCAGCGCGCATTGATCGACAAGGCGGAACGCTATGCCGATTTCCTGAAATCCTGCGGCAGCGACATCATGGTGATCGGTGCGCCGCTTCGCCAGACGCTCGGCGCTCAGCCGGTGCAGTTCCATGATTTCGACCGTGCCAAGACGATCGCAGATTTCTTGAACCGGCTCGGCGGGACCCTTTATGCCAAGGGCGTGCGGCTTGCGCTGCACACCGAGGCGCATTCGATGTTTGCCGCCGCGCGCGATGTCGACCTGCTGATGCTTTTGACCGATCCGGCCTATGTTCACATGTGCCCCGACACGGCTCATATCATCGTTGCCGGTTCCGACCCCGTCCAGCTCGTCGACCGTCATCACGAGCGCATGATCATCGCCCATTGGAAGGATGCGGTCGGCCCGATGCCTGCCGACACGCCGATCGACAAGCACATCCACGAACGCCACCAGCCCTATTTCTGCGGCTTCGGCCTCGGACGGGTCGACTGGCCGGCCTGGATCCGACTGCTACGCGACCGGGCCTACGAAGGCTGGGCGATCCTCGAACTCGATGCCGCGCCGGATCCCGTCCGCGACATCGCCAACGGGCTCACGCTCGTGCGGCAGGCGCTCCTGCCGATCTATCGCTGACATTATTCTGAGAACGACAAACGCCCCGGCAAGAGGGCATTTTCAAGAGGTGGAACAATGAAGACAATGATGAAGCTTTTTCTTGCCGGCGTGGCTTTCGCCGGTTCCTTCGTCCCGGCGCATGCCGAGGACAAACCGACGATCGAGATCATGTCGTCCTGGACGTCGGGCGGCGAAGCCGCGGCCCTCAACGTCATCAAGACGGAATTCGAAAAACGCGGCGGCGTCTGGAAGGACTCCTCGATCGCCGGTTTCGGCGCGGCCGATGCGGCTTTTCAGAACCGTATCGTTGCTGGTGACGCGCCCGGCGCCAAACAGGGCGTCATCGGTCTTGCCGCCGCCGATTTCGTCAGCCAGGGCCTGTTCAATCCCATCGACGACGTGGCCGCTGCGGGCAAGTGGACGGATGCCCTGCCGAAATCGATCCATGATCTAATTTCCTATGACGGCAAGGTCTATCTCGCTCCAACAGGTGCTCATGGCGAAAGCTGGGTCTTCTATTCCAAGGAAGCCTTCAGCAAGGCGGGTATTGCTCAGGAACCGAAGAGCTGGGACGAGTTTTTCACCGATCTCGACAAGCTCAAGGCCGCCGGCATCATCCCGATTGCCTGGGGCGGCCAGCCCTGGCAGCAGACCAAGGTCTTCAACATGATTCTGCTCTCCCAGGTCGGGACCGACGGCTTCCTGAAGATCTATGCCGACAAGGACAATAGCGACGCCTCCGTCGAGGGCGTGAAGAAGACGCTCGAAATCCTCGGCAAGCTGCGCGGCTATGTCGATGCAGGTGCGGCCGGCCGCAACTGGAACGACGCAACCGCCATGCTGATTACCGACAAGGCCGGCGTGCAGTTCATGGGCGATTGGGCCAAGGGCGAATTCACAGCCGCCGGCCAGGAGCCGGGCAAGGATTATGGCTGCATGTTCGCACCTGAATCCAAAGGCATGGTCTACATCGCCGACGCCCTGTGGTTCCCTAAGACCGGCAATGCCGCGACCGACAAGGCGCAGAAGCTTCTCGCCGAGGTCGTCATGGACCCGAACGTCCAGCTCGAATTCGCCCTCAAGAAGGGCTCGGTTCCGATGCGCTCGGATGTCGACAAGTCGAAACTCGATGCCTGCGCCCAGAAGGGCCTCGAGATGATGAGCACCGGCGCCATCGTGCCGGATCAGGCGATCGTGCTCACGCCCCAGCAGGTCGGCGCGCTCGATGATTTCGTCGACGAATACTGGAGCGGCGGCTCGAACGACGCCGGCTCCGCTGCCGAAAACTTCTTCGCCATCTTCGAGTAGGATCGTACCCGTGGCGTCGGCTCGATCCCGACCGCCACGGCTGCCGGCCGCCGCATGCTAGGCGGCGGGTGTTCCGCTTTCCATCCGTCAAAGAGCTGGCCGATGTCCGTCAAACGCAAGCGTAATCTTTCCGCGACCATCGCTCTCTTGCCGACATGGTTTGCCGCGGTCGTGGTCTTCGTCGGCACCATGGCCTGGTCGATCCGGCTGTCCTTCACCAATTCCACACTCTTTCCGTCCTCGACCTACGTCGGCCTTGCACAGTATTCGAAGCTCTTCGCCTCCGCCAAATGGCTCGCCTCGCTGCAAAACGTCTTGGTCTTCGGCGTCCTTTATGTGGCCGGCTGTCTGGTGCTCGGCTTCCTGCTGGCCGCAGCACTGGACCGCAAGATCCGCTTCGAAAGCGCCTTCAGGACGATCTTCCTCTATCCCTATGCCATGTCCTTCGTGGTGACGGGGCTGATCTGGCAATGGATGCTCAATCCCACACTCGGCATACAGGCAAGCGTGCGTTCGCTCGGCTGGGAAGGCTTCGTGCTCGACTGGGTGGTCAATCGCGATATGGCGATCTACGCGCTGGTGCTCGCCGGCGTCTGGCAGGGCGCGGGGCTCGTCATGGTGATCGCGCTTGCCGGCATACGCGGCATCGAAGCCGAGCAATGGAAGGCGGCGCGTATCGACGGCATTCCCGTCTGGCGCATCTATGTCTCCATCATTCTGCCCCAGCTCGGGCCGGCGCTCGCCGCTGCCGGCATGCTGCTCGCCATGGGCGTGATCAAGACCTACGACATCGTCGTCGCCATGACCAATGGTGGCCCGGGCAATGCGACCGAAGTGCCGGCGAAATTCATCATGGACAATCTGTTCGGGCGCCAGAACCTCGGCCTTGCCACAGCAGGCGCAACAGTGCTCGTCCTCGGCGTCATCATCGCAGTTGCACCATTCCGTTACGCGATGCACATGCGCAACCAGGCAAAGGGAGCGGCGTGATGAACCAGCCTCATCCGAATGGCCCGAAGCCCGCACGGATCACGGCGGGACGCATAGGCCTTTATGCCTTCCTGGTCGGCGCTGCGCTTTTCTTCCTTCTGCCGCTCTATACGATGGTCGTCACTTCGCTGAAGAGTATGGACGAAATCCGGCTCGGGCAGATCTTTGCCCTGCCTGCCACGCTCGATTTCTCCGCCTGGGTGACCGCCTGGTCGGGTGCCTGCATGGGCACTGTCTGCGTCGGCATTCGCAGCGGCTTCTGGAATTCGGTGGCGATCACCATTCCCTCCGTCGCGCTCTCGGTCTTCATCGGCGCCGTCAACGGCTATGCGCTGTCGCTCTGGCGGCCGCGTGGGGCAAATGCGCTCTTCGGCCTTCTCATGACCGGTGGTCTGATCCCCTATCAGATTTTCCTCTATCCGATGGTCCGCGCCATGGCGAATATCGGTCTCTACAATTCACTCGCCGGCATCATTCTCGTCCATGTCATCTTCGGACTGCCGTTGGTGACGCTGCTCTTCCGCAACTATTTCGTCAGCGTGCCGGAGGAGCTCTGCAAGGCCGCGCGCGTCGACGGCGCCGGCTTCTGGCGCATCTTCTTCGAGATCATGCTGCCGATCGCCCTGCCGATGGTCGTCGTCGTCTCCATGTTGCAGTTCACCGGCATCTGGAACGACTTTCTCCTCGGCCTCGTCTTCGCCGGCCGAGACAATCTGCCGATGACCGTACAGCTCAACAACATCGTCAACACCACGATGGGCGAGCGCACCTACAACGTGAACATGGCGGCGACGATCCTGACCGCCATCGTCCCGCTCGCCATCTATTTCCTGTCCGGCCGCTGGTTCGTGCGCGGCATCGCCGCCGGCGCAGTCAAGGGGTAACTCATTCCATGCAGTCCGCCGTTTCCGTCAAGGACCTGAAGATCGCCTATGGCGACCATACGGTGATCGAGAAGATGTCGATCGATATCGCGTCGCGCGAATTCCTGGTGCTGCTCGGCCCTTCCGGCTGCGGCAAGTCCACGCTTCTGAACGCCATCGCCGGGTTGCAGGACATTACTGCAGGCGAAATTTGGATCTCTGGCAAGAATGTCACCTGGGAGGAGCCGAAGGACCGCGGCATCGGCATGGTCTTCCAGTCATACGCGCTCTACCCGCGCATGTCGGTCCGCAAGAACCTCTCGTTCGGACTTCGCGTCGCCGGCCTGCCGAAGGCGGAAATCGAGGCGCGCGTTGCCCGCACGGCCGCGCTTCTCCATCTCGACACATTGCTCGACCGGCGTCCTGCCGAGCTGTCCGGCGGCCAGCGCCAGCGCGTCGCCATCGGCCGGGCACTGGTGCGCGAAGTGGATGTGTTCCTCTTCGACGAGCCGCTCTCGAATCTCGACGCCAAGCTGCGCAACGAATTGCGCGTCGAGATCAAGAAGCTGCATCAGAGCCTCGGCAATACCATGATTTACGTGACCCACGATCAGGTCGAGGCCCTGACGCTCGCCGATCGCATTGCCATCATGCGCGACGGCGTAATCCAGCAGCTCGCTTCGCCGGCCGAGATCTACCGCCGTCCGGCCAATCTCTTCGTCGCCGGCTTCATCGGTGCTCCGGCGATGAATTTCGTCGAGGGCCGGATCGAGCGCGGCGGCGGAGCACCCGTCTTCAGAAGCAACGCATTGGCTATCGATCTCTCTGACTATGCCTTCCGGACGGCTGCGGTGGAAGGACCTGTTACGTTAGGCTTTCGCCCTGAGCACCTTGTGCTCAACGGGGCGGCAAGCGGGCTTCCCACCATTCCTGGCTGCGTTTCGGTCGTCGAGCCGATGGGTTCGGATGCCGTCGTCTGGTTCGACTGGGCGGAGCAAAGTCTCTCGCTTCGTTTCATGGGCGACGTCTCCTTCAAGCCCGGCGATGCCATGGCTCCAGGCCTCGATATCACCAAGGCGTCGCTCTTCGCTGCCGATGGATCGCGGCTTTGACGCGCCACCCCTTTGCTTTCCCGCAATTTCGGATGCGCTTTGCGCGGCTTTGAGGAATTGCTCCAGGACAGGATTTAAGAAGACATGTCTGAGATCGTTTATGATGCGCTGGTGATCGGCTCCGGCGCGGCGGGTTCCTTTGCGGTTAAAGAGCTGACGGCCCAAGGCCTGTCTGTGCTGCTGCTTGAGGCCGGGCCGGCCGTCGGGCCAGGAGATTTCGACCCGGCGCGCAAGAAGGCGCCGGCAAGCAGCATCAATATCTGGGAGCGTGCACGCGCCACCCTCAAGGGCCAGCCGATCCAGGCGCGGGCGGCCTTCTTTACCGAGCGTTTCAGCCACTTCTTCGTCAACGATCGCAAGAATCCCTATACGACGCCGAAGGACGAGCCCTTTCTCTGGATCCGTGGCCGCCAGGGCGGCGGCCGCCTGCACAGTTTCGGCCGCGTGCTGCTGCGCTGGACCGACGATGATTTCAAGATCCGGTCGCGGACCGGAAAGGGAGTGGACTGGCCGGTCTCCTATGACGAGCTCACGCCCTTCTACGACGAAGTGGAGGCTTATCTTGGGCTCTACGGCAACAAGGACGATGTGCCGGCCTTGCCGGACGGCATCTATGCGAAGCCAGCAAGCCTGACGCCCGCCGAGCAGATATTCAAGCAGGCTGTTGAAAGCCGCTGGCCGGACCGGCACGTCGTCTCCTGGCGCTATATCGCGCCGGACGCCGAACGCATACCGCGACCGTTGCGGGAAGCAACGGCGAGCGGGCGGCTGACGGTCCTCTATGACGCGATCGTGCGCCGCATCACCACCGACGAAAAAACCGGCCGCGCCACCGGCGCGGAATTCATCGACCGCAATACGGGGAAGGTTTCGACGGCGCGTGCCGCGACGGTCGTGCTCTCCGCCTCGCCGATAGAGAGCGTGCGCCTGCTGCTGAATTCAGCATCGGCAAGACATCCCGGGGGGCTCGGAAACAGCTCGGGGGCGCTCGGGCGCTATTTCATGGATCAGCTTCCTTGCCTCGCCTTCGGTTCCTTTTCCAAGGCGAAGGGTTGGGCCGTTGACGATTCCGCTCCTGTCGATCCCTTCTACAACCCGTCGGGTGGTATCTTCATCCCCCGCTTCGGCGAGGGTGACGCCGCCCGCGGCGATTTCAATTATCAGGGCAGCATCGGCAGGGCACCGGTCTCAGGCGAGACAGATGCCCGTCTCGCCTTCTTCGGCTTCGGCCGGATGCTGCCCTATGCCGACAACCGCATCACCCTCGACGTCAAGCGAAAGGATGCCTGGAACATTCCGGTGCCGCATATCCGCTGCGTCATGCAGGAGGAGGAGCAGAGGCTGCTTCGCCGGCAGGAGGAGACGCTGATCACCATGATCAGGGAGGTCGGTGGCGAGCTGGAATTCATCGGCTCTCCCGAGGGCCTCAAGGAGATGGGCAGGGGCGCCTTTCCCGACGCCGATGCCTTCAGCCGCTTCATGTTCCGCAAATGGTTCCGCAAGACCATGTGCATGGGCGCGGCAATCCATGAAACCGGCGGCGCGCGCATGGGCGAAAGCCCGGAAGCTTCCGTGCTCAATTCCTACAACCAGCTCTGGGATGCCCCGAATGTCATCGTCACTGACGCCAGCGCCTTTCCGGGCAGCGGCATCGCGGGCACGACGCTCACCGTCATGGCGCTGACGCTCCGCGCCTGCCGCAACCTTGTCGATGGCTACCGGAAGGGACTGCTCTAGACGCACTTTCGCTTATGGCGCCTGCACGGGCGAGGGCGGCTTAGCTTTTTCGCATAGGCCGTGTGACGCCGGGTTCAGGCAGGGCTGGGGAACGCGACCTCACCAGGCATCCTGCTCAAATCAACTGTGTCTTTTGACCGGCGCCGCTCTGGACGGTGCCGCGAGCTTCAGCGCCCTTGCGGAGGACTCGGATCCTCTCTGGAACACGCAATCCGCGATGTTGCTTATCTACAACAATAAATTGAAAATCATTTCTGATCAACCGAAATCGCGTGATTTACGGCGGCAGAAAATTGCCTTTCAAGATGCTTCCACTACTACTGTAAATGCGTGGGCCGGCGTCAGCTACAATGCAGGCGGGCAAGCGCAAGCGCAGCCTCCTGTTGTTTGCAGTGGAGTGCGCTCGGTCTTCGGGTTGGGCAAATGACAAGTGACGAACAGCTGGACATCGGACTTTCCGGAAGAGAATCCTCGCCTGGAAACGTGAGCGGCATCTCACAAAACGACCTGATCAGAACCCGGCCGCGCTACAGGATGCGGAAGGCGAAGCAGGCCTTTAAAACAGATAGAAGATCAATTGCTGCCGGCACGCTCGCTTGCAAGCTGCTGTTGAAGCTAGCGCTGCTCGTTACTCTTTTCTGTTCTGGTTTATCGCTGGCAAGCCCGGGTGTGGCTTATGCTGCTTGTACCGTCTTCAACTTCCCTGATGCGAACACGACGCCATCGACAAGTCCGATGGCCTCCGGCGGGTCGATTGATGTCAACATCGGCACTCAGTGCGATCCCGTTGGCCTCAATCCCCTCAACGACCCAAGTGCAACCTCTCCGCAGCATGGCTCGATAACGAACTACAATGCCGCCGCGGGGACGTTTACGTATACAAACAATGGCGACGGAGCCACCAGCGACAACTTCATCCTGGTCGATGCCAGCGCCAATCCTTTCACGATCAATATTGCGATTGCGGCAAGTGTGGCGCCACCGGTTGCCGGGCCGGCCAGCGCAACAGTCAGCCATGGAAGCAGTTCGAATCCGATTACGTTGAATCTGTCGGGGGGAGCGGCCACATCTGTGGCTGTCGGCACGCAGGCGGCTCACGGCACAGCCTCGGCAAGCGGCACGTCGATCACCTATACGCCGACGGCAAGCTATGCCGGCCCGGACAGTTTCACCTATACCGCGACCAATGCCGGCGGTACTTCCGCGCCGGCAACGGTAACGATAACCGTCAGCCCGCCGACGATCTCGCTCAGCCCAGCGACATTGCCATCCGGCGCAACCGGGGCGGCCTATGGCCAGATCGTCACGGCCTCCGGCGGCACGGCCCCCTACTCCTATGCGATCACCGCCGGCGCTCTTCCGCCCGGTTTGAGCCTGTCGGCCGCGACGGGCGCGCTCGCCGGTACACCGACGGCGGGAGGTGCATTCAACTTCACTATCAGCGTGACCGACAGCTCGACGGGGGTTGGACCGTTCACCAGTTCGAGGCCCTACAGCATAACCGTTGCTGCACCGACGATCGCGATCAACCCTTCCTCTTTGCCGGCCGCGACCACCGGAACCGCCTATAACCAGACCATCACCGCCTCGGGCGGAACAAGCCCCTACAGCTATGCGGTGACGGCAGGCACGCTTCCGTCCGGCCTGACCCTGTCATCGAGTGGGGTTCTCTCCGGCACTCCGACGGTATCGGGCACATTCAACATCACGATCACCGCGACGGACAGTTCGAGCGGCACGGGACCCTTTACCGGCTCCAGGGCCTATACCCTGACAACCAACATCCAGCCTCCGGTCGCGGGTGGCGTTACGGCAACCGTTGCCGCCAACTCGTCGAACAATCCCATCACGCTCAATATCACGGGCGGAGCGGCGAGCTCGGTTGCGATCGCAACCGGAGCCGCCAATGGGACGGCGATCGCATCGGGAACGTCCATCACCTATACACCGACGTCAGGCTACAGCGGATCCGACAGCTTCACCTATACCGCAACCAATGGCTCCGGTACCTCGGCGCCGGCAACGGTCACCATCACAGTCAGTCCGCCGACGTTGGCATTCTCGCCGCCGAGCGGCGCCCTACCGAATGGTGCAGTCGGCATCGCCTACAGCCAGACAGTTACTGCTTCGGGTGGTGCCAGCCCTTACAGCTACGGCGTTACCGGCTCGCTGCCGGCCGGGCTGACGCTCAATCCGTCGACGGGGGCGATCACCGGCACGCCGACGACGCCAGGCAATTATGGTTTCTCCATCACGGCCACCGATGCCAACAGCGCCGCCACGTCGGCCGCCTATACGATCACAATTCCAGTGCCCACGAGTTTTGTCTTCTCGCCGGCCGATGGTGCGCTGCCCGAGGCCATGGCGGGCGAAGCCTATAGTCAGCAAATCTCGGCGACCGGCGGGGTCGGCACGAAGATCTACAGTCTGGCCTCCGGCAGTTTGCCGAACGGGCTGGTTCTGAACATCTCGACCGGACAGCTAACCGGCCCACTGGCGACCGGCACGGAAGGCGATTACAGCTTCACGATCGAGGTCCGCGACGGCAACGGCGCAACTGGAATAGCCTCCTATTCGCTGAAGGTGAAGACCCGCTCCGTCACTGTCCAGGACATGGTCGTCGACGTGCCGGCCGGTTCGACGCCTCCCGACGTCTACCTCAATCGCGGCGCAACCGGCGGTCCGTTCACCGCTGCGGCCCTCGCATTCGTAGAGCCCGCCAATGCGGCCACCGCGACGATCATCCGGGGTCAGCTGGCCCAGGCCGGCCCGGCGACCCCGGCCGGCTGGTATCTGCACCTTACGTTGAACCCAGCCTATTCCGGCCAGGTCCGCGTCGGCTACAGGCTCGTCAGCGCGCTCACTATGACGCCGGCAAGGTGGCCGATGATATCGACAAGCTCGTACATGACTTCGTGGAATCCCGACAGAACATGATCGCCAACACGATCAAGGTTCCGGGACTCCTGCAGCGCCGGCGGATGCAGGAGGCGACCGATCCGATCACCGCGCGCATGATGCCTTCCGAAGAAGGGATGACGTTCGGCTTCGCCACCAGCCTGTCGCAGATTCGCGCAGCCGGTGGTGATGCGGATACGGCCTCGGCACCCTTCAACGTCTGGATCGACGGCGCCTTCCTGGCCCATAACGACAGGAATAGGGACGACGGCGCCGGTGAGTGGGGCAGCTTTGCCATGATCAATATGGGAGCGGATTATCTGCTCTCTGACAAGGCGTTGATCGGGCTGTCCTTCCACTATGACCGCATGACCGATCCGACCGATCAGGATGCCGAGCTGACGGGCAATGGCTGGCTTGCGGGACCCTATGCCTCGCTGGAGATCGGCAGGGGCGTATTCTGGAACGGTAGCCTGCGCTACGGCGGTTCCGGCAACACCATTGACACGGAGTTCTGGGACGGTGATTTCGAGACGACGCGGTGGATGGCCGATACGTCAATCGAAGGACAGTGGAATCTCGACGATGAAACCACGATCGCGCCAAAACTGCGGGCGATCTACTTCTCGGAAAAGGTCGACGATTATACCGTCAAGAACAGTTCCGGCGATGCCATCATCATCGACGGCTTCAACGACGACCAGTTCCGGGTCAGCCTGGGTGCCGAAATCGCCCGGTCCTTCCTGCTGGAGAGCGGCGCGAAGCTCACTCCGAAGCTCGGCCTTACCGGCGGCTTCTCCGGACTGGACGGGTCAGGTGCCTTCGCTTCTCTTACCGCCGGGCTGACGATGCAGACCGCGAACTTCTGGATGCTCGACACAAGTCTGCTCTTCGACGTCGAGGGCGACGGGGAGCAATCCGTTGGCGCCAGGGTCGCTGCGTCAAAGAAGTTTTGAAGTTGCCTCAATTTGCTGCACTTAAGATAGCAAATTGCTCTTGCGTTTAGCGCAATGATTGAGTGATGATGCTCTTCAATATCGTTGGTATATTCAGGGGTATGGGTATGTCGGAATTCTTTCTCGGCCAGATCATGCTCACAGGGTTTCCGTTCGCGCCCAGAGGCTTTGCCCTGTGCGACGGCCAGTTCCTCAGCGTGAACCAGAACCAGGCCTTGTTCTCACTCTTGGGCACGCATTACGGTGGTGATGGGCAGACGACATTCGCCTTGCCCAATATGCAGAGCCGTACGCCGGTGGGATTTGGATCATCCTACGATCCCACATGGCAGCCTTCGCCCTATGGGATTGGCGCAACCGGCGGCGCCGAAAGTGTGACTTTGCTGCAGCAACAATTGCCTCAGCACATTCACCTGGCGACAGGAACCACGAGCAGCGGCACCGTGCGAAATCCGAGCGATGCGCTCTACGGAACCAACAGCGCCGAAATTTACGGCGCTTCCAGTGGTGATCAGGTCACGCTGTCGAGCCAGACTGTGATCCCCGCCGGTAATGGCCAGCCCCATGAGAATAGGCAGCCCTATGACGTGATCAGCTTTTGCATTGCACTGTCGGGGATTTTTCCGTCCTCCAATTGAACAGCGCTTGTCAACCCATTGCTTGGAGGATCAATCATGAGCACTCCCTTCGTCGGAGAAATCCGGTTATTTGGCTTTTCCCGAGTGCCCAGCGGGTGGTTGCCCTGCAACAATTCCCTACAACCCATTTCCGAATATGAGAACCTGTTCACGCTCATCGGGACGACGTATGGCGGCGATGGAGAGACAACGTTTGCGACCCCCAATCTTTGCGGGCGCGTACCGGTGCATCAGGGCAGCGGGCCGAACTTGTCGACCTATGTGATCGGTCAATTCGCCGGTAGCGAGAACGTCACGCTTCTGCCCACACAAATGCCAGCACACACGCATCCGTATCTTGCCACCACCGGACTGGCGGAAGCGACATTGGTAAGCTCGTCCGAACTCGCCGCGCTGAGCGGCGACACGATGTATGCCACCGATATCAGCGGCGCCACTCCGATCACAGCATCACAGGCGGCAATACAGGCAACCGGATCGACGGTCATGCATGACAATACGATGCCGACATTGACGGTGCAGTATTGCATCGCATGGGCCGGTATCTTTCCCTCATCCCCATGAGCCCGCTTCATCCATCAAGGACATTGCCATGACAGAACCTTATCTCGGCGAGATCCAACTGTTCGGTTTCGATTTTGCTCCCCGCGGCTGGGCATCGTGCAACGGTACATTGCTCCCCATCCAGCAGAACTCCGAACTTTTTTCCCTGCTCGGCACCCAATATGGCGGCAATGGCAAGAGCACGTTCCAGTTGCCTAACTTTGCCAACCGGGCAGGCTGCAACCAAGGTCAAGGCGTAGGTCTGACGCCGCGCACCATCGGCAACAGCTTCGGCAGCAACTTCATAACGCTGACGCAGGCGGAGATGCCGGCACACACGCATTCCTTGACTATCTATAATCAAGGCGATGCATCCAAGCGCGCCGCCTCGCCCAGTGAAGGCAATGCCCTGAGCCTGCCGAATTCGAGCAGTCCGTTTCTTCCCGATGCCCAGCCGAATACCCAATTTGCCCCGAACGTCATCGGCATTGCAGGCGGGAGCCAGCCGCATGAAAACCGTCAGCCTTTTCTTGCCGTCAACTTCTGCATCGCGCTGGTCGGCGTTTATCCATCCTTCGATTGATGATCGACCCGCTACCGGAGTTTCCTGCGCGAACGAGCATCATCGGCTTTGTGTTCCGGCCTGTATCCTGCGTCCGGCAAAGCAGGACGATCTCCCCTTTCTACGTCAGCTTTACCATTCGTTCCGGAGCGATGAACTGGCTCGGATCCCGTGGTCGCAAGAAGACAAGCAGGCATTCCTCGACCAGCAATTTAATCTTCAACATCGCTACTACGTCGCCGCATTCCCGCAAGCGGACTTCTTGATCATCGAGAAGGACGGCACCTCCATCGGCCGCCTCTACATCGATTTCGACGCTCATATCTGGCATATTGTCGATATCGGCTTCCTCCCCGAATGTCGTAATCTGGGTCTGGGCTCCGGGACACTGAAAGCCATTCAACATGCGGCAGTGACAAGGGAAATCCCGGGAATCGCACTGCATGTCGATCGAAACAACACGCGCGCATACGACCTTTATATGGCCTTGGGATTCGTGGTGATTAAAACGACCGTTACCCACATTCGTATGGAATGGCGCTCGCACCGGCTCCTGCCAGAGCCGGCGGATGAGCCGTCAGGCGTTAATTGAAGACGGCCTGATAGATGATCCCGTCTTTGTCCCTGGCGACCGGTACAAGGAAAATATCGAGAATCCCAAGTGTGGCGCTACGCAGCCTGTAAATCTGTTGTGGCAACAGCACCTTTGACGCACTGCGAAACAGCAATGAAAACGGCGCTCTCACCATCCCTGCGAAGCCCCGCTCGGGCAAGGGCCGTGCCTCGGTCAGCGTAAAAACAAGGCATCCTGTCCCCATATCGACTTCGAAGCCTTCCCCGACACAGCGGGCGAAATGATCCAGCGTTACGATCGCCATCCGGACCCCACTTCCTTTCTCCCTCTGCTTGCAGATACTTGCGCTTCATTCCATGGTTGAAGTTTATCAAGAGATTGGAGTGACGCAAGCAACTCTCTCCAGCAAGCCGATGCGTTAGCGCCAAATCGGGAGTCCGCTGTTCCAGCTCTCGGTCGGCCGAACCGTCACACAAACTTCGCAGTGACATGCTCCTGTCAAAAAAAGCAAAAGGGAAAAGACCATGTCTCAAAAAGATCAGGACCAGCTCAGCCGGATAAAGGCCGAAATCGCCGACAGCTTCGATGAGGAGCTGGAAATGCAGATGGAAGAAGACCGGCTGGGCGATCTGGTCGTCGAAGGAATGACGGAACCGGCGGAGCAGACGCTCGACCGAAAGATTTACTTCCGCGAGCTGTTCCGGCTGCAGCATGAGCTGGTGCGGCTGCAGGATTGGGTTCAGTACAAGAAGCTCAAGGTCGTCGTGCTTTTCGAAGGCCGGGATTCGGCCGGCAAGGGCGGCGCGATCAAGCGCGTGACCCAAAGGCTCAACCCGCGCGTCTGCCGGACGGTGGCACTGCCCGCTCCGACCGAACGGGAACGCCATCAATGGTATTTCCAGCGTTATGTTCCGCATCTTCCCACCGCCGGCGAGATCGTGCTCTTCGACCGCAGTTGGTACAACCGCGCCGGCGTCGAGCGCGTGATGGGGTTCTGCACCCCTGACGAACTCGAGGAGTTTTTCCGCTCGGTGCCCGAATTCGAACGGATGCTCGTCCGGTCCGGGATCGTGCTGATCAAATACTGGTTCTCGATCACCGACGAGGAACAGGAATTCCGCTTCAAGATGCGCATCCACGATCCGCTGAAGCAGTGGAAGCTTTCGCCGATGGATATGGAAAGCCGCATCCACTGGGAAGAATATACCAAGGCCAAGGAAGAAATGCTAGCGCGCACACACACCAGGGAAGCGCCCTGGTGGGTGGTGCAGGCCGTCGACAAGAAACGGGCGCGGCTGAACTGCATCGCCCATCTTCTTGATCAGATTCCCTATGAGGATGTGCCGAAGCCTGAAATTCAGCTGCCGGATCGTATCCGCCATGCCGATTACATCAGGGCGCCGGTTCCGGCCGAAATGCTTGTACCGGAGCGCTATTGAAAGCATAGCCGCGACGTCCCGCAAGATCGGCGGCGCGAGAACCGCTGCGTAGCGACCTGAACCACGGGCGACCGTCAGGCGGCCATATCGGCCATTCGGTTCAGCTCCTCAACAGCATCATCCGGCAGCACCAACCGGGCAGCGGCGAGATTCTCCCTGAGATGGCCGAGCGAGGACGTGCCGGGGATCAGCAGGATATTGGGTGCACGCTGCAGCAGCCAGGCGAGCGCTACCTGCATCGGCGTCGCACCGAGACGCGCGGCGACATTGGAGAGCGTGGACGACTGCAGCGGCGTAAACCCACCGAGCGGGAAGAACGGCACATAGGCAGTGCTTTGACCGGCAAGATCGTCGATCAGTCCGTCGTCGGTCCGATGCGCCAGATTATAGTGGTTCTGCACGCAGACGATCTCGGTGATCCCACGGCCTTCGATAACCTGTTTCGATGTGGCGTTGCTCAAGCCCACGTGACGGACCAGGCCTTGCCGCTGGAGATCAGCGAGAACCGTCAGGGGTGCTTCTATCGAGCCCTCGGCCGGGCTATGCAGGTCAAATGCGATCCGGAGGTTGACGACATCAAGCACGTCCCAGCCGAGGTTACGAAGATTGTCGTGGACCGCCTGCGTCAGTTCCTGGCGCGAGAAGGCCGGAATCCAGGATCCGTCCGCGCCGCGCCGCGCGCCGACCTTCGTGACGATCACGAGATCGTCGCGATAGGGATGGAGCGCTTCACGGATGATTTGGTTGGTCACATGCGGACCGTAGAAATCGCTGGTATCGATATGATTCACGCCGCTTGCGACCGCCTCGCGCAACACCGCCAGGGCGGCGCCATGATCCCTGGGCGGTCCGAATACACCGAGCCCGGCGAGTTGCATGGCGCCGTAGCCAAGCCGCCTCACCTTGCGGTCGCCGATAGTGAATGTGCCGGACTGATCTATGATGGACATGATCTCGCTCCCTTCAAGAGATGGGATCGAAATTACTCCTTGGCGGCGCGTGTGATAATTGAGTACAATGCGCACAGGCTGTGCGGAGTGGCGAACAGTGAAAGCAGACCTGAGTGACCTCAACGCCTTTGTCGCGGTGGCGCGGGCAGGTGGTTTTCGCGAGGCAGCGCGTGCCAGTGGCAGCAGCGCCTCCTTCTTGAGCGAAGCGGTCCGTCGCTTGGAGGCCAAACTTGAGGTTAGGCTTCTAAATCGCACGACGCGCAGCGTCGTTGCGACCGAAGCGGGAAAGGGTTTGCTTGAGCGGCTCGGCCCCGCTTTGACGGAGGTGGAGGCCGCGCTCGACGTGGTCAACCGTTTTCGCGACAGGCCGGCTGGTTCGCTGCGGCTCAATGTCCCGGTCAGTGCTGCGCGGCTGGTGCTGCCCGCTGTCGTCCCGCCATTCCTTGCCGCCTATCCCGATATCCGCCTGGAAATCGTTGCCGAGGAGAGCTTTGTCGACGTGCTCGCTGCCGGATGTGATGCCGGCATCCGTTATGACGAGCGGCTGGAACAGGATATGATTGCGATTCCAATCGGTCCGCGCCACCAGCGCTTCGCCACTGCGGCGTCGTCTGCTTATCTCGACCGCCGCGGGCGGCCGCAACATCCGAGTGAACTCCTCGGCCATTCCTGCTTGCTGGGCCGTTTTGCCAGCGGCGCGCTGACGACCCCATGGGAATATGAGCGGGACGGCGAGGTGGTGCGAGTCGAACCCACCGGCCCATTGATCGTCACGGTTGGTGGTGCAACCGATCTTGCCGTCGACGCGGCGATAGCGGATAGAGGGATCATCTGCATTTTCGAAGATTGGCTGCGTCCGCATTTCGACAGCGGTGCCCTCGAACCGGTCCTAGAGCCGTGGTGGCAGCGCTTTTCCGGGCCGTTCCTCTATTATCCCGGCCGGCGACTGGTGCCTGCGCCGCTGAGGGCATTCATCGATTTCATCAAGGCGTCGGCCAACCGATCCTGATATCCAATCCTGGTTGAGCGCCTATTCGTCAGAGCGTGACCTCGGCATTGTCGCCCATATCCGGTTTGCTGTTCGTAACCGCTGCGGCCGCCATTTTGATATAGCTGATGATGGTGCCGGGGCTGTCCCAATATTCGGCCGAGGTCGGGCTAACCTTGAGGATGCGGATGGAGGGATCGTCGGGGTTGTCCCACCATGCCTTTGCCGGTGTTGCCCACAATTCACGGATCTTTTCGCGATCGTTCTGCACTTCGGCCGTCCCTGACACGGAAACATATTTCTGTGCCTTCGTGTCGGCAAAGGCCAGGCAGACGCTCGGCCAGCGGGCGACCTCGTCGTCCTTGTGGCTACCGAGATCCGTTAGAAAATAGACCGCGTTTTCAAGTTGCGCGCTATAGGCGGACATCGGTCGGGCGCGCAGGTTGTCGCCATTTCGGGTCGTCAACATGCAAAACCCTATTCTGTCGATTAACTCCCATACCCGTGTCGCATCATCCTGCTCGACCATCGTTATCTCCATTTGTGCGAAAGACGGAGTAACCATCTGTTAGAGCCGATGTTCCCGTAGTTTACGCGGCCAATTCCCGGAAGGTGATCGAATAACGCAGTTGATCGACAGGCGGGATGGAATGCTCCCAGAGCGTTCTTGAGGCGCCGGCCATAAGATAGGCGGAGCCGGGTTCAAGCACCAGCGATCGCCGCAGCCATTTGTCGCCGTCCCGGCGCCTCAGCCTGAAGGTGCAGGACGAAAGCAGGGAGATGCCGACGACTCGGCCGAACACGAATTTATCCTTGTGCCAGCCGATTGGAGCGCCGGGCGAATATTCCGTCACGAGAGCATGTTCGAACGCCTCGGGCACGATATCCGCGAAGCGTGCTGCGACCTCGCGAATGGGGAGCAGCAAAGACGGTATTTCCTCTGCTCTTCTCATGCGCTGACTGTCGAAGTCGTATTTCCAGCCGAAGGAGACCGTCCTGCGTTTGCCTTCGAACCCGTGGAAATCGAAGGCTTTGAACGGCAGGGCCGGTATCGCTTTGAGAACCGAGCGCTGCAGATCGACGGGCACAATATCCTGGGAATATCGGAAACCCTCAGGAAAATCGTCATCGGCCACACCAAAGAGATCCTTTTGTACCATCGTGGCCACTGCTCATGTCCTCAATGCACGCTCGGGGTTTCCATAACAATCGCGAAGTCTTCTGCGACCAATTCGCTGACTGCTATGAGGATTTCCTCCCGCGAAAAGCCCGATGTCAGTGCGCGCTGGATCAGGTCCTGCAAATCCGGCTCGACCACATCGCGGCAATCCTCGAGGCGGTCCTCCGAAACGGTGAGGCTAATCAGTTCGTCCATTGTCTATCCTTTCGGGAATTGTAATCGCTGAGACCGGGTAGATTCTAACGCGCGGCGGTCCGCTTGCGCCCGACCAGCAGCCCTTCGCGCTGCATCTTCTTGCGGGCAGCCTTTCGCTGCCGGCTGATTGCCTGCGCTTTTTCCCGGACGCGGCGTTCGGACGGTTTCTCATAGGCGCGCCGTTCCTTCATTTCGCGGAACAGCCCTTCGCGCTGCATTTTCTTCTTCAAGGCCCTGAGGGCCTGATCGACGTTGTTGTCTCTGACGAGTACCTGCATATCGAGTCTCCTTGTTGGGATTATGATCGTTTCTCAGCCGAACTGTGCAGCGATCGGCGCCTACATTCGCGGCGGCAAAGAGGCAGGGGAAATGCCGTTCAGGCTCCCGCAGTTTAGGACAGCATGCCGCGCTTGCGCCGGCCGACCTGCCGCAATCGCAGTCGCTGTGTTTCGTGGTTCAAAAGAAATCCTCTGCCGGCCGCAGCCGTGATCATCGCTTGTTCTTGGGATTGCCCATAGTGCGCCGGCTGGCACACACCGCCGATCCTTGGCGTTCGCGGACGAGTCGGCACCACTCCGGTGTCCGATGGGATCAAGGTCGACCTTAGATAGGTGCGGGTGTCTGGGATTGCAATGGTGTGCAGGCACCGTAAAGCAGCATCAGAGAAGCGCCGCGGTAACGTAGTCGCCGCAGAGGTTCTTTCAAGTTTACCGCGTGTAAATAGGTCGAAATTGCTTCAAATTTGATTGAAGTGAAAAGCGTATTAGTCGATTTATAAGCGGCTGCACACGCTAAACGCGAATGTTAACCTTGCGTTAAATAACCCATTGACTTGTAGTATTAATAAGTTGTTAAAGGAGCGGCTCGCTAAGGTCAAATTGGCCTGCTGATAAACAATTTTAGGAGAAACTAATGGCTTCGCTGATTCACGCAACTGACGATAGTGCAACATTTCAAGAAACTGACGTAATTTCCGGAAATCTTCTTTCCAACGACTCGTCCGAAAACGGTCATCTGTTCCTGCGTGCATTTGACGGCGCTAGCGTTGGCGCCAAGAGCGGCATGAACCAGATCACCGAAATCCAGGGCGAGTACGGCACGTTCTTCGTCAAGCCGGACGGCAGCTATACCTATGTGCTGAGCGATGCAGCCAAGATCGGCTTCAGCAACGGCGAGCTGCTCCAGGAGAAGGTATCGTACAAGATCTCCGACGGCAGCGGCCATACCGATGTCGGCCTGTTCACGCTCAACATCCAGGGCGTCACCCAGAAGCCGATTGCTGTCGACGACGTCTACAGCTTCACCGAAGGCAGCCCCATTGCCGGCAACGTTCTCGATAACGACATCGCAGGCGACAATGGCAAGATGTTCCTGCGTCAGTTCCTGAGCACGCAGGTGGATTCCAAGGCTGATGCCGTAACCGATATTGCCGGTACCTACGGCACCTTCCATGTCAAGGCGAACGGCGAGTTCACCTACGAGCTCACGGCCGATCTCGAAGCGGGTCAGACCTACACGGAAGTTCTCCGCTACTACAAGATCTCCGATGGCGAAGGCCATACGGACACTGCCAAGGTGACGCTCAACATCCTCGGCACGGACGCTCTGCCCGACGGCGTCGGCGTTTGATCCGCAGCCCATAGATCAGTGAGACAAGACGCCCGCCGCGCAATCGGCGGGCTTTTTCATATATAAGCCGCTTTTACCGAAATGCCGGATGCACGCCGGCATATAACACCTTTTAGCTAGTTCGTATAAAAGCCGGGCGGGCGTAGTCTCGATGTTCGGAGGACAAGCTCTTGACCGAACATATCGAACTCAACCAAATCGAGTCGGAGGATCTGACGAAAGTCTGGTCCGTAACCGAGTTCTGCGCTCGCCATCGGATAGATGCCGAGGAGCAGGCGCTGCTTCTCAAGCTCTTTGGGCCATTCGCGACAGCTTGCGAACTGCTCCACAATGCCAGGCGCGCGCCGCGATTTCGATAAAAGCTCCGCATTGTTGCTAGCGGTTGCCGGTTTGCTTGCCTCGGCGCGCCGATTTCGAAATTGCAAATACCCTTGCTATCCCAGGCGGCTAAGCGCGCCGTCAGCTTTTCAGGTAGCTGACGACCGCATCGGCGATCATTCCGCGATGGCGTTCGATGATCTCGCCATCCGATAGATTGCGCCGGAAGATCGTGCCGAACGTGTAGCGGTTCGACACGCGAAAGAAGCAGAAGGCGCTGATCATCATATGGATGTCGATCGGGTCGGCTTTTCGCCGGAAGACGCCTTGGGTAAAGCCTCGCTCCAAGATACCGGCAATGGTTTCGATGACGGAGACGTTGAGATCGCGGATAGCTTCGGAGCGAAGCATATGGGCGGCATGATGGATGTTCTCGATGCTGACGAGCCGGACGAAATCAGGATTGGCTTCGTCGTGATCGAAGGTCGTTGAAATCAGTGTCCGCAACGCTTCTTCCGGCTCGAGATTGGATAGATGCAGATCGGCTTCCAGCGATCGTATCTTGCGGTAGGACTGTTCGAGGACGGCGAGATAAAGGCCCTCCTTGCTGCCGAAATAATAATAGATCATCCGCTTCGAGGTGCGCGTCTTCTCGGCAATCGAGTCGACGCGGGCGCCGGCGAGCCCATGAGTGGAGAATTCCTCTGTTGCGACGAGCAGAATATCTTCCTTCGTCTGCTGTGGATCATTCTTCCGGCCGTTTTCGCCCCGTTCCGCCATGAGCCTGGTTACCGCACTTTCTAATCAGTTGTTTTATATCTCGATTTTATGGTCTTAGGCTCAAGTGGAAACAAGTTCTTTCCGTTTCCGAGCCCGCCAGTCTTATTCACGTTGTTTGAATGTTTCAATAGATGCCGCTTGACATACGAACTAGTTAGTACATTCTGGAGTGGCGAACAGTGGAGGAATTGATCGCGACGGCAATATCTAGGTCATGACGTGCATCCGCGGGTCTGACTACGGTCGGCCGGCAGGAGCAAAGGCTACGCTTGGGAGGAGCGAATGACCCGTATCATCGATTTCTATTTCTTCGCGCTGAAGGTGACGATCGCGTTGCTGCTGGCAGGTATGGTCGTGCTGGTTTTCGGCAATGTGGTGCTTCGTTACGCGTTCAACCAGGGCATCACCTCCTCGGAGGAATTATCGCGGATCTTTTTCGTGTGGCTGACCTTCCTCGGCGCCGTGGTCGCAATGCGCGAGCACGCACATCTCGGGGTGGATTCTCTGATCACGCGCCTCCCGAAACCTTTCGCCAAGTTCGCTGTGCTGCTCGGTTACGGCATGATGCTAGCCGCCACATGGCTTATGATCAGCGGCAGCTGGACCCAGACGCTGATCAACCTTCACGTTTTGGCGCCGGCGACCGGTATTTCGATGGGCGTCTTCTATGGCGCCGGACTAGCCTTTGGCGTGCCGGCCTTTTTCATCCTTCTCTGGGACGCTTTTGCCATCGTGACCGACCGCATCGACGTGACGACCGCCGAGCTTGTGCGCGACAGCGAGGAACAGGCGGCGCTCAAAGAGCCCGCGCAAACAGCCTTCCCCGTTCTGAAGCCGAAGCACTGAGGAGCACGTCATGACTGTCACGATCTTTCTCGGCGCGCTTCTCGGTCCGATGGCGCTCGGAGTGCCGATCGCCTTTGCCCTCGTCATATCAGGCGTGGCGCTGATGATGTATCTCGACATGTTCGATGCGCAGATCGTCGCGCAGAACGTGCTGAACGGCGCCGACAGCTTCCCGCTGATGGCGGTGCCTTTCTTCCTTCTCGCCGGTGAGGTGATGAACACAGGCGGTCTTTCGCGCCGCATCGTCAATCTGGCCATGGCCATGGTCGGCCATATCAGGGGCGGCCTCGGCTTCGTCGCGATCTTTGCGGCCTGTGTGCTGTCGAGCCTTTCCGGATCGGCCGTCGCCGATGCCGCCGCCCTCGGCGCGCTGCTCTTCCCGATGATGCTGAAATCCGGTCATGATCCTGCTCGCGCCGGCGGTTTGCTTGCATCGGCCTCGATCATCGGCCCAATCATCCCGCCATCTATCGGCTTCATTCTCTATGGTGTCATTGGTGGGGTCTCGATCACCAAGCTGTTTCTCGCCGGTATCGTTCCCGGCCTGCTGATCGCGGCAGCACTCTGCGTCACCTGGCTGATCGTGGCGCGCAAGGAGCAGTTCGCCCTGCCGCCGAGACAAAGCGGCGCCGTGCGGATGAAGGCCTTCGTCGAAAGCATCTGGGCGCTGATGCTTCCCGTCATCATCATCGTCGGCCTGAAGTTCGGCGTGTTCACCCCGACCGAAGCCGGAGTCGTGGCGGCGGTCTATTCGCTGTTCGTATCGATGGTCGTCTATCGCGAACTGCCGCCGGCGCGGCTGTTCGAGGTCTTCGTCGCGGCTGCAAAAATCACCTCGGTGGTGATGTTCCTGGTGGCCTGCGCCGCGGTCTCGGCCTGGCTGATCACCGTCGCCGATGTGCCCGGCGAACTCGCGGCCCTTGTCGAACCCCTCATGGACAATCAGACGCTGCTGCTGCTTGCCATCATGGTGCTGATCGTCGTCGTCGGCACCGCAATGGACATGACGCCGACGATCCTGGTCATGACGCCGGTGCTGATGCCCATCATCAAGCAGGCCGGTATCGACCCGGTTTATTTCGGTGTGCTGTTCATCATCAACAACTCGATCGGGCTGATAACGCCGCCTGTCGGCACCGTGCTCAACGTCATTTGCGGCGTCTCGAAGCTTTCGATGGAGGATCTGATGAAGGGCGTCATCCCCTTCATGATCGCCGAACTGATTGTTCTGCTTTTGCTCGTCCTTTTCCCCGCGCTTGTGACCGCTCCGGTTGCCTGGTTCGGGCACTGACTTCGCCTGTGGCGATGGAATTTCAACGCGGCCGGAGGGAGATTGCGGCTCTATCCTGGGAGGAAAACATGCTGAACAGATTGACGAAACTGGCTCTGGGGCTGGCCCTGCCCATTGCCTTCCTGGCAAGCGGCCCCGCTATGGCGGAGATCCGCGAACACAGCCTCAAATTCGCCGCCGCCAATAATAAAGGCCATCCCCAGGTCATGGGCATGGAGAAATTTGCCGAACTGGTGAAGGAAAAGAGCGGCGGCAAGATCGAGGTCAAGCTGTTTCCGGGCGGCGTGCTCGGCGGCGACGTTCAGACGGTGTCGGCGCTGCAGGGCGGTGTGATCGAGATGACGGTGCTCAACGCCGGGATTCTCGCAAGCAACGTCAAACAGTTCGGCGCTGTTGACCTGCCGTTCCTCTTCAACAGCGGCGAAGAGGCCGACAATGTGATGGACGGTGCGTTCGGTACCGGCCTGATGAAGCTCCTGCCCGACACCGGGCTCGTCGGTCTCGCTTATTGGGAACTCGGCTTTCGCAACCTCACCAATAACCGTCATCCGGTCACCAAGCTCGAGGACATCAAGGGCCTGAAGATCCGCACGATTCAGTCGCCGATCCCAATCGAACTCTTCAACAGCCTCGGCGCCAATGCGGTGCCCCTGCCCTATACGGAACTCTATACCGCGCTTGAAACCGGCACCGTCGACGGCCAGGAAAATCCGGCCGCCAACATTATCAATGCCAAATTCTTCGAAGTGCAGAAGTACATGACGATCACCCGTCACCAGTACAATCCGCAGATCGTGCTCATCAGCAAGAAGTTCTGGGATGGCTTGAACGACGAGGAAAAGGCGGTTTTCCAGTCGGCTGCCACGGAAGCCCGCGATTATCAGCGCAAGGTGTCCAGGGAAAAGGACGCCAGCGCAATCGCGGAAATCAAGAAGACCGGCATGGAAGTCGCCGAACTCAGCCCCGAAGAGACGCAGAAACTGCGCGACGCCGTCAAGCCGCTGATCGACAAGTTCACGGCCCAGATCGGTGCCGATACCGTCACACAGCTCTTCAAGGAACTCGACGCGGTTCGCGGCAAGTAAGCGAATCAAGGCCCGCAGCGATCCTGCGGGCCTTTCCAATCACCAGCAAACGGGAACTGGCGCATGTCCGAGATACTGCTGAAACCGTTGAAAGCCGGGCTGATCGGCTCCGGCATCCAGGCGTCGCTCACGCCTGCCATGCATATGAAGGAAGGGGCTGCGCAGGGACTGGACTACGACTTTGAGTTAATCGATCTCGTCAAACTGAACGCTTCGCCGGCCGATCTCTCGCGGTTGATCGCGGACGCCGAAGCGCGTGGTCTTGCCGGCCTCAACATCACCCATCCCTGTAAGCAGCTCGTCATCCCGCTGCTCGACGACTTGTCGCCCGAAGCCCGGGCGCTCGGCGCCGTCAATACCGTCGTCCTGAAGGACAACAGGCGCTTCGGGCACAATACCGACTGGTGGGGCTTCGCCGAGAGCTTCCGCCGCGGGCTGCCGCAAGCCGATCTTTCCTCGGCCGTGCAGCTCGGAGCAGGCGGAGCGGGTGTCGCAACCGCCTATGCCATCCTGACGCTCGGCCTGAAGAGCCTGACGGTCTTCGACCGGGAGCATGAGCGCGCCGTGGATGTGGCGGAAACGATGTCCGCGCTCTTTCCCGATGCATCGATTACCGCCGGCAACGATCTTGAAGCCGCGATGAAGGTCGCATCCGGGCTGATCCACGCGACGCCGACCGGCATGACAAAATATCCCGGTGTGCCGCTTCCGCCCGAATTTCTTGAAAGGCGGCATTGGGTCGCCGAAATCGTCTACTTCCCGCTGGAGACGGAGCTTCTGCGGCAGGCAAGGCAGCGCGGCTGCCGGACGCTCGACGGCGGCGGCATGGCGGTCTTCCAGGCGGTCGGAGCTTTTCGCCTGATCACCGGCAGGGAGGCCGATGCTGGCCGCATGCTCGCTCACTTTAAGACCATGACGACCTGACACCTATCGCGAGGACCACTGCGATGAAGACATCGATTGCGACTGTTTCGCTGAGCGGCGACCTCAGTGACAAGCTGGAGGCGATCGCCAAGGCCGGCTTCGACGGGGTGGAGATCTTCGAGAATGATTTCCTGATCTTCGACGAAAGCCCGAAAGAGGTCGGTCGCATGGTGCGTGATCTCGGCATGGAGATCACGCTCTTTCAGCCGTTTCGTGATTTCGAAGGCATGCCGGAGCCGCTGCGCAGCCGCACTTTCGATAGGGCCGAGCGCAAGTTCGACCTCATGCAGGAGATGGGCACTGATCTCGTGCTTGTATGCTCGAACGTCTCGCCGGCCGCCCTCGGCGGTCTCGACCGGGCGGCGGCGGATTTTCGTGAACTCGGCGAGCGTGCCGCCAGACGCGGTCTGCGCGTCGGCTATGAGGCGCTCGCCTGGGGCCGCCATATCCACGATCATCGCGACGCCTGGGAGATCGTCCGGCGGGCCGATCATCCGAATATCGGCCTGATCCTCGACAGCTTTCATACCCTGTCGCGCAAGATCGACGTCAACTCGATTCGGTCGATCCCGAAGGAGAAGATCTTCATCATCCAGCTTGCCGATGCGCCGTCGATCGACATGGACCTGCTCTACTGGAGCCGGCACTTCCGCAACATGCCGGGTGAAGGCGATCTACCGGTGCTAGACTTCATGAAGGCTGTCGCGGCAACCGGCTATGACGGCTATCTCTCGCTTGAGATCTTCAATGACCAGTTCCGCGGCGGTTCGCCGAGCGCGATTGCCGTCGACGGCCGCCGTTCGCTGATCTATCTCGGTGATCAGGTGAAGCGACAGCAGCCGGAGAGCGCATTGCCGGTGCCCTCGATGCCGCCGCGCGCTACCGTCGAGGGCATCGCCTTCATCGAGTTTACCGCCGACGAGGACGAGGCGTCTCAACTCGAAGCGCTGTTTTCAAGCCTCGGCTTCTGCAAGGCGGCGAGACACAAGACCAAGCGGGTGACGGTCTTCCGCCAGGGCGCCATCAATCTCGTGATCAATACCGAGCGGAAGGGCTTTGCCAGCGCCTCCTATGCCGTGCACGGCACCTCGGCCTATGCCGCCGGCCTGATGGTCGATGATGCCGTGGCGGCCCTGCGGCGCGCCGTCGCGCTTGGCGCCGAGCGCTTCTCCCAGTCGCTCGATGCCGGCGAGATCGAGATGCCGGCGGTGCGCGGCGTCGGCGGCGGTGTGCTCTATTTCCTCGACCGCAAGAGCGATCTCGGCCGCATCTGGGATATTGAATTCGAGGCGGTCGAAGACGACGAGGCTTGCCGGCCGGCCGGGCTGCAATCGATCGATCATATGGCGCAGACGATGAAATACGAGGAGCTCTTGACCTGGCTGCTGTTCTACACCTCGCTCGTCGAGGCGGAGAAGACGCCGATGGTCGATATCGTCGATCCCTCGGGCATCGTCCGGAGCCAGGTCGTCGAGAACCGCGAAGGCTCGCTGCGCATCACCATGAACGGGGCGGAAAACCGCAATACGCTCGCCGGCCGTTTCATCGCCGAAACCTTCGGCTCCGGCATCCAACATCTCGCCTTCAGGACCGACGACATCTTCGCCACTGCCGCAGCCCTTGCCGCCAATGGCTTCGTTCCGCTGGCGATCTCGCCGAACTATTATGATGATCTCGAAGCCCGCTTCGGCCTCGACGCCGATTTCGCCGAGCGTCTAAAGGCTGGCAACATCCTCTACGACCGCGATGACCACGGCGAATATTTCCAGCTCTATAGCCCGACCTATGGCGAGGGCCTATTCTTCGAGATCGTCGAACGGCGCGGCTATCGCGGCTACGGTGCGGCCAACGCCATCTTCAGGATTGCGGCTCTCCGGAAACATCTGAGACCGGCGGGCCTGCCGCGTACCTGAGGCGCGATCTCAGGGCCGACTTCCGCAGCATCAGCACCGCTTGACCAAATGCGGGCGTGGGCCCCCTCCCCCGAGGGATCGCTGACATTTTACCGCGTCGTATAGCCACCGTCGACAACAAGCACCTCGCCGGTGACATAACTTGCCGCCGCCGAGCAGAGAAACAGGGCTGCACCGGCCACCTCTTCCGGCTGCCCGACACGTCCCATCGGCGTCATGCTGCGCCAGGTCGGGAACCAGTCGGGGTTGGCGATGCCGCCGCGCGACATGTCGGTCTCGATATAGCCGGGAGCAATGGCATTGACGCGGATGTTCTCGGCGGCGACTTCGCTTGCCAAGCTCTTCGTCATCATATGGACCGCCGCTTTGGAGGCGTTATAAGCCACCTGGTTCTGCGGAATGTTGGAAACAATGCCGGATATCGAGCCGATGTTGAGGATGACGCCGCCGCCCTGGCGCCGCATGGGTGCAAGTGCTGCGCGGCAGGTGCGGAAGACGGCGTCGACATTGACGGTCATGATCTCGCGCCAGATGGCATCGGAGAATTCGCCGCTGTCGCCATGAATTGCGATGCCGGCATTGTTGACCAGTATATCGAGCCGGTCCGCCCGTGAGAGGGTTTCGGCAACGAGCGCATCGGGGGCATTGTCCCCCATCATGTCAGCGGCGATGAAATCGAAGTCGACGCCTGCCTTGGCGAGCCGGTCTTCACTCGCTACGCTGCGAGTTCTTCCGCTGATGAAGACCTTGGCGCCCGCCTCGCCGAGCGCCTCGGCGATCGCCAGTCCGATGCCGCGCGTACCGCCGGTCACCAGCGCCACCTGTCCGTTCATGCGAAATCTGTCGAAGATCATGGCCGATTCCTTTCTCCGGTTGGGGAGCCCGGCACATCCTCCTCAGATGTCGGTGCTCTGCGGCAGGATGACGAGGTCGCGGATCGTGACGTTGCGTGGACGTGTCAGCATGAAGAGCACCGCTTCGGCCACTTCTTTCGGCTCCATCAGACCGCCCGCGGAGAGTGCCTCATCGAGCTTCTCTTGCGGCCAATCGCTAATAAGGGCGGTGACGACAGGGCCGGGCGCGACGGCGCCGACGCGCAAGCCGTGCTTGGCGACTTGTCGTCTGAGGGTATGGACAAAGGCTTGGACCGCGTGTTTGGAGGCCGTGTAGATCGGCTCCCAGACGACGGGGATCATCCCGGCAACCGAACTCGTCAGGATGATATCGCCGGTCTTGCGCCCGACCATGTGCGGCAGGACGGCATGCACCGAGCGAAATGCGGCGTTGATGTTCAGGTTGAGCATGCGATCCCAGGCGTCAGGGTCGCCGTCAAGCACTTCACCGCCGATATAGGATCCGGCGTTGGCGTGGAAGATGTCCAACTGGCCTGCTTTCTCCAGAATCCCGGGCATCATCCCAGCCACGCTTTTGGGATCCAGGAGATCGACGACTAAGGGAACAGCCTCTTCGCCGAGCTTCGCGCAGATTTCCCTCAATGCCTCTTCGTTGCGGTCGATCAACACGACGCGCGCACCTGATGCAAGCATGGTCTTGGCGCATTCGAGGCCGATACCCGATGCCGCGCCGGTGACGGCCGCGACTTTTCCAGACAGATCCTGTCCCATTTTCTTCCTCTGCTTTCCTGGTTGGTTAGGCTCTGCCGTGCGAAATCCGCGACCGGCGTGCCAGCGAATCGACGATGACGGCGACGGCAAGCACGGCACCCGTGATCATGTACCGAAGCGATGACGACAGATCGAGAAGTGTCAGTCCGCTGGCGATCGACTGGATAACGATGATGCCAAGAAGGGCTGAATAGGCGCTGCCGCGCCCGCCGAACAGGCTCGTGCCGCCGATGACTGCCGCAGCGATGGCGTTGAGATTGACGTCGCCCGTGCCGGCCTGCTGGCTGGCTGTCGCCAGCCGCGCGGCGGAAAGCACGCCGCCGGTCGCCGCCAGCAAAGCGCAGATGACGAAGGCGCTCGCATAGATGCGCGGCACGTTGATGCCCGAGCGGCGGGCCGCCTCCCTGTTGCCCCCGACGGCATGCATCGAGCGTCCCCATTTCGTCCGCGTCAGCGCGTAATTCATCGCGGCGACGAGCCCGACGAAGAGTCCGAACATCCAGGGAATGCCGCGCGACTGGTTGAGATAGAAGGCTATCGCCTCCAGGGCGACTGTAATGATGACGGCGCGCAGAAGCAGTCCGCCGACCGATTTCGACGACAGCCCGGCGGCGCGCCGGCGCGCCGCCGTGCGGTAGCTCGCGAAGAAGAAACCAAAGCCGGCAAGGGCAACAAGCACATAGGCGACCGGATCCGGCATGACCATGATCTGCCCGAAATTCACGAGCCACGAGCCATAGGTCAGATTGATCGAGCCGGTCGATCCGAGGATATAGAGCTGCAGCCCGAGAACGGCGAGCAGTCCCGACAGGGTAGAGACGAAGCTCGGCATGCCGAAGCGGTTGAAGAGGAAGGCGTAGAGCGAACCGATCAAGGCGCCGACCGCCATGGCGGCAAGAATGGCCAGCACCACCGGCCAGCCCTGGTTGATCCAGAAGACGCCGACGAGCGCCGAGGCGAAGCCGCTGACGGAGCCGACGGAAAGATCGATCTCTCCTACCATCAGGATGCAGACGATGCCGAGCGAGATGACGCCGACCGTCGAGCAGTCGAAGAGCATGTTGACGAGATTGGCGCTCGAGAGGAACACGGGATTGAGCGCCTGAAAAACTGTCCAGATGATCGCCAGACCAACGATGACCGGCAGCGAGCCCAGGTCGCCGGAGCGGATGCGATCCCAGAAGGCGCGGGCCCAACCGGCAAGGCTGTCGTCATGGTGCACTCTTTCGTCGCGCCGATCGAGAAGCGCGGGTGCTGCCGGTTCGTTCTCAATGGTCTTCATCATGGCCTTCCCTCCTCGTTCTCTCGGCCTTGCGCCTTGCGGCGCATCGCGCGGCGGGAGACGGAGTTGTTGGACGCGCCGGTAATCGCGCTGACCAGCTCTTCGTTGGACGCGTCGGGCATGAAGGTGCCGTTGTTGCGGCCGAGCCGAAGCACGACGATGCGGTCGGCGACGGCCCGCACATCCTCCATGTTGTGGCTGATCATGATAACGCCCAGCCCGCGTTCACGCACGCGTTCGATCAGATCGAGCACCTCGGCCGTCTGGGCGACGCCAAGAGCTGCTGTGGGCTCGTCGAGCATGATCAGTTTCGGCTCGAGCAGCAGCGACCGGGCAATCGCCACGGTCTGCCGCTGCCCGCCGGAAAGCGAGGCGACCGGCTCGCGCACGCTTGGGATTCGGGCCGATAGCTCGCTCAGCAGCTTCCAGGCGCGGATTTCCATGGCGACTTCGTCGAGCTGAAAAGGGTTGAGCTCCTTGCCAAGAAAGATATTCGCGACAACATCGAGATTTTCGCAGAGCGCCAGATCCTGGAAGACGGTCGCAATGCCAAGGTCGAGAGCAGCACTTGGGCTCGACAGATCGGCCTGTTTGCCCTCGAACAGGATCGTGCCCGACGTCGGTTGGTGCACGCCGGCCAGGATCTTCACGAGCGTCGATTTGCCGGCGCCGTTGTCGCCCACAAGCGCCACGACCTCTCCGGCATGCACGTCGAGTTCGATGTCGGTCAGGGCCGACACCGCCCCGAAATTCTTGGAAATTCCGCGCAGGCTGAGGACGGGCTGGCGTGAGTCAAAAGTGTGAGAGGTTTCAGACATCGCCTGGTCCTTCGAAAAAGCGAAATCGGAAGCGCGGCCGATGACGGCCGCGCTTCTCTTGCCGATTTACTTGATGATGCCGAGCTTCTTGCAGCCTTCGGCGTAACGGCCGGTGCACAGCTCCTCAGCGGTGTTGATCTTCTTGTCGATGATCTCGGCCTTCAAGTTTTCGGCGGTGACGACGGCCGGTACGAATAGCTGCGCCGGCGTGTCGTACAGCGTCATCTCGGCCTTGACCGTTTCTCCCGCCAGCAGTTTCACTGCAACGTTTGCCGCGGCAGCGGCGACGATTTCGCTCGGCTTGGAGATCGTATTGTACTGATCCCCCGATATGATCAGCTGCAGCGCGGCGATGGTCGCGTCATTGCCGGTCACCGGCGGCACGGGATCGACGCCGGCTGCCTTGAAGGCAGCGATGGCACCGCCGCCGGTGCCGTCATTTGCCGCGACGACGCCGACGATCTGCTTGCCGAAACGGGTGATCTGCCCCGCGGCCCATTGCTGGGCATTCGCCGGCTGCCAGTTCGGCGTGTCGAATTCGGCAAGCGTCTTGTAACCGCCGCTTGCGAGCCCCTCGTGAATGCCGTCCTTGATCAGCCCGGCAGCGGCATCCGTCGGCGAACCGTTGATCTGCAAGATGCCGCCACCATCGGTCGGCACGTTTTGAGCCTTCAGATGCTGAACGAGCGATTCCGCGATCGCCTTGCCGATAGCCTTGTTGTCGAAGGAAACGTAGAAGTCGGCCTTGCCGCTCGGTATCGGGCGGTCATAGGCGATGACCTTGACGCCCTGGCTCTGGGCGAGCTGGACAAGAGAAGCGGCTGCGGCCGAATCCACCGGATCCAACACGATGACTTTGGCGCCCTGGGTGATGGCCGAATTGAATTGCTGCTGCTGTTTGGCGATATCGGCATCGGCATTCTGATAGATGACTTTGCATGACGCGCAAAGCTTCTTCATTTCCGCGACGAAGCCCGGGTGGTCATGCTCTTCGTAGCGGGTTGAGCCCTGGTCGGGCATGAGGAACGCGACGGTCGCGTCCGCAACAGCGCTTTGTGCAAAGGCTGAAGTCCCGGCGAGCAAGGCCAGGATAAGTGCCGCGGCGCCTGCCGCGTTTGTCGGGAATTTCATCATTTCCATCTCCTCCCATTGGAAAAAATTGTGTAGCTTGGTCTTCTGCTAGGCCGTTCGGCTGATCGAACGGCCACGCCTGTCCCGGCGGTTTTCAGTTTTCTGGGGACAAGCGTCTCCTGCCGCGACCGCTCGTTGCGCGCTCGCGTTCAAGTCAGTGTCAGTTTCGCTCTCCTCCTTGACCTCCCAAACGCCGTGTTGGGCGGCTCCTATGCCGCCTTCGCTACATTGATGTTGTCACCAACTAGCCGCCGAAAACGGGAAGGCGTCATTCCCTTCTCCGCAAGAAACTGGCGGTTGAAGTTGGACAGATTGTTGAAGCCGACTTCGAAGCAGATATCGGTGATCGATGCATGGTCGTCACTCATCAGGATCTGGCAGGCGAGATTGATGCGCAGGCGTTTCACATATTGCACGAGCGACATGCCGGTATGGCGGCGGAAGGCACGTGAAAAGGCGCCTGTGGACTGTTCGGCAATCTTCGCGAGATCCGCTTCGTCGAAGGATTTTGTCAGGTTTTCTCTGATATAGGCGAGCGCCTTGTTAATGCCGGCAGACATATAGCCCGATGGATCGGGCAGATAGCTTGGGCTTGCGAGAAGCTGGGCATCCTGCGCGCGGCTGAGCAGGCCGACGATCATCATGAAAAGCTCGATACGGCGCACGCCCTGCGCCTGCTGCACCTCGCCCATCAGCGGCGCCACCTGCCGGCTGGTCTTGGCGCCGAAGAGCACACCGCGGCGGGATGCTTCGAGGACCGGCTCGAAGGGACCGAGCTCGGGCAGCACCTTCATCGTGTCGCTGATGAAAGTCTCGCTGAACTGGATGAGTTGGCATCGAAGCGGAATGCTTGAGCCCTTCGGGACGTCGCTGATCCAGTTGTGGGGAAGATTGGGACCGGCAAGCACAAGATTGCCGGGTTCGAATTCGCCAATGAAATCGCCGACGAAATAGCGCCCGGTCGTCGCTACGACGAGATGCAGTTCGTATTCCGGATGAAAATGCCAGCGAACGGTGTGGTAAGGATAGCCATGCGCCTTCGTTGCGAAGGATTCGCCCGGTCTGATCTGAACAACTTCCAAGTCAGGTTCCATTGTCCCTCCTCCGAGGATGGGTACCAAGCCCCGCGCCAAATTGCCTCTTTGGCCTTGTTGTTGAGGCGAGTGTAGTGGGCTCGTTTCACGCGCGCCACCACGATTCCTGGCCAAAACCGATACTTTTTTGATGATTGACGCTGCGCAGGCGGGGCAAAGACAACAGCAACCCGCCTTTGAGATCATCCAATTTGGTCTCAGGCGGCCAGGGCGGCGATGACGTTTCTGACGAGCGCAGCCGAAGACAGCCGGCTCGTGGCGCAGCTCGGAGCGCCGATCGCACCGACACGCACGGAAACCCCGCCGCGCGCATTGGCGATCGCAAACATCGACTCGTCGGTCAAATCATCGCCGATGGTGATCGGGCAGCGATTCTTGAAAGGATCGGACTGGAAAAACCGCTCCAGCGCATCGCCTTTGCTCGACCGTGCCGGCCGCAGCTCGAACACCATCTTGCCGAGCTGCAGCGCCCAGTTCGGCCCGGCAAGCTCCGCATAGTGGTGCATGCGCTCTTCGAGCACCTTTTCATATTCGGGCGCAAGCCGGTAGTGAGCGGCAACGGCTGCCCCCTTGTCCTCGATCAAAACCCCGGGATAATGTTCGGCTTCGGCGGTCAACGCATGTTTCAGCGCCTGGAACTCGGGTGTCGCCTCGAGCGTGTGCATTCCTGTGGCGCTCCGGATCTCGGCGCCATGCAAGCCTGCCGTCGGAAATGCAAAGGGTTTGAACAGCGCGTCGGCATAGGCGAGCGAGCGCCCGGTGACCAGCGCCAGGGCGCCGCCGAGCTTGTTCGACAGGCGGTGAAGTTGTCCGGGAAGTGCTTCCGGAACTTCGATCGCATCCGGAGTCGGTGCGAGATTGAGCAGCGTTCCGTCGATGTCGAGGAACATCGCCCAGCGATCCGGTTCCTCCAGCACCATTGAAAGCATTTCCTGCGTAGCGGCGTCGTCCTGCACGGCATTCTCCAAACTCTGCAATCATTGAAGCTAGGTCGCTGGTCGAAGAGGGCAAGATGACTTTTCAGGCTCCGGAACATCCAGAGGCTGGTCCGCGTTTTGTTTCGCCTGTTCAGAGCATTCGCGGCGGGAAAGGGACATCGATGGCCAGACGCAATCCGGAGCCCAGTGACGGGGCGAGTGCCCCATTGACGCATGGCGCGATGGTCCTGCCGTTGGTAACGATCGACGATTACAACAATGAACTGCGTGATAAGAACGGCTTCGTTGGCGACAACGCCAACAAGAAGACCTTTCAACAGAAGCTAGACGATTGGAGAAAGCGTGTCCGCAAGTTCGGAGACGACCCTCTCGGCAAGGCTGCGACAGCAGAGCTTTCCAAGAAAAAAATCGAGTCTCTGCTGAAAGGAGACGATATGGAGGCCGCGGCCCTGATCATGGGTGCGGTGGAGGACTTCGCGCAGGAGTTTGCCGACGTTATCGGCAAGTTCCTGAAGGACGAGCGCTGGTTCAAGACCGAGCGCATCGTCGTCGGCGGCGGCTTCAGGCAAAGCCGCTTCGGAGAACTGGCGATCGCAAGGACCATGATTCTTCTCAAGGCTGGAGGCATCGATATCGAACTCATCCCGATCGTCCATCATCCCGATGAGGCGGGACTGATCGGCTCCGTGCATCTCATGCCACCTTGGATGTTCAAAGGCTATAAAGCGATGCTGGCCGTCGATATCGGCGGCACGAATGTCCGTGCCGGCGTCGTCGAGTTCGGAAAGGAAAAAAAGCCGCACTTTGCCGATGCGAGCGTCTGGGATTCCGCCATCTGGCGCCACGCCGACGACGAGCCGAGCCGCAGTGCGACGATGGAAAAGCTGGTGGCGATGCTAGAGGAACTGATAGGAAAGGCCGAGAAGGCCAATCTGAAGCCCGCCCCGATCATCGGGATTGGCTGTCCAGGCATCATCAAGGCCGACGGCTCGATCGAACGCGGCGGACAAAACCTGCCAGGCGGCAATTGGGAAAGCGACAACTTCAACCTTCCCGCTGCACTGATGAAGGCCATTCCCTCAATTGGCGATCACAGCACATTCGTGATGATGCACAACGACGCCGTCGTGCAGGGATTGTCACAGATCCCCTTCATGGAGGACGTGTCGAGATGGGCGGTGCTGACCATCGGCACCGGTTTGGGCAATGCGCATTTTACCAATCGCGAGGGACGAAACCGCGATAGTCCTGCCATGGACGGGAGAACAGCCGGCAAACAATGACCATGTCACCCTTTCCGTGCCGACCGCGATAAAGGATCGGGCCGAAGTTGCGTCGCTTATGGTAAATAACAGGTAAACAACGAGGAATTGGGCAGACGGAAGCAAACCAGCGGATAAGTTCCGATAGAGGAGACCCGGTTTCGGGGAGAGACAGGTCAACGCCGCAACCATTTGCCGAGCTTGATGATAGCCGTCACGGCCTGATTCGCATAGCGCAGGTGTTGCAACCCTCACAGTCGGTGCGCCCATAATGTCCCTTCGCGCCAACTGTTCCTGTCCACGCCCAGCCGCGAACCACGGCCGACTGGTGTCATCGCGCTGACATTCGGCTGGCTCAGTCGTCGCATTCAGATGCCGTACAAGCATCACACGGAAAGCAATCAGGTCGCAACCATTGCAGTCGTGAGTGGCGGCACAACTCCGTCGCCAGAGCCGCGGCAGCAACTCGCGACTCTGGCAGTGCGCATTGCCCAACCGAACGCGGTTCGGCGATCCGTCGGAAATGCGGACGATCGGTCCTGTCGCAAGCGCCATCTCGGAGCGGCGCTTGCTTAAGCCCCTCTCCTTCTCCGACTTGATTGAAAAGATGGTGATAACGTCGGCGGGCGGTTCTCCGCGCGTTCAAATTGCGCTTATCTCCACCTCACGCATGCTCATACGCAAACGAAAGATGGAAGATGAATTTCAAGGGAATAAGCGCTCCGCTCAATGCCGGCCGTCTCGAACAAATGCTCGGCCTTGCCCCGACACGCCAGAGTTCCGAATCGCAAGATGCACATGACAAGTCTCCCAGCGACGAGCCCGTCCGCGGGTTGGGGGGCGAGAGCCTCTGCCGTTCGTCTGCCTATAAATGAAAAGCGGTTTCGCCTGATCCGGGGCCAAAGCGGCGGGTTGCTCCGGGGTGAGTCGGCAAATGGTGTTCGGGTCCGCTGAGAGTGCCGCGATATGCGGATGCGTTGCCGTTGTCAGCTGACAATTGCGCTAAGATTCCGGAATTCCACCTGATTTTTTGGTCGAATCCAGTTTGTTATATATTCGCTAACCAAGAAATCGCTTGACGGAATCGGCAGACTCACGATCATTTGCGCAAAATTACCCGATTTATCAGGATTTGCGTGAATGCCGACCAAGGCCGCGATTGTTGAGAAAGCCAAAAGAGCGAGTCAAGTCTCGATCGACGAGACGATTGCGCAGGACTCGACGATGCTCAGCAGCCAGCTCCAGGTGCTGTTCGAGCGGTTGTTCTCGCCCAATGCCCGCAAATCGCTCAGGCGGTTCAGCAGCACCGAGGCCGCCAAACTGCTCGGCGTCACCGACAGCTATGTTCGCCACCTCGCCGCCCAGGTGGAAAGCATCAATCCCGAAAAGACGGCGGCCGGCCGGCGTGTCTTCTCGCTCGAAGAAATCCATGCGATGCGCCAGCATCTGGGGCGCACCAAACCCTCCTATCTGCCAACGCGCCGGCCGGGTGATCATCTCCAGGTCATCGCCGTCACCAATTTCAAGGGCGGCTCAGGCAAGACGACAACGTCAATCCATCTGGCGCAGTTCCTGGCGCTGCGCGGCTATCGCGTGCTCGCCGTAGACCTAGACCCGCAGGCGTCGATGTCAGCGATGCTCGGATATCAGCCGGAGTTCGACGTCGGCGAAAACGAGACGCTTTACGGCGCCATCAAATATGACGAGACGCGCCGCGACGTCGGCGACGTCGTCCGTCAGACCTATTTCCCCGGTCTCGATCTCATTCCGGGCAATCTCGAATTGCACGAGTTTGAGCATGATACCCCGAAGGCGCTGGCAGACACCAATCGCGATGACAAGGACATGTTCTTCATGCGGGTCGGCAATGCGCTGCATTCGCTGGAGCAGAGCTACGACGTCGTCATCATCGACTGCCCCCCTACCCTCGGCTTCCTGACGCTGTCTGCTCTATGCGCCGCAACTGCCGTGCTGATCACCGTTCATCCACAGATGCTCGACGTGGCGTCGATGAACCAATTCCTGACGATGACCTCCGACCTTCTGGCGGTGGTCAAGCAGGCAGGCGGCAATCTGGACTACGACTGGATGCGCTACCTGATCACCCGCTACGAGGCGAACGACGGTCCGCAGGCGCAGATCGTCGCCTTCCTGCGCAGCCTGTTCGGCGAGCGCGTGCTGACCTCGATGATGGTCAAGTCGACGGCGGTTTCCGATGCGGGCCTGTCCAAGCAGACGATCTACGAGGCGGGGCGCGAGACGATGCATCGCCAGACCTATGACCGCGGCGTCGAATCCGTCGACAACGTCAATGCCGAGGTCGAGCAACTCATTCGCAGTGCATGGAGCAGGACATGAGCCCAAAAGGTCGCGATATCCTGAAGAGCATGGTTGGTGCCGTGGAGCCGGCACGACCGGAGACGCCAAGTGCGCCGCCGCCGCATCGGCCATCGGGCGCTGTCAAGGCGATGAACCTGTCGCTGGGGCGGCTGGGAGAGGAAGCGGCTGCCGCCAAGGCCCTGCGAGAATCGCTCGCCTCCGGCGATAAGGTGCTGGAGATCGATCCGTCTGCCGTCGAAATGTCCTTCATCCGCGACCGTATCCCGGTCGACAAGGATCCCGAATTCGAGCGATTGAAGCAGTCGATTCAGGAAAGCGGACAGCAGGTTCCGATCCTCGTGCGTCCGGATCCTATAAGAGCCGGGCATTATCAGGCCGCCTACGGCCATCGGCGCTTGCGTGCCGCCGCGGAGATCGGTGTTCCCGTCAAAGCTGTGGTGCGCAAGCTCACGGACGAAGAGCTGATCCTGGCGCAGGGTCAGGAAAACGGCCCGCGTGTCGACTTGAGCTTCATCGAACGGGCACTCTTCGCACGACGCATGGACGAACATGGCTTCAGTCGCGAGATGATTGCTCAGGCCCTGGCGACGGATAAGCCGGAAACGTCACGGCTGCTGCAGGTAGCGCAGACGATCGATCCCGAGATCATTCTTGCCATCGGGCCGGCGCCGAAGGTCGGACGTCCCCGCTGGCTGGCCTTTGCCGAAAAATTCCGGGAGACAGGCGGGCGGAAGAAGGTGCAGGCGGCAATCGCTGGCGCTGCTTTCCAAACGCTGGAGAGCAATAGCCGCTTCGATGTCATCTGGAAGGCGCTGGAGGAAAAGGACGCGCCGCAGCGGGTCGAGCAGATGCTCCGGACCCAGGATGGCGGGACGCTTGCTTCGGTGAGCCGCTCGGGAAAAAACTTTCGCATCACCGTCAAATCGGCGGCGTTCTCTGAGTTCCTTGCTCGGAGGTTGGCAGGCCTCGCCGCCGAATTCGAAGAGGAAAATGAGGGAAAATGAGACAGTTAGACTGATTGTCAGCTGACAATTTGAACAGGAGATAACGCGCAAAAGAAAAAAGCCCCCGAACGTCACCGTCACGGAAGCTTTCCTCGTAGTCTTGAACACCTCCGAGAATCGCACTTCCGAGAATCGCTGTCAAGAGTCTTTGGCGCCGTTTTGGCGAGCGGATTTCTTTTGCCTCGTCGAGGTGGAAGATATGGAAACCGGAAGTATAACGACGCCTTTTGGGCGGCGGTCGATGACGCTTGGAATGCTCGCGAACCAGGTCATGGCGGCTGAGATCAAACCTGATCAGTCGGTCGACAAATGGAAACTGTTTCGTGCGCTGTGCGAAGCAAAGCCGCTGCTCGGCATCACCGACCGCGCGCTTGCGGTGCTCAATGCATTGTTGAGCTTCTATCCCAAGAACCAACTGAACCAGGAAAACGGCTTGATTGTCTTCCCGTCGAACATCCAGCTTTCGCTTCGAACGCATGGTATGGCCGAACAGACCGTGCGGCGTCACCTCGCCGCACTCGTCGAGGCGGGTCTTCTGCTGCGTAAGGACAGCCCCAACGGCAAACGGTATGTGCGCAGAGACAGGGCAGGGGAGGTCAACGAGGCCTTCGGCTTCTCGCTGGCGCCACTGCTTGCCCGCGCTGAGGAGATCGAGCAGCTGGCGGCCGAGGTGATGGCCGAACGGCTGCACGTCCAGAGGCTGCGGGAACGCATCACGCTTTGCCGCCGTGACGTCGCGAAGCTGATCGAAGCAGCCGTCGAAGAAGATGTTCCAGGGGATTGGCAGGGGTTGTATCTCGAGTTCCGTGCCCTGATCGAAGGCTTGCCGAGGTCTCCGACGACAGCACAGCTCGAAGGATTGCTGGATGAATTGAAGGTTCTGCGGGCGGACATCCTTAACCAGTTGGAAATTCGGCTTAAATCAACAAAACAGCGCGGCAATGCCCGTTATAACGAGCGTCACATACAGAATTCAAACCCCGACTCTACATCTGAACTTGAACCAAGCTTCGACACGAAGCAGGGAGCGATGCCGGAGCAAGACAACCAGCAAGAGGCCGTGACGCTGGAAGAGGGGAGGGGTGAAGCGGCGCATCCGAGCATGCAGAAGGGACAGAAGGGACAGAAGGGCCGACGGCCGGGCGACGGCGGTCATGGTGGCGGGCTGAAATCTTTCCCGCTCGGCTTGGTTCTGCAGGCCTGCCCTGAAATCCTTGCCTACGGCCCGAACGGTGTGATTCGCAATTGGCGCGACATGATGACCGCGGCCGTGACGGTTCGATCAATGCTCGGTGTCAGCCCGTCAGCCTATGAGGAGGCCGCGGCTGCGATGGGACCGGAAAATGCCGCAACGGTGATGGCATGTATCCTGGAGCGTGGCGGACATATCAATTCGGCCGGTGGTTATCTCCGCGACCTGACACGGCGAAGCGAAAAGGGAGAATTCGCGATCGGTCCGATGCTGATGGCGCTCTTGCGGGCCAATGCGCCGGCCGGCGCCCGAAAGGCTGGATAGATCTCCGGCGGCTGCTGCGGTCGGCTGGAGGCAGGCGAACCATGTCGAGACCGGAGAGGGGCGGTATGCCAATTTCAGCGGATAAGCCTTCGCTCCGGGAAGGCCTGCATGTCGCAGCGTCCGTCCGCCACGCAGTAGATGATGACGTCGTCGCCGATGATGCGGTAGATCATACGCCAGGGCTATGGTGCAGTTCCCGACACTCGGAGATGCCGATGCCCGCCAGTTCCTTCGGGATATTTCCGCGGGTGGGGAATTCTTCGAGATCGGCACAGGCGGTCTCGATTTCCGTCAGGAGGGGTTCCGCCGTCTCAGTGCCGTCGCGACTAGCGACGAAGACATAGAGATCCTCGACGTCGCGTTCCGCGTCTTCGGCGAAAAGGACACCGTAGGCATCAGGACCGGTTGTCGGCCAAGCGTCGGCGAATGCGCCCGAAAGATTCCGCGGCCGGGCGCAGCTTGCCTTCCTCGACCTGCCAATTGGTGAGCGCCAGCACCTTCAGAAGAGCCAACCTCTCCTGCGTTTCTTCATATTGGCCGATATCCTGAAGGATCGCCTTTGCCTCGCCGTGAAGGGTAATGACGACAGGTTGCGGGTTGTCCCTCAGGGGTCCGGACAATTTCGGGCGCGTGCGCCTTGAGATTGTTGATAGGCTTGACCTGTTCAGACAGCTTCATGCGGTGCTCCATTTCGACCAGAAGATAAATCATCAAATGGTCTGTTTGGAAGGGCGCGTCCGATCATCCCTGCATCCGGTGCCCACGTTCAGCCACGGCTGCTTTTTTCCCCTCAGCCTCTTCGAAAGAGAATGTCATTTCTTATAAGGAACATTGTCTACTGATTTAATAGAGTACTCATTGCAACCAGCGAGCGGACCGTGGCGTCATGACCTACCTCCTCAGCCTTCTCGACAAAAGCCCGATCGAGCAGGGCCTTTCCGCCGCCGATGCGCTGAGGGCGACGGTCAGGTTTGCCGCGCGGGCCGAGGAACTCGGCTATCACCGTTTCTGGGTCGCCGAACATCACAATATGTCCAACCTCGCGAGCTCGGCACCGGAGGCGCTGATCGCCTACCTTCTCGCCAGGACCTCGAAGATCCGTATCGGCTCTGGCGGCGTGATGCTGCAGCACTACAGCGCCTACAAGGTCGCCGAGACGTTCAATCTGTTAGCGTCGCTGGCGCCGGGGCGTGTCGATCTCGGCGTCGGCAAAGCGCCGGGCGGCTTTCCGCTTGCAACGCGCGCCCTGCAGCTTGCCGTCGATCCGTCCAGGAAGCCGGATTTTGCCGGCCAGCTTACCGATCTCAACACCTATCTCGCCGCTGATCCGAATTATGACGGCGCACGGGCGACTCCATTTCCGCCGACCCCTCCCGATCGGTTTCTGCTCGGCGCCAGCGTAGAGAGCGCCGAGCTCGCCGCCGAGAAGGGCTGGCAGCTCGTCTTTGCCGGGCACCTGAACGGCGATGCTGACAACCTGCGTAGGACTTTCGACGCCTATGAACGGGTGTCCGGCGGTCAGCGGCCGATCCTGGCGCTCGCAGCCTTTGCTGCCGAAAGCGAGGACTACGCCCGCCAGCGCGTCGCCGACCTGCGCATCGTCAAGGTGTTCCTGCCGGATGGTCAGACCGTCAATGTCGGCAGCGAGGAGCAGGCGGCCGAATTCGCCCGGCAGGCGGGTGTCACCGAGTACCGCACCGAGGAAAAGGTGCCGAGTGTGCTGCATGGCACTGCGAAGCAAATCCGTAAGGAGTTGGACGAACTTCACCGCCGCTACGGCGTCAACGAATTCGTTCTCGACACACCGGCGCTTTCAGCCGCCGAGCGCCTCGCTTCCATCGAGCTGCTCGCCGCCGAGCGGCTTTCTCTCGTCGCCTGACCGTTTCAAGAAGGATCGATCCCATGGCTCAGAAACACATTACGTTCGGCATCATGCTGCAGGGTCCAGGCGGCCATATGAATGCCTGGAAGCATCCGAGTGGACCGGCCGATGCCAGCGTCAACTTCGATTTCTTCGTTGAGACGGCGCGCAGGGCGGAAGCAGCCGGCATCGCTTTCGCCTTCGTCGCAGACGGTCTTTACATCAACGAGCAGTCGATCCCGCATTTCCTCAACCGCTTCGAGCCTATCGCGATCCTTTCGGCCCTCGCCGCTTCGACGTCCAGGATCGGGCTCGTCGGTACGGTCTCGACCTCCTACAGCGATCCCTTCACCATCGCCCGCCAGTTCGCCTCGATCGATCTCATCAGCGGCGGCAGGGCAGGGTGGAACGCGGTGACGTCACCGCTTGAGGGCTCGGGGCGCAATTACAATCGCGAGCATCCCGAGCACGAACTGCGCTACGAGATCGCCGAGGATTATATCGATGCGATCAAAGGCCTCTGGGATTCCTGGGACGACGATGCTTTTGTGCGCAATCGCGAGACCGGCGTCTTTGTTGACAAGACGAAGATGCATCGCCTTAACCACAAGGGTCGCTTCTTCCGAATCGAGGGGCCGCTGAATATCGGCCGCTCGAAGCAGGGCCAGCCCGTCATCTTCCAGGCAGGTGCTTCGGATTCCGGCATCAGGCTTGCCGGCAAGCACGCCGACGCCGTCTTCACCAATGGCGGGCCGTTCGAGGAGGCGCAAGCCTTCTACCGGCAGCTGAAGGACAGCGTGATCGCCCATGGGCGCAGTCCTGCCGAAGTTGGCATCTATCCCGGCATCGGGCCGATCGTCGGCGCGACGTCCGATGAGGCGGAAGCCAAGTACCAGGCGATCCGCAATCTCGTCACGATCGAGGAGGCGTTGCTTTATCTCGGCCGCTTCTTCGATCATCACGATTTCAGCGCCTATCCGCTCGACGAGCCGTTCCCCGAGCTTGGTGATATCGGCAGGAATAATTTCCGCGCCACCACCGATCGCATCAAAAGGACGGCGCGGGAAAGAGGGCTGACGCTCCGGCAGGTGGCGCTCGATTCGGCAACGCCGCGCACCGCCTTCATTGGCACCGCCGAGCATATCGCAGACGAGATCATCCGCTGGGTGGATCATGGCGCCGCCGACGGCTTCATCCTCGGCTTCCCAGTCATTGCCGAGGGCTTCGACGATTTTGCCCGATACGTCCTGCCGATCCTTACCGAGCGCGGTTATTTCGATCCCGTCCTCAAGGGCGAGACGCTGCGCGACCATCTCGGCCTGCCCTTCCGCCAAAGCCGCTATGCAACCCCTGCGGATGAGCTCGAACGCGGAAAGGCTGTCGGCGCCTGAGCCGGCGAATCGTCATGAACGTCATCGCTCAGAACCCGCGCAGCAACGATCCAGTCGAAAAGGGAATCGCCTGTTACCTCGATGAAATCATCGCGCTGCGCCACGATCTGCACCAATATCCCGAGCTGGCGTTCCAGGAGCTGAGGACCAGCAAGCTCGTGGCATCCCGGCTTTCCTCCTGGGGCTATGAGGTGGCGACGGGCATTGCCGGCACCGGCATCGTCGCCACCCTCAGGCGCGGGCCAGGCAAGAAGCGGATTGGTATCCGGGCGGATATGGACGCGCTGCCGATCGAGGAGGCCAGCAACCTTGCCTATGCCAGCAGCAATCCCGGCGTCATGCACGCCTGCGGCCATGACGGGCACACCTCGATCCTGCTTGCCGCCGCCCGTTATCTCGCGGAAAGCGGCAATTTCAGCGGCACGCTCAGGCTGATCTTCCAGCCGGCCGAAGAAATCGGTGCAGGCGCCCGCAAAATGATCTCGGAAGGGTTGTTCGAACGATTTCCCGTCGATGCGGTCTTCGGGTTGCACAACTGGCCGGGTGTATCGGCGGGTCAGTTCGGGTTCGTCACAGGTCCCGCCATGGCGTCGGTCGACCAGGCGGTGATCAGGATCCTTGGCAAGGGTGGCCACGGCGCCGAACCTCACCGGGCAGTCGATCCGGTCTTGGCATCGGCCTCCTTCATCACCGCCCTGCAAAGCGTCGTCTCGCGCAATGTTGATCCGCAGGACATGGCGGTCGCGACCGTTGGGTCGATCCATGCGGGCTCTGCCTCGAACGTGATCCCAGAAAGCGTGGAGATGAAGCTCACCATGCGGGCCTTCAGCGAACCGGTTCGCCGGCTGTTGCAGGAGCGCATTCCAGCCCTTGCGCGCGCCCAGGCCGAAAGCTTCGGCGCCGAGGCTGATGTGAATTACCGGCTCGGCTTTCCGGCACTGGTCAACCACGCCAAAGAAACGGCGTTTGCCCGCGACGTGGCCTATGACGCGCTCGGTCTTGCCGCAATCGAGAAGGATTTCCGGCCGAGAACCGCAAGCGAAGATTTCGCCTTCATGCTGCAGGCCAATCCCGGCAGCTACCTTTTCGTGGGCAATGGCGACAGCGCTCCTCTTCACAGCGCCCACTACGATTTCAACGACGCGATCATCGCGCCGGCCGCCCGCTACTGGGTCCGGCTCGCAGAGACCTTCCTCACTGAAGACGATGGGTGATGAACGATATGAGCGATACGTTTCTCTATACGACCCCTCTCGATCCCCGCGCCCGGCCATTGATCGATGAGCTGATCCACGAATATGACAGCCGCTACGGCACCTACTTCAATGCCGAAGGGGCGGCAGCCGAATTGAATCGCTATCCCCCGGAAGCCTTCGCTCCGCCTCGCGGCAATTTCCTGCTGCTGATCCGAGACGGCGAAACCATCGGCGGCGGCGCCTTCAGGCACTACGACGATCGCACTGCCGAGTTCAAACGCATCTGGACACGTTCTGATCTGCGCCGCCAGGGGCTTGCCCGCAAGGTTCTGGTGGAGCTGGAGGCTCAGGCCGCCCGCCAAGGTTATAGCAGGATCTATCTGACGACCGGTTTCCGCCAGCCCGAGGCCGTCGGCCTTTATCTGAATTACGGCTACACCGCCCTCTTCGACACGGCTGCCGATCCCGAGATCTACAAGAGCCTGCCTTTCGAGAAGGACATCACTCATCTCACGGCGGCGGTTTTTGAAAGCGAGCCGCGCCTGAAGGTGGCCGCCGCAAATCTCTGAAACGGCAAGACCGACAGTCATAAAAGGGAAACAGAAATGGCACTGACTACGGATTTTGCGGGCCTTGAGCCCGGCAGCAGGACGGCGGAACCCAGACAGGACTACTCCCGCTACCGCATCGTTCCGGCGCGCCATCCCGAGCGGCTGGCGGGCACGATATTCGCCGTCGTCGTCATCGTTGCCGTGCTCTATTCCACCTTCACCAATCCACGTTGGGGTTGGAGCGTCTTTGCCGAATGGTTCTTCGCCGAGCCGGTGCTCGTCGGCCTTGGCAGGACGCTGCTCCTGACCGCGCTCGCGGCCGTTTCGGGTTCCATCCTCGGAACGGCTCTGGCGCTTGCCCGGGTTTCCAAGTCACCGCTGCTGTCGGGCCTTTCCTGGGGCTATATCTGGCTGCTTCGTTCTATCCCTATGATCGTGCTGCTGTTGATATTGAACAATCTCGGCTATCTCTACGAAACGATCAGGATCGGCATTCCCTTCACCGACACGGTTTTGTTCGATTACCCCACGGTGCAACTGCTGACGCCCTTCGCCGCCGCCTATCTCGGCCTCACACTCAACCAGTCGGCCTTCTTCGCCGAGATCGTCCGCGGCGGCATTCTGTCGGTGGATCATGGGCAGCTGGAGGCCGCAGCCGCGCTCGGTCTGCCACGCCGCCGCCAGGCCTTCCGCATCGTGCTGCCGCAGGCCATGCGCTCCATTTTGCCGACGGGTTTCAATGAGCTCATTGGATTGGCCAAGAGTACCTCCGTCGTCTATGTGCTGGCGTTGCCGGAGCTCTTTTACACGGTACAGGTGATCTACCGCCGCAATCTCGAAGTCATCCCGCTGCTGATGGTCGCAACGGTCTGGTATCTGATCATCATGACCGTGCTGTCGGTCGCCCAGCACTATATCGAGCGCTATTTCTCCAAGGGTGCCGTGCGCAATCCGACGCCGCTGCCCTTCCAGGTATTCCTGGAGCGCTTCCGCCGCCCGCTGCCGGCTCTCCATAACCCGACCGATAAAGCGCGCAATCTCGGTTTCCACGATGCTACGGCCTTGCGGACAGGCGGTGCGGTACGCATCCACGCCATCTCCAAAAGCTTTGGGTCGCTGAAGGTGCTTGATGATGTCGAGCTCAGCCTGCCGGCCGGCAGCGTGACTGCCATCCTCGGCCCCTCCGGTTCGGGAAAATCGACTCTGCTACGCTCGATCAACCACCTGGAACGTGTCGACGAGGGCTTCATCTCGGTCGACGGCGATTTCGTCGGCTACAGCAGGAAGGGCGATACGCTCTATGAACTCAAGGAGAAGGATATTCTCAGGCGTCGCGCCGATATTGGCATGGTCTTCCAGAGCTTCAATCTCTTCCCGCATCTGACCGTGCTCGAAAACCTCATCGAGGCGCCGATCCAGGTCCGCGGCGTCGGCCGCGAGGAAGCGGTGCAATTGGCGCAGGAACTTCTTGCCCGTATCGGCCTCAGCGACAAGATCAACGCCTATCCGCGCCAGCTCTCCGGCGGCCAGCAGCAGCGCGTCGCGATCGCTCGCGCACTGGCGCTCCGCCCCAAGGTGCTGCTCTTTGATGAGCCGACCTCCGCGCTCGATCCCGAACTCGTCGGCGAAGTGCTCGATGTCATCAAGGAGCTCGCGCGCACCGGCACGACGCTCGTCATCGTCACCCATGAAATCGGGTTTGCCCGCGAGGTCGCCGACACCGTCGTCTTCATGGAAAGCGGCCGCATTCTGGAAGCAGGCCCGCCGGCCCGGATTTTCACGCAGGCCGAGCATCCTCGCACACGCGAATTCCTCGCCAAGGTTCTCTAGCGCCGGCAGCGCTGGTGAATGCCGGGCCGCAACGTGCTGCTCCGGCCGAATGACAACAAGCACAATCTTAAGATGAAACGGAGAAGGGGCATGACATTTACAGATAGAGCAAGGCTTCTGATAGCGGGAGCCGTGACCGTTGGCGCAATCGGTTTCGGTTCCGCTCAGGCGCAGCAGAAGTTCGATCTCAGCCCGGAACAGCCGAACCGGCTGCGGGTGGAAAAGAACGAGAAGCGTATTGCCGAAGTCAAGGACTTCAACTTCGTTGAAAACGGTATTTTCACCGTTGGTATCAGTTCGAGCGGCAATCTGCCTCTGCATGATTACGCTTCCGATTCCAAGACGGTGATCGGTTACGACGTCGATCTGGCACAGGCGATCGCGGATAGCCTGGATCTGAAGCTCAATCTGGTTTCCGTCGCATGGGCCGATTGGCCGCTTGGGCTGACGTCCGGCAAGTTCGATGCGGTTATTTCGAACGTGACCGTTACCGAAGAGCGCAAGGAAAAATTCGATTTCTCGACCTACCGCAAAGACGAGCTCGGCTTCTACGTCAGGGCTGACAACCCGATCACGGCGATCAAGGAGCCGAAGGATATTGCGGGCCTGAAGGTCATCACCGATGCCGGCACCAACCAGGAGAAGATCCTGCTCGAATGGGATCGGCGGAATGTCGCGGCTGGCCTGAAGCCGATCGAGATACAGTATTACGACGACGACGCGGTCAAGGATCTCGCCGTCCAGTCCGGCAGGGCCGACGCGGTCTTCAGTGTCAACGCCACCCAAGCCTATGCGGCCGGGATCAATGGCAAGACCAAGCTCGTCGGCACGGTCAGCGGCGGTTGGCCGATCACCGCCGAAATCGCGGTGACCACGCGAAAGGGAAGCGGGCTTGCCGCGCCGGTCACCAATGTCGTCAATGATCTGATCGCCAGCGGCGCCTACAGCAAGATCCTCGATAGCTGGAATCTCGGTCCCGAGGCAATTGAAAAGGCCCAGACAAACCCGCCCGGCTTGCCGAAGAGCGGTTCGTAAGCTCGCGGGACGGACTGGTGTTCAGGCCGGGCCGTCCCTGCTTTTCAACGCAAACGGAGACATACCGAACGTGACGGCCTTTTCCGATATTCGCACCTTCTTCTTCGCAGCGCTGACGGCAGCCTTGACCGGCGTCGGTGCAGCCCATGCGGCAGATGATTTCGACTTGAGCCCGCAACAGCCGGCCAGACTCCATGCGGCCAGGAACGATGCCGCCGTCGCCGCGATCCCGAAGGATTTCAAATTTGTCACGCCGGGCAAATTCACCATCGCCGTCAGCCCCGGCGGCCCTCCGCTTGCCACCTATGCCACCGACGCCAAAACCGTGGTCGGGGCGGACCCCGACTATGCCTATGCCATCGCCGACAGCCTCGGCCTGACGCTGGAGATCGTTCCCGTCGCCTGGATCGACTGGCCGCTCGGCCTCACTTCGGGCAAATACGACGCCGTCATCTCCAATGTCGGCGTTACCGAGCAGCGTAAGGAGAAGTTCGATTTCTCCACTTATCGCCAGGGCCTGCATGGTTGCTTCGTAAAGTCAGATAGTTCCATCACCTCGATCAAGGAGCCGAGGGACGCGGCAGGCCTCAGGGTCATCGTCGGTGCGGGCACTAACCAGGAGCGCATCCTGGTGAAGTGGAGCGAAGAGGATGTCGCCGCAGGCCTGAAGCCGATCGAGCTGCAATATTACGACGACGAGGCGGCAAGTCTTCTCGCGCTGCGTTCCGGCCGGGCCGATGTCATCGTCCAGCCGCACGCCCAGCTCGTTTTCATCGCCGCGCGAGACAAGAACATCAAGCGCGTCGGGACGCTGAGCGCCGGCTGGCCTGATCGTTCAGACGTCGCCATCGCCACGCGCAAGGGAAGCGGGCTCGCCGATGCACTGACGATCGCCACCAACGGCCTGATCAAGGACGGCACCTACGCCAAGATCCTCCAGCATTGGCATCTCTCCGAAGAAGCCTTGCCGGCATCCGAGACCAACCCGCCCGGCTTGCCGAAATACTGATCATCGGATGGCACGAGTGCAAGGGATGACATGAGCGGGCGCAATATATCCATCAGCCATATCGGCTTTCTCACCCCCGGCAATTATCCCGACGGCGATCCGCTGTCGGGATTGGAGCAGACGCTCCAGCAATTGCAATATGGCGAGGAACTGGGCTTCGAGAGCGCCTGGGTCCGCCAGCGGCACCTGGAGCCGGGAATTTCCTCGGCGAGCGCCTTCCTGGCGGCGGCCACGCAGCGTACCAGCCGGATCGAGCTCGGAACGGCGGTCATCCCGATCGGCTATGAAAGCCCTTATCGGCTGGCCGAAGACCTGGCCACGGTCGATGTTCTCTCGCGCGGACGGCTGAACATCGGCGTCAGCGCCGGCCGGCCGCTGCATGCTGAGCTGATTGGCCCGCTTGCCTTCGACGGGGACTGGACCAGCCATGACTTCTCGCATACGCGCGTGCTGCGCTTTGCCGACAATCTGCGCTGCAGCTATCTGGGCGACGAACAGACATTCGTCGAGACGCCCTTCGGCCCGCAGCGGCCGCGTCTGCAGCCTTTTGCCAAAGGCCTGGTCGACCGGATCTGGTATGGCGGCGGCTCACAGCGATCGGCCGAATGGGCTGGCAGCAACGGTTTCAATCTATTGACGGGGAACGTGATAACGGGGGAGGGAACCGACGACTTCTTCGTCGCCCAATCCAGACTCATCAATACCTACCGCGGCTCCGGAACTGAGCGCCGTATCGCACTCGGCCGAGTCATAGTGCCGTTCGACAGCGCCGATTCGGCAACGCGCCGCCGCTACCGTGATTACGCCGACGGCCGTCATGGGCGGACGCTCTCGCCGCAGGGCGAGCGGCGCACCCTGTTCGCTAGAGATATCGTCGGCACGTCTGACGAGATATTGGAACGGCTTTTTTCCGATCCGGTCCTGCCGGAGGTCAGCGAATTGAGGCTGGAACTCCCTTACGAGTTCGAGGACGAGCAATATCGCCAGATTCTCCACGACTTCGTGACGTCAATCGCACCCGAACTCGGATGGAAAGCGCAACCCGGAATTCGGGCCGCTTCCTGATTTGATCGCCAACAATCGGCCCCAGAACAATCGCTCTACGAGGAACATTCATCAGTGACGAAAACGGTAGAATACTTCTTTTCGATTGGCTCGCCCTGGTCCTACATCGGCTTCGACGCCTTTACCGAACTGGCGGTGAAGAACGACGTGGTCATTACGCCCTATCTGACGACAGTGGTCGAAGAAAACGGCGGCATATTCTCGCGCAACCGGCCGGAAATCCGCCGCGCCTACTGGACGCGGGACCTCAAACGCTGGGCGCGCGTGCGAGGCAAGCAGTTGCGGCTCGAAGACCGTCCCGAGCTCAGCGATCCCACGCCAGCGTCCCTCTTCGTGATCGCGGCCTATCTTGACGGACAGGATTGGATCGGCGTCGCCCGTGCCCTGCAGCATGCTTTCTGGAGCGAGGCGAAGGATATCGGCAAGCCCGAAGTGCGTGAGGCGGTCGTTAACGCCGCCGGTCTTGATGGCGCCGTGCTACTCAGACGACAAGCCGATGACGATGTTCAGAACAAGTGGTCAGCCGATCGCGTTCACGCGCGCGACAGCGGCGTCTTCGGTTTTCCCACCTACGTCTATGACAGCGAACTCTACTGGGGACAGGACAATCTGCCCTTCCTCGAACGTCATCTCGGCGGCGACAGGCCTTAGGCGCAATCAACAGGGGCGAAGACGAATATTTTTTCACCCAGGTGAGCAAGGAGAGGCGCCTATTTCTTTAATCTATTATTTTTGTAGACAATAGTTGAAGCAATCAAAGAGAGGAAAACTGATGTCAGGTTTCAAACTCGTCGGCATTGCTGGCAGCTTCAATCGTCCATCGAAGACACTGGCCCTCATCCGGCACGTCGCCGAACTTGCGAGCGATCGATACGGCTTTACGAGCAAGACTTATGATCTGCATGATGTCGGTCCGTCGCTGGGAAGCTCCTTATGGCGCAAGGACCTCGATGAGCAGGCGCGGCGCGTCGTCGACGAGATCGTCCACGCCGATGCCCTGATCATCGGCTCGCCAACATACAAGGGCTCCTATCCCGGCCATTTCAAGCACCTCATCGATCTGATCGATCCTGGGGAATTGCGCGGCAAGCCGATCATCATCACGGCCACGGGTGGCGGTGACCGGCATGCGCTGATGGTCGAGCATCAGCTTCGGCCGCTATTCGGCTTCTTCATGGCCCATACGTTGCCGACTGCCGTTTACGCTTCCGATCGCGATTTTACCGACTACACGATCTCTTCGGATGCGCTTTCGAACCGTATCGGCGAAGTGGTCGGGGAATTGGCGGCATTCTTCCCGGAGGTAAAGCCGGCACTCGCGGCGGCCGAATAGGATCGTCGTCATGGTCAGGTTTCAGGACGTATCGGCCGACGATGCGGAAAAGCCCGAAGCAGGCGAGCAGATGTGGAGCGTCTTTGAATTCGCACGGCGATATCGCCTTGCCAAGCGGGAAGAGAACCGACTGCTGATGCTCTACGGACCGACCGCATCGCTTCGCGATCTTCTTGCCAATGCGCGACGCCATTCGCTGATTTCCTGATGCAGGTTACCTGGGCGGGCGCGAACAAAAACCTGAGGCGCGCCACTCGAGTTAATTTGGTGCGACGCGCTTCAGCCGAAGAAAATCGGTTCCGGACAGGAGTTTCGCATGAAGCTTGATTTCCAATCCTGGCTGAAGCTCGCGATCGGCCGCTTTCTTGATCTAAAGCAGGCGGCTGCGCGCAAGCCCGCAAACGAGTTGCTCACTCGCGACGAAGAGCGGGACTGGTCTGCGCGCGAATACGAACTTCATTATTGGGGCGCGACGCCCGGCCTTTGGTATTAGGGAGGTGGCGTAATGGCGATCGTCGTTGAACCCGGCCTCGGTCGGCATCGTGCGAAAAGAGCAACGGGCAGCATCATGTCGCAATTCCGGCATGCCGCCGGAATTTGCACGATCACGGGCTCCTTCATTTTCCTGTTCGCTGTGGTGATCGGGTTGATCCGATGAAAGAAGTACTTATCCTTCCCGGGCTTTTCGGCTCGGGAGAGGGACACTGGCAACGGCACTGGCTGCAGGATCAGCCCGACAGTCGTTGCGTCATCCAGGACGACTGGGATCATCCGCACGTCGACAAGTGGTTGTTTCGGCTGGAAAACGCGCTCGAAGAGGCTGGTGAGGCCTATCTGGTCGCCCATAGTCTCGGATGCCTGCTGGCTGCCCGGCTCGCCGGCCGGAGCGTTGCGCGCCGCGTAAAAGGAGCCCTGCTCGTTGCGCCATGCGACCTGCCGATTACCGAAGCCCTGCATCCCGGACAAATCTCCTTCGGCGATATGCCGACGGCGCCTCTGCCTTTTCCGAGCATCGTCGTCGGCAGCATGAACGACGCCTATATGAGCGTCGACCGCCTGGCCCTGTTCGGCCGGCTGTGGAACGCCGAGACCCGGAATATCGGGCTCGCCGGCCACATCAACATCGCCAGCGGTTTCGGACGCTGGCGCAACGGCTACCGGCTGCTGGAGGCCTTGAAGACGCGATCGGGCGCTCGAAAGCGCTCCGTTTCCATGCCGCCGGCTTTTGCGATGTGAGTGGAAGCGCAATGTCCGACATCGTCGCCGATCTCCTGCGCCTGAGCGAAGACCCGAATGCCGACCCGAGAAGCAGGCGCCGCCAGACAATGGATCGCTTGGTGCAGGCGCTGCTTGCCATTGCCGATAGCCAATTCGGACCGGATGATGCGCAGAACCGCCATTCGATCAGCCATTTGACGGCGATCATCCGCGATATGACCGGGCGGATCGTCGATGCCGACGATGCGACGTTTTCGGCAATCGTCAGGGAGGCCGCGATGCTGATCCGCAGCCTGCAACGGCGCAGGGCCGATGTGGCCAGGTTTACGGTGCATTGAAGGTGACTGTTATGCGGGAGCACCAGCGGGCGGCGATCCTATGGCGGCTTCAGAAGCTGGTTGCGGACGAACTTGTCGCCATACATGGGCTGACCGAGGCAGCAGGCAGTCATTGATATGGCTGCCTGCTGCCTGCCATTCGGTCAGAGCTTGCCTTTCCACGGAACGAGGAAGACCTCGAGGAAGCGGACGGCGGCCGAAAAAGTGAAGGCTGAGATTGCGATGATGGCGATCCCGACGAAGACGACGTCGGTCGCCAGAAACTGCGAAGCCGACATGATCATGAAGCCGATCCCCCGGGTGGAGGCGATCAGTTCGGCCGCAACCAGCGTGCTCCAGCCGACAGCGAGGGCGATGCGGATGCCGGTGAGGATCTCGGGCAGGGCCGAGGGCAGGACGATGTCGAGGAAGAGCTGCAGCCGGCTTGCTCCGAGCGAACGGGCGGCATTGACGCGCTCGATCGGCAACGAACGAACGCCGGCCTGGGCGGAAAGGCAGATCGGCGCGAACATCGCAAGCACGAGCAGCGTGATCTTCGACGTCTCGCCGATGCCGAGCCAGATGATCATCAGCGGCAGGTAGGAGAGGGGCGGAAGCGGCCAGTAGAATTCGATCGGCGCGTCCAGCACACCTTTGGCCCAGCGGTTCAGGCCCATGAGCAATCCGAGCGGAACGCCGGCGGAGATGGCGATGAGGGCGGCAACCACGATGCGGAACAGACTTGCAGAGACATGCTCGCAAAGCGATGCCCCGGCATAACCGTTGCGATAAATGACGCCGATCTGCGTCAGCACCTCGTCCGGGCGCGGCAGAAACAGGTGCGGAACGACGCCGAGCGCGGCGACGAACCACCACAGCAGCAATATTGCTAGGGCGGTGGCGACGCTGATGGCCGCCGTCGACTTCTCGCCGGCGCCGAAGCCGGCCATTTTCACCAGCTTGACCTGGCGCTCCTCGGCGTCGGCTGCAATCGGCGGAGCCTGGGTTATATCGCTCATGCGACGCTCCTCAAATCTTCGGTGCTGTGGAGAATGGCGCGGATTTCCTCGCGCAGCTCGGCAAATTGCGGCGAGCTCTTGATCGCCCGGGCATCACCTGTATCGGCGAAGCGGCTGATGAAATCGAGATCGAAGCGCGCTACGACGCGCCCCGGCCGAGGTGACATGACGAGCACCTCAGTGCCGAGGAACAAGGCCTCTTCGATCGAATGCGTGATGAAGAAGACCTTCTTTGCCGTCTTATTCCAGACGGAAACCAGCAGTTCCTGCATCTGCTCACGGGTCAGGCTGTCGAGCGCGCCGAACGGCTCGTCCAGCAGCAGGATATCGGGATTGGTCGCCAGAGCCCGTGCGATGCCGACGCGCTGGCGCATGCCGCCCGACAGCTCGTAGGGAAAGGCGCCGGCGAATTCGTCGAGGCCGACGAGCCGGAGCAGTTCCAGGGCCTGCGCTTGCCGCTCTTTTCGGTTTATGCCGGCGAATTTCAGGCCTAGCGCGACATTGTCGATGACTGACTTCCAAGGCAGCAGCGAGTCCTTCTGGAAGACGACGCCACGATCGGCACCCGGTCGTTCGACGCTGCGGCCATCGAGCGTTATCCGGCCGTCGGACAGCGGAAGAAAACCGGCAATCGCGTTGAGAAGGGTTGATTTGCCGCAGCCCGAGGCTCCGAGTGCGACGACGAAACCGCGTTCGGGAATATCGAAAGACACGCGATCGAGCGCATGAACGGCCCGCCCGTCGCGGGCGGCGAAGAAAACGCTGGCGTGGTCGACTTTCAGCATATGGGAACTCGCAAGTTAGACGCCGGCGCGGCAAGCCACGCCGGCGTCGGGGAGGATCAGTTGCTGACGCCGGCGAGTGCGTCGGCGGTGACGAAGCTTCCGTAATTGTCCAGCACGCCGGACACCTTGCCCTGTTCCTTCAGGAAGGATGCCGTGTCCTTGAGGATCTTGCCGGCGCCCGCCCTTTCTCCACCGCCGAGCCAGGCGTCCGATGCCTGGACTTCGGGAGTGAGCAGCGTCAGGTTCTTCAAGGCGGAGGCCTGCTGCTCGGGCGTTCCGCCGAGAAGTTTTGCGAGCGATTTGGCGTTGTCGCTGTCGGGACCCCAGGCGGACTTGTCCGCCGCGAAGGACGCGTAGAATTTGGTGACGACCGAGGCGAAGCCCTTGAGGAATTCCGGATTGTCGGCGGCGAATTTGGACGTTGCAACCCAGGCCGAGAAGGTCGGCGCACCCTTGTCTGCCACGTCCTTGGACGTCACGAGGACTTTGCCGTTCTTCTTGAGTTCGGTCAGCGCCGGATCCCAGACGAAGCCGCCGTCGATATCGCCGCGGTTAAAGCTTGCGACGATCTCAGGCTGGGGGATTGCAAAGACCTGGACGTCCTTTTCCGTCAGGCCCAGCGATTTGATCAGCGCCAGCAGCTGATAGTGGTCGGTCGACACGGGCGCGGCGGCAAGCTTTTTGCCCTTCAGATCATTCAGGCTTTCGATGCCGGTGCCGTTGCGGACGACGAGAGCTTCGTCGATGCCCGAGATGGAGGCGAGGTAGAAGGCCTTGACCTCCAGTCCGCGTGATACCGCAGCCGCAAACGGGCTGGAGCCGACATAGCCGACCTGGACATCGCCCGAGGCGATGGCCGCAAAAATCTCGGCTCCCGAATTGAACTTGCGGAAGTCGATCTCGTAACCGGTGGTCTTGGAAAATTCGCCATTGGCGATCGCGACCGAAGACGGCAGTGCATCGGTTTGATAGCCGACGACGACCTTTTTATCCGCCGCCTCGGCGACAACAGCCGCTGCAAGAGTTCCGACGCCGACGGCGATCGCGGCAATCAACTTTCTGAAATTCATCTCGAGCCCCTTTGTTCAGGGCCACATGCGGCCCTTGATCTCACCCTGAGAAGCGTAATGGTTGAGAATGGGCTAGCGGGAGAAATAACAAACTATATTTATAGACTATAGAGACATTTGTTTCCGCGATTCTGCCGCTTGCGCGGGTGGGGGAACGAGTGAGCGGCAAGAGCGAAGGTGACGGACCCTCAGGGAGAATGCATTGATATACGATGTTGTCGTGGTCGGTTCCGGTTTTTCGGCGATAGCCGTGACCTGCAATCTCATCGAGCAACTCCCAGCTTCGGCGACGGTTGCCGTCGTTGGCGACGACCCCGGCTTCGGCCGCGGGACGGCGTACCGGACAGAACTCTATCTCCACCGTCTCAACGTGCCTGCGGGCCGAATGAGCCTGATGCCGCATCGGCCCGACGACTTTGTCGACTGGCTGAAAAATCGCGGGCGGCGGCTGCAGTCCGGTGATTTCGCCTCGCGCAGCGATTACGGTCTTTATGTAAGGGATACGCTCGCGCAGCTGCTTCGAAGGCGCGACGGCCGCTGCCGGGTTGATTTCATCCGGGCCAAAGCTGCGGGATGCGTGGAACGTTACGCCAGCACTTTATCCTTCCATCTCGGCAATGGTGGCGAGATCGCCGGAAAGAACGTCGTGCTCTGCCTTGGCGTCGGCAACGCCAACCTGCCGGTCGAGCCAACAGGCGTGCCACTGCCGATGCGGTCGCGGATCATCGAGAACCCCTGGCGGCTCTCCTGGCTGAGACGCGTCGCATCGTCCGATACGGTTTGCATCCTTGGTTCCGGCCTGACGATGATCGATCAGGTTCTCGCGCTGCGTGCTCACGGCCATCGAGGCAGGATCGATGTGCTTTCGCGCCGCGGGCTCGCGCCGCTCGGGCACGCGAGGAGGCCGCCTTCGCCGCTGCCGATCGACGTTGCGTCACTCCCCGACACGGTCAGCGGCATATTGAAGAGCTTGCGGGAAAAGAGCGGGTTGGTCGACGACTGGCGAAGCGTGATGGATGGCCTGAGGCCTGTCACTCAGACTCTCTGGCAACGGCTTTCCGACATGGAGCGGGCTCGGTTCCTCAGGCATGCGCTTCCCTGGTGGAACATCCATCGTCACCGCGTCGCGCCTGACGTGTTCGACAGCTTCGACAAACTTGTCTCTGAAGGAACCGTGCGCTTCCATGCAGGCTTCCTGCAATCGCTCGGGGCCGAGGAGGGCAGGCTCGTTGCCGGATACAGGGTCAGGGCGACACCTGAGATCGCTGAGATCAGGCCGGATTGGCTGGTCAACTGTACGGGAATGGAGCGCGCAGGGATCAGCCATTCACCGCTTTTGAAGGAAATGCGCCGATTTCAGCTGATCGCCGCCGATCCTCTCGGTCTCGGAATCCAGGTGGATGCCGCTTCCGAGGTGATAGCCCCCTCCCGGATCTCGCCTGCCCGGCTGTTTGCCGTCGGCGCCTTGACGGCGGGGCAGTTCTGGGAAATTACCGCCGTCCCCGACATTCGGGTGCAGGCCAAGGCCGTAGTCGAAGCAATCGTTGCGCAGCGGCCGGCGCCCGAGGCCTAGACTTGTCGATCCCCAGGGCCGGTTCGGTGCTTGTTGAATTGCCGGCCGCCGCCAGCTACAGTGTCTGGTACGCCATAATACGATTCTTGAATTCGACTGCCGCGGCGAGCCTTGAGCATGCGAAGTCGGTCCAACACTGAGGTGCAGAATGAGCGGTGCTTTGAAGGACGCAGCAATCAGGGTCGAGCGTCCCGCAAAGACATTGCGGGAACTGGCACTCGACAAAGTCCGCGAAGCCATCGTTAACGGGTATTTCCGTCCCGGAGATCGTCTCGTCGAGCGCGACCTCTGCGCTCAGCTCGGTGTCAGCCGGACCGTTGTGCGCGAGGTTCTGAGGCATCTAGAATCGGAAGGGCTGGTCGCCAATTTGCCGAACAAGGGGCCGATCGTTGCACAGCTCGACATCGAGGAAGCCAAGCAGATCTATGAGATCCGCGGTGCGCTCGAGGGCATGGCGGCGCGGCTATGCGCGGAACGCAGCAGCCCCGAAATCGTCGCCGCACTGGAAGAATCGCTGGCGGGCATCCGCAACAGCTACCGCGACAATGATATGGCGGCTGTGCTGGCGAACACGTCTTCCTTCTATCAGACGCTGTTCACAATGGTCGACAGGCACGTCGCCTGGGGTGTCGTCAACCTCCTAACCGTGCGCATAAACCACTTGCGGTCGATGACGATCAAGACGGAAGGGCGCGGCGTCGAGGGACCGGCGCAGATGTCGAAGATCGTCGACGCCATCCGCCGCGGCGACGGCGAGGGCGCCTATCGGGCGGCGATGGATCATGTCGCCGCCGCCAGTGCGATTGCTGAAGCAGTGTTGTCGGCGAAGAAGCCTGCCGAATAAGGCCAAGTAGTCGCCGCCGCTTCCATTGGTGCCATCAATCACCCATCATCATGCCAATCACGATTCCGGTAAGTCGGCACTGCCCCGGCTTGACATACGAGTTTGTGCGATGTGATGGTATGCCATAATAAATAATATCAAAGGGGACATTTGTCAGAGCCTGGATCGTCCTGCCTCGGGTTCGTTGCGCCCGCGGGCGGGGCATTTGCAGGCTTTGTCAGCTGACAACAGTTGACGGAAATGAAGAGACTATTCCGGCTGGCTGAAGGTGTTCCGTGGGCAGCTTGGAAATGGGGACGTGGGTTACTCGGCGATCAATGTGGTGCCGGCGGAATCAATAACGTGTTGTTTTATAATGGAATTTATAAGATCGCCCTCGATCGCGTGACGAACTTGACTCTGCGATAATATGGTATACCATAATACTAACAATCGATCGAGGTATTCAGATGGGCATTCAAATTCGCAAGACCGGACTGCAGATCGAAACGACATTGATCGAGGGCGGCAAGGCCGCGGCCGTACCGTTGAAGCTCTTTTCCGCCTATGCTGTCGTAAACAACCCCTGGGCAGGGCGCGGTTTCGTCGAAGACCTCAAGCCGGAAATCCATGCGGGCGCTCCCGTTCTCGGTGAGTTGCTCACCAAGATGATCATTGACGCCGTCGGATCCGGCGATGCCGTCGAAGCTTACGGAAAGTCCGCCGTCGTTGGTCTGGACGGCGAGATCGAGCACGCATCCGCGCTCATCCACACACTGCGCTTCGGCAACTTCTATCGCCAGGCCGTCGGCGCCAAGTCGTATCTCGCCTTCTGCAATACGCGCGGCCCTGCCAATGCGCCGATCATGATCCCTCTGATGGACAAGAACGATGAAGGCCGCCGCTCGCACTACCTGACCATTCAGACCTCGATCCCCGACGCGCCTGCTGCCGATGAGATCGTCGTGGCTCTTGGCGCTTCGGTCGGCGGGCGTCCTCATCATCGTATCGGCGATCGCTACCAGGATCTCAAGGACCTGGGGCAGGACGTTGCCAATCCTGCGGGCGTTTGAGGGAGCGGCGCTCAGATGCTGACAGCCGGATCGACCACACGCACCGCTGCAGCAACGAAGGCCGCCGGTGCCTTGTCGCGAAAGAAGACGGCAGGCGGAACGGCCTATCACGAGGCTGGTAGCGGTGAGCCGCTGGTTCTCATTCACGGTGTCGGCATGCGGCTCGAAGCCTGGACTCCGCAGATTGCATTTCTGTCGGCGGGTCACCGCGTCATCGCCGTCGACATGCCGGGACACGGCGAGAGCGCAAAGCTGCCGGCGGGCAGCCGGCTCGAGGAATTCGTCGCCTGGTTCGGCCGCTTTCTCGACGAGATGGAAATCGAAACCGCAAATGTCGCGGGGCACTCGATGGGCGCGTTGGTCTCGGGAGGGGCGGCGGCGACCTTTGGCAAGCGTATCAGCCGTGTCGCTTACCTGAACGGTGTCTATCGCCGTGACCCGGAAGCCAAGGCCGCCGTCCTCGCGCGGGCTGCGGCCATTCCGGTCACGGGTGTCGACAAGGAAGGTCCCTTGGCCCGCTGGTTCGGCGATGACGCGGACAGCACCGTTGCGCGTGAATTGACACGAGAATGGCTGAACCTCGTTGATCCCCAAGGCTATGCCGTCGCCTACGCCGCCTTTGCGGGAGGGGACGAGACCTATGCAGACGGCTGGAAGGACGTGGCTGGTCCGGCGCTGTTTCTGACGGGATCCGACGATCCGAACTCGACGCCCCTGATGGCAACGCAGATGGCGGCGCTTGCGGGCCGAGGCTACGCCCGTATCGTCGAAGGCCATCGTCACATGGTGAACCTGACCGCGCCTGAAATCGTCAATTCGCTGCTCGCCGAGTGGCTGTCGTTCGGGGAGGATGAACGATGACAATCCAGACTGTCGACCCAAGGGCCTTGCGTGATGCATTCGGCGCTTTTCCCACAGGCGTGACCGTCGTCACCGCCTGCGATGGCGACGGAAATCCGATCGGCTTCACGGCTAACTCCTTCACCTCGGTTTCCCTCAATCCGCCATTGCTGCTTGTCTGCCTCGCCAAGACGTCGCGCAATTTCGCCATCATGACCGGCGCGCAGCATTTTGCGATCAACGTGCTGTCGGAAACGCAGAAGGACGTCTCGAACACCTTCGCGCGGCCGGTCGAAGACAGGTTTGCGGCGGTCGAGTGGAGCAAGGGATCAGCTGGCTGCCCGATCTTTTCGGACGTGGCGGCCTGGTTCGAATGCGCGATGGAAGAGGTCATCGAGGCCGGCGACCACGTCATTCTGTTGGGACGCATCGAAGCTTTCGACAATAGCGGCCGCAATGGTCTCGGCTATGCTCGTGGCGGCTATTTCACGCCGACGCTCGCAAGCAAAGCGGTTTCCGCTGCAGCCGAAGGCAATATCGAACTTGCGGCCGTCGTCGAACGCCGCGGAGAGGTTCTGCTCCTCGGCGTGGACGTGCTCGCTCTGCCGAGCATTGACGCTCATGACGGCAACCCGACCGAGGCGCTGGGAAAATACCTGGAGTCGCTGACCGGGCTGAAGATCAGCATCGGCTTTCTCTACTCGGTTTACGAGGGCAAGAGCGACGGCAAGCAGCACATCGTCTACCTCGCTGTCGCAGGCGATGGGGAGCCCGCCAGCGGCCGGTTTGTGAAACCCGACGCTTTGTCGGGCGCTCAATTCAAGACCAGCTCGACCGCCGATATCGTCAACCGTTTCGCGATGGAAAGTTCTATCGGCAATTTCGGCGTCTATTTCGGTGACGAGACCGGCGGCACCGTCCACCCCATTCCGGCCAAGGGTGCAAAAGCATGAAGTTCTCCCTCTTCGTCCATATGGAACGGCTCGACGCCAGCCAGAGCCACAAGAGCCTCTACGAGGAGTTCGTCGCGCTCTGCGAGATCGCCGACAAGGGCGGCATGCATGCGATCTGGACAGGAGAACACCATGGTATGGATTTCACCATCGCCCCCAATCCGTTCGTTACCATCGCCGATCTCGCGCGCCGCACATCACGGGCGCGGCTTGGAACGGGGACGGTGATTGCTCCCTTCTGGCATCCGATCAAGCTTGCCGGCGAAGCTGCCATGACCGATATCATCTGCGACGGCAGGCTCGATATCGGCATCGCGCGCGGCGCCTATTCCTTCGAATATGAACGCCTGCTGCCGGGTCTCGATGCCTGGGGTGCCGGCCAGCGCATGCGTGAGCTCATCCCAGCGGTCAAGGGCATATGGAAGGGCGACTATGCCCATGACGGAGAGTTCTTCAAGTTCCCCGCGACTACCTCGGCGCCGAAGCCGCTGCAGCAGCCGAACCCGCCGATCTGGGTTGCGGCGCGCGATCCGAACTCGCACGAATTTGCCGTCGCAAACGGTTGCAACGTTCAGGTTACCCCGCTCTGGCAGGGCGACGACGAGGTCCAGTCATTGATGGACCGCTTCAACGATGCCTGCGCCAAGAATCCCGATGTCGAGCGGCCGAAGATCATGCTGCTGCGCCACACCTATGTCGGCTCATCGGAAGAAGACGTCGCCCAGGCCGCCCATGAACTCAGCGTATATTACAACTACTTCTTCGCCTGGTTCAAGAATGAGAAGCCGGTCACTCAAGGCCTGATCGAGCGAATTCCGGACGAGCAGATCCGAGCGAACGCGATGCTTTCGGATCAGGTCATGCGCACCAACAATGTCGTTGGTAACGCCGAGACCGTCATCGGCAGGCTGAAGGCCTATGAAGCGCTCGGCTATGACGAGTATTCTTTCTGGATCGACACCGGCATGAGTTTCGAGCGCAAGAAGGCGTCACTCGAGCGCTTCATCGCCGAGGTCATGCCGGCATTTTAGGAGTAGGATCATGCGGCGTTTCCAGCATTACATCGACGGCGAATTCTCTGATGGCGAAGCTTCCTATCCGAGCATCGATCCGGCCACCGGCGCAGCCTGGGCTAATATGCCCGAAGCGCGCGAGGGTGATGTCGACCGGGCTGTGAACGCTGCCGAGAGGGCGCTCTATGAAGGTCCCTGGGGGAAATTGACGGCAACGCAACGTGGCAAGCTGCTCTACAAGCTCGCTGACCTCGTTGCCGCCAACGCTAAGATACTCGCCGAGTTGGAGACGCGCGACACCGGCAAAATCATCCGCGAAACATCGGCGCAGATCGCCTATGTCGCCGAATACTACCGTTACTATGCCGGCATATCAGACAAGATCGAAGGCTCCTACCTGCCGATCGACAAGCCTGATATGGATGTCTGGATCCGCCGTGAGCCGATCGGCGTCGTCGCCATGGTCGTGCCGTGGAACAGTCAGCTCTTCCTGTCTGCAGTCAAGATCGGCCCGGCGCTCGCGGCCGGCTGCACCATGGTGGTCAAGGCGTCGGAAGACGGGCCGGCGCCGCTTCTCGAATTTGCGCGTCTCGTCCACGAGGCAGGCTTTCCCGCCGGCGTCGTTAACATCATCACCGGGTTCGGCGCCTCCTGCGGCGCAGCGCTCGGCCGTCACCCGAAGGTAGCGCATGTCGCTTTCACCGGCGGTCCAGAAACCGCCCGGCACGTCGTTCGCAACTCGGCCGAAAACCTCGCCTCGACCTCGCTCGAACTCGGCGGCAAGTCACCCTTCATCGTCTTTGCCGATGCCGACCTCGAAAGTGCGGCCAACGCTCAGGTCGCCGGCATCTTCGCGGCAACAGGCCAGAGCTGCGTTGCCGGCTCGCGCCTCATCGTCGAACGCAGCGTGAAGGACAAATTTGTCGCCCTGCTGCGGGAGAAGGCCGAGGCGATCCGCATCGGCCCGCCGCTTGACATGGCGACCGAGGTCGGCCCGCTCGCCACCAAGCGTCAGCAGGACAATATCGGCGCGCTCGTCGAAAAGTCGATCGAAAGCGGCGCCCGTCTCGTCACCGGCGGACGCAAGATCGATGGCGAAGGCTTTTACTTCGCGCCGACGATTCTGGATTGCGATCATGTCGCTTCCCCCTCGCTGGTCGAGGAATTTTTCGGCCCGATTCTCTCCGTTGTCTCGTTTGGAACGGAAGCCGAGGCGCTGAAGCTTGCCAATGATACCCGCTATGGTCTGGCGTCGGGCCTCTTCACCCAGAACCTGACCCGGGCGCATCGGCTGATGAAGGGCATCCGCGCCGGCATCGTCTGGGTCAATACCTATCGGGCCGTATCGCCAATCGCGCCGTTCGGTGGTTTCGGCCTGTCCGGCCACGGCAGGGAAGGCGGCATGGCCGCAGCACTCGATTACACCCGCACCAAGACGATCTGGCTGAGGACCTCAGACGATCCGATCCCCGATCCTTTCGTGATGAGGTAGCGCCATGTTCTACGAAATCCGGACTTATCGGCTGAAGAACGGCGCCATTCCGCAATACCTTAAAGTCGTCGAGGAAGAGGGGATCGAGATCCAGAAGAGCCATCTCGGCACGCTCGTCGGCTACTTCTTCTCCGAGATCGGCACGATCAACGAGATCGTCCACATCTGGGCTTTTGCGAGCCTCGACGACCGCGAGGCGAGACGCCAGCGGCTTCTGGCCGACCCCCGCTGGCAGGCCTTCCTGCCGAAGATCCGCGACCTGATCGAGGTGGCGGAAAACAAGATTATGAAGCCAGCAAGCTTTTCTCCCAAGGGCGAGGCGCACTGACGGCATAAGGCATACCCGTAGGACAAACCAGAACAGGGATAAGGGAACATGAAAACAACATTTGCTTTCGCGGCAGTTGCCGCATTCGTGGTGGCATCCGCCCCGGCCAAGGCCGACAGTTTGGTTTTCTCGAGCTGGGGGGGAACGACCCAAGACGCGCAGAAGGCCGCATGGGCAAGCCCGTTCACCGAGAAGACCGGCATCACCGTCGTGCAGGACGGGCCGACGGATTACGGCAAGCTCAAGGCGATGGTCGAGGCCGGCGAAGTCAACTGGGATGTCGTCGACGTCGAGGGCGATTACGCCGCCCAGGCCGGCAAGAACGGCCAGCTCGAGAAGCTCGACTTCTCCATCATCGACAAGTCCAAGCTCGATCCGCGTTTCGTCACCGATTATTCGGTCGGCAGCTTCTATTATTCCTTCGTCATCGGCTGCAACGCCGATGCCGTCAAAGCCTGCCCGAAGACATGGGCTGACCTGTTCGACACCGCGAAGTTTCCGGGAAAACGTACATTCTACAAGTGGTCGGCCCCCGGCGTGATCGAAGCGGCGCTGCTTGCCGACGGCGTACCTGCCGACAAGCTTTATCCGCTCGATCTCGACCGCGCCTTCAAGAAGCTCGACACGATCAAGTCCGATATCATCTGGTGGTCGGGCGGCGCCCAGTCGCAGCAGCTCCTGGCCTCCGCCGAGGCGCCCTTCGGCAGCGTCTGGAACGGCCGTATGACGGCGCTTGCTGCGACCGGCATCAAGGTGGAGACGTCCTGGGAGCAGAACATCACCGCTGCGGATGCGCTGGTCGTGCCGAAGGGCGCGCCGAATGCCGAGGCTGCGATGAAGTTCATTGCGCTGGCAACCTCGGCCGAACCTCAGGCAGCCCTTGCAAAAGCCACCGGATATGCGCCGATCAATCTTGACTCGGCCAAGCTGATGGACCCGGAAACAGCCAAGACGCTGCCGGACCAGCAGACAGCAAGCCAGGTGAATGCCGATATGAACTATTGGGCCGACAACCGCGATGCCATCGGCGAAAAGTGGTACGCCTGGCAGGCAAAATAGGCTGAGCTCCATATGAACAGGTACGGCGAAATTTTCGCCGTACCTCACGCAGCGGTACTCCTTTTCGGACGACGCCTGTGGAACTGACGGGTGGGAAGGACTGTCATGTCGACATATAGCGATGCCTCTGGCGCAATCATGCCTCTGCAAAAGGCGCGCAGGGCAACAGGTTTTGGCGGGGTGGTTCCGGCTCTGGCCTTCGTGGCGATCTTTTTCGTCGTGCCGGTTGTGGTCTTGCTGCTGCGAAGCGTATTGGAACCTGTTCCGGGGCTTGGAAACTATGCGCAGCTGATCGGGTCGGCGACCTATTTCAAGATTTTCGTCAATACCTTCATCGTCTCGGGTTTCGTCACGGTCATATCGCTGCTGATCGGATTTCCCGTCGCCTGGGCGCTGGCGATCATGCCCGGTCGGGTGACCTCGGTGATCTTTGCGATCCTGCTCCTGTCGATGTGGACCAATCTGCTGGCCCGCACCTATGCCTGGATGGTCCTGCTGCAGCGGACCGGGCTGATCAACAAGATGCTGATTGCAATGGGCCTGATTGACCAGCCGCTCGCACTTGTCAACAATCTCACGGGCGTGACGATCGGCATGACCTATATCATGCTGCCCTTCATCATCCTGCCGCTCTACGGCGTGATCAAGAAGATCGATCCGTCGATCCTGCAGGCGGCCGCCCTTTGCGGCGCCAATCGCTGGCAGTGCCTGACCAGTGTTCTCCTGCCCCTGGCAATGCCCGGCATGGCCGCCGGCGCCCTCATGATCTTCGTCATGTCGCTCGGCTATTTCGTCACGCCGTCGCTTCTCGGCGGCACTGCCAATATGATGCTCGCGGAGCTGATCGCGCAGTTCGTACAGTCGCTGGTCAACTGGGGGATGGGCGGTGCCGCGGCCTTGGTTCTGCTGGTGGTGACCTTGTCGCTTTATGCTGTGCAGTTGCGCTTCTTCGGCAGCCAGAATCCGGGAGGACGTTGAGATGCTGCTCAATCTCGACCGTCTCGGTTGGTGGAAATACGTGCTCCTGGCGATCACGCTTCTGACCGCCGCCTTTCTGTTGCTGCCGATCGTGTTCATCGCAGCGCTCTCCTTCGGCTCCTCGCAGTGGCTGATCTTTCCGCCGCCCGGCTGGACGTTCCAATGGTACAGCGAACTCTTTGCCGATCCGCGCTGGTTGGGATCGGCCTGGACGAGCTTGAAGATTGCGGTCATCGTGACGATCCTGTCGGTGCTGCTTGGGCTCGTGACGTCCTTCGGGCTGGTGCGCGGTTCGTTCCTGTTCCGCGATGCGCTGAAGGCGTTGTTCCTCACACCGATGATCCTTCCGGTCGTCGTTCTCGCGGTCGCTCTTTACGCCTTTTTCTTGAAAATCGGCCTTGGCGGGACTTTGGCGGGTTTTGTCATTTCGCACCTCGTGCTGGCGCTGCCCTTCTCGATCCTGTCCATATCGAGTGCGCTTGAAGGTTTCGACAAATCCATCGAGGACGCGGCGGTGCTCTGCGGCGCTTCGCCCCTGGAAGCAAAAATCAGGGTTACGCTTCCCGCGATCAGCCATGGGCTCTTTTCGGCTGCCGTCTTCTCTTTTCTGACATCCTGGGACGAGGTCGTGGTGGCGATCTTCATGTCAAGTCCGACCCTGCAGACGCTGCCCGTGAAAGTATGGGCGACGCTGCGGCAGGATCTGACACCCGTCGTCGCAGCAGCCTCGACTCTTCTCATCCTCTTGACGATCATCCTGATGGCGCTGGTTGCCGTCGTGCGTAAGGTACTGAAACAATGAACCAACCATTCCTTCAGATCCGCGGTATACGCAAGGAATACGGCCCTGTCGTCGCCGTGCACGACGTCAATCTCGATGTCCGGCGTGGCGAGTTCCTGACCTTTCTTGGGCCGTCCGGCTCCGGCAAGAGCACGACGCTCTACATTCTCGCCGGCTTTGAGAACCCGACGAAAGGCGACATTACGCTGGAGGGCAGAACCCTGCTCGCCACCCCGTCGCATAAGCGCAATATCGGCATGGTGTTCCAGCGCTATACGCTGTTTCCGCATCTGACCGTGGGCGAAAACATCGCTTTTCCGCTGAAGGTCCGGCGCAAGTCCAGGGCCGAGATCGACTTGAAGGTGAAGGAGATGCTGCGCCTCGTGAGGCTCGAAGGTTTCGAGGATCGCAAGCCCGCGCAAATGTCCGGCGGCCAGCAGCAGCGTGTCGCCCTTGCTAGGGCGCTTGCTTATGATCCGCCGGTGCTGCTGATGGACGAGCCGCTCTCGGCGCTCGACAAGAAGCTGCGGGAGGAAATCCAGCATGAGATCCGCCGCATCCACCAGCAGACGGAAGTGACGATCCTTTATGTCACGCACGACCAGGAGGAGGCGCTGCGGCTGTCCGACCGCATTGCGGTCTTTTCGAAGGGCGTCATCGACCAGATCGGAACCGGACCCGAACTTTATGCCAATCCCAAGACCCGCTTCGTAGCCGAGTTCATCGGCGACAGCGACTTCATTTCATGCGACCTGGTGTCTTCCTGCGATGGACAAGCCACGATCGCGCTCGGAGGCGGAACCATCTTCAACCAAATTCCGGTGCATGGAAAAGGGATCTCCGGCGCAAGGGCGGCGCTGATGCTGCGGCCGGAGCGCATACGGTTGTCGCGGGCGAGAGCTGCCGGCGCGGGTCTTGCCGCGACGGTCAGCGATATTACCTTTCTCGGCAACAACATCCATGTCTCCACAGAGACGGCGACAGGCGAGGCGCTTTCGGTTCGCTTGCCTTTCGGTCATGAGGCTATTGCCGGGCTCAATCGCGGAGATATAGTCCATCTGGATTTTGATCCAGGTGCCGCTCACGTATTCTGCTGAAAGTTGTCCCATGAAGCTGAATGATCCCTCACTGTTCCGTCAAGCCTGCCCCATCGGCGATCGCTGGGTCGAAGCGGAAGGTCGACGGGCGGCCACGGTCCGCAATCCGGCGACAGGTGAGGTGCTGGGTGCGGTCCCTGACCTCGGTGCGGCGGAAACGGAAGACGCTATCCGGGCCGCCGTGGTCGCGCAGAAGCTTTGGGCGAAGAAGACCGCCGGCGAGCGCGCCGCCGTTCTCAAGACCTGGCATCGCCTGATGATCGAAAACCGCGACGATCTGGCGATGATCCTGACGCTGGAGCAGGGAAAGCCGCTCGCCGAAGCCAAAGGTGAAATCACCTATGGTGCGAGCTTCATCGAATGGTTTGCCGAAGAGGCAAGACGCATCAACGGTGAGACCATACCGGGTCATCAGCCGGACAAGCGCATCCTCGTCCTGCGCCAGCCGGCCGGCGTCGTCGCAGCGATCACGCCCTGGAACTTTCCGAACGCGATGATCACCCGCAAGATCGGCCCGGCGCTTGCCGCTGGCTGCGCCGTCGTTCTCAAACCGGCGCTGCAGACGCCATTCTCCGCGGTCGCCATCGCCGTTCTTGCAGAACGTGCCGGCCTGCCGGCGGGGCTTCTCAATATTATCACGGGTGACGCGGCCGCAATCGGCGGGGCGATGACCGCAAGCAGAGACGTCCGGGTTCTGACATTCACCGGCTCCACCCGGACGGGCGAGCTGCTTTACCGCCAATGCGCGCCGACGATCAAGAAACTCGGCCTCGAGCTCGGCGGCAATGCGCCGTTCATCGTGTTCGACGACGCCGATCTCGATGCGGCGGTCGAAGGCGCGATCATCGCCAAGTTCCGCAACAACGGCCAGACCTGCGTCTGCGCCAACCGGCTCTATGTCCAGGACGGCGTCTACGAGGCATTTGCCGACAAGCTCGCCGCGGCCGTTTCGGCATTGAAGGTCGGCAATGGCCTGGAGCGTGACGTCGTGCTTGGCCCCCTCATCGACGACAACGCCGTCGCCAAGGTCGAGAGCCATATTCAGGACGCCGTTGCAAAGGGCGCGGGCGTCATGTCGGGCGGCAAGCGCCATGCGCTTGGCGGTCACTTCTTCGAACCGACGATCCTGCGCGATGTCGATGCCGGGATGCAGGTCGCGCGCGAGGAGACCTTCGGGCCGCTTGCCCCGCTTTTCCGTTTCCGCGACGAAGAGGACGTTATCGAACAGGCAAACGACACCGAGTTCGGCCTTGCCTCCTATTTTTACGCGCGCGACCTGTCGCGGGTCTTCCGCGTCGCCGAAGCGCTCGAATATGGGATGGTCGGCGTCAATACCGGCCTCGTCTCGACGGCGGAAGCGCCGTTCGGCGGCGTCAAGATGTCGGGCTTGGGCCGCGAAGGGTCGAGGCACGGGTTGGACGAATATACCGAACTTAAATATGTCTGCCTGGGCGGCATTGCCTGAGCTTGGTCGGCGCTTGCGCTTTGCCGCAGAAGAAGACCGGCAGGACCCTTGGGCCTCGTTGATACTTCGGCCGTTTCGGAAGCCGATCACGAACCGCTCCCTGTCATTGGCCGGAGATGCGTTGCCGCAGCTGAGAGCTTGAAGAGCCGAATGGATTCAGGATGCCGGCTTTGCTTCTGTTTCGGCAAGGCGATGGGCGATGCGATCGGCATTGGCCATGATCGTCATCGTGATATATTTCGATGACAGATCCGGGATAATCGAGCCGTCGACGATGTGGAGACCGGGATGGAAATTCAACTCGCCGTCCGCGGAGGTGCCGAACGGGCCGGAGGCGCCCATCGGTAAGGTGCCGGCGAAATGTGCGTCGACACCCGGCTCCGCCAGCGAAGCGCCCGGAAGCTGAATGAGTCCCAACCGTTTCCATTCACGCCGAAGCGCTCTTTTCAAAGCTTCGGCAAGAATATCAAAGCCTTCCGCGAAGCCGCCATGAATGGTCAAACTCTTTTCCGCCGCAGCATCTCGGTGGATGTAGCTGCGGCTTTGATCTCCAGGATAATAAATGGTGGCGACAAGGAGACTTCCGGCGATCCTCTCGAACGCGGCGCGCCCCGCGTTACGGCCGAGCGGCATCCTGTTGATGAAGTTTTGTGCGGGCAGGGAGCCCACTTCATAAATCGCTCCCGTCACATAATCGGATATGCCGTCACCGTAGCGCAGGGATAATCCGAGCTGCGCCAGGCTGTGCGTCGGCGTTGACGAACGCAACAACCTTTGCGGGGAAAGCAGGGGAATGGCCAGCGTGGGACTATTCAAGAGACGGAGTCCCTGTTCCTCAATCGGCAGGTGGTCCGCCAGCAGGGCGGCCGTTCCGAGTACCCCTGCGGCAAGAATGATCCTTGGAGCGAAAAATGACGATCCATCTGCCGTTCTCACTGTCCAGCCCGCATTATGTGTCAGCGAAACGGCCCGCATGTTGTCGAGCAGACGAAAATGCGGGGATTTCCGCAACGAAAGCAGGTCCTGTCTGCTGTTATATATTGCCCCGTTCGGGCAACCATAGAGACAGTCACCGCCGAGGTCGCATGCCGCTCGTCCCGGCCTCGATTCCGAAAGTATGGCATTCACGGCGGGAAAAAGCCGAAACGATCCGTTTGCTGGCTTTGCGACCCTGTGCCTATGAAGAACATAGGCAGCCGTCGCCCCAAGCGGCAGGACGGACTCGCCCTCCGCACTCCTCTTAAAATCGGCATTCCTGCTGATCCCGATGCGTTCGGATATGCGCTCGTAGGATTTTTGAAGAGAAGCGATGTCTATGGGCCAATTCGCAATGTCGTCAGCGTCGAGGTAGCTGATCTGCGCACCCCAGATATTGGAGAGGCCGCCACGAGTGAGGCTGCCAATGGGCATGAATCCAACGCCACCTATGCCGGACTCGCCCTGGAAGCGTTCGAGAATTCCACGCGACACCGGCGTCTGCAGTTTTGGCGAGCTGCCATCGTCCGCCCGCAGCGATTCTAGGTCGCCTCCCAGGACACGCACGCTGCGGCTTTCATCCCGCGACCCGACATCATTGCCTGCATCCAGCATCAGGACGCGGCGGCCGGCCGCTATGAGGGGGAACGCGGCGGAAACACCTGCAGGCCCGCTGCCGATGATGATGAAGTCGGCATCCGGCCCATTCATCGATATCTCCCGGCGAGGAGGGCGCGGAGAGGAAGGAGCAAGACGTCGCCTGATATCGTCAGGATTGCGTTGAAAAGCCCGGCCTTCTTGTCTCGCTGCCTTTCCGGTTCAATCGCGAGATCGGCGAGGTAGAGGGCTCTTGCGAGGCGATGCTGCGTTCGATTGGCCGGTGGTTCAAACAGTGCCAGCAGACGCGGATGCTTGATCAGCGTCGGTGAGAGACCGAGCGGCGCCAGTCCTTCACGGCGGAGCCCTTCGGAGAGGCGTTGCAATTGCATTTCGGTGGGCGCAGAGCCGAGATATTGCAGCAGAGCCTTGGCCTCGCTTTGCGACGGCTCGCCACTTTTCTGGCCGAGCTCCGCCGATAGCATCACCAGTGGGTCAACCAGGTGCAACTTCAGCAGCCTGAGGCTCTCACCACTTTCCATAGGGGTGGCTCCCGCGAGCCCCAGGACGCGCTCCGGATCGACCGTCGGGATCAGCGGCAGAAGCTTCGTCATCCGGCAGGCGAGCAAGGCGGCAGTGAGGGGGATCGGTATGAAATGCAGGTTCCCTTTGCCCTGGCTGCGGCGAAGAATGCGCAGCCAGGCGGCAAAGCTTATCGGTCTCTCCTGGGCGAGCACGAATGCCCGCGGCGGCTGGCTTTCGTCCGTCGCAAGCGTCAACAGGCCTGCGGCCACTTCGTCGAGATGAATGGGCTGAACCTTTCGGCTAAGCCCTATCATCGGCAGCAGCGGACTTAGGGCGGATAATTTCGCCATCAGACCGTACATTGCTGTGCGCGGCCCGCCGTACACAAGCCCTATTCGCGCGATCCGAACGATCGGTGCCGCGGCGCTGCCCGCCAGATGCTGTTCGATCCTGAATTTGGTGCGGCCGTAGACGTTCAGCGCTTCCGGTCTGGATGACGTGGAGGAGGCAAAGACGAAGCGTGATACTCCGGCTGCCTTTGCCGCTTCCGCCAATTTCACCGTGCCCGAGACATTGATATTGCTTTCCTCGGCCGCTTCCGGCCCGGTGGCCCAGGAATGCGCGAGATGAACGACTGCGGCAGCCCCTTCCAGATCGGAGGCGGCGGGCTCGTCGCCGATGCGCCACTTTGCTTCGGAGCGTCGGCCGAACTCAACCACGTCGAAGCCGCGCTCACGCGCCAACGCCGCAAGTCTTGCGCCGATATAGCCGGTCGATCCGGTGATGATGAGACGCGGTGCCATTCACGCCCCCTATTGTGCAAAAGCGATACGCGCGCCGCTCCAGTCAAAACGAAACTCGATTTCCTTGAGCTGCGACAGGGCCTGCCGGACTTTGGCGTGGCGGTCTTTTGGGCAATAGAGAACGAGGAAGCCGCCTCCGCCGGCACCCGCGAGCTTGCCGCCGATCGCGCCGGCAGCGCGTGCCGCCTCGTAAAACTCGTCGATCGCGCTGTTGGTGATTTTCGAGGTCAGCGATCTTTTCATCATCCATCCGCGATGCAGCGCTTCGCCGAAGGCGCTAAGGTCCCCGGCCATCAGGATGTCGCGCATCTCGTAGCTCAACTGCACCATGCGCTCGACGGTCCGGAACTTTTCCTCGTCCGTCTCCATCGCTTGCACCTGTGTCGACAGCACCGAACGCGTATCGCGCTGGTTGCCGGTGAAAAACAGAAGGATGTTGCTCTCGAGCTCAGCCATCTTTTCGGAGCTGAGGACGACGGGTTGTACGTTCACGCTGCCGTTGGAATTGAATTCGATGAAATTCAGGCCACCATGGGCGGCAGCGTACTGGTCCTGTTTGCCGATCGGCTCCTTCAGGATGTCAATCTCGAGTTTGCAGGCTTCATCCGCCAACTGGTCCTTTGAGGCAAAGCGTGAGCTGTGGGCGTAGAGCGCGTTGATCAGCGCCACGGAAAAGGAGCTGGATGATCCAAGACCGGTCCCGGAGGGAATGTCGGCAACGGAGGCGACTTCGATGCCAGGCTCGACCCTGTGCATGCGCAAGGCCTCGCGCAGCAGCGGATGCGCGATTTCTTCAAGTGTGTCGGCAAGCTCGGTGCGTGTATATTTAAGATGGTATTTGTTTTCATTGAAGTAGTTGTGCACGATAACGAAGCTGTACTTAGCTATCGCGCAGGACAGTACCGCCCCAGCCTGACGACGGTAATAGGACGCTATATCAGAGCCGCCGCCGGCAAAACTGACCCGAAAAGGTGCGGATGAAACGATCAAAGGATTGCCCCCTCGAGATTGATGATAATATCGGCCGACCGGCGCTGCAGATCGATCCTCGGCCACTCATCCTGAATTCGTGACTGCCAGAGTCCTTCGGCGGCAACCGGCGTGAGGCCTTTCCAGGCGTAGAAGGTGTGAAAGCGGTTCAGCAGGGTCTGCTGTGACGCTTCGACGAAAACGGCCATATCGACCTCCTCGCGGATCGACGCGTGCCCGGCAAAGATGCCGTCCAGCAGGATGACCTCGGCATCTCGCGCGTCATAGGTGGTAGTAACCCTGAACTGGCCACGGCTTGCCGCGTTATAGCCGGGCGCTTCGACCTGACCGGATCGGCGCAGCATGCTGACGATTTCGGGATAGAGCTCGACCCTGCTGCGCTCTTCCGCGCTCATATCCGGGCTGCGATGTTCGAGCGGCAGTATCCAGCGGTCGAGTTCCAGCCTCAGCACCCGGCGCCTTGTTTCCGAAAGTATGCGTTGGACGGCATGCGCAAACGTACTTTTCCCGGAGCGGGAGCGGCCGCATATGCTTACAAGCAGCGGACCTGCTGTTTGTGAAAGCCGTTCCTCGATCACTCCTGATAGAGCTTTCCCGATGTCCTGATATTGGCATTGAAAGCGAACGGCGTCGTAGACCGTGTCGAAAATGAGATCGGCGTGCGGAATCGCTGTTTCGGTGGCGGGATAGCTCTTTTCATCGCGCAGGCCGTAACCGGTCCGCACACCATAGGCCCAGATGCCTGCCTTGCGGCCCGCACCTATGTCGCGCAAACTGTCGCCGATGATGACGGATTTCGCTTTTTCGATCGGCAATTCCGCCATGGCCTGGCGGATCATTAGATCTCCCGGTTTGCGGCAAGCGCAGTCGATCTTGAGTTCGGCGACTTCGTTGGGAAATCCTTTGTCCGGATGGTGCGGACAAAAATAGATACGGTCCAGCACGCCGCCGTCTTCGGCAAGCTCGGCCTCCAGGCGACCAAGAACATGATCCAGACCTGCTTCATCCAGCAGGCCTTTGGCGACCTGCGGCCTGTTGGTTACGGCAACCGCAAGGAAGCCGGCCTGGCGGGCGAGCCGCACCGCTTCGCCGGCTCGGCCGACCAGCTTCACCTGGTCGGGATGAATGACTCCATGGCCGCCGACGTCTTCGTTGAGCACGCCGTCGCAATCGAAAAACACCGCGGGTCTTCGAACCGACAGATGGACGGCATGAACCCGTTCCTGCCGAAGATCCTCGGCCGCGGCGGCATGTCGGCTCGGAGAGCCGGTATCCTTCATATATTCGGGCGTATCATAAATTGCGACCGGGATGGAACGCTCGAGGAGACCGGGAATGACATCATGGATCATGTCGGCCGGTTGCCCCGGCACGAGAGCCTCGAAAAACTGGCCGCAAGCCACGTACAAACCAGCCGGCACGAGATTGCGCCAATCCGCATCGCGTGGCGCCTTGCGGGGCAACAGGCGCTGGAGATAGCCGTTCTTTTGAACGACGATATCGGATGTCCGCGGATGATCGTTGGGGTGCGCAATGATCGTCACGGCGGCAGGAAATTGCCGACGATGACGCGCGAGTGCCGACAGATCGATATCGAAAAGCATGTCGCCATAGACGATCAGCACGTCATCGGCGATCGTGTCCAAAGTCGTCAGGCATCCTGCCGTGCCGAGCGGGGACTTCTCGACGAAGACGTCGATCGTAATGCCGAGTTTTTCGGCTTCCGGGCCAAGGGCAGGCTCAAGCTGGCTGCCGAGATGGCCGCCGAGCACACGGACGTGCCGAACGCCTTCGCGGGCGAGGACGCGAATCTGCCTGAGAATGATCGGCACGCCATCAAGAGGCAGAAGAGCCTTGGGAATGACGTCGCCCGTCATGCTGCGCGCGCGGGTACCGAGGCCCCCGGCGATGATGATTGCCTCGCGGATAGCGGTTTCAGAACCCATTCGCCAGGATCCGCTCGACGGCGAGTTCAACGGCTTCGGTCGACCTTCGCTTCGGCGTCCAGCCGAGAGCGACAAGCCGGCTTATGTCGTAGCTGAAGCGCGGCACGTCGCCCAGCCAGCCACGGTCTTCGCTGCCGTATTCGATAGCGGCTCCGGCCGCGACCTTCGAGACTACGATCTCGGCGATATCCCGAACAGATGTTTCGCCGATGCCGCTGGCGTGAAATACCTCATAGGCGCCAGGCGCCTTGTTCCATGCGAGGAGAATCGCATCCACCAGATCACCGACATAGAGATAGGGTTTTGTCTGCATTCCATTGCCGAGTACCTGAAGTCTCGTCGGATCGTCCCTCAGCCTGTTGATGAAATCGTAGATCGCGCCGTGTGTGGAGCGTTCCCCAACCACATTCGGAAAGCGCAGCACGAGCGTCTTGATGCCGAATGACAGCGCATAGACGGACAAATAGGCTTCCGCAGCAAGCTTGCTGGCGCCATAGAACGAGATCGGCCGCAGCGGGCCGTGATTTTCGTGAATGTTGCCTTCGGCTTCGCCGAACACGGCGGAAGTGCTGGCGAAGAAAAGCCTGCCGACACCATGCTTGCGCATGATGGCAAGCAGCGTCGTCGTCGTCAGCTGGTTCAGCTGCAGGTCCAGTTCCGTATTGGCGTTGCCTGCGGCAATATCGGAATTGGCGGCGAGATGGAAAACGGCATCAGGACGATCCGTCGCGACGAGCTGGTCCATGCCCTCGCGATCGAGCATATCCAGCTTTTGGAAGCGGAAATCCGGCCGGCCCAGCAGATGATCTATATTCCGCATGCGGCCAAGATGAAGATTGTCGATTGCGGTTACCCGATAACCCGAATCCAGAAGGCGATCGCAGAGATGGCTGCCGATAAATCCGGCCCCTCCCGTTACCAAGGCATGCATGTCGGCAGCTCCATATGATCTGTTAAGGCTCTTCAGAGCGCTTTGATCTTTCCCGAATGAGGACGCGAAAGGACGAATACACCACCGGCCAAGCCGACCACAAGCTGCAACAGGCCGAAAACCACCGACAGTGTTGCGGCGTCCGTCGTGCCGATGCCGAACACGGCGAGCGAAATGATCATGCCGCCTTCGCGCAGGCCCCATCCTCCGACGGAAATGGGAACCATGGCGATCAATAGCACTGGCGGGAACGCGGCTGCCGCCTGGCCCCAATCGAGCGGGAGGCCAAGACCGCGAACCAGGATTTCAAGTGTTACGACGCTCACTCCGTGAATGACGAGGGTCAACAGAAATATACCCATCGTTCTCCGATGGCTCAGAAAAGTCGCGAGCGCGTCGCTCAGGGCGTGCAGCTTTTCCGGAAGAAAGCGAATGAACAATCGCCGACGCCAGCTGAAGACCACGGCCGATGCGACTGTTCCCGCGACGCCAAGGGCCGTGAGTTCGGCCAGATAGGGGATTGGAAAGGCGTGTCCGTAAAAGGCGCGCATGATGATCAGCCCGATCAGGGCAACGACCGCCAGCCCGAAAAGAGTGAGGATACGGTCCATAACGACGCCCAACGTCGCTTCCTTTATCGTCAGGCCATAGTTGATGGCCCCAAATATGCGGGCGGCATCGCCTGGAATGGGACTTGGAAGAGCCTGATTGTAGAAGAGACTTTCCATGAAGAGTTTCATGGCGCCTATCATCTTCAGCCTTTGCCCGATCATGTCAGTCAGAAGGCACCACCGCCACGCCGAAAGCAGGGCCTGCAGGAGAAGCAGGACGATGCTGACTGAGATGGTCGTCACCGGCAGGCTGCGGACCGCTGCCCACCCTTCTGCGAAATCGACCCTGCGTGCGATCCATATGACGAGGCCAAGCGCCACGGCCACTTTCAGAACTGGTATGGCGACGCGAAGCCATGCTCGGGGGGAAGAAGGAGTCACGAGGGCCGATCCGCGTCAAAGCGGTATAGCTTCCATCCGAAGCGATCCGTCACTATCAGTGAGGAGCGAGGCATCATACGGGCTATGACGCTGTTGGCCATCGCGATTTTGTCTTCACCAATGCGTTCGGCGAGGAACGCGCTCCCGGCATCGGGGGGAATGATGAAGTAAGCTATATGATTGTCCTTGATGAAAACATCGATGTCCGAACCCGGCGCCGGCAGAACGTGGCGCGGCAGCTGCCAGCCGCCATCGCGGCCGCCGTTGTAAGCCGTGGATAATAGGGTATTGGCCGTATCGAAAGGTTGAAACACGGTTCGTAGGTCATGATCTGCGATATAGCGGTACATGAAATAAGCCTCGCGATGGCTCTCCATGTATTTATCGGCGCTTATCATCCCGAGCACCACGTCGAAGTCTTTCGCCTTGACGGGGTCGAAGTCGCTACCGCCCATTCGATGCCAGTGGGAAATCCAGAGTCCCCCGGCCAGCAAGCCAATGATCACCGGGCTGGCGACCCTGCATGCCGGCGAGGAAGCCATTTTCGCAAGTGGAGCCATCCGCGGCAGGACCTGTCGGTCAAGCCATTTATCCAGCCTTTCGCGAACCAGAGAGGCTCCGATAAAACCAGTCGAAAAGAAAAGCAAATAGGCTGGCGTTGCCCACCTGATGTGATTGAACATGACAGTGTACCATATCACGAACATCGCAAAGACGATGGCGGCGAGAAATGCGATGCGCCGGAAAGCCACCGTCAGACCGGCCAATATTAAAGCGAGAGCGGCGAAAGCATTCGGCTTGTTCTCGAGAAACCAGTCGTAAAGAATATAGAGGAAGTCCTGCCAACCCTGCAGAGTGGCGAGATTTGTCACAAAGTGTCGGTTGGCGGGATCGAAGGCCCTGCCCAGTTCGAGCATGTAATCGGCCATCCAAGCATCGCTGAGGCCTGGGTGACCGAACATGAAGGGATAGATCGGATTGCCGAGTACGACCAGGTTTTTCGCATACCAATAGCCGGCGATTACGAGAAATGCGCAAAGGCATGGCAGAAGGAGCGGCAGGGGTAGCCTCCCCTTGAGAAGCATCGGTATCAATATCAGCCCTATGAGGACGACCATTTGCAGTTCGGTATATTTCCCTCCGACCGCTCCTCCTAACACGAGCGCGCAATGAAAGAGCTCCGCCGGCCGCCGAGTTTCGAAATAACGCCACAGGAAAAGCACGGCTGCGACGGAGAAACACGACCGGGCCAGATCCGTCATCGGTTCGCCGACACTGCCCCTGAAGAAGGGGATGCTGAGGATCAGAGCGGCCACCAGAAAAAAGCCGCATGCGCGCCAACGACTGGCGCAGCTTGAAAGCAGGAACAGAAATCCGAAGAAAATCGCAATATTCATGACCGCCGCGCCGGTCCAGTGACCGCTGACCATCATGACGAGAGCAAACAGCAGATTGAAGAAGAGCGGAATATTGCCGTAGAAGGGATGGTCGATCTGCGGTGACACAAAGCCGGCGTGATCGATGATGCTGTTCGCCAGAGGGATATGGAAAACCCACACGTCGGCAATAGCTGACGGGAATTGTGCCAGCACACTCCACACATAACCAAGTATGAGGCATGTGAGGGCCGCAAGCACCGGAACCGGATTTCCGTTTTTCGTTTCAGTGGCGATTTTACGAAACAGCGAACCCAGGTTGCAAAGAACGGCGACGAGATCGCGCCGCCGCCAGATCATCGAGACAGCCACTATGGGAAGAACGATTTCCCATCTCAATCCATGAAACGCGCCAAGAATAGTGGCCGCGCCGCCGGCGATCGCCAGGGCCGGCAAAATACCGCTGAACAGAAAATCGGTGCCGTCTCGGAAAGGCTGATCGCAACGTCGGTTGAGCCAGGCCACGATGCCTTTGTCGATCACGAGGCCCCATAATATTATGGAAAGAACCGCGAACCAGCCTACGATCATGATAGCCCTTTCGTCGCTGTTATCCCGCGAGAGGCGGCGCAGGCTTTTTGACGGGCAGCATGACCCCGAGCGCACGTATCATGAGCCCGGATATAAATATCTGGAACGCCGTGATGATGAGCCACAAACCGAAGACGGCCCAGTTGGTCTCGATGCCGATCTCAGGCAGCACGTATCCGTTCCCGACATAGGAATCGAAGAGCGGAACCGCCAGCAAGACGCCTGCCAGAACGGCGACAACAGATCCCCATATTGTTGCATTGTAGGGAAGGAGCCCCTCGAGGCGAGGCTGTACATGTCCCGAATAGTCAAAAATGACGCGACCGATGGCTGCTGAAACTAGCATTGATTGACCCAGGACGGCCAGAGCCATCGCGAACAGCATGGCATTCGACGAGAATCGTACGCCTGCTACGGACATAGGTCCGGCGAGCAGCGGCAACATCATGATCAAGCCGAGGGTGAGAAGCAGAAGGCCCGGCCAAATCAAAAAGAAATCGAACCCGTAGACAAACATCGCCTGCAGATTGCGCCAGCCCGCGCGCCAGGGTTCCATCCAGCCTCGGCGCTTCATATGGCTGAGCCGGCCTTCAGGATCCTTCAGGAAATGAATCGGCACCTCGGTCGTCGCAAGCTCCATATGGACTGACTTCAGCACCATTTCAGACGCGTATTCCCAGCCTTGCGAGCGGAGATCCATGCGCAGCAGCGCATCGACGCTGATGCCGCGCATGCCACAATGGATATCGGAAAAGCGGCTGCCAAACATGCGATTGAGAATCCACGTCGTCAGCGGCGTGCCGAAATAGCGATGCAGCGGCGGCATCGCATTATCCTCGATCGAGCCCTTGAACCGCGAGCCCATGACGAATTCAGATCCCTTCCGGAAGGCCTCGATGAAGGGTGCTATCTGGCGAAAATCATAGGTGCAGTCCGCATCGCCCATGATGATGAATTTGCCCCGGACGAAGGGAATGGCGTCGATATAGGCTCTGCCCAAGCCGCGCTTCGGCGTCCGCAACACGCGCGCGCCCCTCTCACGCGCGATTTCGGGGGTGCGATCGGTCGAACTGTCGACAATAAGGATTTCGACCGCTGCACCACTTGCGGCGATGCCTTGACGGCACCAATCGACGAAAGTTCCAATGGTCAACTCCTCGTTGAGTGAAGGGACGAGGATGGTTACCTCTGGGTCGGCGACGTCGTCGTCGGGGGTAAGGAGCGACAGTTCCGGATCATGGATGTGGGGGAAACTCATGCGCGTGATAAGGCTCTCAGGAAAGGCTGGGCGGGACGAGGCCGCAGGAAAAATCCAATATGGCGTGGCAAATCGCCAGATGGGCAATTTCCACATAGCCATATTGATCGGAAGCGACGTAGAAATTCAGATCGCCGAGCGAGCGCAACGGGTTGCCAGGAGCGAAGCCGCTCAAGGTGATAACGGCACCGCCTTTTTCGCGGGCGGTGCGGACGGCCTTGGTGATGCTTTCCGATTTGCCTGAACTGCTGATCGCAACCAGCAGATCGCCTTCATTCGCATGCATTTCGATCTGCTTTGCGAAGACGTTTTCATAACCGAGGTCATTAGAGAGGCAGGTCAGTGTCGCCCCGTCGTTCATCGCCATGGCGCGGAGTCCGCCATTCTTGGAGTAGTCCGTGGCCATATGGCTGGCAATGGCCGCGCTGCCGCCGTTACCGATGAAGATGATCTTCCGGCCGGCCTCATGGGTCGCACGGGCGAGTTGCATGGCCTCACTCATAGCAGTTGCATAATCCAGGTCTTTGCTACCCTGCCGCGACGCCGCTGCATTCACAAGAACATGGCGTAGAAATGTGAAATAGCGATCGAGATCGCTGGCCGTCACGCCAAGCTCCGAAGTAGTGGTCTGGTTATGTGACATGCTGGTTCAGCCCCTGCGCCTTTGGAGTTGGGGCGTCCTTAAAGGCTAAATTATACAAAGGCAAGTTGCCCGGCATCCCTTCGGACGGTTGTTGGCGAGTGTCACGGCTTTGCAACTGCCGGTCTTCGTCAACCAGGCGGGCGAAATTCTCGTGACGAGGTCGGAGGTTGCTCCTTGCCTCCCGCGCCCGTCGCTCCGGGAAGCTTCGCCGGTCAGTTGCCGGCCGCTGCGATAATGTCGATTTCCACCGCGAATTCCGATGCCGCAAGTCTTGCTTCGACCGTTGCGCGAGCCGGCGCATGGCCCGATGGCACCCAGGCGTCCCAGGCAGCGTTCATCTCTTCGAAGCCGGACATATGCGCAAGCCAGATGGTCGCGCTCAGGATTCGTGTCGGATCGCTGCCGGCGCTTTCCAGAAGCCGGGTGATCCGCGCCAGGATGTTAGTCGTCTGTTCGCGGACGGACGAACCCGGCGCGTCGATGGCGACCTGACCCGCGAGGAAGACAAAGCCGCCGTAGATCACGGTCTGGCTCATCCGCTTTCCGATTTCGTAGCGCTCGATCTGCATGCTGGCGGAGCTGCTTTCCCATGCCGATGCCGCCTGGCAACCACTGGTGACACAGGCAGGCGCCGAAAGGTTGAAGCGGCATAACGGCTGCCTCTATCTCTACAAGACGGAGGCGCAATTCCGGGCGGCCGATGCCGAAAACGCGCTGCGCGAACACCATGGCGTCGCGATGGACAGGCTGGACCGCGTGGCTATCCAGAGCATGGAGCCCAATCTCGCGCCGCTCTACCACAAGGGCGTATTGTTCCGTGACGCTTATGTGTTTTCCAGCCCCAGGCAGCTCGCCTTCGCACTGGCGGAGGCGCTGGTAAACGGCGGCGGAGGAATCATCCGCGGCGAAGTTTCGGCAATCGAGCCGCACAATGAGAGTATCGGCCTCAGGACGGAGGACAAGGCAATCCTTGCCGACCACGCCATCGTGGCCGCCGGCGCCCATTCCCGCAAGCTCGCAGCACTGGCAGGCGACCGTGTTCTGCTCGATACGGAGCGAGGCTACCACGTCCTGTTCCCGGAAGCGGGCGATCTGCTGTCGCGCCCGGTCTGCTATCCAGAACACGGCTTCTATATGGTGCCGATGGCGGACGGGTTGCGCGCCGCGGGAACGGTCGAGCTTGGCGGCCTTGCCGCTCCGCTGAACACGAAGCGGACTGCAATGATACGCGAAGGCGTGAAAAAACTGCTGCCGAGGGCTGGAGACGGCGACGACGAATGGCTCGGTTTTCGTCCCTCCATGCCGGATTCGCTTCCCGTTATCGGCGCTTCCCGCCGCCTGCCCCGCATTACCTATGCCTTCGGCCACGGCCATCTCGGTCTGACGCTGTCTGCGTTGACAGGCTACCTCGTTTCGCAGCTTGTGGCGGGACAACGCCCCATCATCGACCTGACGCCGCTGCGTCCCGGCCGGTTCTGAGTGAGTCACGGGGCCAACAAGACAGTGCTCGAAACTTGATTGTAAGTAAAAAATCCATTACTTTTATCTTGATTTGAGATAGGAGATTTTCCATGCCTTCCCTTGCGGTGACAATGAAAGGGCAAATCACGCTGAGACGGGATTTACTGACGCATCTTGGTGTCAAGCCCGGGGATCGAATTGAATTCGACAAGCTTCCGGGCGGTGAGCTGAGGGTAAAGGCTGCTCGTCCGGCGGGGACGATCGATAATTTCATCGGCCGGCATGCCGGCAGGACGAAAAAGCCGTTGACGATTGAAGAGATGAACGAAATCGCCGCCTCGGGCTGGGCCGGCGAGGAATGAAGGTCTCGGTCGATACCAATATTCTTGCGCGGGCAGTCCTGCAGGATGATGCGGAGCAGGGGGAGGCTGCGGCAAAACTTCTCAGACAGGCATCGCTGGTCGCGGTTTCTCTAACGAGCCTCTGCGAGCTAGTCTGGATACTGCGTCGAGGAGCCAAGCTATCGAAGGAAGATGTTGCACAGACAATTCAAGATCTGCTCAATGCCGGCAATGTGGCAATGAACCGCCCCGCGGTTGAAGCAGGACTGGCGGTGCTGGAAGCGGGCGGCGATTTCGCCGACGGCGTGATTGCCCATGAGGGAGCATGGCTAGGCGGCGAAAGTTTCGTGTCTTTCGACAAACAGGCGGTCGAACTGGTAATCCGCCAAGGCCAGCCCGCCCGTCTTCTCGCCTGACATCGGCTGGCACGAGCGGGCGGAAAGAAGCACAAGATTTTGGTCCCGCGCAATCGGTTCGATATCGCGGCATGCGCACTCCTCAAAACCGGTGCTCCGCTCCCTCGACCGGATTTGCCCAGACCGTCATGCCGGGCGCAAACGGCGTCTCGCCTTCGGCGCGCACGACCATCTCGCCGAGTTCGGTAACGTCGAGATAGAGGATCGCATCGGCGCCGAGCCGTTCCACATGCCGAATCCTGCCCTGCCACCGGCCGGTGCCTTGCGAAAGCCTGATATGTTCCGGCCGGATCCCGTAGGTCGTGCAGTTCATTCGCCGTGCCGTCTCGCCGCCATAGAGGTTCATCCTCGGGCTGCCGATGAAGCCGGCGACGAAGGGCGTGGCGGGATTGCGGTAGAGCTCCATCGGGCTGCCGACCTGCTCGACGGTGCCGCCGTTCAAAACGACGATCTTGTCGGCCATCGTCATGGCTTCGACCTGGTCGTGGGTGACATAGATCATCGTCGATTTCAGCCGGGCGTGGAGCTCCGAAATCTCAAGGCGCATCTGGGCTCTGAGCGAAGCGTCCAGGTTGGAGAGCGGCTCGTCGAACAGGAAGACCTTGGGATCGCGCACGATCGCCCGGCCGATGGCGACGCGCTGCCGCTGGCCGCCGGAGAGCGCTTTCGGCTTGCGCTGCAGGAGGTGGCTGAGCTGCAGCGTTTCGGCAGTCGCCGCCACTTTGGCGGCGATCTCGGCCTTCGGGCGGCCGGCGAGCGAAAGCCCGAAGCCGATATTCTCGGCAACCGTCATATGCGGGTAGAGCGCGTAGCTCTGGAACACCATGGCGATGCCCCGCTCGGAAGGTTCGGCATAGGTCACGTCCTTGCCGCTGATGGTCAGCCTACCCGAAGTCGTCTCTTCGAGGCCGGCGATGATGCGCAGCAGCGTCGACTTTCCGCATCCCGAAGGGCCGACGAATACGACGAATTCGCCGGAGGCAACTTCAAGATCGACCCCTTTGATGACCTCGAGCGCGCCGAAGCTCTTGCGAACCTGTTTGAGAGTGAGCTCAGCCATTCTGCTACCCTTTTACTCCGCCCGCCGTCATGCCCGCGACGATCTGGCGGTTGAAGAAAATGAAGACGATCAGCGGCGGGATCGTCACGAGGAGGATGTTCATGAAGAGCAGATTGTACTGGCTCGAATACATGCTCTGGAAATTATAGAGCGTCAGCTGCACCGTGACGTTCTCCTTGCCGGGAAGGTAGTAGAGCGGATTGGTGAAGTCGTTGAAGATTGCGATCGACTGGACGACGATATTGGTCACGGTCACCGGCTTCAGAAGCGGCAGCACCACCCGGAAGAAGATCTGACGCGGCTTGGCGCCGTCGATCAGCGCCGCCTCGTCGAGATCGCGCGGGATGGTCGAGATGAACGAGCGGTAGAGCAGGATCGAAAAGGAAAGATTATAGGCGACCTGGATCAGGATCATCCCGGTCATGGTCTTGAAGAGGCCGATGTCCTGCAGGAGGCCGATAGTGGGAACAACGGCCGGCGGCATCATCAGCCCCATGAACAGTGCAACGAAGGCCACACGGTTCCAGGCCGTATTGCGGCGCTGCATGACATATCCGACCATTGCCGACAGGAGGATCAGGATCGTGACGGAAACGACCGTGATCAGCGTCGAATTGAAATAGGCTAGCACGAGCTGATAGTCGCGCGCCTTGAAAACGGCGACGATATTATCCCAGAACAGCCAGTGCTCCGGGAGTTCGAAGTCGAGGCGGGAGGCTTCCGATTTGGATTTGACCGCCTGGAGAGCGACGAAGACGAAAGGCATGACGAAGATGACTGCCGCGACGGCAAGGGCTATCGCGCCCGTTACATAGGGTCGGACGCTTCTCATTCCTCGACCTCGCGCCGGTTGAACCATAGGGTGAATGGCAGAATGATTACGGCAATCAGCCCGAACAGAATGACGTTTCCGGCCGTCGACAGGCCATAAAAACCAGCCTGGTACTGCTTATAGATGACCGAGGCGATCACATCGGAGGAGAAACCAGGTCCGCCGCGCGTCATGGCCCATATGAGATCGAAGGAACGCAGCCCGCCGATCAGCGACAATGTCACGACGATGACGGTGGCCGGGCGCACGAGAGGCAGGGTGATCCGGAAGAATTGCTGGAGCCGCGTGGCGCCATCGATCCTGGCGGCCTCGTAATAGTCGGGACTGATCGCAGCCAGACCGGCAATGAAGATCAGGGTGGCAAGGCCGACACCCTTCCAGACGTCGACCAAGGCGACGGAGAAAAGCGCGAGCGCCGGGTTGGTCAGCCATCCCGGCCCCGGGATGCCGAGCGTTTCCAGCGTGACATTGATGATGCCCTTCGTCGGATGCATCATCACCGCGAAGGTAATGCCAATGCCGATCGTCGAGACCAGGACCGGGAAGAAGACCAGCGTTCTTAAGAAGCCGCGGGCGAAGATATTCCCGGTCAGGAGCACGGCCAGCAGCAGCCCGCAGACCGTCTTGAGCCCGGACGTCGTCACGGCATAGATCAGAGTATTGATAAGTCCCTTTATCAGGAACGGCTCGGAGAAGAACTGCTGAAAGTTTTCGAGCCCAATGAATTGCGCCGTCGAAAGATCCCAGCGCGTCAGGCTGAACCAGAGAGAAGAGACCGTAGGAACCAGAAACAGCACGCCGTATACGATGGCAGCCGGAATGAAAAACCACAGCGGGTAGGGCGATTTGCGCGAGCGGGGGCGTGTCTCGATCATGACTACCTCTTCGAGCGGGAGGAACCTCGCTCCATCAGGAGCGAGGTCGGGTGGCCCGCAGGGCCGCTACCAATTGGGCAGGCCGAGCTGCTTGGCCTGTTTGCGCACATCGTCATCATAGAGTTTCGCCGCGTCGGCGGGCTGGCGGATGCCCGAGCCGACTTCGACGGTGATCTGTTCGAGTGACGGCCCCTTGACCGGCGATACGAATTCCAGCGCCGGCGTCGTCTTGCCCTCGGTCTCGAAGTAAGGGAGCATGTCCTTGACGACAGGAGGCACATCGGCGGGCAGATCGCAGCCATCGACAAGCGAAGGCCCCTGAACGGTGTTGGTGTCGACCATGATCTTGCAGCCCTCGACGCCTCCGGCGAAATCCACGAACTTCTTCGCTTCTTCGATATGCTGGCTGGCAGCGGGAATGTAGAGCGCGGGCGGCATCCACACCGTCAGGCCATTGACCGCGGCATCGTCGCTCGGCTGGGCAAAGAAACCGACATCGCCGAGGTTTTCGGGATAATTCTGTTTCAACACGCCGACTGCGAAGGTCAGCATCGGATAGTGCGCCGCCTCGCCGGTCGCGACCATTCTCAACCCGTCGTCATAACTTGCCGCGCCGAAGTCCTCGTTCATCAGGCCGGCATCGTGAACATCCTTCAACCGCTCGAAACCTTTCATGGCCGCCGGCGTCTCGGCATATTTCGCCTTGTTGGCGGTATAGTCGGAGGCGAAGTTCGGCACTGCGGCATGCAGATTATAATAGTCGGCCAGCACGAAGAGTTGCGAGGTCCAGGTGTCGCGATAGGTTTGTGCGACGGCGACTTTGCCCGCAGCCTTGACCTTTTCATTGTTCGCCATGAACTCCGCCCATGTTTTCGGGACGGAGAGGCCGAGGTCCTGGTAGATCTTTCTGTTATAGAGGATCCCGCCCGCCATCGCCGTGCCGAAGGGAACGCCGTAAAGCTTATCTTCGGCGCGGACGACGGATTTGAAACCTTCATTCACCTTTGCCTGAGACGAAAGGCTGCTGAGGTCCACGAGCGTCTGAGCAGGCTTCAGCGCCTGCAGCAGCGAGCCGGAATTATAGAGGAACACGTCTGGCATCTCACCCGTCGCCAGACGCGTCTTGACGATATTGTCGCCTTCGCCGCCGCCCGGCCGCTGTTCGATTTCGATGGTCACGTCGGGCGCCTTGGCCTGGTAAGCAGCAACCAGTGCCTCGGCGGCCGCGACAGTATCGGGACTGTTGTCGATCAGGAATGACAGCGTGGTTTCCGCATGCGACGGGTTAGCCGCTGCCAGCGCAACAAGCGTGAACGCGCCCGCGAGAATGAGCCTTATCCGATGTGTCATGACGTTCCTCCTCTGAACGGTGTGACCTATATGCTCCTCAGTAATCGGGTAGGGAAAAGACCAGCCGGTGCGTGCCCGGGGGAAGAATCGCCTCCTCGATGACGGGCTCCCCATTGAGCGACGGGTTCCGGTGCCGGCCGCCGGGCCGGAAGCGGCCGACGCAGCCCTCCGGAAGCGTCAGCACATAGGTGACCTCGCTGCCGGCGCAGGCCCAGCCGACGTCTATGCGCCCCTGGCTGATATCGTGATAGGCTGAAACCGGAGAAAGCGACGCGATCGGCGCGGGATCGACGATCACCTCGGCAAATCCGGGCGCCTCCGGGCTCGGCGAAATGCCGGCGACACATTCGAACAGCCATTGGCAGACGGCGCCATAGGCATAATGATTGTAGCTGTTCATATCGGGTTCGTAGATGGTGCCGTCGGGCGCCATGGAATCCCAGCGCTCCCAGATCGTCGTCGCCCCCTTGGACACCTGGTAGAGCCAGCCCGGCACGTCCTCCTGCAGGAAGACCTTTTCGGCGAGGTCGTCCATTCCGAGCTTCGTCAGGGCCGGCAAAAGGGCAGGCGTGCCGATGAAACCGGTGCCGATCTTGTAGTCGGCGTCAATGATCACCTTCCGGAAATGTAGCCGGGCGGCTTGCTGATGCTCCGCCGGTATCAGATCATAGAGGAAAGCCAGTGCATAGGATGTCTGGTCATTATGGGCGAGCCGCCCCGCCGGCGTGATGAACTCGTTGGCAAAGGCCAGCCGGATCTGATCGGCGCGGCTTTCCATCTGCTCTTCGAGCCCATGCTCGCCGAGAATGCCGGCGATCTTCGCCAGAAGATCCGTCGAGATGAAGTGGTAGAGGGTGGCCGCGCAGTCGTCGGCGATTGTCGGGCGCGGCTTTCTGTTATCGCCGACCGGCTGCAGCCAGTCGCCGAAGGTAAAGCCGCGGGCGCCCCAGTGCGAGGGCGGACGGACGATCGGGCCGTTCGAGATGGACCAGACGAAATCGACCCAGCGCACCATCGAATCCAGGCACTCCGAAAGAACGGCCCGGTCACCGTAATGGGTGTAGAGCACCCACGGGATCACGACGATCGCATCGCCCCAGCCGGTCGAGCCGGCATAGCCCGGGAAATTACCGGGGTGCAGTCGCGTTGGGTCCGGCGAAAAATGCGAAATGGCGCCGTCCTGGCGCTGGTCGGCCATCACATCCCGCAGGTATTTCCTGAGGAAGGACCGGCTGTCGCTCAGCCAGCATGCGGTTGCGGCAAAGACCTGGGCGTCGCCCGTCCAGCCCAGGCGTTCGTCGCGCTGCGGGCAATCCGTGGGCACTTCGATGAAATTGGCGCGCTGCGACCAGATGGTGTTCTCGACGAGACGATTGACGAGCGCATTGCCCGAGGTGAAGCCGCCCGCGGGCTCAGGCACCGAGGAGATCGGGACGGATGCGATGGCGAGGATTTTCGCATCGCCCTTGACCGTCACTCGGGCATACCGGAAGCCGTGAAAGGTGAAATGCGGCGCATAGGTCTCGTCGCCGTCGCCGCGTAGCGTGTAGAGGGTGTGCGCCGCCGCCGTGCGATAATTGCGATTGTCGAAATGACGGTCGGGGCCGAGCACTTCCGAATGCTCCACCTGCACTTCGGCGCCGGCAACACCCCGGACCGTGTATCTGACATAGCCGCCAGCATTCTGGCCAAAATCATAGACGGTCCTGCCGTCATCGTCGGTCCAGCTTTCGATCGGGGCAAGCGGCGGCAGCTCCTGCACCGCCGCGGTTTCATGCGCGACGAGCAGCAGCGTTCTGTCGAACGGCAGACTTTCCGTGCCATGGGACTCGTTGAGATTTTCCTGGCGGGCATCATAGATCTCGCCGAAATAGATCCCCGATTTCCGGATCGGCAGGAGGCCGCTACGCCAGGTGGTGTCGGTGGAAAGAATGACGCCGCCAGGGCCGACCAGATCGGCGATGGCGCCGATCCTGTCGCCCCAGCAGTTCGGGATCGCCTTGGCGCCCCACATCAAAGGTGAGCGGTACCATCCGTCGGCAAGCCAGATTTCGATGCGGTTGAAGCCCGGCTTGAGCAGGTTCGAGACAGCATATCGCTGATAGGCGATGCGATCGTCGTAATTCGTCCAGCCCGGCGTCAGCAGGTCGGCGCCGACGCGGGCGCCGTTGATGAAGCAGCGGTAGAGGCCGAGGGCGGAGATGAAGAGTTCGACCGGAAGCCCGGTGCCATCGTGATCGAAGGTCTTGGAGACGAAGCTCGCGGGCGTTCCCTGGCCGCCGTCCGACAGCGGCGCGATCATCTCTCCCGACCAGGCGCGCGAAACGAGATTGCCGTCGATGGCTGTCGGCTGAAAGTTCATCAAGTCCTCCCGGTCATTTGTAGAACGTTCTCCATATAACGTTCTACATTTTTTTCGGAAGCGCAATAGAAATTTCGTCGCCACTCTGCCATGGTGGTTACGGGCGATCGTTGACGGCCCGCAGAGTAAGCCCAGAGATTTCATGTCGATCGAAGACAAACAAAGACTGCAACGCAATGATCGCGTGACGATCCGGACAGTGGCAACGCATGCGGGCGTATCGGTGGCCGCCGTTTCCAAGGTGATGCGAAACGCCTATGGCGTCAGCGAAGCGCTGCGCGCAAAGGTGACGGAGGCCATCGAGGCGCTCGGATACCGGCCTTCACGGGCGGCGCGGGGGCTGCGGGGCCGCAGTTTCACCATCGGCGTGCTGCTGATCGATATCCGCAATCCCTTCCTTCCCGAGGTGATCGCCGGCGTCAACGGCGTGCTGGCCCCTTCGCACTATCAGGCGATGATCGGCGTCAGCGATGCGCGCGTGCAGCTGGAGACGTCGTTGATCGAATCGATGATCGACTACAAGATGGACGGCCTGATCCTGGTTGCGCCGCGCCTGCCCTCTGAGATCATCGCAAAATTCGCGGTGGAGATACCGATTGTCGCGGTTGGTTACCACGATGCCGGCGCCACGGCCTTCGACACCGTCAATGCCGACGACCAGCGCGGGGCGGAGATTGCGGTGGAAGCTCTGCTTGCCTGCGGCTATCGCGACATCGAAATGCTGAGCCTCGGCGAGCGCGAGGGGCATCAGGTTTCCGTCGTCCGCCAGCGTGAGATCGGCTTCCGCCGGGCAATGCAGCGCGGCGGGCTCGGCTCGTCTGCGCCGATCACCAAGATCCCGATCGCTCCGCCAAAGCGGGAAGAAACGATGCGGAAATTCCTGTCACGAAAAAACAGGCCGCGCGCCGTCTTCTGTTGGAGCGATCTTGATGCCATCACGCTGCTCAGCCTGGCGATGGAGATGGGCGTGCGTGTGCCGGAAGATCTTGCTGTCGTCGGCTATGACAATTCGTCGACCGCAGCACTTGGCCTCGTCAATCTCGCAAGCATCGATCAGTCGGGCAGGGAGCTCGGTCAGGTCGCCACCCGGACGCTGATTTCGAGGATAGAGGGCCGCACAGGCGCCGAGCATATTTTCCAGATACCGTCGCTGGTCAGCCGCAACAGCCTCACTCGCTCCGGCAACGCTCCAGGCACATAGCCCCAGAAATGGCAAGGCCGGCTGCCGTTGCGGGCTGCCGGCCTCGCAGTCTCAGGCGGCCTTGCCTAGTTTCGTGGGCCGCGTCGCGGCAGCCTTCTCGACCATGGCGGTGACTTCGGTGCGCCGTGCCCCCGAAAGCGGCAGGCGCGGCATGCGGACCCGTTCGGAGCCGCGGCCCATGATCTGCTCGGCGAGCTTGATCGACTGCACGAGGTCATGCTCGGCGTCGAGATGCAGAAGCGGCATGAACCAGCGGTAGATCCTGCGGGCCTCTTCCCAGTCGCCGCGTTCGGCCGCAGCAACGAGCTGCACGGATTCCTCCGGGAAGGCGCTGGTCAGGCCGGAGACCCAGCCCTTGGCGCCGAGCATCAGGCCTTCTAGCGCAACGTCATCGAGGCCGGCGAAGATATCGAAGCGGTCGCCGAAGGCGTTGATGAGATCGGTGAAGCGGCGCGGATCAGGCGCGCTTTCCTTGACCGCCTTGATGTTTGGAACGTCGGCAAGCACCTTCAGCACGTCGACGCCGATGTTGACGCGGTAGGCGGGCGGATTGTTGTAGAGCATGATCGGCAGCGACGTCGCCTCGGCGACGGTCCGGAAATGCGCGATCAGCTCTTCCGGCTTCGGCACGTAGACCATGGCCGGCAGCAGCATCAGGCCGTCGGCGCCGAGCTTTTCGGCATCGCGGGCATAGGCGACGGCGCGGCGAGTATCGAATTCGGAGACGCCGGTGACGACGGGAACGCGGCCATTGACGACCTCGACGGCGGCTTTCAGGATGGTGCGCTTCTCATCGGGATCGAGCGAGTTGTTTTCACCGCATGTGCCCATGACGATCAGCCCGTTGACGCCGTCGTTGACGAGCGCGTCCTGAACGCGCTGGGTTGCGGAAAGGTCCACGGAAAGGTCTTCGTTGAACTGCGTCGTTACGGCGGGAAATACGCCCTTCCATCCTGTTGTCATCGATCGAAACTCCGTTAAGGTGTGTTCCTTATATACAAACTGTCGACAGTACTCAATCGTCTTGATTTTAAAAATTTGTCGCCGTTGCGGAAATCGGCCAAAACGCAATACAAGGCTCTCATGAACGGGAGGGACGGATGCAAAACGAGGCGGAAAATGTGCGGGTGCGAGGTTCCGGCACGCAGAGCGTCTATGTCACGCTGCGCCGGCAAATCCTGTCGATGGGGCTTGAGCCAGGCAGCCCCCTCGATGAGGTGCGGCTGTCGGAGCGGTTCGGCATGTCGAGAACACCCATACGCGAGGCGCTGTTGCGGCTTGCCGCCGATGGGCTGGTCACGACCCTGCCGAACCGGAACACGATCGTCGCACCGATCGATTTTGCCAACCTGCCCACCTATTTCGAAGCGCTGACGCTGATGTACCGGGTGACGACTCGCGGAGCGGCGGGGCGGCGGAACGACGCGATCATGGAGACCATCCGCCGCCACCAGAAGGACTTCGCCGGCGCCGTTGCCGCGCGCGACGCCTATGCGATGATCGAGGCGAACCGCGAATTCCACGTGGCGATCGCCGAGCTTGCCGGCAACTCCTATTACACGGCCTTCTTTGCCAGGCTGCTCGACGAAGGCCGGCGGATCCTTCGCCTTTATTATTCGACGTTCGAAGACCGGCTGCCGCGCCAATATGTCGATGAACACGAGGAAATCATCGCCGCGATCGAGGCCGGTGACGCCGAACGCGCCGATCGGCTGGCGATTGCCCACGCCGGCCAGATCGTCCGCCAGATCCAGGACTATCTCGCCCGCAACCTCGATCGGCCGGTGGCGATCGGTCTGTCCTGAAGCGCTGCGCGGGACTAGGCATAACGGTAAGAACAGGAAAACGACATGTCGTGGCAGCATCCCATACCCCGCATCACCGAGGATGAGCGGCAGAACCGCCTCACCAGGCTGCGAGAAGCGATTGACGCCGAAGGACTGGCAGGCATGCTTCTCGGCCCGACCGAAAGCCTGCGTTATTTCACCGGCCTCGTCTGGCACCCGAGCGAAAGGTTCCTCGGCGCGCTCATCACCCCCACGGCCGTTTCCTATATCGTTCCCGGTTTCGAGCGCAGCCGCGTCGAAACCCTGCCGCATCTGCCGGGGGAAATTCTGGTCTGGGAAGAGGAGGAAAGCAGTGCTGCACTCATTTCCCGCCTTGTCAGCCGAGGCGGCAGGCTTGCACTCGACGATGGTCTGCCGCTGTTTTTCTATCACGCCTTGGCCGCGGCGATGGGCGCCGAAAGGCTCGCCGATGGCGGACGGCTGATCCGCGGCCTGCGCCGCATCAAATCCGTCGCGGAGATTTCGCTGATCCAATATGCGATGAACCTGACGCTCGACGTGCACAGGCAGGTGCATGGGCTGTTGAAGCCGGGCATCACCTCATCCGAAGTGGTCGATTTCATCGACCGGCAGCATCGCCAGGCGGGCGCCGATGACGGCTCGACATTCGCAATCGTCTCCTTCGGCGCGGCGACCTCGCTTCCGCATGGCGCCGACGGCGAGCAGATCCTTGGCGACGACGACGTCATTCTTGTCGATACCGGCTGCCGGGTCGACGGCTACCATTCCGATATCACCAGGACCTATATGCTCGGCGGCGGCGACGGCGACTTTGAGCGTGCCTGGTGGATCGAACGGGAGGCGCAGCAGGCCGTCTTCGATGCCGCCCGGATCGGCGCCGCCTGCTCGAGCCTCGACGATGCGGCCCGCAATGTGCTCGCCAAACATTCTCTCGGCCCCGACTATAGCCTGCCGGGATTGCCGCATCGCGCCGGTCATGGCCTGGGACTCGCGATCCATGAAGAGCCTTACATCGTTCGCGGCAACGACACGACCCTTGCCGCCGGCATGTGTTTTTCCAACGAACCGATGATCGTCTTCCCCGATAAATTCGGAATCCGGCTGGAGGACCATATCTATATGACCGCAGACGGTCCTCGCTGGTTCACCGATCCGGCGGCCGGACCCATCGAGCCGTTCTCCTGAGCGGGCGAATGCCGTCAGTCCATGCGCCAGTTCGCGCGGTGCTAGGTCTCCTGAAAACATGAGCGACGGACGTCGCTTCACTTCTCAGAGCGGAGACTCTGTTGATCCGCAGCGGCCGGATCGCCACCGCTTCGATCGGCTACGCCAGCGGCGCCTTGCCTGATTTCAAAGCAACGGAGCGGCTCTCTTGACTTCCATGGACGTTCAGACGGGAGCCTGTATCTTGCTGGCCTCCGGACACTTCAAGCTATGTCAATATTGGAGGCAGGTCGGCATGTCGTTGAAAACCGTCAAGACACCGGCGTATCTGCGACGGGCAGTCTCAGCAGGTTACCTGCTTCCATCACCTCATCGCAGCATTCGTCACTTTCTAGTTTGGCGCGCTGGCTGCGGTTTCACCCGGGGGCATGATCCGGAACAAGAAGGTTGAAACCTTCTCCCCCGGCTTGAAGGGGCCGGGAACCTGGTTAGTTACCGGTTTCAAGCTTTCAAGGAACGCTGCAATTGATGTCACGTCCTCGTCAGTGAGCTGCGCGAATGCATGCCATGGCATGATTGGCGCCAGGACGCGACCGTCCGGCCGCTGGCCGGTCTGAAGGGCAGTCACAATCTGTTCCCTGGTCCAGCTGCCGATGCCGGTCTCCTTGTCAGGCGTAATGTTGCGGCCGACAAAAACCCCCTGGCCCGGGATCTCAAAACCAACATCCGATCCACCGAGAAATCGCTCGGTGTCCGGCTTTCCGAAGAAATATCCCGGTGTGTGGCAGTCGTTGCACCCGCCGACCGTGACGAGATATTCGCCGCGCGCAATCTGTGGATCATCGGCCGCTGCTGCGATGCTCAACGGTAGCTCCAACGCACAAGCGGCTAAAAATGCGAACCGAACGCTAAATCGAAACATTTTACCCTCCGTGTTACGGCCGCCCGCAGCCGAAAAGGACTGAATATCACGATGAAGTTGTTCTATATATTAGCCACTTCGAATTATCGAATTGTACGGGGACGCAGGCCGCCAGGCAGGCAGTGAAAAAGCGCCACCACGCGAGCAGGCCTGCATGTATTTTCGCGAGCACGGGGCGCGGCCGCCACTATTCGATCAACGGCGGCCGGATTGTTATCACTTCGCTCGGGGGCGTCGGCCACCAGCGCCACCTTGCCCGGTTTCGAAGCGATGGAGACGTTGTCTAACGCATAGCAGGACGCGCAGGCGGCTTGTGGCCGCCTGCGGGGGAACACGTCCCGCGGCTTTGTTCCTGGGGAGGAACTACACCGAAGAGGCTGCCGTCACCGACCGTTGTCTGGAGCGGGACCCTCTGCCCAAGCGGTTGGGGGAGCGGAGATCATCTCTGAGCGTGCCCCCGCCTCGATTGCTCGGGCTGGAAGGCGATGGCCGCGTGATCGTTGGAGGCCTGCGGTTTATCATCGGCGATCTCCTGGGCCAGGCCGATCCGGCGCAGCAACCGTCTGAGCGCCTCGTCCAGGTCATCGACGAAGGTGAAGATGACAGGGATGACGACGAGGCTGAGCAGCGTCGACATCATTACGCCGCCGATTACCACGATCGCCATCGGCTGCCGGAAGCTCGAATCGCCGCCGGTCAGGCTGAGAGCGACCGGAAGCATGCCGCAAGCCATGGCGATGGTGGTCATGACGATCGGCCGGGCGCGCTTATGGCAGGCATCCACGAGGGCATCGAACCTGGACATGCCCTGGCGGCGCGACATGATCGCGTATTCGATCAGCAGGATCGAGTTCTTCGTCACCACGCCCATCAGCATGAGAAGCCCGATGACGGCGGCCAGCGAGAAGCTGGTCCCGGTCACCACCAGCGGCACGAGCGCGCCACCGAGCGAGAGTGGCAGAGCCATCAGCAGGGTGAGCGGCTGCAGGAAGTCGTGGAAGAGCAGGACGAGGACCGCGTAGATGCAGAACACGCCGATCGCCATTGCCAGCCCGAAGCTCTGGAACAGTTCCGAGCTGCGCTGAAGTTCGCCCTGCTCGACAAGTGTAACGCCCGAGGGCAGATGCTGTAGCGCCGGCAGCGCCTGTGCCTCGCGGTTGACGTCGCCGAGGATGCGGCCGTTGAGTTCAACCGATAGGGTGACGTTGCGCATCCGGTCGATGCGGTCGATTTCGGAGGGACTGCCGCCGATCCGGATATCGGCGATCGATCCGAGATCGACACTGCCGTTCGTGCCCGCCACCCGCATGTTCTTGATATCGTCAAGGCTGGTGCGCGACTCCGTGCTGAAGCGGACAACGATAGGAACCTGGCGCTGCGGCAGATTGAGCTTTGGCAGACTGGCGGAATATTCGCCGTTCGTCGCCACGCGCGCGGCCTCGGCGATGGCGCTCGACGTTACTCCGAGCGCTGCGGCGCGCGCGAAGTCCGGGGTGATCTGGATCTCCGGCGCCTGCCTTGCCGCGGTCGATGTCACAGCTCCGATGCCTTTGAGCGTACGGAGCTGCTCCTCGAGCGCCGTGCTGGCGCTGTCGAGGGCGTTAGCGTCGTCGCTGGCAAGGGTGATCTCCAGCTTGGTGCCGTTGGCGCCATTGCCGACTGCGACCCGCACGCCTGATAGAACCGAAAGAGCCTGCCGGATGTCGTTTTCGATTTCCGACTGCTTGCGGTCACGCTCGCCGATCGGCGTCAGCACAGCGACGATCGTGGCGGAATTGACGCTGCTCGTGGTGCCGACGTCGGCGCCGCCACCCGAAGATGCGGAGCCGACCGAGGAAAAGACATGCGTGACATCCGCGAGCTTGCGGACGAGATCGGCGGCTTTCCTCGTCATGGCATCCGTTTGCTCGATCGTGGCGCCCGGCTGCATGGTCAGCGTGATCTGGGTGCGCGCGTCGTCCGAAGCCGGCAGGAAGCCGGATTTCAGCAGCGGAATAGTGGAGAGAGATAGCGCGACGACAATGGCGGTTACGGCCACGGTGGTCTTTCGCCGGTTCATGGCAGCTTTCACGATTGCCAGATAAGCGCGCATGATGCGGCCATCCGTTTCCTCCGTCGGAGGGGCGGCCTTCATGAAATAGGCGGCCATCATCGGCGTCAGCAGGCGGGCGACGACCAGCGAGGCGAGAACGGCGACAGCGGCCGTGACCCCGAACTGGCGGAACAGAAGTCCCGGAATACCGCTCATGAAGGCCGTCGGCAGAAAGACGGCGACCAGTGTGAAGGTAGTTGCGATGACGGCAAGCCCGATCTCGTTGGCGGCTTCGAGGGCGGCATCGATCGGCCGCTTGCCCATCTGCAGGTGGCGGGCGATATTTTCGATCTCGACGATGGCGTCGTCGACGAGGATGCCGACCACCAGCGACAGCGCCAGCAGCGTGATGACATTCAGGCTGAAGTCGGCAAAGTACATGATGAGGAAGGTGGGGATGACAGACAAGGGCAGCGCCACGGCCGACAGGATCGTCGCGCGCCAGTCGCGAAGGAAGAGCCAGACGACGATGATCGCCAGGATCGCCCCCTCGTACAGCATGTGCATCGAACCATCGTAGTTGTCGATGATCGGCCCGATCGTGCTGTAGGCTTCGTCGATCTGGACATTGGAATGTTTTGCGGCAAGCTGTTTCATCGCCGTGTCGACATCGCCGGCGACACCGCTGTCGGAAAAACCGTTCGAGCGCTTGATCTCGACGGCGATCACCGGTTTTCCGTCGAGATAGGCCATCGAAGACCGCTCCGCAAAGCTGTCGGTGACGGATGCGACGTCGTCGAGACGAACCTGCTGGCCGTTGGTCAAGGGAATTCTGAGCCCCTTCAGCTCATCGACCGAAGCTACGGCGCCGAGCGTACGCAAGGTTTGCCGAGTGCCACCGATTTCGCCGAGACCGCCTGACGTGTCCGCCTGCACGGCCTTCAGCTGCGACGACACGGTCGCTGCCGTGACCCCGAGCGACGCCATCGTCGCGGGATCGAGATCGACGTGAACCTCGCGGTCGATCCCGCCGATGCGGTTGACTTCTCCGACGCCTGACACCGACAGCAGCGCCTTGGTCAGATCATTGTCGACAAACCAGGAAAGCTCGGTTTCGTTGAGAGCAGTCGAGCGGACGGCATAGGTGACCAGCGCGGAGCTTTGAACCGTGACCTTGGTGACGCTTGGTGTCTCCATCTGCGCCGGAAGATCGCCCTTGACGCTGTCGACGGCGTTGCGGACTTCGTTGAGCGCCGCTTCGCTGTCTTTATCCAGCTTGAAGGAAACCTTGATCGAGACGGTGCCGTCGGTGATCGTCGTGGTGATGTGGTCGAGATAGCTGAGCGAAGCCAAACTGTCTTCGATGGTGCGGGCGACCTCGGTTTCGAGCTGTGCCGGCGCCGCTCCGTCGAGCGTCGCCGTGACGCTGATCGTTGGAAGGTCCATATCGGGGAAGTTCTGGACCGCCAGGGTCTTGAAGGCCAAAAGTCCCCCAACCGTCAGCATCACGAACAGCAAGATTGCCGGGACGGGGTTGTGGATCGACCATGCCGAGAAGTTCATCAGTTTTTCTCCGCGATCTTCACGAGGTCATTGTCCGAGAGGAATGCGCCGCCCGACGCCACCACCTTCGACGTCCGGTCGATGCCGGAGACGATTTCCACCTCGCCATTGTTGCGGCGGCCGGTTTCCACCCGGAGCCTTTGCACCCGTTGATCCTCGCCTGCGGTGAAGACGTAACTGATCCCATCGCGGAACACGATTGCGGTCTCGGGCACGGTTAACGCCGGGGAGGTCTGCAGCTCGATGTTGCCTGTGACGTAAAGGCCCGTGCGCGGACGGGTATCGGCCGGCAGCGTGACATAGACGATTGCCCGGCTGGTATCGGTGCTGACTGATGGCCCGACAAGTCTCACCTTACCTTTGATGGCGTGGCCTTCAGGCCCGTTGACCTTGACGTTCAGGCCTGGCGAAATGCGCGGGAGGTAACGCGAGGAAACCTCAGCCTGCCATTCGATCCGCTGCTGGCGAACCATGCGAAACAATTCGGTGCCGGCGGAGACGACGGCACCGAGATCGGCGGAACGCGAGGTGATGAGGCCGTCATCGACCGCCGTAATGGTCGTCTGCGCAAGCTTGATCTTTTCGCTGTCGAGCGCGGCCTCTTCTGACGCAAGACTTGCCGTCGCCGTCTGTTCGTCGGCGAGATATTCGACGATTTTCTCATCGGAGAGCGCCCCTGAAGGCTGGAGCTGCCGCGCCCGGTCGGCATTGGCTTTGGCCTTCGAAAGGCTTGCTTTGGCGGTCGCGACGGCGGCCTCCTGCTTGCGAAGATCGGCGAGCACGCTTTCCTGGGAAAGCCGGACAAGCGTCTGGCCTTTCGTGACCACGGAACCGACATCGACCAGAACATCGGTTATGCGCAGGCCGCTCGTCTCGGAGGCGATGACGGCTTCCTGCCATGGTTTCAGCCATCCGCTCGCCGGAACGGTCTCAGGCCAGTCTCGCTGAGCCGGCGCCGTCAGAGAGACGGTGAGAGCGGTTGCCGCAGCCTGGTCCGCCATGGCATTGCGAAGGGGGGAGACGAGTGCGGCCGCAACGACGGCGGCCGCGAATAGTCTGGACGGTTTTCTCAACGATGCACTCCTTATGGTCAAGGCATCCGTGCCTTTCCCGATCGGCGCAATCGACTGAAGGATTGCCGCTCATGCACGGCAACCGGGCTCTCAGCGCGCGACGATGTCATGGCAGGATAAGTAACGGGGCGAACGTTAAGTGCGGTCAAGCTAGTGTTAAGTTGAGTAAAACTTACCCGCACGAGTGCGATTGTGCTGTATGGCTTGCCCGGATTGATAACGGATAACGCGAATGAACAAGGTTCTCCTGATCGACGACGATGCGGAGCTGACGACACTTCTGCAGGAATATCTGGTCGAAGAAGGATATGATGTCGTAACGGACACGGATGGTCGCGCCGCCATTGCTGCGGCGGCCGGCAATACGGTCGACATCATTGTGCTCGACATCATGATGCCCCGCATGAATGGGATCGAAGTTCTCCAAAGGATCCGGAAACTCAGCCAGGTCCCCGTTCTGATGCTGACGGCCAGAGGCGACGACGTGGACAGGATATCCGGTCTCAATCTCGGCGCCGACGACTATGTGCCGAAGCCGTGCTCTCCGGGCGAACTTGCGGCGAGGCTGCGGGCCATCCTGCGCCGGGCGGGTCAGCCGGCGGCCGGCGTATCGACCGACACGGTGAGAGCGGGGCGGCTGGTGATCCATCCGGGCAGCAGGCTTGCCGAGTGGCGCGGAGAAACCCTTGACCTGACCGGCACGGAGTTCAGCCTGCTCGAGGTCCTCGCCCGCAGCGCCGGCCAGCTGGTGTCGAAGCAGGAAATTTCGAAACGCGCCTTCGGCAAGCCGCTGACGCCGTTCGATCGCCGTATCGACGTCCACATCAGCAGCGTTCGCCAGAAGCTCGGGCTGCGGGAGGACGGACAATCCTGGATTCAGTCCGTCCGCGGCCAGGGCTACCAACTTCTCGTGGACTGACCATGCCCCGGCTTTTCTGGAAGTTCTTCGCGATCATCTGGCTGACGCTGACCACGACCGTCGGCGTGATCATCCTGCTCGTCAACCTTCTCCAAGGCGTGCCTTTTGCGCGGGAACTGGAACAGGAGCGACGGTCGATCGCGTTGAACCTAACCGCAAATGTGCTGGTGAGGGACGGAGAGGAAGCGGCAGCATATTTCGTGCGTTCAAGTGAAGACACGCTGCCGCACGGTCTGACCATCTCCAAAACCGCGAAACCCGATGCATGTTCGGATCCGAAGGCGGCTGATACGCGATCCGTTCTGAAGGAGGGGATCTGCTATCGGATATTCCTGCCAGCCCCTCCCACTTTCACCTTCGAGAATTTTGGCCCGTTTATGCCGTGGCTCACGATCCTGATCTCCAGCACGATATCCGCCTGGGCACTGGCACGATACCTCATCCGCCCCGTGGTGCACTTGCGCGATGGCTTGAGCGCGCTTGCGCATGGCCGCTTCGACTTCCGCATCGGCGACAAGATGGCCGGCCGGAAGGACGAGGTGACGGCGCTTGCCCACGACTTCGATTCGAGCGCCTCACGGCTTCAGGAACTTCAGGACGCGCAGCAGAGATTGTTTCACGACGTTTCTCATGAACTGCGTTCGCCTTTGTCCCGGCTGCAGGCCGCCGTCGGGGTACTCCGGCAGAGTCCGGCCAAACTTGGCGCCATGCTGGATCGCATGGACCGGGAGGTCGAACGGCTCGACGTGCTGGTGGGAGAGGTTCTGACGCTTGCCAGGCTGACGGCGGGATCCGGCCTGCCGCTGAAGACGCAGACCGTCGATGTCATCGAGTTGTTGAACGAAATCCTCGGCGATGCGGCCTTCGAAGCCCAGGCAAGGGAGGTCTCGATCACGACGAGCGTCGAGGGTATCTTCCGAGCCGAGGTCGAAGGCGAGCTGATCTACCGGGCGCTGGAAAACGTCGTCCGCAACGCGATCAAATACACGGCCGAGCATTCGTTCATATCCGTGTCTTGCGAGACGGCAGCCGACCGCATCAAGATCTGCGTCACGGATCAGGGGCCAGGCGTCAAACGGGACGAACTCGAACGAATCTTCCAGCCATTCTCACGCGGGAAAGAAGCGGTGCCGAGAGGCGGATACGGCCTCGGACTCGCCATCACCAGGCAGGCTATCGAACGCCATGGCGGACGTGTGCATGCGTCGTTGCCGGAGGCGGGGGGGCTGGCGATCACACTGGAGCTCCCCAGAAAGCGTTGATCCTTTCTGCCGGGTTTTACCCAACTTTACAGTTTCTTAACCGTCATTAACGCTGGCGTCGCTAAGCCTGAACCCACCATCCCGGTTCAGAAGGCTCGCCAGTGAGTAAGTCGCTTCACACAAGATTATCGTCCCTCCGCTACGCCGCATCCGCGTTCACACTGCTGCTCGCAGGCTGCGTCAGCGGCCCGGATCACGTTCTCCCTGAGATGCCGCTTCCCGCGAAATTCGTGGAGGGGGGTAGCAAGAGCAACGGCGATGTCGTGACGGCAGAGTGGTGGACGGGCTATCGCGACAAGAAGCTCGATGGGCTGGTCGCCCACGGAGTGAGCGAGAATCTTGATGTGCTGCAGGCGCTGGAGAGTATCAATTCGGCTTTCGCCAACGTCACTGTCGCCGGTGCAGGCGGTCTGCCGAGCCTGAGCGTGGACGCATCGCACACCGTGTCCGGCGAAAAGGGGCGGCTGCGCACGACGGTCGGCACCACGAACACGACGGGAGGCGATGTCAGCCTGTCCTGGCTGCTGGACTTGTTCGGCCAGTATCGTCGCTCGAAGGAGAGTGCCATCGCCTCTGTTGGGGCCGCCTATGCCACGGGCGACAATGCGAAGCTCACCTTCCTGAAAGACCTGATCGAGAGTTATATCGACGCTCGCTACTATCAGGAGCGGATTGCGCTTTCACAGGCGAATTTGAAATCCCGTCAGCAGACTTACGAACTCACGCAGCTGCAGCTGAAAGCTGGTGCGGCCTCCCGCCTCGACGTGGTTCAGGCCGAGGGCCTGGTACAGTCGACAAAGTCGGAAATTCCCGGCCTCGAACAGAGTTTCACCGAGTCGGTCCATCACATTGCCACTCTGCTCGGAATGCCGGCGGCTTCGCTGACGGACGAGCTGCGCAAGAATACAGGCCAGCCGGTGTTCCGCGGCGACATTCGCGCCGGTATCCCGGCCGATCTCATCCGCAACCGTCCCGATATAAGGAAGGCCGAACGCGAGCTGGCAGCGGCCGTGGCCGATATCGGTGCAGCCGAAGCCCAGCTCTACCCGTCGATCTCGCTCTCCGGGTCGATTTCGCCGAGCTGGATCAAATCATCGGGCACCAGCGGCGCAAGCCTGACCAGTTGGTCGTTCGGACCGACTCTCAACCTGCCGATTTTCGATGGCGGCAAGTTGCGGGCCAATGTCGATATCGAGAAATCCGACGCCAGAACCCAATATCTGGCGTGGAAGGCGGCGGTGCTGAACGGGGTCGAGGAGGTCGAGAATGCGCTTGCGGCCGTCCGCCACGACACGCAGACGCTGGGACCGTTGCGCAGGCAGGTGCAGACGGCGCAGGAATCGCTGGCGCTTTCAACCACGAGCTACAAGGATGGCGCCTCTTCACTGCTCGACGTTCTGGACGCGCAGCGGTCGGTCTCAGATGCCCAAGAAAGCCTCGCTGCCACCGTGCAGCAGATCGCGAAGGATTATGTGGATCTCTATGTCGCCATCGGCGCCGGTTACCTCGAGCCGGAGCAGGCCGCCTCCAGGCAAACGACAAAGTCGGGCTAATTCGCCGTAGATTCGGCCTATCGTCGGGCGCTTTCCAGAATGCGCAGCGCAAGCTTGAGATGCGGCAAGTCAAGCATACGCCCGTCAAGCTGGATGACGCCGGCTTCGGGCTTGTCAGCAAAGGCGGCGGCGACTTTCTCGGCCCAGGCGACCTCGGAGACGTCAGGTGTGAAGGCGTGATTGATCCCTTCCACCTGGCTCGGATGAATGGCCATCATACCGGAGAAGCCGTCGCGCCGGGCGCGGCCGAGATAGGCTCTGAGACCGTTGAGATCGCGGAAATCGGGATAGATGGTTTCGATCGCGGGAACGGCAGCTGCATGGGCTGCAAATAGCGTGAGCGAGCGGGCAAGCTCGTAAGGTGGCGTATAACGTCCGTCTGTCCGTCGCGCGGTCGAAGCTCCGATGGCGGCCGGCAGATCCTCGGCGCCCCAGGTCAGGCCGCAAAGGTGCGCCGAGACCTCCCGGTAGCTGCCGATCTCGAAGATCGCGGATGGTGTCTCGGTTGCGATCGGCAAAACGGGAAGAGCCGGTTCCAGCAGGGCCGCGAGTTTGCGCACGGAAACGGCCCCTTCTGCCTTCGGCAACATGATCGCGAAAGGATCAAGGCCGCTAAGCGCGACAAGATCGCCTTCGAATTCGGGCGAAGTCAGGGGATTGATGCGAATAAGCAGAGCGTTCTCGCCGGCACGACGCAGCATGAACTCGCGCACGGCCTCCCGTGCACGCGGCTTGTTAACGGGCGTGACCGAATCTTCCCAGTCGAGGATGACGGCATCGGCGCCCGAGGTGAGCGCTTTTTCGAAACGCTCCGGCCGGTCGCCGGGCACGAAGAGCAGCGAGCGCAGCCTCATGACGGTTTACCCTTCAGCATCGCCGTGCGCAGGCACTGGCAGACGATCTCGTCACGCTGGTTCAACGTGACATGCCGGAAAGTGACGATGCCGGCATCGGGGCGGGAGTTCGAGCGCCGCAGCTCCGTCACCTCGGTTTCCACCCGCAGCGTATCGCCGATGAAGACCGGCTTCGGCATCGTCACCTTGTCATAGCCGAGGTTGGCGACGAGCGTTCCGAGCGTGGTGTCGCCGACCGAAAGGCCGATGGTGAGCGCAAAGGTGAAAGTGCCGTTGACGACGATCCGGCCGAACTCGGTGGCGGCGGCGTAATCGGCATCGAGATGCAGCGGCTGCGGATTGTGCGAAAGCGTCGAAAACAGCAGGTTGTCGGTCTCGGTGACCGTGCGGCGGATCTCGTGGGCGATGCGGTCGCCGACCGTCCATTCGTCGAAATAGCGGCCTGCCATCACCCTTCCTCCTTGATGACGCTGACGACCAGCTGGTTTTCCGAAACCCGGACGCCCGTGGAAACCTGCAATTTCCCAACGATGCCGTCGAAGGGCGCGCGTAGCGTATGTTCCATCTTCATCGCTTCGACCGTCAGCAGACGATCCCCCTTGGCGACACGACGGCCTTCGGCGACGTCGACCGATATGACAAGGCCGGGCATGGGCGAAAGGATCGCGCCGTCGCCCGCACCCTGGCTTGCCTCGACCTCGCCCGCATGGGGCAGGCCGATCGGCCAGGCATTGCCGGCGTCGAAAAGCACCGTTTTCTGGTCGACCTCGACGGCATTCGCCTCAAGGTCGGGGCGCACACGCCCCCAGTAGAGGTGACCGTCAATGCGCACTCGAACGCGGCCGTCGCCTGGCCCGGCGATGCGAAAACCGGTGAGGGCTGACCAAGGATCGTCGGTCGTGCGCTTTGAAAGCACCGTGGCGGCGCTGTCGATCGCCGTTTCATCCGGCTGCTTCGCGGCAAGGCTTTCGCCATGGCGGTCGAGAAAGCCGGTGTCGATCCGTGCGGCGCGAAAATCCGGGTCGATGGCAATGCGGGCGAGAAGACCGGCATTGGATCTGACCGGCCAGACCTCGATCTCGGCGCAGGCAGCGGCGAGCTTCGACAGTGCGGCCTCGCGGTTCGGCCCATGCGCGATGATCTTGGCGATCATCGGATCGTAGAAGGCGGTGATCTCATCGCCCTGTTCGACGCCGCTGTCGACGCGGACCGCCTCCGGAAGTTTCAGATGTTCAAGCCTTCCGGTCGAGGGCAGGTAGCCGGCGGCGGGATTTTCGGCATAGAGCCGGGCTTCGAAGGCCCAGCCTTTCATGGCGATCTCGTCCTGGCTCTTCGGCAGCGGCTCGCCGCTCGCGACCTTCAGCTGCCAGAGCACCAGATCCTCGCCAGATATCGCTTCGGTCACCGGATGTTCCACCTGCAGGCGCGTATTCATCTCCATGAACCAGATGCGATCCGGTCGCAGCCCTTGCGAGGCATCGGCGATGAACTCGACAGTGCCGGCGCCGACATAGCTCACTGCTCTTGCGGCCTTCACCGCCGCATCGCAGATCGCCGCGCGCGTGGCGGCATCAAGCCCTGGGGCTGGGGCTTCCTCGATGACTTTCTGGTGCCGGCGCTGCAGCGAACAGTCGCGTTCGAAAAGATGGACGCAGTTGCCGTGCTGGTCGGCGAAGATTTGCACCTCGATATGACGCGGGTTGACGATATAGCGTTCGATGAGAACCCGATCGTCGCCAAACGAGGCGGCGGCTTCGCGGCGGCAGGAGGCGAGGAGCTCGCTGAAATCCTCACGCCGGTCGACGCGGCGCATGCCCTTGCCGCCGCCGCCGGCGACAGCCTTGATGAGGACGGGGTAGCCGATGGCATTGGCCTCGGCCGCAAGCCTTGCTTCGCTCTGGTCCGGCCCCAGATAACCGGGCGTGACCGGCACGCCGGCTGCCTGCAACAGTGCCTTGGCCGCGTCCTTCAGGCCCATCGCCCGGATTGCGGCCGGCGGCGCGCCGACCCAGACGATGCCTGCCTTCTCGACCGCTTCGGCAAATTCGGCATTTTCCGACAGGAAACCGTAGCCCGGATGGATCGCGGCCGCGCCGGTTTTGCGGGCTGCTTCGAGGATGCGTGCCTCAGACAGATAGCTTTCGCGGGCCGGCGGCGGCCCGATGGCGATCGCCTCGTCGGCTTCTCTGACGAAGGGCAGGCCGGCATCGGCCTCGGAATAGACGGCGATGGTGCGGATGCCGGCAGTCTTTGCCGTGCGGATGATGCGGCGGGCGATTTCGCCTCTGTTGGCTATGAGAAGGCTTTCCATCATAGCCGCCTCACATCCGAAACAGCCCAAAGCGCGGCCCTTTTGGGATCGGCGCATTCAGGCAGGCGGAAAATGCAAGGCCGAGTACTTCGCGCGTCTGTTTGGGATCGATGATGCCGTCGTCCCAGAGGCGGGCCGTGGCATAATAGGGATTGCCCTCGGCCTCGTAGCCGGCGCGGATCGGCGCCTTGAAAGCCTCCTCTTCTTCGACAGACCAATTCTCTCCGCGCGCCTCCAGCGCGTCGCGGCGGATGGTGGCGAGCACGGAGGCGGCCTGTTCACCGCCCATGACGCTGATGCGGCTGTTCGGCCAGGTGAAGAGGAAACGCGGGCGATAGGCGCGGCCGCACATGCCGTAATTGCCCGCGCCGAAACTGCCGCCGATGATGACGGTGACCTTCGGCACGGTCGCTGTCGCAACCGCCGTCACCAGCTTTGCCCCGTCCTTGGCGATGCCGCCGGCCTCATAGCGGCCGCCGACCATGAAACCGGAAATATTCTGCAGGAACAGCAGCGGCACCCGGCGCTGGCAGGCGAGCTCGATGAAATGCGCGCCCTTCAGCGCGCTTTCGGAAAAGAGCACGCCGTTATTGGCGATGACGGCGACCGGCATGCCCCAGATGCGGGCGAAGCCGCAGATGAGCGTCGTGCCGTAGAGTGGTTTGAACTCGTGCAGTTCCGAGCCGTCGATGATCCGGCCGATCACCTCGCGCACGTCATAGGGCGAACGCACGTCATCGGGAATGAGGCCGAGGAGATCGTCGGCATCGAGCTTCGGCGGCCGCGGAGGCTGGATGTCGATATCGACCGATTTGACGCTGTTGAGGCTGGCGACGATATCGCGCACGAGAAGCAGCGCATGCTCATCATTTTCGGCGACATGATCGACAACGCCGGAGCGGCGGCCATGGGTCTCGGCGCCGCCGAGCTCTTCGGCCGAGATGATCTCGCCGGTTGCGGCTTTGACCAGAGGGGGCCCTGCGAGGAAGATCGTGCCCTGATTGCGCACGATGACGGTTTCATCAGACATGGCCGGCACATAGGCGCCGCCGGCCGTGCAGCTTCCCATCACGCAGGCGATCTGCGGAATGCCTTCGGCCGACATCTGCGCCTGATTGTAGAAGATCGCGCCGAAATGGTCGCGGTCGGGGAAGACCTCGGCCTGATGCGGAAGATTGGCGCCGCCGCTATCGACCAGATAGAGGCAGGGCAGCCGGTTCTGCAGGGCGATCTCCTGCGCCCTGAGATGTTTCTTCACCGTCATCGGGAAATAGGCCCCGCCCTTCACCGTCGCGTCATTGGCGACGATCATCACCTCACGGCCGGAAACACGGCCGACGCCTGATATGATGCCGGCGCCAGGCGCCTCGTCACCATACATGCCGTTGGCCGCCAGCGTGCCGATCTCCAGGAAAGGGCTGCCGACATCGAGCAGGAGCTGAATGCGGTCGCGCGGCAGGAGCTTGCCCTTGCCGGTATGGCGCTCGCGCGCCGTCTGCGATCCGCCCTCGCGCGCTTTCGCCGAACGCGCGTAGAGTTCGTCGATGAGGGCTTTGTTCTTGGCGGTATTGGCTTTGAAGCTTTCGCTGTCGCGATCGATCGCAGTCGAAATCACCGTCATGATGCGATGAGCTCCCGCCCGATCAGATAGCGGCGAATCTCGTTGGTGCCTGCGCCGATATCGTAGAGCTTGGCGTCGCGCAGGAAGCGCTCGACCGGCCATTCCTTGGTATAGCCGGCGCCGCCAAGCGCCTGGATCGCCTCCAGCGACACCTTCACCGCGTTCTCGCTTGCAAAGAGGATCGCGGCGGCCGCATCGGTGCGCGTCGCGCGGCCGGCATCGCAGGCGCGGGCGACGGAATAGACATAGGCGCGCGCCGAATTCAGCGCCACATACATGTCGGCGATCTTGCCCTGCATCAGCTGGAAATCGCCGATTGCCTTGCCGAACTGCTTGCGCTCCCGCACATAGGGCAGCACGACATCGAGGCAGGCCTGCATGATGCCGAGCGGGCCGCCGGCAAGCACGGCGCGTTCGTAATCGAGGCCGGACATCAGGATTTTCACGCCTTCTCCCTCCCGGCCCATCAGCGCCTCGGCCGGCACCTCGCAATCCTGAAAGACCAGTTCGGCGGTATCGCTGCCGCGCATGCCGAGCTTTGAGAGCTTCTTGGAAACGCTGAAGCCGGTCAGGCCCTTTTCGATGATGAAGGCGGAAATGCCTTTCGGGCCGGCCGCCGGATCGGTTTTGGCATAGACGACGAGCACGTCGGCATGCGGAGCATTGGTAATCCAGAACTTCGTGCCGTTCAGAATATAGCGGTCGCCCTTTTTCTCGGCACGCAGCCGCATCGAGACGACATCGGAACCGGAGCCCACTTCCGACATGGCGAGCGAGCCGACATGTTCACCGGAGATCAGCTTCGGCAGATGACGGCGTTTCTGCTCAGATGAGGCCCAGCGGCGGATCTGATTGACGCAGAGATTGGAGTGGGCGCCGTAGCTCAGGCCGACGGAGGCCGAAGCCCGTGAGACTTCCTCCATGGCGACGACATGCTCGAGATAGCCGAGACCGGCGCCGCCGAACTCTTCCTCGACGGTGATGCCATGCAGGCCGAGCGCGCCCATCCGAGGCCAGAGCTGACGTGGGAAGGTGTTGCTTTCGTCGATCTCCGCAGCCAGCGGAGCAATCTGAGCGGCGGCAAACCGCGCCGTCGTTTCACGGATCGCGTCCGCGGTTTCGCCGAGCGAAAAATCAAACATGGCACTCCTCCCGCTGAAATATGTAGCGCGGGTTGCGGAAGGTTCAAATAGGCACGTCCTCTCCACCCCTCATGCCTGTGACAAGCCCAGGCATGAGGGAGTGTGTTGAACGACCAGCGCCAAATAGCAGCGTGAAGTCTATGATGCTGCTGTTGATCGCGGATTTTGGCCTACGGCTCGCGGTCTTCCCCATCTCCGTTCCGCCGAAAAGCCTCGGGGCTCTTCCTCATCCATTTCCGAAAAGCGCGAAAGAACGCACTCGGTTCGGAATAGCCGAGCAGCACGGCAATCTCGCCGATGGTCTTCGTCGTGTTCAGCAAAAGCTCGACGGCGAGATCCCGGCGGATCTCGTCCTTGATGGCGGCATAGCTTTGTCCCTCGTCGTGCAGCCGGTGGCGGAGCGTGGAGGGCGGCATGCGCATGTCGGTTGCGAGTTCCGCGAAGCTCCGCCACATCGCAGGTGTTGCCTGGCTCAGGCGCCTGCGCACTGCGGCGGCGATGCCGGCATCGTAGCGATAACGCACCAGAATATTGGCGGGCGCGCCGCGCAGGAACTGTTTCAGCGCCTGTTCGCTGCGTGCAACCGGCAGGTCAAGCAGAGCGCTATCGAAGCCGAGGCGGCTGATCGGTTGCGAGAAGCGCACCGGCGCGCCGAAGAACAGCCGGTAGTCGGCGCCCTGTTTCGGCTCGGCGCAGCGGAAGTCGACGAGCCGGATGGGGATGCGGCGGCCGACCAGCCAGCAGGTGATGCCGTGCAGGATGATCCAGTAGGTACGGTAGGCGAAGGCCGATCGCGGGGCCCCCACATCTGTGAGCTCGATTTGGGCGAGACCGTCCCGGATGACGAGCCGTCCTCTGGGATCGTCAAGCACGACATCAAGAAAGCGCAGCGCTCGGCGTATTGCATGGCCCAGCGTCGGTGCATGAAGCACGCAGTGGCAGAGCAGCGTGAAGCTGCCGCTGCGCATCGGTCGGCCGCCCATGCCGAAGAATTCATCGTCGAGCTCGGCGGCAATCGTCAGCCAGAGCGCGCCATAGGTCTCGGCAGACACCGGCTGATCGACGACCGCCGGCAGGCCGACCCGCGCAAGGATTGGCGCCGTCGGCTTGCCGAGCCTCCGCAGGCTGTCGAGCGCCTCCTCGACGAAGCCCGGTGCGATCATGCGTCGCTCGATCTCGGCCATCCCAACCCCGCTATGGCAAAACTGGCCGAAATAATGGAGCAGTTCTGTCATCGCTTGCAATAGGTAGAGCGAATAGAATCCCGCCTGCCGGCAATATCTTGAGGAGGGGCCGGCGGCGAGGAGAAGAGATCCATGCTGATCCGCGGCGCAAGTTTCATCGTGACGGGAGGCGGCTCCGGCTTGGGTGCGGCGACGGCACGCATGCTCGTCGAGGCCGGCGGGCGCGTGACGATCGCCGATCTCAATATTGAGGCGGGCGAGGGTATCGCTCGGCAGTTCGGCAGCGATGCCCGCTTCGTCAAGGCCGATGTGAGCGATTGCGAGGCGGGAGCAGCCGTGGTCGCGGGGGCTGTCGAAGCTTTCGGCAGCCTGCGCGGTCTGATCAATTGCGCTGGGGTGGCGCCGGCCGAAAAGGTGATCGGCCGTGAGGGGCCGCACCGCCTGGAGAGTTTCGCGCGCACCGTCGGCATCAATCTGATCGGCACCTTCAACATGATCCGGCTTGCCGCCGCCGCGATCCAAACTGCGGAGCCGGATGGCGAAGGCGAACGCGGCGTGATCGTCAATACGGCCTCGGTTGCCGCCTTCGACGGCCAGATCGGCCAGGCGGCCTATGCCGCCTCCAAGGGTGGGGTGGCGGCGATGACCTTGCCGATCGCCCGCGAGCTCGCCCGTCACGGCATTCGCGTCGTGTCGATTGCGCCCGGCATTTTCGAGACGCCGATGATGGCGGGCATGCCGGCCGAGGTTCAGGCAGCCCTCGGCCAGAGCGTGCCCTTTCCGCCGCGGCTCGGCCGGCCAGCGGAATTTGCCGGGCTGGTGCGCCATATCATTGAAAACAACATGCTGAACGGCGAGGTCATCCGCCTCGACGGCGCATTGCGGATGGGCCCGCGTTGAGCGAATGGCCCAAGGAGGAAAGATGGCATTGCAGGACCCTATCGTCATCGTCGGTGCGGCGCGCACGCCGATCGGCAGCTTCCAGGGAGAGCTGAAGGAGGCTGCAGCGCCGGAGCTTGGAGCAACGGCGATCCGCGCCGCACTTGAGCGCAGCCGCGTTGCGGCCGAGGCGATCGAGGAGGTCGTCTTCGGCTGCGTCCTGCCGGCAGGCCTTGGCCAGGCGCCGGCGCGCCAGGCGGCGATCGGCGCCGGCCTGCCCTTCGCGACAGGGGCGAGCACCGTTAACAAGATGTGCGGTTCGGGCATGAAGGCGGTCATGATTGCCCACGACCTGATCGCCGCCGGCAGCGCTTCGATCGCGGTCGCAGGCGGCATGGAAAGCATGACGAACGCGCCCTATCTCCTTGACAATGCCCGTGGCGGCTACAGGCTCGGCCATGGGCGTGTCGTGGATCACATGTTCCTCGACGGGCTGGAGGATGCTTATGACAAGGGGCGCTTGATGGGCAGCTTCGCGGAGGATTGCGCCGAGGCCTATCAGTTCACGCGCGAGGCGCAGGATAGTTACGCTATCGCTTCTTTGACGCGGGCGCAGAAGGCGATCGCGCAGGGCAGTTTTGAAAGCGAGATCGTGCCGGTCACGGTCAGGTCGGGGAAAGCCGAGCAGGTGGCGAGCCGCGACGAACAGCCGGGCAGGGCGAAGCTCGACAAGATCCCGACCCTGAAGCCCGCCTTCCGAGACGACGGCACCGTGACCGCGGCAAATTCCAGCTCGATCTCCGACGGCGCGGCAGCGCTCGTGCTGATGCGCCGCTCCGAGGCGGAGCATCGCGGACTCGAACCCGTTGCTACGATCCTCGGCCATGCCACACATTCGCAGGCGCCTAATCTTTTCGCTACCGCGCCGATCGGCGCGTTGCAGAAGCTCTCGGATCGGACCGGCCTGGCGCTTTCGGACGTCGACCTCTTCGAAATCAACGAGGCTTTCGCCGTCGTCGCCATGGCGGCGATGCGCGACCTCGACCTGCCGCATGAAAAGGTCAATGTGCATGGCGGCGCCTGCGCGCTCGGCCATCCGATCGGCGCATCGGGAGCCCGGATTCTGGTGACGCTGCTTGCAGCAATGGAGCGCTACGACCTGAAGCGTGGCATGGCGGCACTTTGCATCGGCGGCGGCGAGGCGACGGCCGTCGCCATCGAACGGCATTAGCGGGAAGGGAGAAGCCATATGATCCTTTCCGAACTCCAGCAGCAGATTTCGGATCTCGCCCGCGACTTTGCCCGCGACAGGCTGGCGCCGGGGGCGGCCAAACGCGACCGGGAGCACCTCTTTCCGCGAGAGGAACTGAGGGAGATGGGCGAACTCGGGCTGCTCGGGATGCTGGTACCGGAAGCCTATGGCGGCTCGGATACGGGTGTCCTCGCCTATGCCGCGGCACTTGAGGAGATTGCCGCGGGCGACGGACCCTGTTCGACGATCATGAGCGTGCACAGTTCCGTCGGTTGCGTGCCGATCCTGAAATTCGGCACCGAGGAGCAGCGGCAGCGCTTCCTGCCGAAGCTTGCGACCGGCGAATGGATCGGCGGCTTTGCGCTCACCGAGCCACAGGCCGGTTCCGATGCCTCGAACCTGAAGACCCGGGCGGGGCGTGACGGCAACGACTACGTGCTCGACGGCGCCAAGCAGTTCATCACCTCGGGCAAGAACGGCGATGTCATCATCGTCTTTGCCGTCACCGATCCCGACGCCGGCAAGAAAGGCATCACCGCCTTCATCGTACCGACGGAGACGCCGGGTTACGAGGTAATCCGCGTCGAGGAAAAACTCGGCCTGCATTCCACCGATACCTGCCAGATCGCCTTCAACTCTATGCGCATTCCTGCGGACTTGAGGTTGGGCGCGGAAGGTCAAGGTTATCGCATCGCGCTCGCCAATCTCGAGGGTGGGCGGATCGGCATTGCGGCGCAAGCGGTCGGCATGGCGCGGGCGGCCTTCGAGGCGGCGCGTGATTACGCCAGGGAGCGCACGGCTTTCGGCCGACCGATTTTCGAGCACCAGGCCGTTGCCTTTCGTCTTGCCGATATGGCGGTGCGGATCGAGGCGGCGCGCCAGCTCGTCTTTCATGCCGCCGCCCTCAGGGAAGCCGGGCTGCCCTGCCTGGCGGAAGCTTCGATGGCGAAGCTCTTTGCCTCGGAGATGGCGGAGCGCGTCTGCTCGGATGCGATCCAGATCCACGGCGGTTACGGCTACATGGCCGACTATCCTGTCGAGCGCATCTACCGCGATGTGCGCATCTGCCAGATCTACGAGGGAACGAGCGACGTGCAGCGCATGGTGATCGCCCGCAATCTATAGAACCACATCCGGCCGTGCTTCCGGGGAGGGGGCAAGGCTGGCATAGGGAGGAAAGAAAAGCATGGTGGATTCCGCTCATTTGAGCCTGCATGTCCCCGAACCCGCCGTCCGCCCGGGCGGCCAGCCCGATTTTTCCAACGTCAAGATCGCCAAGGCCGGTGCCGTGCCGCGGCCGGAGGTCGATGTCGCGTCCGAGGACATCCGCGATCTCGCCTATTCGATCATCCGCGTCTTGAATCGTGACGGCGAGGCGGTCGGTCCCTGGGCCGGGTCGCTCACCGATGAGGAACTGTTGACCGGGCTTCGCAACATGATGAAGCTGCGCGCCTTCGATGCCCGAATGCTGATGGCGCAGCGCCAGGGCAAGACCTCCTTCTACATGCAGCATCTCGGCGAAGAGGCCGTCAGCTGCGCCTTCCGCAAGGCGCTCAACAAGGGCGACATGAATTTCCCCACCTATCGCCAGGCGGGCCTCTTGATCGCCGACGACTATCCGATGGTCGAGATGATGAACCAGATCTACTCGAACGAGAGCGATCCGCTGCACGGCCGGCAGCTGCCGATCATGTATTCTTCCAAGGAGCATGGCTTCTTCACCATTTCGGGCAATCTCGCCACCCAATATGTGCAGGCCGTCGGCTGGGCGATGGCCTCGGCCATCAAGAACGACAGCCGCATTGCCGCGGCCTGGATCGGCGACGGCTCGACGGCGGAATCGGACTTCCATTCGGCGCTCGTCTTCGCCTCGACCTACAAGGCGCCGGTGATCCTCAACATCGTCAACAATCAGTGGGCGATCTCCACCTTCCAGGGAATTGCCCGCGGCGGCTCCGGCACCTTTGCCGCCCGCGGCCTCGGCTTCGGCATTCCGGCGCTCAGGGTCGACGGGAACGATTATCTCGCCGTCCATGCCGTCTCCCGCTGGGCGGCCGAACGCGCCCGGCGCAATCTCGGGCCGACGCTGATCGAACATGTCACCTACCGCGTCGGCGCACATTCGACCTCCGACGATCCGAGCGCCTATCGGCCGAAGACGGAATCGGCAGCTTGGCCGCTCGGCGATCCCGTGCTGCGGCTGAAGAAACATCTGATCGTCACGGGCGTATGGTCGGAGGAGCGGCATGTGCAGGCGGAAGCCGAGATCATGGACGAGGTGATCGAGGCGCAGCGCCAGGCCGAGGCGCATGGCACGCTGCATGCCGGCGGCAGGCCTTCGGTGCGCGACATCTTCGAGGGCGTTTATGCGGAGATGCCGGCGCATATTCGCCGCCAGCGACAGAAGGCGGGGTACTGACATGGCCAGGATGACGATGATCGAGGCCGTGCGCAGCGCCATGGATGTGTCGATGGCGAAGGACGACAATGTCGTGGTCTTCGGCGAGGATGTCGGCTATTTCGGCGGCGTCTTCCGCTGCACCCAGGGCCTGCAGGCAAAATATGGCAGGACGCGTTGCTTCGATACGCCGATCAGCGAATCCGGCATCGTCGGCACGGCAATCGGCATGGCTGCCTACGGACTGAAGCCCTGTGTCGAGATCCAGTTCGCCGATTACATGTATCCCGCCTATGACCAGTTGACGCAGGAAGCGGCCCGCATCCGCTACCGTTCCAACGGCGATTTCACCTGCCCGATCGTCGTGCGTATGCCAACGGGCGGCGGCATCTTCGGCGGCCAGACCCACAGCCAGAGCCCGGAAGCGCTCTTCACCCATGTCTGCGGGTTGAAGGTGATCGTGCCTTCCAATCCCTATGACGCCAAAGGCCTGTTGATCGCGGCGATCGAAGACCCCGATCCTGTCATGTACCTGGAGCCGAAGCGGCTCTATAACGGCCCCTTTGACGGCCACCACGAGCGGCCGGTGACGCCTTGGTCAAAACACGATCTCGGCGAGGTGCCCGACGGCCATTACACGATCCCGATCGGCAAGGCCGAGGTGCGGCGGAAGGGATCGGCGGTGACTGTCATTGCCTATGGCACGATGGTGCATGTGGCGCTGGCAGCGGCCGAGGATGCCGGCATCGATGCCGAGGTGATCGATTTGAGAAGCCTGCTGCCGCTCGATCTCGATACGATCGTCAGATCGGTGACCAAGACCGGGCGCTGCGTCGTCGTCCATGAGGCGACCTTGACGTCAGGCTTCGGCGCCGAAGTCGTATCCCTGGTGCAGGAACATTGCTTCTATCATCTCGAAGCGCCGGTCGTGCGCGTCACAGGCTGGGACACGCCTTATCCGCATGCGCAGGAATGGGACTATTTCCCTGGTCCAGGCCGGGTCGGGCGGGCGCTTGCCGAAGTCATGGAGGCCTGAGCCATGGGCGAATTCATCATCAAGATGCCCGATGTCGGGGAAGGGGTCGCCGAGGCCGAACTGGTGGAATTGCATGTGAGGCCGGGAGATCCCGTCCGCGAGGACATGGTGATCGCCGCGGTCATGACCGACAAAGCCACAGTCGAAATTCCCTCTCCCGTCGATGGCACTGTCATCTGGCTCGCGGGCAGTATCGGAGACCGCATCGCGGTCAAGGCGCCGCTGGTGCGGATCGAAACGGCGGAAGGTGCCGGCGAAGCCCAACCGGTGCGGATATCGCAGGCGCCGACCGCCGAAGTGGTCAAACCGGAAATCGCGAGGCCCGTCCCGGCAGCGCCTGTCTCCGCTGCCCCGGCTGCCGCCGCGCCGCCCGTCGAAAAACCGCTTGCTGCCCCTTCCGTTCGGCTCTTTGCCAGGGAAAGCGGCGTCGATCTCAGGCAGGTGCAGGGGAGCGGGCCGGCCGGACGCATCCTGCGCGAAGATGTCGAGCAATTCCTGGTGCAAGGGGCCGCTCCTGCCCTCGTCAAGGGCGGATCCGTCAAGAAGACAGCGACCGAGGAGATCAAGCTCACCGGACTGCGGCGGCGCATCGCGGAAAAGATGGTGCTTTCCACCTCGCGCATTCCCCACATCACCTATGTGGAGGAGGTTGATATGACCGCGCTGGAGGAGCTGCGCGCCACCATGAACGGCGACCGCCGGGAAGGCCATCCGAAGCTGACGGTACTGCCCTTCCTGATGCGGGCGCTGGTGAAAGCCATTGCCGAGCAGCCTGAGGTCAACGCCACCTTCGACGACGATGCCGGCATCATCACGCGCTATAGCGCCGTCCATATCGGCATCGCCACGCAGACGCAGGCCGGCCTGACCGTGCCTGTCGTGCGGCATGCGGAAGCGCGCGGCATCTGGGAATGCGCCGCCGAGATGGCCCGGCTGGCGGATGCGGCGCGTTCGGGCACCGCGACGCGCGACGAGCTTTCCGGCTCCACCATCACCATTAGCTCGCTCGGCGCGCTCGGCGGCATCGTTTCGACGCCCGTCATCAATCATCCCGAGGTGGCGATCATCGGCGTCAACAAGATCGCCACACGGCCGGTCTGGGACGGAACGCAGTTCGTGCCGCGCAAGATGATGAACCTCTCCTCCAGCTTCGACCACCGCATCATCGACGGCTGGGATGCGGCGACCTTCGTCCAGCGCATCCGCACGCTCATCGAAACGCCGGCGCTCATTTTCATCGAAGGCTGACCATGAAAGAGATTGTCTGCAAGCTCCTCGTCATCGGCGCCGGTCCGGGCGGCTACGTCTGTGCCATCCGCGCCGGACAGCTCGGCATCGATACCGTCATCGTCGAAGCCGGCAAGCCGGGCGGCACCTGCCTGACGGTCGGCTGCATTCCCTCCAAGGCGCTGATCCATGCGGCCGAAGAATTCGACGCCACGCGGAAAATGCTGGCTGGCAAGAACCCGATGGGCATCCGCGTCGAAGGCGCCTCGATCGATCTCGCAAGGACGATCGCCTGGAAGGACGGCATTGTCGGCCGGCTCACAGGCGGCGTTTCGGGTCTGTTGCAGAAGGCGCGGGTGAAGATCGTCCATGGCCGCGCCCACTTCCGTGACGGCAAGACGGTGGAGGTAGAGACCGAAACCGGCCAGCAGGTCATCCGCGCCGAGACCGTGGTGATCGCCACCGGTTCCGATCCGGTGGAGTTGACCAATCTGCCTTTCGGCGGCCGCGTTATTTCCTCGACCGAGGCGCTGTCGCTGATGGAACTGCCGAAAAGGCTCGTCGTGGTCGGCGGCGGTTATATCGGGCTCGAACTCGGGATGGCCTTTGCGAAGATGGGCTCGGAGGTAACCGTCATCGAGGCGACGCCGCAGGTGCTGCCGCTCTATGATGCAGAGTTGGTGCGTCCCGTCATGCGCAAGCTGACCGAGGGCGGCATCCGGGTGCTGACGGGTGCAAAGGCGATAGGTCCTGCCGATGATGGCGAGGCATTGATCGTTGAAACGGCAAACGGCCGGCGTGAGACACTGCCGGCGGATTGCATCCTTGTCACTGTCGGCCGCCGCCCCCGAACGGCAGGTTCCGGTCTTGAGGAACTCGAGCTCGACCGCGCCGGTCCGTATCTGAGGATCGACGATCGTTGCCGCACCTCGATGCGCGGCATCTATGCGATCGGCGATGTCACCGGCGAGCCGATGTTGGCGCATCGGGCGATGGCGCAAGGGGAGATGGTGGCGGAGATCATTGCGGGCAAGAAGCGGGCCTGGGACAAAAGATGCATTCCCGCCATCTGCTTTACCGATCCTGAGATCGTCAGCGTCGGCCTGTCGCCGGCGGAGGCGCGCGCGCAAGGATATGAGATCCGCACCGCCCAATTTCCGTTCAGCGCCAACGGGCGGGCGATGACGATGGTCTCTGAGGAAGGCTTCGTGCGCGTCGTCGCCCGCGCCGACACCAATCTTGTTCTCGGCCTGCAGGCGGTGGGAGCCGGAGTCTCCGAGCTCTCGGCGGCTTTTGCCCTGGCGATCGAGATGGGTGCGCGCCTGGAGGACATCGCCGGCACCATCCACGCTCATCCGACCCGCAGCGAAGCGCTCATGGAAGCGGCGCTGAAAGCTTTGGGAAGCGCACTGCATATTTGAACGGAGCGGATCCAGAGGCGGCTGCGCCGGCTCGGATCCCATCAACTGCAGCCGGAATGCTTTGGCGTTTTAGTCGCCGAAGTCGAAATTGGCAGGATCTAGGAACGGTCTTGTCGAGGTATTGAAAACGCTACGGTCGCGCCTGGTCCATCATTCGATTTCGCCCACATGACACCGCCATGGTTCGCTATGATAGAGCGGCTGATTGAAAGTCCGATCCCCATTCCGTGTTGCTTCGTTGTGTAGAATGCCTCGAACAGCTTGTTCGCATTCTCAGTGGAGATACCGACACCGGTATCGGTTATCGACAGGGTCGCGCTGCCGCCGGGGTCGAGGTATGTGTGTATAAACATGCTGCGAGGTCGTCCCTCGATATCGGCCATGGCTTCTGTCGCGTTCAGGACCATGTTCAGGATGACCTGTTGTAACTGAATGCGGTCACCGATAACCCTGAGTACATGTGGCTCGAGCTTGAGATTGAGCGCAATCAACTTTTGCTGCATGTCTCGCGAAGATAGTGCGATCACCTCACGAGTGATCTCGTTCAGATCGATTTCTTCCATGGTTGGAGACTGCCGGTTGAACATGGCGCGGAGACGCTTGATTACCTCTGTCGCGCGCATGGTATCGCGTATCGTTCTGCGGGCGGTCTCGGCCGCGGCGGTGATGTTTGGAGGATCCATCGCGAGCAGGCGCACACAGGCGTTCGCGTTGGCAAGGATGCCCGACAATGGCTGACTGACCTCATGGGCGATCGACGTCGTAAGTGCGCTGATCGTCATAGCACGGGAAACATAGGCTAGTTCTTCTCGGGCTTTCGAGAGAGCTTCCTCGCCGCGTCGAAGAGCATCTTCAGCTCTCTTCGCTTCTGTAATGTCTTGAACCGTTCCCATGAAAACCGGGCGGTCGCCTATATAGTGGGTTAGGCGAGCCAATCCGCGTATGAATCTGACCGATCCGTCGGAGGTGACAATCCGGAACACGAAATCAGCACCCTCGCCCGCCAATCCTCGCTCCATTTCCACGTTGAACAGTTCGAGGTCATCCGGGTGGATGCGCCCCCGAACTGCATCGATACTGGGGTCCGTGTTCGGATCGAGATCGAAAATACGGTAGAATTCTTCCGACCAGATGTTCTCGTCCTGCGAAATGTCGGAAGTGAAGCTGCCGGTCGAGCTAATGCGCTGAGCAGCAACAAGTTGTGCTTGGCTTCGTTCGAACTGAGTCTCACGCTTCACAAGGGCCTCTTCGTGACGGGTCCGATCAATGGAGATCCCAGCGATGTGCGCAGCTCGTTCGATTACCTGCCTTTCATGGGGTGCAAACACCTTGTGCCGATGACGAAAGATAGCGAAGATCCCGGCCGTGTTGCCATAAGGGGAAAGTATCGGAATGGCTGTGCAAGCTTTGAGGCCGTTGACCAGCATGAGCTTTCCGATCGGAGTCTCCCGAAGCTCATCGCTGGCGCAGTCGAAGACCTCGACGGTACGCCGACTGATTGCGGCCGAAGCACAAGGCCCAAGTCCCATCTCGATAGCCTTCCCATCGAAGATCTCCTTGAACTCATTCGGTAAGCCGGGTGCTGCGCCAACTCTGAAAAACTTGCGGTCGAGGGACAACTCCAAGAAACAGCAGAAGCAATCTGCACTCAGATCCTCAACCAGATGGCAGAGCTTTTGCAGCACATGTGGCGTTGGGACGCCTCGACCCACCATTTCGAGAATCTCCACCTCATTTGCGAGAAGGTAGGTGGCATGCCTGAAATCTTGCACATCGCTTTGAAGCACGCAGTAGCGAGCCACATTTCCCGCTGCATCGCGGATCGGCACCATTCGTGTCTCAAGCCACCGCACCGCGCCATCAGCCCGGACGGCTCGATGCGATGCGGCATCCAATGCTCCCTCTTGCAGGTTGGCTTTTAGAGGGCCAAGGATGCGGTTCAACTCATCGGAATCGAAATTGCTGAGTTGTTGGCGCAGCGAAGGCTCTTGTGAAAACCCGTGCCACCGCCAAACCTCCTGGTTAGCGAACTCCAACTCGACCGTCGGGCTTACAAGCAGCGCCTGAATTGGCAGCGCATCCAAGAATCTCTGCATCCGGCAAGTCAGAACAGGAAATTCGTGGTCCGCGGGCGTCTCGTCAGATCCGACCGCAAGCCAGCAATATGCGCCTTCGTGACTGTCGTCCAGCGGTGAAGCCGACAAGGCAAACCACCGGTACTCACCGTCCCAGCGGCGCAATCGCCCCTCAATCGCAACATGCAAGCTATTGCACTGTGCATCCTCCAGCTTCTCGACGATCACACTTGCATCATCAGGATGGAAGGCAGTCAGCCACTGGCCCGGAACGCCCGCTGTCCATTCCAGACCGGTGTATTTTGCGAGACGGTGATTTGCGTAGGTAACAGCACCCGCTCCGTCCGTTGTCCAGACTAGGCCAGGTAAACGCTCCAGAATACTTGCCGCGCTCGGTCCAGTCAGAAACCGTTCCTCTTCGAGTGAGATAGGCATGGACTTATCACCGTTCTACCGCTCTCGTAGTGACGATCTGTCTCCAGTTTTCGGATCGCATTCCTGCGAGCATACTTTGGCGGGCTTATGGGTGCCAAGTCTTGGGTAAGGAAAGCCAGTTCAAGCGAATGGTCCGATTAGTGGTCCAATGCCATAATAAAACTGCTGACAAAGCCAGTATTAAGAAGCCGACTGCGAATGACAAGGTAAATGGGACGGATGTCCAGCCGATTGCCATGGAAGCGAGGATCGTTCCTATGGAAGTCGATGTTTTCAAGAGAGAGAACACCTCAGGTCTCATCTTCGGCGACACCAAGGTGTTGATTTGAATCGAGAAGTGTGCGCCGAGGGGTGCTGCAACGACTCCGGCTAGCACGCAACCGATCAACGATGCCGCGGCCGAGTGCTGGAAAGCAATCAGCGCGGTGCCGGCAATCATCAGAAGGAGCATTGCGACAACTTGCTGATTTGAGAACTTCTGGTTGCGAACACTCATGAAAATCGAACCTAGAAGCGACGCCGTGCACAGAATCCCTATGAACATCGCGCCGCGTTCCGGCTGAAAACCAAAATGGAGGGCAATTGATACCGCCCCAACTTCGATCGCGCTGATCGCCGCCGCACCTGAACAGGCGCATCCAAGCCAGAGCAGTACACCAGGTTTGGTCATTTTGCCCGCGTGTTCGGAGCTTCGAGCCACCGGGAGATGCGGTATTCTGGGCAGGATGAAAGCGGGTACAGCACCCAACGCCGCGATCGCAACAACTGCAAACGATGGGGATATTGAGCCGATGGTTGCAGCAAGTATCGGCGTGACGACAAAAGTGACATCTGTCGCCATCGCTCCAAAGCCAAGGGCCTTCATCATCTTTGAAGGTTCGACCAAATAATTCGCGGCATTGCGCAGGTGACCGAAAGCCGCTCCCTGGACGAGGCCGGCGGTGGCTGCTGCGCCGACAAGGATCGGGAGGGGTGCGCCCGTGCCGCACGCTGCTGCGCATCCCAACATTGCTACCGTTCGAATGAGGATTAATGACTTGAAGAAAGAAATGGTGTTGGCATGGCGCCCCAGCCGGGCAACAGGGACCGCCCCGAGAAGTTGTGTCGTCGTCATTGCCGCGAGCACAAGCGCGCCGTCTGCAGGGTCGCCGGTGATCGCGAGGGTCGCCAGAGCAAATGCGATGGACGCGCCCGCACGGGGAGCGCCGAACAGTCCAAATGCAACTGCCCAGCGGGCAGAGTGATTACAATGTGAACCGCCCCTACGCATGTCAGCTTGCCCGTCAACTTGATTGAATTCGGCCGGCTAGGCGAAATTCGTCGAAAGTCATGGAAGTTGCCCAGCACATGGTTCATGCCCGAAGCCGGTTCGGAAGCGTTTGAAGCCGCGACGCTCGATGTGCAGCAACTTTATCTTAATACGAAGAGAAGCCCAGCTATACTATGGTATTGCCGCAACATTCGTTGACTTGACACATGTCACGATTGATGGACTTCCCGTCCCATACAGAGGGCTTCGACTCAACTGAAATCAGAAAAGATCAGGTAGCGCCTAGGGCAGACACTCATCATCATCACTGGAACCCATTTTTTTAACGTTACGTCGTGGGAGGGCCCGATGGCGGGGGTGGCTGATTGCCGTCATCAGGGGATTGCCCCGCTCGATCGCGGCTAAGCTCGTGCACCGGCACCGTGAAGGTCATAGTCACGCCCTGATCCGCGTTCGCGCGCGCCCATAAGCGGCCGTTGTGGCTTTCGACAATCGAACGGCTTACCGATAAACCTATGCCCATGCCGTCCTGCTTGGTCGTATAAAAAGGGTCGAAGATCCTTCTGACATCCTGCGAGCCGAAGCCGACGCCCGTATCGATCAGGGATAATCGAACTTCCTTGCCGTCACTGCCTTCCGTTTTAATTACGATCTGTCTCGGCCTTTCCTTGACTGGTGTGAGCGCTTCGATCGAGTTGCGTAGCAGGTTCATGATCACCTGCTGCAGCTGAACGCGGGCACCGGCGACGCGGGGCAGATTGGAGCCGAATTCCGGCTTGACTAAGATACGCCCGCGTTGAAGATCACTCGATGCGAGAGCGATCACTTCGCTGGCGATCTCATTGATGTCGAGTGCTTCGATTGCCGGAGGCTTCCTGCTGAACAGGGCACGAAGTCGAACGATGACATCGGCTGCTCGGTTCGCGTCGCGGATCATGCGGGATGCCGTCTCCTTCGCAACCTCCATATTGGGGGGATCTGCGGTGAGCACGCGCAGACATGTGTTGGCATTGTTGACCATGCCAGCAAGAGGTTGGTTAACTTCATGCGCGATCGACGCCGTCAGGACGCCAAGGCTCGTGACGCGGGTGACATAGGCAAGCTCCGAACGGGCTTGACTGAGTGCCTCGTCGGCTTTCCTGCTTTCCGTCACGTCCTGGACTGCACCCGTCAGTTCCTGCTCGCCATCCTTATTGCGTTCGCTGTGGGCAAGAACGCGCACGTTTTTAACCGACTGATCGGGCATAATGAGCGTGATGTCGTAGTCGAAGTCCCCGCTGCCCTCACAGGCTCGATCAAGAACGTGTTGCACTGTTGTCAGACTGCCGGGATCAAGCCGCGACAATACCGTTCGAAGCGTCACCCTCGTAGAGGGATCGACGCCGAATATGCGGTAGGTTTCCGCTGACCAGGTGATCTCGTCACCCCCGAGCTTCAAGGAGAAGCTGCCGGTCCTGCTGAGGCGTTGGGCGTCGGCTAGGAACGCTTCGCTACGCCGGAGCCCTTCCTCTGCCCGTTTCCGATCATCGATATCCGTCAATAGCCCGTACCAGCGGACGATCTGGCCATCCGCATCGCGCAACGGCAACCCGCGCAGCTGAAACCAGCGCCACACGCCGTCATGTCTGAGGAAGCGGGTTTCGTAGTCGTATGGTTCACCGCTCGCGATCGACCCCATGAAACTGTCGATACAGAGCTGCAGATCGTCTGGATGCGTGATTCCGTTCGTCGCCCAGTTGTCCAGCTCCTCGAGTGGGCGATTGAAATAATCCAGTATCTGTTGATTGCCGCCGATCAGTTTCCCGACGGGTGAAAAGATAGCGATCATCCCCGCTATGCCATCAACGATGAAACGCGATTCCCGCTCGCGTTCGGCCAACGCCTCCTCTGCTCTTTTGCGGTCATCGATATCGACGTGCAAGGCGTACCAGCGAACGACAGTTCCATCCTCGGCGCGCAGTGGGTGACCAGTGACTTGAAACCAGCGATTGGCTCCGTCTGACCGGCGCAACCGCACCTCGAGATCGTAGGGTTGCCCGGAGGCGACGGCATCGTCGACGGCGGCAATCATTCGAGGCATGTCGTCACCATGCACGACGTCCGTGCCTGCCCAACTGCGAAGCTGGTCCAGTGTTCGTCCATAATAGCGTAGCAGCGGACCGTTGATCGCTTCGACTGTTCCGTCGGCCGCCAACACTCCGATGCCGGCCGGGATGCTCTCGAGAACCATATGCGCTTCCCGCTCCCGCGCAGCCAGTTCCAGCTCCGTCCTCTTGCGGTCGTCGATGTCGACGAGCAGATGAAACCACCGCAGGATGTTTCCTTCCTGACCCCTGAACGGCAGTCCCAACACATTATGCCAGCGGTAGACACCGTCCGCACGGAGATGACGGCTCTCGACGTTGTAAAATGTTCCCGTTCGGTGCGCTTCAAGTTGATCAGCGATCGTCGCCTGCAGGTCGTCCGGATGAACCACCTCCATTGCTTTCCAATTCTTCAATTCCTCCAGGCTCATGCCAAAATAATCAAGCGCCGGAGTATTGAGCGCCTCAACGTCGCCCGTTGGCGTGGTAACTGCGACAGGGACAGGGATGCTGTCTACAATGCGTTGGAAATCAGTCTCGTTCTCTCGCAAGGTCGGAGAAGGCGGATCGGCCTCAACGGCAACACCGTACCATCTATCGACCTGGCCATCTGAAAACATCGGATTGCATTGGATGCGCAGCAGGCGATGGACGCTGTTGGCACTGCGGACCGGCATCTCGATCTCAAAAGGTTTGCTTGAAGACAACATGGTGCGAAATCGTTCGACGATTGCCGACGCCTCGTCCGCCGATGCCATGATCGGCCAGGTCCAACCGGCGGGCGGACAAGCGGAAAGACCAAAAAAATCCGCCAGGCTCTTGTTCACAAACGGGATGCTGCCGTTCGAAAGAGCGGTGAAAACCATTCCAGGGAGCGTGTCGAGAACCCGACCGAGTTCCGCCTCCATGCCTGTCCTTTCAAACGGTCAAACCCATTTACGGACCCTACGATTTCGAGCCACCAGCCGTACATTATGCTATGGTGTCGAGTATCGGGTTCGCGTAGCTGTGAGATGGCAGGGACCTCAGAGTGCTAGGCAAACACCTGTGACAGCGTCTCTTGCAGGGCGACATCGCTGAAGGGCTTGAAAAGGCACGCGACCGCGCCGTTCTGAAGCAAGGGCAGCCGTTCGTTCTCGTCCTTGTGAGCCGTGATGAAGATAATAGGTATGTTCTCGCCCCGGCGGATCAGCTCGTCCTGAAGTTCCGGACCGGACATGCCGGGCATCGCGACATCCAGTATCAAGCAGCCAGTGCTTTCGACCCACTCGGATTGCAGGAACTCGGCGGCTGATGAGAAGGCCTGCACTTCGAAGCCGAAGGTCCGAATGAGATCGGGGAGGGACTCTCTGACCGATTCATCGTCATCAACGACGGATACGAGTGCCTGTTTCGATCTCATCGACAACCACCTGCGCGAAGCCGGCTTCGCTTTCATTTTTCTACCGGCATCAAATATGGGATCTGGTGCCTCCTGTCGCGTCGCGGGCCCTTCATCTCCGGCCGGCTGCATGTGGCGTCCGCAAGACAAGATGCATCAATTGCGCATAACGGTCCATTGTCCAATGGTATCGAAACCGATAGCAAGCGGCTTCGCTTGACGGCCGCAGCCGGAGATCGCGCTTCGGTCAGCGGCCTCGAGCGCCTGGTGCAGGTCGATCTCCCACGACTCCTGAGAGCTGACTTGCCAGCAGGTTGAGGTCTGCTTCTCGATCCGGATCTACCGTTTCTCTGGCACGAGGCTTTGGGCTCACGCTCAGCAAGCGCCGGTCGGCCGGCCTTACTGCGAGCCGGGCTGAAAGATCGGGCTACTGACCGCCGTATTCGCCCTCGGGCAGATCGTGAGACCGCTGGTCATAGGGTCGCTCTGGCGCGGACCGACAGCACCGGCGCGGATTTGATCTCCCTCTTAATCTTGCCAACCTTGCTCTTGCCGTCGGTGCGGCGATATTCGTCGGGATAATTGTCCTTTATCATCGGGAGCCGCCGAATCCGGATGGAAATTGTGCGGCCGCGTCAGAAAGACACCTTCCGCTTCAGTCCACTTCTCCACTTTCTTCGAGGCGAAGCTTGGCAGCCATGTTGACCAGCTCTGGAAGAGTACGGGCACGCATTTTCCGCATCACCTGACCGCGATGCGCCTTCACGGTGATCTCGCTGATATCAAGTTCGAAGGCGACCTGTTTGTTCAAGAGACCCTTGACGACTCGTACCATCACTTCGCGCTCCCTCTTTGTCAGCGCGTCGTAGGACTGCTGCAACTGCCGAAGCTCTTCGTCGTTGCGCAGCATTTCCTCGCTCTGCGCTAAGGCCGCTCGGATGGCCTCCAGGAGCGCAGGTGTGTCGATGGGCTTTGTCAGGAAATCGAGTGCGCCGCCTTTGAGCGCCTTCACGGTCATCGGGACATCGCCAAAGCCGGACACGAAAATGATGGGCATGCGACTCCCGCCCACCTTAATCATGGTCTGTAGATCGAGGCCGTTCAGACCTGGCATGTTCATGTCGAGAACGAGGCAGCAGGGAGCCGACGAAAGTGGCGTGGCGAGATAGGACTGGGCGGATTCAAAGAGCAATGGTCGCCATCCCGCCGACATGATCAGGAGCTCCAGGGATTCCCTGACTGAGATGTCGTCATCAATGACCACGACCGTTGGCCGCTCTATAACCGCGCCATCGGGAAGCGTTGCATTCGTCATTGTCGAGATCATCCGATACATGTGCTTCCTCCCCGAAGAAGACAGCAGGCTCGTCGTCCAATCGAAGTAACCATAACACAAGTCACGCGTTGCGGCACGTCCGGCGCTATAGGCGCTCGCTTCTCCAGCCGCCTTGCGAAGATGCGCCCTTCCGGCGAGAAATCCATTGTACGATGGTATCGCCACAGTTTTTCAGGGATCACGGCGGCAGACCTTCCAGGCGGAGGCTTGCCGGCCAGCTTGGCATCGATACCATCATCGTCGAAGGCGGCAAGCCGGGCGGCACCTCCCTGACGGTCGGCTGCATTCCCTCCAAGGCGCTGATCCATGCGGCCGAAGAATTCGACGCCACGCGGAAAATGCTGGC
>NZ_VCHT01000014.1:0-187279 GCF_005862215.1 Rhizobium sp. MHM7A
TCGACGCGCGCCATGACGAAGCGGCGGTTGGCGACGCCGGTGAGTTCGTCGGGGTAGGAGGCCTTGATCGCCTGGTCCCGATCCTGCCGGACGGGGCGGCCATGGACCTTGAGACGGGTGATGTCGCTGGCAATGCAGAGCATCCAGCCGTTCTTCTGCACCGCCTCGGTCATCCACAGCCAGCGGCCGTCGGAAAGATCCGTTTCGAAGGCGCGATAGCCGATCTTGCCGCGGCGCGACTGGGTGGAGCGCAGCCACTCCTCGAAATTCTCCGTGCGGATGACGGTGCCGCGGCCGAGATGGAAATTGCGCCGCATCAGATCCGGCCAGAGCGGCGTTTCCTCCGGCTCGATGAAATAGGCCGAGCGAAAGGCGCTGTTGGCATAGCGCAGCCGATCGTCCCCATCATAGACCGCCATCAGCGTTTCCGTCTGTGCGGAAAGATGGAGAAGCTGTTCGATTGTCTCGTCCATAAAGCACCCTGTCTGGTTGCCCCGGCAAGAGATGGCGCAGAAATCCTATGAGAAAAGAGCCGCCCGGCAAGCAAAGGCGCTTGCCGTGATTACGGAAGCGTCAACGCGCCGCGCCGATGGTGATTGATATCGGCTGCGCCCGGATTGGAACGAACAGCCATCCGGCGTTGCAGGGCTGGTCTTTCCGCCGAAGTGAAACAGCCGCGGAGGCGGTGGCGACACCTCCCAGCGCGTGCCGGGGCTGAAACAGTTGCCCCGGCGCAGATATGCACCTGCAAATTACTTGACTGCGATAATCAAGGATTATACGCCCTTCGGCCAGTTTTCTGCCAATCCGAAGCGCGAGCATGATCCCCGCCGACCTCATTTCTGAAATCGCTCGCGCCGATCAGCGCCCGGCCCTCATCTTCGCCGATGGACGGACGCTCTCCTATGCTGACCTCAACGCCCGCACGCTGCGCTTTGCCGAACGGCTGGGACGCGGCGAAAAGCGGCTTGTGGCGATTTCGGCCGATCTCTCGGAACATGTGATCATCGCCTATCTCGGCGCCTTGCGCGCCGGCCATGCAGTGGCCATGCTGCCGCCCTGCGACGACAGGCTGTGGCGAGAGTTCCTGTCAGCCTTTCAGCCGGACTTCACCTTCCGCTCGGCCGATGGCCGCTGGCGGCTCGTCGAGGAAAGCCGGCCGGGGCAGAGCGCCGGGCCGCTGCATCCGGATCTCGCTCTGCTGCTGATGACATCGGGCAGTTCGGGGCTGGCGAAAGCCGTTCGCCTTTCGCACGCCAATCTTGACGCCAATGCGCGCTCGATCGCTTCCTATCTCGAGCTCTCCCCTGCCGACAGGACCGCGCTCGTCCTGCCGCTTCACTATTCCTACGGCCTCTCCGTGCTGCATTCGCATCTGGTTGCCGGCGGCAGCATCTTCATTCCTGGCGTCTCCGTGGTCAGCGAGGATTTCGCAAGACTGCTCGGCGACAGCGGCTGCACCAACCTTTCGGGCGTGCCCTATTCCTATGAGCTGATGGAAAAGACCGGTTTCCGGACAAACGCGCTGAAGACGCTGCGCTTCATGACGGTGGCGGGCGGCCGGCTGGCGCCGGAACTGATCCGCCTCTACCGCGACCATATGCGCGCGAGCGGCGGCCGCTTCTTCGTCATGTACGGTCAAACCGAGGCCGCCGCCCGCATCGCCTTCGTGCCGCCGGAAAGCCTGGCGGATGATGAAGAGCGGATCGGCATCGCCATTCCAGGCGGCAGCCTCAGCCTCGTTGGCGATGACGGGCGTCCGCTCGACCGAGCCGGTGTTGCCGGAGAGCTCGTTTATGCCGGGGCGAATGTGATGATGGGCTATGGAGCCGATCGCGCCGATCTTCAGCGGGGGGCCGAGGTCGCGGCATTGATGACCGGCGACATCGCCATGCGCGACGAGGACGGTTTCTTCCGGATCGTCGGCCGCAAGAGCCGTTTCGCCAAGGTCGCGGGGCTCAGGATCGGCTTCGACATCATGGAGCAGGTTCTGGCCGAAGCGGGGATCGCCGCTGCCGTCGTCGGCGACGATCACGGGCTGCAGGCTTATGTGACCGATGCGGGTGACGCCAACCGGGCGCTCCAGGTGCTGGTCGAGGCGAGCCATCTTCCCGCCAGCCTTGTTACCCTCAGGACGCGGAGCGAGCTCCCGAGGCTTGCCTCCGGCAAGGTCGACTATGCGGTCCTCGGCGAGGAGATGCTGGCGGCGCGCGAGACGAGCCGTGCGGCTGTGCTCAGCGTGCTCGACGCCTATGCGGGGGTGTTCTATCCCCACACGGTCAGCCGCAACGACAGCTTCGTCTCGCTCGGCGGCGATTCGCTGCGCTTCCTGCAATTGACGATGGCGCTCGACCGGCTTGGCGTCGAGCTGCCGGAAGGCTGGGAGCAGAGGCGGATCGCCGAGCTCGATATAGCCCCGCGGGTCACCGCGCCGGGCCGGAGCGCGGAGTTGAGGGCGCTGCCGACCGATCTGGTTCTGAGGGCTATCGCCATCCTGCTCGTCGTCACCCATCACGAGATGCTCTGGCCCATTCCTGGCGGATCGGGCGTGATGCTGCTGCTCGTCGGCTTCAGCCTGGCGCGCTTCCAATCGGGCCATTTCCTCGCAGGCAATTTCCGCCATGCGCTGCGGCCGGCGGTCAATGTCCTCATTCCCTATTTTCTGATCATCGCCACTTATGCGCTCGCCTGGGGCACCATTCCCTGGGCCTCGATCACGCTGACCGGCAATTTCGGCTATGCCGAGCCGGAGCGTCACGAGATGCTTCCCTATCTCTACTGGTTCATCGAAGCCTATGCGCAGACGCTTCTCGTCTTCTCGCTGATTTTTGCGGCGCCTCAGGTGCGCAGCCTGGCGCGGGCGCAGCCCTTTGCCTTCTCGCTGGCGCTGCTGGGGCTCGCAGTCGCGGCGCGTTTTTCCCTGCCGCACGTCTTCGATATCGGCAATCGGCAGATTTTCACCCTCTACTGGGGCCTGCATCTCGGCATGTTCGGCTGGTGCGCGGGGCTCGCCGGCAAGCCGGCGCAACGGATCATGTTGACGGTCATTGCCGCCGCCGTGCTCGGTTATCTCGCCTTCTGGGAAACGCTGTGGATCGGCACGACGGTCAAATATCTGACGATCTTTTCCGCACTGATGGCGCTTCTCTACCTGCCGCGCATTCCCCTGCCAGTGCGGCTGGGGCGCCTGGTGACACTGATCGCCGTCTCGGCCTTTCCGATCTACCTGCTGCACCGTTTCGTACCGGAACTGCTGATGCCTGAGGCCGCGGGCCTGCTGCCGGCTCCCCTCTTCCATCTGCTGGCGATATCAGGCGGCCTGGCGGTCGGCATCATCGCCAACAGAACCGCGGCGGAGCTTCGCGATGTGCTTGGCGCGCTGGCTCCGGCTCGCGGCACGGGCGGGCGCGCCATGGCGGCGGAGACGGTCTGAGCCGGTTCAGCGCGTCGCACGGCTCACGCAGCTCCGGCGAAACTGCGGATATATGAGCGGCCACGCACGAAAAGCTTGCATGCAAGCAATAAATCGGATGTCCTGAACAAGGCTTCCGTGGTGGTGGGGCGACGCCAAATGAAAACGCTCGACACGCGAATTCGGTTCACAGGTGAGCGGCGGCAGGTTACCGCCCTCTTCTATGACATTGTCGGCTCCACGGAGCTTTTGCTGCGCAGTGAGCCGGAGAAATTCTTCCGATCGGTTTCGGCGTTACATCAGAGTGCCGAAACGATCATCAACAAGCACGGAGGCTTTCTTCATCAGCGGCTCGGCGATGGCGGCTGCTGTTTCTTCGGATTTCCCGAGCAGTCCGAAGATGCCGCCGAAAGCGCGGTGCAGGCCGCTCTGGAGCTGCTGCAGATCGCTACCGGCAGCAAAGCCAGAGCGCGCACGCCGTTCCGCCTGCGGATCGGGGTCGCCACCGGCCTGGTGGTCTTCTCCAACGAAGGCGATGAGCTCGTCGGCACGGCGCCGGTGCTGGCCGCGCGCCTGCAGGCGGAGGCCGAGCCCAATTCGGTGCTCGTCGCCGATTCCACAGTCCAGCTCACCCGGCACAAATTCGATTACAGCCTGCTGCGCGAGGCAAGGCTGAAGGGTTTTGACGATCCGGTTGCGCTCTGGCGGCCGCAGCAGCGGCGCCGCTCGGCCGCCGAAGCTTCGCCCTCCCGGGAGCCCGAACGGCCGATCCGGGGCAGAGACAAGGAACTTGCCGCCCTCTCCATCGCCTGGAATTCGGCGCTCCGCGGCAAGGGGAGCCTGATCGCCGTCGTCGGCGAGGCGGGCATCGGCAAATCCAGGCTGGTCGGCGAATTCGCCGGGCATTTGCGGCAGACCGCGCATGAGACCATCGTCCTTCAGTGCGGCAGGCGCCTGGAGAGCCAGCCGCTGCATCCCTTCCTTTCGTTCCTCGAGACGCTGATCGGCGAGGCTTCGGCGCTCAGGGATGGCGACAGTGAGCCCTTGCTGCAGGCGCTTCGGACATCCGGTCGGGAGATTGAGGCAGGCGTCGCCGAGGCGATCCTCACCTTCACGACCGAGCGTTCCGCAGCGCCGTCGCGCAATATCCGCGTCTCCGACCCTTCCGGACTCGCCTTCCGGCGGAAGGTGATCGAGGCCGCGGCCGAGATCCTGACCTGCAAGTCGCCCGCCGTGCCGACGGTGCTCGTCTTCGAGGATGTTCACTGGGCCGACGACATGACGCTGGAGCTGATCGACAGGCTGGGATCGCTCGCCGCCGGGCTGCCGCTCCTCGTGGTGCAGACATCGAGAATCCGGCGGTCGCTCGCGGTTGCAACCGAGATCGAGCTGTCGGGGCTGAGCGCTGCCGCGGTGCGCGATCTCGTTGCCTCGATCTGGGGCGAACATCCGCCGCCCGGCCTTTCGGATTTCATTCTCGATCAATGCGACGGCATGCCGCTCTACGCCGAGGAACTGGCCAATTTCTTCCGCGGCAGGCAGCCATTGGGCCAGTCGCCCTCCGAATGGAAAGGGCTGCTGCGGGAGGGCAGCGTCACCTCGCTCAACGATCTGCTTTCGGCCAAACTCGCGGCGACCGGTTCGGCCCGGCGGGCGGCGCAAATTGCGAGCGTCATCGGCCGCGAATTCAGCATTTCGCTGCTCGTCTACCTGCTTGAAGGCGTCAGTCGCCGCAGTGTCGACGTCGATATCGACCGGCTGCTTGCGCAGGGAATCATCGAGCGTTCCGCCGTCGTCCACGGTTCCTTTCAGTTCCGGCACGTTCTGGCGCAGGAGGCCGCCTATGCCAGCCTTCTGAAGAGCGACCGGCGCCGCATCCACCGGCGGATTGCCGATCTGCTGATCGCAGAGTCAAAACCCAGCCTGCCGGCTGCGATCGCCGCCTGGCAATGCGCCGAGGCGGGCCTGCATGACGCCGCCGCCCGGTTCGCCTTGGCGGCGGCGGAAGCAAGCGTGCTGCGCTTTGCCATGCACGAGGCGAACGTCTCGCTCGAACTCTGTGCGCGCGCGGTCGCGAGCCTCTCCCGCCGCCACCCCGAGCGCACCGAGCTCGCCCTCAGCCTCAGCGAATTGCAGGGCGTCGTGGCGACCGCCCTCGAAGGCGAGGGATCGGAGAACGCGCGCCGGATCTATTCCCGCGCCATGCAGCGTCTGCGCAAGGAGCCGCCCGCCATGCGGACGAACCATTTCCCGGTCTATTGGGGCTGGTGGTTCACGGCGCCGAACATCCTGACGCAGCAGTCGCGAGCGCGCATTCTCGTCGGCGACATGCAGGCGGTCGAGGATCGGGAGACCAGGCTTCAATCCTATCACTGCGGATGGGCGACCAGCTTCCACGCCGGCGAGCACGGCTTCTGCCTCGATTGCGTTGCCGGCGGCCTTCAGCTCTACGATCCGGAACGCGCGGTCAGGAATCGCGCCTTTTTCGGCGGGCATGACGCCAAGGTCTGCGGGCTCGGCGAGAGCGCCCTCTCCTATCTGCTGCTCGACCAATCCGAGGCGTGTGAAACAGCGATCGGGCGGTGCCTGGAATGGGCGGCCGCGACCGATCACGCCGGCAGCATGGTGCATGCGCTTTATTACGCCATCGTGCTCCGCCGCTGCCAAAGCCGCTACGACGATGTGCAGGCGCTCGGCGAACGGATGCTGGCCCTTGCCGAGCGGCACGGGCTGGCCGCCAGCCGGGCGCGCGCCAACATGTATTGCGGCTGGGCGGAGCTGATGACCTCGACCGGTAAACGCGGCCGGGAGCGTTTCGAGGAGGGTCTGCTGCAGCAGCAGCAACTGGGGACGGACGATAATGTCTCGATGCACAGCGACATGCATGCGCAGGTACTGCGGCGGCTCGGCAAGCCGGCCGAGGCGCTCGCCATCATCCGGAATGCGATTACTGTCGGCCGCAGCAGCGGCCAGCGGTTTTGGCTGGCCGAACTCTATCGCCTCAGCGCCGAACTGAGGTTCGAACTGCACGAGCCTTTCTCGGTGATCAGGAGAGATCTGACGCGCGCGATGCAGGTTGCCGAAGGGCAGAAAGCCGCCTGGCTCGTCGAACGCGCCAGCCGGGCGCTCGCCGAAATGACGAGGCCTTAGGGAGAAGCGCGATGGACGACGGGGGGCTCGACGCCATCTTCGACATGCCCCTCGCCTCGCCTGCGGATCCATGGCGGACGGTGCAGCGCATTCTGGCGCGCAGGCGCGAATACGGCATCACCCGGCTCGGTTCGGTCACCGAGCTCGACCGGATCGGCATTCCCGTCGTCCAGGTCGTCAGGCCGCGGGCGCTTTCCGTCGCCGTCAGCCAGGGCAAAGGCCTGACCGTGCCGCTGGCGGCGATCTCTGGCCTGATGGAAGCGCTTGAGGGATGGGCCTCGGAGCGGATTGCCGCCGACCGCGTCTTCACCGCGACCTTCGGCGCGATGAATCGGGAGATTAACTGGTCCTATCTTGGCGCCGGGCGAGACGTGGAGAGGCTTGGCTGGATCGACGGGCTTGACCTCCTTTCCGGCCGAAGAATGGCCGTGCCGCTGGCGCTTGTCGATTCCGCCTATACCATGCCGTCGCCGCATCCGCATTGGCTGCCGAGAGATACGACAGGTCTTGCGGCCGGCACCAGCCTGACTGGCGCCGTCCGGCATGCCTGCCTGGAAATCTTGGAGCGGCAGGCGCGCTGCACGGCGATGAAGACGCCGCATTTCTTCGACCGCTTCCAGATCGACAGCCGCTCGGTCCGCTCCGGCAGCGCCGGTCAGATCCTGCAGCGGCTTGCCAAGGCCGGTTTCGTCACCGGCATCTGGCAGATCCCGGCGCCGCACGCCCTGCCGATCTACTGGTGCCACGTGATGGAGGATGAAAGCAGAGCCCCCTTTGCGCCCCTGCCGGCCGAAGGCTTCGGCTGCGACGTCAGCCACGATCGCGCGCTGACCAGGGCCTTGCTGGAAGCCTGCCAGTCCCGCCTCGGCGTCATTTCGGCGGCGCGCGACGATATCAGCACGGAGCTTTACGCCTATCCCGACGCGGGAGAACTGGCGGCCTGGCGAGGCCAGCTGGCAAGAGGCGGCCGCTCCTTCTGCGACGACGGGGCTGCCGGCGAAGAGCGGTCGATCCGGCCGATCGTCGACGCCCTGGCGCTGGCCGGCGCCAAGGCGGCCATTCTGGTCGTTCTGCATGGGGATGATCAGATCCCGCTTCACGTCGTGCGGGTGGTTGCGCCGCCGCTGGAAACCAATCCGGAGGCCGATCTTGCGCGATGACATCGTGGTGTTTCTCGGCCCCACACTCTCCGAGGCGGATGCCCGGACCTGTCTGGATGCGATCTACCTTCCGCCGGCCGGCTGCGCCGATATCGTGCGGGCCGTGGCGCGCTACGCGCCGGCGGCGATCGTCCTGATCGACGGCGCCTTCGCGCAGCGCCCGGCCGTCCGCCACCAGGAGATCCTCTGGGCGATCGCCCGGGGTGTGGCGGTCCATGGCGCGGCGAGCATCGGCGCGCTTCGGGCCGCCGAACTCGCCCCCTACGGCATGATCGGGCATGGGCTGATCTATCGATGGTATCGCAGGTTCCCGCTTGCCGACGATGCCGACGTCACCGTGCCGATGGCGCCGGCCGCGCTCGGATCGCGCGCACTCGGCGACGCGCTCATCGACATCAGGCTGGCGCTCAGAAGGGCCGAGCGCCTGGGGCTGATCGACAGACCCTTGAGATGGCAGCTTGAATTGCTGGCGCGCTCGCTTCACTTCAGCGAAAGATCGTTCTCCAGGCTTTTGACGGCCGCTGAAAAATACTCGGACCCCAGGCGCCAGCGCGAAGCACTAAAAGGCTGGCTGAGAGCCGAAACCGCAAGCCAGAAGCGGACCGATGCGGTAAATCTTCTGAAATATCTGGCTGATCCGAAGATCAACAGATCGACCGAGCACCATCCTGGCGATTTTGAACTTACGGAGTCATTTGCCAACGATATGGAGTATTTTGATCTGCTAGACACGCTATTGTCGAATGACTGATAATACTGCTATAGTCCGCGATCGCTTGACGTTGGGCAACGAGCGGTGGGGGCAGCATTGGATGCCATCACACATCCGCAGGGCGCAGGTGAGGCAGCCGCTTCGGAGCGGCGGCTGGGCACGCGTTTCCTCGTCTTTCCGCAGCCACCCTTCATTCCCGGCTATGAAAAGCCCGAAGTGGTGTGGATCGGGCCTTCAGCGGGGCCGATCCTGGCCGGGCCATCCGACGGCAGGATCTATGTGGCCAATCCCGTCGAAGCGAAATCTCCCTATGCCGCGCCCTATATCCCGCCCTATCCGGGCCTGCTCAGGCCGCCGGCCGAGCCGGATGCCGACGGGCATTTCGATCACATCGGGCCCGGCTCGCCGGCATTCCTTGCGGCCCACAGCTATGCCTGCGCCCGCCGTGTTCTCGACATCTGCGAAGGTTATCTGGGACGCCCGCTCGTCTGGTTCTTTCAGCCGACGCTGGAACGGCTGGAAATCATTCCGCGCATCCCGCATTGGCAAAACGCGCAATCCGGCTTCGGCTTCCTCGAACTGGGTGAGAGCGAAGGCAAACGCCCGGCCTCCTGTTTCGCGCTGAATTTCGACGCGGTCGCCCACGAAATGGGCCACCTCATTCTCTTGAGCGAACTCGGCATTCTCGAAGGCGACGGCGCCGGCAGCGATTTCTTCTCCTACCATGAGGCGATCGCCGATTTCATATCGCTGCTGGGATTGCTGCACTTCGACACGGCGCTCGACCGGCTGCTGCGCCGCACCGGCGGAAATCTGCTGTTGCACAACGAACTCGACAAATTCGCCGAGCTCAGCCAAGAGAAACAGCTGCGGTCACTCAACAACTCGCTTCGCATCGGCGATGTCAGCCGCGAGGTGCACGACCAGTCGAAACCCTTTGCATCAGGCCTTTTCGACTGCCTCATCGAGGTCTACCAGTCGCTGCTCTTCGAGCGCGGCCTGTCGGATATCGATCCGAGGCGGTTCAGCGATCTGCGCCGGCAGATGGCGCCGGTGCTGCTGGAAAAAGGGCTGCAGAAATCAGCAGCCTCCTATGAGCTGACGCATTTTGCGGTGAAGGCCGCCCTGCAGGAGGCGCGCGACATCGTCGGCGAGGCGATTGTCCGCTCATGGCAATATCTCGACCCCGACAGCCTGACCTTCGAAGCGGCGGCGTCAGCCTTCCTCGAGGCGGCAAGCCGCGGGCGCGGGGTGGCTTTTCTCGATCAGCTCGAAGATTGCATGAGGTGGCGCGGCATTTTTTAACCAATGACGGGAGGCATCGATGGCAGACGACAGCGTTCCAGCACCTTCTGGACCCCGCTATAAAGCGGATGAGATCATACTTTACGGCATAGATTTGAATGACGCCAACGGCGTTGCTCATCTGGATGTAGGCCTGGTGAGAAAAGCGGAATTGCAGATAAAGCTGGTGAGCGGCGTCCACATCACCGGTTCGACGGTGGTTGCCTATGGCTACGCCTTCGAAGGTCACTGCTACAGGCTCGATTCAACCCGCATTTTTGTTGTTACAGGTCCAGTTGCCGAGGAGGCCAAGGGCTGCGGCTTTGACAAAGACCTGGGCTACAAGATGTGGCGGATCACCGCATCTGAACAGATCCTCGAAATCTCAACCGCCTTTGGCGACGCAAGGACCCTCATTCTGGATTCGCAACTGCCCGGCAAGAGGTCTCCCAGTTCCTACGCCATCACCTTGAGGATGGCGCACCGCAATGGTCGCCTCAATAACGAGTAGGTCGGTTCTGCAGCAACGGGAGGCAATTATGGCATATGAAGTTGAGCTCTACATTGCGAGTACCCACGCATCGATCACAGTGAAAGACTGGCTTAGCGATAGCCCCTGCGCGGATGTTCAGACGGGTAAAAAACTTGAGAACGTTCCAGTAAACCCGAGGGATACTTTCCATGTGCTGATTGGGCAGCAAGACGGCGTAGGTGCTGTCATCATCCACGAAACGGTGTCAGGTGTCACGCATGTGCCTACTGAGTACGAAATTCCGGCCGACCTCGATGGGACCGGAAAAATCACGTTCCCCAAAGGAAAGAGCGCGTTGCAAAGCCAACTCGACAACCTTGATGCGCAGGTCAAGGCTTTAGCGAGCCAAGCTGCGAGCAATAAACCCGGAAGCAACGAAGCCGCACGCTCTGGCTCTCAGGGTACACCGCGCGGAAAAAAATGAACGGCTGACTCCAGGGTCGGCCGCACTAGCGCATGACATCGCGGGGCCGCAGGGTTGCGGCCCACTTTGGCTGGACTTTTCGCCCCGACTACTGTGCGGCTGCCTTTACAGCACCTCCCTGCAGATCCGCCTCGTCCGCAACGATGGCGGCGGCCTCGTCGAGCAGGATGTCCTTGGCCTTCTTGCGAGCATTTTCCATGGCGATATCGGCGCTCAGGCTGCGCTCGTCCGCCTGCAGGCCGTCGTCTCCGGTGAGGTTTTCGCCATCGCCGGCTTCGGCCCGCGCCTTGAAACGGGCCTCACGAGCCGCCGCTTCCTTGCGGCGTTCGGCTTCATTCAGGGAGACGACGCCTTTCTCGCGCTGCGCCTTCAGATCCGCAATATCCTGCAGCAGGCGCTGGAAGTCCTGATCGTCTTTGACCCGCGCCTCGTGGCGGCCCTGCAAGGCCGGCAGCAATGCCGTGATATCGCCTTCGGGCTTATATTTCGCCGGCTTGATCTCCGCCCATGGCAGGGCATTGTCAAAGCTGGTCTCGCCGAAGCTCGCGGGATCAGACAGTCCGGGCAGGCTGATATCAGGGGTGACTCCGCGCAGCTGCGTCGTGCCGCCATTGACCCGGAAAAACTGGGCGATCGTCACCTTCAGCTCCCCGTATTCGGGTTTGCTGTTGCGGACGATCTGGTCGAGATCGACGACGGTCTGAACCGTGCCCTTGCCGAAGCTGGGTTCGCCGATGATCACGCCGCGCCCGTAATCCTGGATCGCCGCGGCAAAAATCTCCGAAGCCGAGGCCGAGCCGCGATTGATCAGGACGCCCATCGGGCCTGTCCAGGCGGGTTTTCCAAGGTCGGCGCTCCTGACGTCGATCTTGCCGTTGCCGGCGCGCTGCTGAACGACCGGGCCCTTGCCGATGAAGAGGCCGGTGAGATCAATCGCCTCCTCCAGCGAACCGCCGCCATTGTTGCGCAGGTCGATGAGAACGCCGTCGACCTGTTCCTGGTTCAGCTCGGCAAGAAGCTTGGCGACATCGCGGCTGGCGCTCTTGTAATCCTTGTCGCCCTTGTTCTTGGCTTCGAAATCCTCGTAGAAGACCGGCAGGGTGATAATGCCGATCCTGCGCGTGGCCTCGCCCGCCTTGACCGAAAGCACGGTCTTCCTCGCCGCCTGTTTATCGAGGCTGATCTTGTCGCGCACCAGGCTGATGACGCGATGCACGCCATCGGCGCCGGCATCGGCCGGCAGGATGTCGAGGCGCACGATGGAGCCTTTCTTGCCGCGGATCATCTGCACGACTTCATCGAGGCGGGTGCCCACCACTTCCTTGATCGGCCCGTCCTTGCCCTGGCCGACGCCGGTAATGCGGTCGCCGACGGCGAGCTTGCCGGAGAGCTGCGCCGGCCCGCCGGGCACGAGCTCGCGGATCGTCGTGTAATCGTCGCGCTCCTGCAGCACCGCGCCGATGCCGAACAGCGACAGCTTCATCGAGACATTGAAGTCGGCAGAGGCGGCCGCGCCGAAATAATCGGTGTGCGGGTCGGTCGACGTCGCATAGGCATCCATGAAGGACTGGAACACGTCGTCGCTCTTGAATTTGTAGGCGCGCTCGAGCGTGTTTTCATAGCGTTTGTCGAGCGTTTCGCGAATGGCCGCGTCGTCCTTGCCGCCGAGCTTCAAGCGCAGCCAATCGTTCTTGACGCGCTTTCGCCAGAGATCATCGCTCTCGGCTTTCGACTGCGGCCAGGGGGCCTTTTCGCGCAGCACCGTATAGTCTTCCTTGCCACTGAAATCGAAGCCCTGCTTCAGCAGGCTGCGCGCATAGGTCATGCGGTCGACCACGCGCTGCTGATAGGCGTTGAACATCGCAAACGGGATCTTCAAGTCCTGCCGCTCGATGGCATCGTCGATCTCGCTGCGGTCGGCCATGAACTTGTCGATGTCGGCCTGCAGGAAGAGCATGCGGTCGGGATCGAGCGACTTGATGAACTGATCCATGACCCTCGCCGACAGGGCGTCGTCGAGCGGGACCGGCTTGTAGCTGTATCGCGAGAGAAACTGCGCGCTCAACTCGGCGGCCTGCGCCTGCCGCGCCAGAGGCTTCAAGACAGGCGGCGCTGCGACCTCAGCATAGGCGGACTGTGCAATTGCAAGAAATGCACCGAGAAGAAAACAGGCTATGCGCATCGAACGAGAATCCAATTCTTATGCCGAAGTGTCGTTAGAGTGATTTAAGTGGGGCAATTGTGGTTTTTTGGCAACCGGCCGGCAAATGGGATGGCCGGGAAAGCCGGGGAAAACGCTCCGGCACCAATTTTGGGAGGTCGGGGATCGCCTGCACCGGCGCGCTTACAAAGTTTGGGTTGACCGCTTTCGACGGCGAGGCGACAGTTGCAGCTGCAGCAAGGCAGGAGGAAAGACGATGGACGAACCGGACCGCTGGCGCCCCATGGCAAGTGCACCGAGAGACGGCAGCCGGATCCTGGTGACGATCCGCGCCTCCGAACAGGGGCCGGCGGAAGTCGACCTCGCCTATTGGTCGCATGGCGATCAGTTCGCCGGAGAAGGCTGGCGCGCGTCCGATTCCTCGCCGGGGCACATCATCGAATATGCCGAGCCGGAGTTGAAGTGCTGGATGCCGATGCCCTCGGCCAACCGCACCTCGATGCCCTCGCCCTGGGAAGGCGACGACGAGCAGCTCGACGGCTCGGGGATTTGAAGACAGCCAGATAGTCTTTTCTACTATTTCCTGGCGCCCGACAGGATAGGCACGGCAGGTGAAGGGAGGTTCAGTCGAAAAACCCTGAATCCTCTTCCATCAGATATTTCCTGGCCCCTTCCGCGTCGATGTCGAGCCCCAGCCCCGGCGCTTCCAGCAGGTCGATCATGCTGTCCTTGACGATCTGCGACGGCAGGCCGATGACAAGGTCCTCCCACCACGGGTCGGACGCGGTGGGATATTCGAAAGCGATGTAATTTGCCGGCAACGTGGCGCAGACGTTGATCAACGCGCCGAGGCCGAGCAGCCCGTTAGCCGTGCCGTGCGGGGCCATCAGGATCGAGTGCATGTAAGCGTGCTCAGCCACCCATTTAAGCTCGGCAATCCCGCCAATGTCGGCTGGGTCGGGGCCGATGACGCGGACCGCCTGCGTCTCGATCAATTCCTTAAAATTGTGCCTGAGGTAGATCTGCTCACCGGTATGGATCGGGGTCGAGGTGGAGGTCGTCAGCTCCCGATAGGCCTGCGGGTTGACCCACGGCACGTAGTCTCCTGTCAGCATGTCCTCGAGCCACATCAAATTGTACTTCTCCACCGCGCGAGCAAACCTGATCGCATCGGGCAGCATCCAGCCCGGGCCGCAGTCGAGCGCCAGGCTGACTTTGTCGCCCAACACTTCCTTCATCGCGATCACACAGTCGAGCATATGGTTGAAGCCGCGCTCGCTGATCACGCCCTGGTCCATGGCACCGTGATAACCGGCCTTCTTCTGCGTCACACCGTAGTGGAAGTCCTCGATGGTGTCCTTCATGTTGGAGTGGAACGAGATTCCTTGCTTGATCATGAAGAAGTTCTGGGGCTGCTCCATCATCCACTTGACGTCAGCGGCGTAGTCTTCCGGCCGATCGCCAGTGCGTTTCTGGCGAACCGAGCCGTTGTAGACGCGCACTTTGTCCCGTACCTTGCCGCCGAGCAGTTTATAGACGGGCACGCCCGCGGCCTTGCCGGCAATATCCCACAGCGCATGCTCGATCGCGCTCACCGCCGCACCGTACGGCTTGAAGGAGCCGCGTTGACGGATCTTCAGCATCACTCTCTCCACGTCAGTCGGATCCTCGCCGATCAGCGCCTCACGGAAATGCAGCACAAAGGGCTTGAGGTATGACTTCGTGAATTCGACTTCGCCCAGGCCATAGAGGCCCTCGTCCGTGATGATCCGCACGATCGGGTGTCTACCGATAACGGCACAGCGGAGATCGGTGATCTTCATCTTCTTTCTTTGCCTCAGCTCCAGGTGCGATCCCAGGAATACTCATCGTCCCAGTGATCCGTAGGTTGCCAGATGCCGGCGACGCCCGGCTGCAGATGCTCTGAGATCACCTCGTCGACGACATCGTCGATGCCAAGGCCCGGCTTATCCGAAACAGTGATGAAGCCGTTTTTCACCAGCGGCTTGGGAAGGCCGGTGACGATATCGTCCCACCAGTCGACATCGGCGGAATGGTATTCGAGCGCCATGAAATTTTCGGTTGCTGTCGCGACATGTGCGGCGGCCATCGCGGCGATCGGGCTTTCTGCCATGTGGATGGCCATGGCGACACCTCGGTCCTGCGCCATGTCGCCGATCTTCTTGGTCTCGAGGATACCTCCACTGGAGAGCAGGTCAGGGTGGATAACGGAGACACCGCCGCTGTTCAGCAGCGGCTCGAAGCCCTCCTTGAGGTATATATCCTCGCCGGTGCAGATCGGGACCGTGGTGGCGTCCTGGAGCTGTCGGTATTGCTCGGTATACTGCCATGGGATCACATCCTCGAGCCAGGCCGGCACATATTTCTCGATTCGCCTGGCAAGGCGGATGCCATTCTGCATCGAGATATGGCCGATATGATCGATCGCCAGCGGCACATCCATGCCGATGACCTCACGGACCTCGGCGATGTATTGCTCAAGCAGGTCGAGGCCCTTGTCCGAAAAGTGCAGGCCGGTAAACGGGTGCTGGATGTTATGCTGATCGTAAGCAGCGTTGCGGGTCCGTCGCTCCTCTATCGTCTTCAGCGGCCCCCGAACGGGACTGTTTCGGTACCCCTCCAGTGAACCGGCAGGAAAGACGACCGCACCGGGGACATCAGCGATCTGCATCAGACCCAGATCCATCTTGAGGAAGGTGAAGCCGAGCTCCATGCGCTGCTTGAGGCGCCTGCCGGTTGCGGTGCCGCTCGCCACAGCGGCGTCGGTATCGCAATAGACGCGCACTTTCTCCCGAAAACGGCCGCCAAGCATCTGGTAGATGGGGACGCCATAAGCTTTTCCGGCAAGATCCCACAAGGCGATTTCAACCGCCGATACGCCGCCACCTTGCCGGCCGTGGCCACCGAACTGCTTGATCCGGCGAAACAGGCGGTCGATGTCGCAAGGATTTTCGCCAAGCAACCGGCTCTTCAGCATCAGCGCGTAGGTAGCGCTGGCACCGTCGCGCACCTCGCCCAGCCCGACGATGCCCTGGTTCGTGTAAATCTTGAGCAGCACTGAGGCGAACGGCGCTCCGGTAATTTCGGCTACCCGCATGTCGGTGATGCGAAGGTCTGAGGGCTTGGAATGCGTGTTCACCCGATTGAGCGCCTCGTCGGCTGAATATGCCTCTGGCATGACTTTTCCTCGTTCTGGTGGGGAGCCCATCGCCGCACGCTGGGGCGGCCGAGAGCGGTGCTGGCTAGTCGAGTTCTATCTCATGGTTTTGAAGGTATTCGCGGTTCATCTCAACGCCGAGACCAGGCTTGAGCGTAAGCGTGAGGTTGCCGTTGGAAACATCGAGCGGTGTGTCGATCAGGTGATCGTATTTGCCGAGGTTCCACTCTGACGTTTCAAGCTTGTAGAAATTCGGAACGGTCATCATCACCTGCGCTCCGGCAACCACGTTGATCGGCCCTGCGGCGTCATGCGGCGAGACGGGAATGTAGTAGGCTTCGCACAGGGCAGAAATCTTCTTGAGTTCAGTAATGCCGCCGGTCCAGGTGACATCAGGCATGATGTAGTCGGCGAGCCTTTTTTCGAGCACCGGCACGAAATCCCATTTCGTGTGGCCGCGCTCGCCCCACGAGATAGGGGCGCTGACCTTCTCGCGGACCTGTCTGAGAGCGTTGAGGCTCTCGGGCGGACAGGGCTCCTCGAACCAGTCGATCTGACCGGCTTCCTCGAGACTGCGGCAAAGGCGAATGGCGGTGGGAACGTCGAACCGGCCATGCGCATCGATGAGGATGTCGACATCAGGGCCCGCCGTTTCGCGGATCAGAGCAGTGAGTTCGGCGGCCTCACGCTCATCCTTACGCGTCATGCTGCCATCGAGGTAGCCATTTCGTTGTTCGCGAGGCTGTCCATCGGCGGCGCTGCCCTGGTACGGGAAAGGATCGAATTTGAGCGCCGTGTGGCCGGACTCGACGATGTCTCGAATTTCCCTTACCACCGCCTCCTTGCTGGTAAACTTGGCCTGGTTGGGATGGGTGTAAAGGGCAATTTGGTCGCGTACCGGTCCGCCCAAGAGCTCATATATCGGCTTGCCGAGGACTTTGCCCCGGATGTCCCAGAGGGCTATGTCGATGGCGCTTACGCATTCGACGGCGGCGCCGCGGCTGCCCATGTAGGTGAAGCTGCGGAAAACCTTGTGCCAAAGATACTCGATGCGCGCCGGGTCCTCGCCCATCAAAGCGGCGCCGATCTGCCGCAAGATCGTGCAGAGGGCCCGATTGGCAAGCCTTGTCGTGGTGGTGATCTCTCCCCAACCGCTCACCCCTTCGTCGGTCGTGACTTCGACAAACAGAAACTCTCCCCAATAAGATGCATCCGATCTGATGAGCCACGGCCGAACGTTGGTGATTTTCATCTCAACTGCCTCTAACTGAATTTTTCCGGCTAACGTTATTCATGACAAATCTTCTATCCTGCGCGAGCGGCGTTGCGGGCACGCATGTGTTCGAGGATGTGCCGGCCTGAGCCCTCGACGTGGCTTGCAATAAGTTCGGCGGCCTCGTTCGCCCTGCCGGCTTTGACATGCGCGATAAGCTCGCGATGCTCGCTCAGGATCGCTGCACGCCGGGCAAGCGTAAAATCGAAACGGCGGCTCACGGCTCGAAGCACTTCGCGATGCTTCCACCAAAGCTCGGCAGCATGGCGGTTGTAGTGCTTCCGGTACATGACGGTATGAAACGCTGTGTCCAGTTCGCTGTGTCTTACCGTGTCGGTAAAGTTGTTCTCTTCAATGAGGCCTTGGATTCGTTCGAGTTCAGCGATGTCCTCCACCGTGGCCATATTCACGAACCATCGCGTCAACGACGGCTCGATCAAAACGCCGATCTCGTAGATATCCCGAACAAAGTCCTGATCGATGGGCCGGACACGCGCCCCGCGGTTGGGAACGAAGGTGACAAAACCCTCCCCGCGCAAAAGTTGCAAAGCCTCCCGCACGGGGTTGGTCGAGGTGCCGTGGCGCCGGGCGAGATCGGTGATGACGAGCCGCTCGTTGGCCGCGAGCCGCCCTTCGATGATGTCTTCCCTGATCAGTTGGTAAACAGACGCGCCCTCGCTCGAGGCCCCTGTAGCGTCGATCCCCTCAGGGGGCTGTGCTTTGAATTCACTTGTTTCGGCCAAGACTGTCCCCAATCCATACATGCATTCATCGGATATCATGCGAAACTTCTCAAAACAATGTACGATTTCTCTGGTTGACAGACAATCTTTGACATGAAAATGTATGATAAGGTCGAAGGGATACATTAGGTGGGAGAATCCCACGGCCTGGGAGCAAGACCGCTCGCCTCGATGCAGAGCGGCTTGGAGAAAACCTGGGAGGATCCCTATGACGAGTCTTTCACTCGGCGGTGTCGTCGTGCGCGGCACCGTATCTACTGCTTTGATGGTATCGTTGATGTCCGTGCCTGCGCTCAGCGCGCCGGTCGACTTGAGCCAATGGTCACCGCAATATGTGCGCTCCATCGCCGGCACGCAGGAGTTCGACACGGCGGCCGATTGCGGCAAGGTCACCCCCCTCGACTATAAGGGGCGGCTGACATTCTGGTATCAGGGCGTGTTCGAGGGCGACCCCGACCTCCTGCGCCAGTATTACAAGGAGTTCTTCGAGAACTTCCGCAAGACCTACCCAAACATCCAGCTTGAGGAACAAGCCCTCACCTATAACGACCTGCTGGACAAGTTCCGGACCGCGCTCCTTGGCAATGCAGCGCCCATGGCGGTCCGCCTGCAAATCCTGGGCGGCACCGAGTTCGCCGCAAAGGGTTATCTCGAGCCGCTCAAACCCGAAGATGTCGGGTATTCGACCGAGGATTTCTGGCCGGGCGCAATGAAGGCCGTAACCTGGGAAGGGGTAACTTACGGCATTCCGACCAACAACGAGACGATGGCGTTCATCTGGAACGCCGACATCTTCAAGCGTGCAGGCCTCGATCCCGACAAGGCTCCGGCGACCTGGGACGACGTCGTCAAGTATTCCAAGCAGATCCACGACAAGCTCGGCGTTGCCGGTTACGGTCTCGTGGCTCGCAAGAATGCCGGCAATACGCCGTACCGCTTCATGCCGCAGCTGTGGGCCTATGGCGGCGGCGTCTTCGACGAAGCGACCGCCAACCCGACCTATAAGGAGGTCCAGCTCAACAGCCCGCAGAGCAAGGCGGCATTGCAAGCCTCCTACGATATGTATGTTCGCGACAAGTCGGTTCCGGTTTCGGCGCTCACCAACCAGCAGGCCGACAACCAGCCCCTCTTCCTCGCTGGCCAGCTCGGCATGATGATCTCGCACCCGTCCGACTACAACGTCATGCTCGACCTGCAGAAGAAGACGACGGGCAGCGACAAGGAAAAAGCGCAGACCGTCATCGACAACATGCGCTACGGCCTCATTCCGACCGGCCCCGATGGAAAGCGTGCCGTCGTGTTTGGCGGCTCCAACATCCACATCCTGAAGCCCGAATATGTCGAGGGCGGCAAGGTAGACGAGCCGGCTGCAAAGGCCATAATCTGCATGTGGACGAGCCCCGAATGGTCGCTGAAGATGGCCTATGCCGGCTCGAACCCGGGAAACCTTAACGGCTTCAAGACCAAGTGGATGAAGGAACGTCTGGACAGTATCAAGTTCCTTGATGTCACGACGTCGATGCTGCCTTACGGAATCCCGTTCCCGGCACTGCCACAGTCCCCCGAGATCATGAACATCATCGTCCCTGATATGCTGCAGAATGCCCTGACCGGAGCCATGACCGTCGACCAGGCAGCGGATGACGCGGCCAAGAAGGTCAAGGACCTGATGGACGGCGGACTCTAGTCCAAGCCTGACGATCTGACCGGCTGCACCTCGATTGCAGCCGGTTTGTTCCGAAGAATAAGGGCACCGCACAGTGACGATCTTGACTGGCAAGGCCGAGGCTCGGCGAAGACTGCAACCCGATCGGGCCGGCGCGCTGCGAAAGATTTGGGAGCATCGCGCTGACTACGCGTACGTGCTGCCTGCGCTCGCCGTGATGCTCATCGTCATTGCGTACCCGATCTACTACACGATCGAGCTGTCGTTCTTTAATACACCGCCCGCCTTGCAGCTCCGGGACAAAATCTTCGTCGGTTTCGAGAACTACATCGCCATCCTCACAAGTCCGGTGTTCTGGACGGTCACCTGGAACACTCTCACTTGGACACTGGCATCCACTTTGATCGCATTTGTCCTAGGATTTGCCTGCGCCCTGGCGCTCAACCGTGACTTTGTCGGCCGCGGCGTCCTGCGCGCGGTCCTCATCATCCCCTGGGTCATCAGCGCGGTCGCCGCGTCCTATATCTGGAAGTGGATCTACCATTCGGACTTTGGAATAATCGGCGCGGTGCTGGTCGGCCTCGGATGGGCCGACCGGCCGCCGAATTTCATCGACAGCGTCGGCACGGTGCTGCCCTCGTTGATCGTCGTCAATATCTGGCGAGAGTTTCCCTTTGCAATGATCATGATGATGGCTGGCCTGCAGACGGTTCCCGACCAGTTGCTGCGCGCCGCAAAAGTCGACGGAGCCAATGCATGGCAGCGATTCTGGCACGTCACATTTCCGCACTTGAGAAATGTCTCGACGGTGACGATTCTTCTGCTGGCAGTGGCCAACTTCAATTCCTTCATCATCCCCTGGATCATGACCGGCGGCGGACCGTCGAACGCATCGCATATCTGGATCACCCACATTTATGAACTCGCCTTCGGCCGCCAGCGCTGGGGGGTGGCATCGGCCTATTCGGTGCTGCTGTTCTTGATCCTGATGGCGCTCGGCTACTTCTACGTCCGTGCGCTGACCGGCAACGAGCAGAAGGACGGGAGCAAATGAGCACAATTGCCGAGACTACTCATCGGCGCCTGACCCATCGCCGTACGCGCATCGATGGGTGGCGGTGGGGCGGACGTATATTCCTGGTGTTCATGCTGCTTTACACCGCATTACCGATGATCTGGATGCTGAGCACCTCGATCAAGTCCGGCTTCGCGGCCATGCAATTTCCGCCGCAATGGTGGCCGGACCAACCCACCCTCGCCAGCTATCAGAAGCTGCTCGATCCGCAAAACAGCGTCGGCCAGGACTTCTTGCGCTTCTTCTGGAACAGCCTTTTCGTGTCCACCGCCACGACCATCCTTTCAGTGATCGTGGCGGTTCCTGCGGCCTACGCGTTTTCGCGCTTCACATTCCCGGGCCGGAACTTTCTGTTCTTCGCCGTCTTGCTTCGCAACATGTTCCCGGCAGTGATCTTTCTCGTGCCGCTCTTCATCCTGATGCGCGCGATCGGGCTCGTGAACACGCACGGATCGCTTGTCCTCACCTACCTCACATTCGGCCTGCCGCTGGCAATCTGGCTCCTCAAGGGATTCTACGACAACATCCCGGTGCAACTCGAGCAAGCGGCGCGCATCGACGGGGCGACGCGGTTCCAGGCATTTGTCCGGATCGTGATGCCGCTCTCGGCGCCAGGAATCATCGCCACGGCGATCTATTCCTTCATCGGCGCGTGGAACGAGTACATCTACGCCTACACCTTCCTCTCCAAGAACGAGCAGCTGACTCTGCCGGTCGGCATCCAGCGCTTCTTTTCGGAAAATACAACGGACTTTCCGGGCCTGATGGCGGCCAGCTTCATGATGAGCGTGCCCGTCGTCGTCCTGTTCCTCGTCCTGCAGCGATACTTCGTACGCGCCCTCACCGAAGGCGCAGTCAAGCACTAGGGAGTTGCCGGTGGCCCACGTGGTCCTCAAAGATCTGGTCAAGACATATGGCAGCTTCAAAGCTGTCAACAAAGTTTCGCTGACGGTCAACGACGGCGAATTCGTTGCGCTCGTCGGCCCTTCAGGCTGCGGCAAGACAACCACGCTCAATCTTGTAGCGGGGCTCATCCCCATCACATCTGGCGACATCGTCATCGGCGACCGGGTGGTCAATGACCTCGATCCCAAGGACCGGGACATCGCGATGGTGTTCCAGAACTACGCGCTCTATCCGCAGAAATCGGTCTACAAAAATCTGGCGTTCCCGCTGCAGATGCGCAAATTGCCAAGGGACGAGATCGACAAGAAGGTCAAGGAAGCAGCGCGAGTGCTCGACATGACGCAACTGCTCGAGCGCAAGCCGCGCGAACTTTCGGGCGGGCAACAGCAGCGCGTGGCGCTGGGCCGTGCCCTCGTTCGCGATCCGGCTGTATTCCTGATGGATGAACCGCTGTCCAACCTCGACGCAAAGTTGCGCGTGCAGATGCGGTCGGAGATCAAGCGTTTTCACCAGGACCTCAAGGCGACGATCATCTACGTGACGCACGACCAGCTCGAAGCGGTTACCATGGCCGACAGGATGGCGGTGATGAACGGCGGCTACCTGCAGCAATACGATTCACCGGCGCAGATCTTTGCCCATCCGGTGAACATGTTCGTCGCCAGCTTCGTCGGCAGCCCGGCGATGAGCCTTATCCCACTGGAGGCATCAACGGCAAACGGCAACACCGTGTTGACCAGTGCGGAGGGCTGGCGCCTCGATCTTTCGCCAACCAACGCCCGGAAGGTCGAGAGGGCAACAACCAGGAAAGTCGTGCTCGGCGCACGTCACTCGACAATCAAGCTGCACAAGAGTGCGGTGCCTGGAAGCATTCCTGCCAAGGCCTACACGGTGGAGCCGACCGGAGACGTCACCTTCGTACAGGCGTTCCTGTCCGGCGCCCTCGTCAATGTCAGCGTGCCGCCGACAATCGCCGTCGCGCCCGACGAACAGATTTGGCTCGAGTTCGATCAGGAGCGGATGCATCTGTTCGACGGCGAAACGGAAATGGCGCTGAAGGCCAACTGAGACCCTGGCGGATGCGCGTGAAACGAGGGCGTGGATGACGAAGCTTAAAATCAAGGCGATCAAGCCCTATCCTGTATGGGTTGGAACGCGCAACCAGATGCTGGTCAAGGTGGAGACCGACGACGGCATCTTCGGTTGGGGCGAGAGCGGTTTGAGCGGTCGCGAGAAGGCCGTGGCCGGGGCGATCGAGCATTTTCGCGAATTTCTCATCGGCCGCGACGCGATGCAGATTGGTCGGATTTGGCAGGAAATTTATCGCAGCCAATACTTCGAAGGCGGGCGCGTTCTGCAGGCGGCGATTTCGGCCATCGACATTGCCCTTCACGACATCAAGGGCAAGGCGCTGGGGGTTCCGGCGTACGAACTGCTGGGCGGCAAGCAGCGCGACCGCATTCCTACCTTCGCCTCGACCGGCGACGAGGCGGAGGGCGAGGTCGCCATCGAACGCGCCCGCGAACTACGAGCACAAGGGTGGCAGGCGATCCGCTTCTTCCCCATCGGGCAAAACAGCAAGGACATCTTTGAGCCGCGGGAGTCGATCGGCGCTACCGCAGCGATGCTGAACAAGGCGCGCGAGGCAATGGGCGACGACGTCGTCCTCGGCATCGATTATCATCATCGCCTGTCGGTGGCAGAGGCGGCGAGCTTCTGCAACAAGCTCGGCCGTGGCGTGCTTGATTTCCTCGAGGAGCCGATACGAGACGAGACACCAGAGGCCTACGAATCCCTGCGCACGATGACCGACATCCCGTTCGCGATCGGCGAGGAATTTGCCAGCAAGTGGCAATTCCTGCCTTACATCGAGCGAGGCATCCATCAGTTCAACCGGCTCGATGTTTGCAATGTGGGCGGGCTCACCGAAGCGATGAAGGTCGCTGGTTGGAGCGAGGCGCACTACGTGGACCTGATGCCGCACAATCCCCTCGGCCCCGTCTGCACGGCCGCGACCATTCATCTCGCCGCAGCGGTACCGAATTTCGCCTGGCTCGAGACCAGGTCGCCCGAAGCAAAGCTAGGCTTCGACAATTCCGACTTCTTCCCCGTGCAACCACGGCTCGACGGCCCCGAATATCCGGTCAGCCATCTGCCGGGGCTTGGCGTCGAGGTCAACGAAGAGGCCGTCAAGGCTGAGAGTTTTCGTTTCTGGGAAGCGCCTCACCTGAAGCGCCGCGACGGTTCTGTCACTAACTGGTAGTTTCATCCACCGGAGCCTAAAATGACGCATACGCCCGATATTACGCGTCCGCCGAGAGACTTGATCGACGCACTGAAGGAGATCGGCGCCGCGACCATTGCCGGTACGCTCGGCCACATGGGCTTCCGCAATCCGCATATGCTCGGCCCTGTATCGCAGAGCCGCGGGAAGTCGATCGTCGGCCCGGCCCTGACGCTTCAGTTCCTGCCGCAGCGGCCGGACCTTTTCACCGAGGGAGAATATGCAGATCCGGAGACGCAGTTGCACCGGCACGTGCTTTATCACGTGCAGGAGGGGGATGTGGTCGTGGTCGACGCGCGCGGCGACATGAGCTCGGGCGTCTTTGGCGATATGATGTCGACGTATTTCAAGGGCAGAGGCGGCGCTGGAATCGTGATCGATGGGTGCATGCGCGATCGGCCCAATGTCGAAAAGCTCGATCTCGCGCTCTGGCTACGCGGCTGGACGCCCAACTACCATGTCCAGACGAGCATCTATCCGAACGCCGTCAACGTTGCGATTGCCTGCGGAGGTGTCACCGTTATACCCGGAGACATCATCGTCGCCGACGATGACGGGGTGGTGGTGCTTCCGGTCGCTATGGCCCCGATGGTAATCGAAGAATCCCAAAAGCATCACGATTGGGAGGAGTTTTCTCGGGCGAAGCTTATGGAGGGCGGGTCGCTGCAGCGCTACTACCCGCTTCATGACGATGCCCGCGCAGAGTACGAAGAGTGGCGCAAAACAAACCGCTTAGGCACAGCTTAGCCGATGGATTGCCCCAGGTGGACGGCGAACGTTCTGGAACAGCGCCGGATGAGCCGATGTCACCTAACGGATTCCAGCTGTCGTCGCAGCGTGGGCTCGCCTACATCTACCGAACGAACGGCGAAGGGATAGGCAAGAAACTTTTGAAAGAAGGCTTCGCGCGCACCTAGAGCCCCGAAGCAGCGAAACGACTGATGTCACTAAGTGGAACCACGGGCAGCCTTGTTTGTCCGCCATCGTACGGGAACTGCATTGGTACAATCAGGTTATTTAACCGGATCGCGGGAGAAAGACAGTAATTTTCGATCGCTGGCTGCCTTCCTCCTGGCGATCCACCCCTGCCAGAGTTGGGTCGTGCGGAGGCAATTTCTCGGTCCGCTCCCAAGCGACAATCGCGCGACCCTCCTCGGCAACGGCACTCAGCCGCGGTGGATGGACACCATCACGCCGGCCTCTCAAAAACATCAGTCGAACCAACGGGGAAGATCGGGGCCAACTTGCTCACGGAAGGCTTCGCTCGAGCGTGTCCTTACCAAAACGAATGCCGGCAAAGTCCCGGCCGCGGCGTGCTCGTTTCGATCAGCTTCTGATGGCGATGCGTTTGACCTGTGACTGCGCCTTTCGGTCTTAGGCAGAGTGACGGTGAGAACGCCGTTTCTGCAGGATCGATGCCGAGCGGGCAGTGGCGAAAAACTCGGCCTCGATCTGCTCTCATAATGCCGAGATTGTTGACGAGGATATCGACCGAACGCTCGGCCTTGGCAATGATCGCGGCACCTTCGGCGCTGGCTGCATCCGCGACAACCCCGATGATGTCAGAATCAGCGGACGCCTTGATATCGGCAATCGCGCTGTCGGGCTTCTTGCGGTCGCGTCCCGTAATGACGACGGGAGCGCCCTCGCCGGCACTATTGCCTGAACGGAGGATCATCAATGCCGCGGATTCCGATGGAACGCTCCGGCGAATGTAAGTGTTTGCACGCGTAGTGCAGGACGGGGGATTCTCCGCTGCCGCCCGCAATCTCGACATCGCTCCGTCGGCTGTGAGTAAATTGATCGCACGCCTGGAAGCGAGGCTCGGCACGCGTCTTCTGGTGCGGACAACTCGCGCTCTGACGCTCACGGAAGAAGGTGAGGCCTATCATCATGCCGCGCTGAGGATCCTGCAGGCTGAATGACGCGGATCAGCAGGCGGCGGGAGGCGCCGCGCGAGGGCGGCTTAGGATCAAAACGACAATTCCGTTCGGCACGATGTTCGTGGCGCCGGTGGTGCCGGAGTTCATCGCGCGGAAGCGCTTCGCGATAATTCCAATGCTCCCAGGAGGCAAACCGACGCGGTAAGTCGACCATGTTGCTTCATCCGTTGAGGAGGTTACCTTGCCAGAACGTGATCGCCAAAATCGCCGAATAGGTGAGATGATGAGCCAACTGATCGGCGCCATGCAACACCCAAAATGAACGCCCAGCCGGCCGGCGAACTTCTCAGGTATCTGGGCGTCTACTACACGATAAGCACGGCGTCGCATTTCGCCGTCGGCGCGCGCTTCATCTGCCAGCCGGGTGCAGCCGAGTTCGCTCGATTTCACCACTAAATCGCAAAAAGCCCCGCGGCCGTTGCCACCGCGGGGCTCTCGACGCCTCACCCGGGAGAGGGGATCAGGCCGCCTGGACTTTACGGTTTGTGCGGGCCCATTCGGGCAGCCAGTCGCCGTGGGCGGCGAGCAGGTCGTCGACCAGCGACCAGATCTGGTCTAGGTCGAGTTCGGCCGCCGTATGCGGGTCCATCATCGCGGCGTGGTAGATGTGCTCGCGATTTTCGGTCATCAGCGCCTGCACCGTCAGTTCCTGCACGTTGATATTGGTGCGCATCAGCGCCGTCAGCTGCGGCGGCAGATCGCCGATGAAGGTCGGCTGGATGCCAGAGGCGTCGACCAGGCAGGGCACTTCGGCAGCGCAATTTTCCGGCAGCGAGGTGATGCAGCCATTGTTGCGGAGATTGCCGTAGATGACAGAGGGTTCGCCGGTCCAGACCGAGTTGATGATCGAGGAGGCATATTCCTTCGACGGCGTCACCTCGATCTTATCAGCTGAACGATAGGCCTCGGCCTGGCCCTTCCAGCGCTCGATCTGCTCGATGCAGCGCTTCGGATATTCATCGAGCGGGATGCCGAATTTCTCGATCAGGTCCTCGCGGCCCTCCTTGATGAAATAGGGCGTGTATTCCGCGAAATGCTCCGAGCTTTCGGTGACGAAATAGCCGAGCCTGGTCAGCATCTCGTAGCGCACCTTGTTCGGGCAGCGCGGGTTCCAGCCGGGCTTCGGCGCCCTGCCCTCGCGATAGCCGCGCAGGAGATCGGGATAGAGGTTGCGGTAGGAGCCATCGGCCTGGCGATGCTCGAATTTGAGATAGAAGGCCATGTGGTTGATGCCGGCGGCGCGGTAGCGGATCTCCTCGTAGGGAATGTCGAGATCGTGGGCGAGCTCCATCGCCGTGCCCTGCACCGAATGGCAGAGGCCCACCTGGCGGATCGTCGGATATTTCTCCGATATCGCCCAGGTGTTGATTGCCATCGGGTTGACATATTGCAGCATGATCGCCTCGGGGCAGACGGCCAGCATGTCCTCGCAGACCTTCCAGAGATGCGGCACGGTGCGAAGCCCGCGCATGATGCCGCCGACGCCGAGCGTATCGGCGATCGTCTGGCGCAGCCCGTATTTCTTCGGCACCTCGAAGTCGGTGACGGTGCAGGGTTCGTAGCCGCCGATCTGAAAGGCGACGACGACGAAATCGGCGCCTGAAAGCGCCTTGCGCTGATCGGAATAGGTCTCGGCCTTGGCCTTGACGCCGAGCGTCGAGATCAGCTTGTTGACGACGATGGCGCTTTCCTCAAGCCGCTGCGGATTGAGATCCATCAGCGCGATCGTCGCGCCCGAGAGTGCGGGACGCTGCAGCACGTCGCCGATGATGTTCTTCATGAAGACGGTGGAGCCAGCTCCGATGAAGGTGATTTTGGGATTTCCTGCCATTATAGCCTCCGGCATTCGATAATCATGCTACCTCGAAAGCGGCCTTGACGAGCCGTTCGGTGTAGGCGGTCTTGGGATTGGTGAGAACTTCGTTGACGGGCCCCTCTTCGACGATCCTGCCATGCTGCATGACGATGACGCGATGGCAGAGCGCCCGGACGACCTTGAGGTCGTGGGAGATGAAGAGGTAGCTCAAGCCCCGCTCGTCCTGCAGCTTGCGCAGCAGTTCGATGATCTGCGCCTGGACGGACAGGTCGAGTGCGGATGTCGGCTCGTCGAGCAGGATGAATTCCGGCTCCAGCGCGATGGCGCGCGCGATTGCGATGCGCTGGCGCTGGCCGCCGGAAAATTCATGCGGGAAACGCGACAGGATATTACCCGGCATGCCGGCGGCGACGAGCGCCTCGCGCACCCGGTCCTGCCGTTCGCCACGGGTGGCGCCCAGCCGGTTGACGACGAGGCCTTCCTCGATGATCTGGCCGATCGTCATGCGTGGGTTGAGCGAGGAGAACGGATCCTGGAACACCACCTGCATGCGGGCGCGCAGAGGCCGCATCCCGGCGCGGGAAAGGCCGTGGATCGGCTGACGGTCGAAATGGATCTCGCCCGCCTGGGGCGTGTTCAACCGCAGGATCGCCTGGCCGAAGGTCGTCTTGCCGGAACCGGATTCGCCGACAAGGCCGAGCGTCTCGTGACGGCGCAGCGAGAGATCGAGGCTGTCGACGGCGACGAGCTCGCGCATCTCCGGTTTGAGGAAGGTGCCATGGCGCAGCATGAAGGCGACCCGCACACCCTTGGCATCGAGGATGACATCCGATCCCGCCGGCAGCGGATTGGCTTGCCCACGCGGCTCGGAGGCGAGTAGATGCCGCGTGTAGGGGTGCTGGGGATTGGCAAAGAGCGCCTCGGTGACATTGTGCTCGCGCACCTCGCCATGCTGCATCACATAGACGTAATCAGAGAACTGCCGCACCACCGTCAGATCATGCGTGATGAGGATGACGGCCATCCCCAGCTCTTTCTGCAGGTTGCGGATGAGGTTCAGGATCTGCGCCTGCACTGTGACGTCGAGCGCCGTCGTCGGCTCGTCGGCGATCAAGACGTCGGGATCGTTGGCGAGCGCCATGGCGATCATCACGCGCTGACGCTGGCCGCCGGAAAGCTGATGCGGATATTGCTTCAACCGCGCGGCGGGATCGGGGATCTGCACATGTTCGAGCAGTTCCAGCGCCCGCTTTTCCGCATCCCTCCGGCTCACGCGGCGGTGCACGCGGATCGCCTCGACGATCTGGCTGCCGATCGTATAGATCGGGTTCAGTGAGCTCATCGGCTCCTGGAAGATCATCGAGATGCGATCGCCGCGGAGCTTGCGGCGGGCCCGCTCGGAGAATTTCAGGATGTTGCTGCCGTCATAGGAAACCGTCGACTTGTCGGAGACGACGGCGCGCTTCGACAGGAGCCCCATCACCGTGCGCGCCGTCACCGACTTGCCGGATCCGGATTCGCCGACGATGGCGATCGTCTCGCCGCGGTAGAGCTGGAAAGAGACGTCCTTGACGGCTTCGACGATGCCATGCTCGACCTTGAAATTCACCGCCACGTTGCGGGCGTCGATGATCGGGGTGTCCAAGCGGCCATCATGGTCGTGACGGACGGGCGGGGCGAAGGAATTGACAAGTGCAAGAGCCATATCGATCACCTCAATAAGGATCGACCGCGTCGCGCAGTCCGTCGCCGAGCGCATTGAAGGCGAAGACGGTGACGAGCACGAAGCCGACGGGAGAGAGAATCCAGGGGTAGGAACCGATGACCGAATAGGTCGCCGTATCCTGCAGCATCAGCCCCCAGGAAATCAGCGGCGGCTTGACGGCAAACCCTAAGAAACCGAGGAAGGATTCGAGCAGCACGACGCTCGGTATGTGCAGCGTCACCGCGACGATGACATGGCTCATCACGTTCGGCAGGATATGCTGGATGATGATGCGCTTGTCGGTGGCGCCGACGGCCATCGCCGCCCGGACATAATCGATGCGGGCAAGCGCGAGCGTCTTGCCGCGGACCTCGCGCGACATCTGCGCCCAGCCGAGCGCCGACATGACGACGATGACGAAGGCGAGGAAGACATTGGTCGGCGCCGTCACCGGGATCAGCGAGGTCAATGCGAGATAGAGCGGCAGCTGCGGGAAGGCGAGCACCAGTTCGACGAAACGCTGCAGCCAGATGTCGAAGGTGCCGCCGAAATAGCCCGACACCATGCCGACCGTCGTGCCGATGAGCGTGACGATGAAGACCACGGTCAGCGCGATCATCAGCGAGATGCGCGAGCCGATGATGGCGCGCGACAGCACGTCGCGGCCGAATTTGTCGGTGCCGAGGAAATGCACCGGCTGGCCGTCGACCGAGCCGAAGAAGTGGCGGTTCGCCGGGATCAGGCCGAACAGCTTGTACTCCGCGCCCTTTACGAAGAAGCCGAGCAGCCGCGGATTGTCGTAATCGACGCCGACGATCGGCTGGAAGGTGACGGGATCGAGCTCCTCGGAATCCGACAGCGCATAGACGCGCGGCTGGAAGACGAAGTTTCCGTCCTTGTCGTGGAAGCTCATCACCTGCGGCGGCGCGAAGCCGACATCGGTCGCCTTCGGATCCATCGGCGCGAAGAAATCGGCAAAGACCGCCATTATGAGCAAGAGCCCGACAAGCACGAGCCCGGCCACGCCAGTCCAGGAGCGCCGCAGCCGGCGCCAAACGAGCGCGAGATAACTTTCGCTGCCATGCGAAGGCTTTTTGATCGCGGGTTCGGTTGTCGGGGGCGTGTCGGAAGAATCGAAAGCAAGCATCTCAGGCTCCTCCGAACTGGCGCACACGGGGATCGAGCAGAGCGAGCAGCATGTCGGCGATGATATTGCCGACGATCAGAGTCGCGGACAGCACCATCATGAAGGTCGCCGTGACATAGACGTCGCCGATCGCCATCGAGCCGACGATCGCCGGGCCGACAGTCGGCAGCGCGAAGATGATCGCGGTTTCGATCTCACCCGTCAGCATGTAGGGCAGCACCACGCCCTGATACATGACGAGCGGATGCAGCGCGTTCGGCACCGCATGGCGCATCACCACCGCGCCGCCGGAGAGCCCCTTTGCCTTCGCCGTCTCGACATATTGCGCATTCAGCGTGTCGAGCAGATTGCCGCGCATGACGCGCATATTGTAGGCGAGCCCGCCGAAGGTGGCGATCGCCACAACAGGCCAGACATGGCTGACGAGATCGACGAATTTCGCCCAGGACCAGGGCGCGCCGCCATACTGCGGCGAGAAGAAGCTGCCGATCTCAGTCACGTTGAACTGAAAGACCAGGAGATAGACGATGATCAGCGCCATCAGGAAGCGCGGCACCGTCATGCCGAGAAAGGAGATTCCCGAAAGCATGCTGTCGATCCAGCTATATTGGCGCGTCGCGGCCCAGATGCCGAAGCCGATGCCGAGCAGGGAGGCGAAGATGTGGCAGACGAGCGCCAGGAGCAACGTCCGCGGCAGACGCTCGCCGACGACGTCGGCGACCGGCTTGTTGTAGAACATGCTGTAGCCGAAATCGCCGCGTGTGACGATGCCGCCGATCCAGTTAACATATTGGACTACCATCGGCTTATCGAGGCCGTGCTCGATCCGGTAGGCTTGCGCCTGCGCTTCGGCCTGGGCGTAGGATGCGCCGCCCTGATTGATCAGCTGGGATCTTATATAATCGGCATAGTCGCCGGGCGGGGCCTGGATGATCGCGAAAGTCACCACGCTCAGGATGAAGAGAACGGGGATCGCGGAGGCTATTCGCACGAGCAGGAATCGTAACATCGAACGGTTCGCTTCTCCTTGCAGCCAGTCGCTCCTTGTCAGCGCGGCCGGCTCGTTGGTCATATCAGGCCGCGCGCGGCACGCGCGGCCCGAACTCACTTCAGCTGGGAGGGAACTCCAGCGCGTCGCATCAGCTGCGACGCGTCTTTGTTTCATGCATCAGTTGATCGGGCCCTTGTCGCCGGGCTTGCCGGGCAGCTGCTCTGCGAACAGCTCGTATTTGCCCTGCTTGTCGGCAGCCACCCACAGGCGTTCGCGGATGATCGAGTCTTCAGCCCAGTTGAACATCATGATCGGCGTGCCCTGCGGCACGTTCGAGAAGCGCTTGTTGATGATCAGGGCGCCCGGATATTCCGTCAGGCCCACAGTGTTGACGTGCGCGGTAGAGATCTTCTGATACTGCTTCATCAGGCCGACCCGCTCGTCATTGCTCTGGCTCGCCCTGAACTTGTTGACGACGTCGACAAGCTCCTTTTCGAAGGGCATAAGATCGAGCTGGTCATCCTTGCCGGCCCGATGGTGCCAGCTGGTGCGCGGGCCGACAGGGGCGAGCTGCTCGGTGTTCTGCACCACCGAAGACAGCTCCGTCGTGTTGCGCTGGATCAGCCAGTCGAAGCGGCCGGCATAATGGGCGTCGTCACGCTTGGCGCCGTCGAGCGCATTGATGACGATCTTCAGGCCGAGCTTCTCCATCTGGCCGACAACACCTTCGGCAAGGCTCTTGTCGGTCGTATACTGATTGTTGATCAGCATGACGATTTCGACATCCTTGCCGCCCGCCGTGCCGGCAGGGAAGTTCACGATGCCGTTGCCATCGGTGTCCTTGAGGCCGGCCTTGGCCAGTTCCGCCTTGGCGCCGGCGAGATCGAAGGGATAATAGACGGTAGAGTTACGGTCGTAGAAGCTGGTGCCGGAGGAAAGCCCGCCGGGATAGATCGCCGTGAACGGCCCCTTGACCAGCGAGTCGCCGATCGCCTTGCGATCGAGCGCCATGGTGACGGCCTTGCGGAAATCCTCGTTTCGATTGAGCTCGCGGATCGCCTGGCCGCGCTCGTCCGGATTGCCCCAGCCATTGGCGGAGAAGTTCATGCGCAGGTTATAGCCGATCAGGCGCGGACCAAAGGCAAGCCGGGCGGGCGCGGTCTTTTCGGCGGCGCGCTTCAGCGAAGCGACGAAGTTTTCCGGCTGCTCCAGGTTGGAGATATCGGCGGAACCGGCCACTGCCTGAACGTCACGGTCGGCCCAGGTCGAGAGCTTGTAATGCAGCTCGTTGAGGTAGGGCAGCTGATTGCCCTTCTCGTCGACCTTCCAGTAATAGGGGTTGCGGCGCATGACGATGATGTCGTCAGGGCGATATTCGACAGGCACCCAGGCGCCCATCACAGGCATGTTCATGAACTCCGGCGGGAAGGCGTTCTTGAACTGGTCGTAGGTGTTCTTCGAATACTTCGGATGCTGGGGCTTGAGGATATGCGACGGACCCGGGCAGAAGTTCGGGTAGGACATCGTGTAGAGATATTGCTTCGGGAAGGCTTCCTTGAAGGTCCATTCGATGGTGTAGTCGTCGATCTTCTTCAGCGTCGTGCCGACACCGAAGGCCTCCGGTGAGGCGCCGCCGCCAAGCGGCGAGACGTTCGGATCGATGACTTCGTCCTCCCAGTAGAACATGATGTCGTCGGCACTGAACGGCTGGCCGTCGGACCACTTGGCGCCTTCGATCAGATGCATGGTGAGCTTATGGCCGTCCTCGGACCACTCCCAGCCCTTGGCGAGATTTGGCAGCGGCTCGGTATCCTGAGCCTTCACCTGAAAGAGCGGCGCGGTGCGCGTCAGGCATTCGGAAAGGCCAATATCGATGCCGCCCCAGCCCTGCGTCTGACCGGCGCCGTAGTTCCAGCCTTCCGGCCGGCCGCCGATGACGTGGCGCATCGTATCGCCGTATACGCCGATACCGTCGGGCATATTGCCTGTCTTAAAGACCAGCGGCTCCTTCGGCAGCCGCTCCTTGACCGGCGGCAGCTTGCCGGCGGCGACGAAATTCTTCGTGACCCAGTCGGGCTCGTGATATTCGGTCAGCGCCTTGAACTCCAGGATGGAGTCACGCGCGACATAGTTGATCTTGCCTTCGGCCGGAAATTCCGGCGGCACCGGCGGCACTGTCGGTTCGGAAGCATAGGCATTCAGCGCCATGACCGACACTCCGAGCGCCAGACCGGCGAGAATGCCTGTTTTGCGGAAATTCATCATCGTTTCTCCCTCTGTTTCGGAGCGCGGCTCACGCGGCTCCCTTTCCTCGCACGATGTGAAAACGGGCCCGGTGTCATGGATTTCCCTCCCGGAAACCGATGACGACCCGTCGTTCACGCGATTCACACGGCCTGTTTCAGAGCCGCCTTTTCCGCACGCAGCTCCTCGATCGAGCGGACGTTGCGGCGTGCAGCACCCGCCCAGTCACGGGTCTGCACCTTCGATCTCGACAGCCGCTCCTTGGCGGCCGGCACGGCGTCGGCATATTGCGGCAGCCAGCGCGCCTGGGCGACGACCATCTCGTCGACCATCTGCCAGACCTCCTCAGGCGTCGCCACGGCGCCGACCAGCGGATCGTGCAGCACTGCAAGCTTCAAGAGCTCGATATCGCCCGATATGGCCGCATGCACCGACATGCGCTGGACGTTGATCGAGGCGATGCAGGTCGCCGCACAGGCTTCCGGCAGGGTGACGCCGGAGACCATATTGATGCCGAAGCGATCGACGAAGCCGGGCGATTCGATGATCGCATCCAACGGCAGATTGGTGATGACGCCGTTGTTCTTGACGTTGAAATGGCCGCGATAGACCCGGTTGGTCTCCAAAGCCTCCAGAATGTGGCTCGCATGTTCGTTCGAGCGCCTGGCGGGATCGATCGGCTTGGAGGCGGATTCGAGGAATTGCGGGAACTCCGTCTCGAACCAGTTGCGCGTTTCCGTCGAGTGACGGAGGTAGCCGCCGGTCTCGCCATGGATCCAGTCGGACATGTCGATCCAGCGGGTGATCTCCTCCGGCCGCTTGCGGTACCAGGGCAGATATTCCGAGAGGTGGCCGTTGCTCTCGGTGGAATAGACGCCGAAACGCTTCAGCACGTCGATGCGCAATTTCTCCTGCTGCGAATAGACGGGATGCGCCTCGAAGGCCGCGACCAGCTCGTCCTTGCCGATCCTGCGGCCGTTGAGGCGCAGATCGATGAACCAGGTCTGGTGGTTGATGCCGGAGCAGATGTAATCGAGTTCGCTCACCGACTTGGCGCCGAGCACCTCGGCGATCTGTTCGGCGCCGTGCTGCACACCGTGGCAGAGGCCGACGGTGTCAACCTTGCCGTATTCGATCGCCGCCCAGGTGTTCATCGCCATCGGGTTGGCATAGTTCAGGAATTTCGCGCCGGGCTCGGCGACCTCTCTTATGTCCTTGCAGAAATCGAGGATGACGGGGATATTGCGCTGGCCATAGAGAATGCCGCCGGCGCAGATCGTATCGCCGACGCACTGGTCGATGCCGTATTTCAGCGGGATCCTGATATCGTCTGCATAGGCCTCCAGCCCACCGACCCGGACGCAGCTGATGACGTAACGCGCGCCTTCCAGCGCCTTGCGCCGGTCGGTCGTCGCCGTCACCCGGGTCGGCAGCTTGTTCGCCTCGACGACACGGTCGAGGATCGCCTTGATCATCTCGAGGTTATGTTCGCTGATATCGGTCAGCGCAAATTCGATGTCGCGAAACTCCGGAACGCACAATATATCGGTGAACAGCTTCTTGGTGAAACCGACGCTGCCCGCACCGATGATAGCGATTTTGAAACTCATGATCTTCACCTCGACCCAATCGAATGCTAGAGAAAAGATGATATGGAGGACCAGGCCGCATGCGGGCGCATGTGGTTGAAAAAGCCGTGAAACTGCCTGTTTTCCTCCCGGCCGCTGTGCTGGCCGTGGTCTCTTCCTCTTGTCGATGGCGATTATGCCGAAAATCCGCAGGCCGACCAGAGAAGGATTATGCTTTCAGGGGTAATTTTGTGCTGCAGGAATTGATCACCAATGGACAGGCGATGAGGACGGTTTCGCTGCCTCGCGGAGGCCAGCGGCTGCATGCTATGCCGACGAGTGCCGGGTACGAAGTGCGCGAGAACGAGACCTATGACTGGGACGGCCGCCGCCGCGGCCAGACTCCTTTCACCGTGCTGCAACACACGATCAGCGGCACCGGCCGGCTGCGTTACCAGAACCGCAATTATCGGCTCCAGGGCGGCGATACGCTGCTCGTTTTGGTGCCGCACAATCACCGCTACTGGCTGGAGAAGGGAGACCGCTGGGAATATTTCTGGATCTCGATGAACGGCGAAGAAACCTTGCGCATCCACAAGCTGGTGCTGGCGACCGCGGGCCCGGTGTTGAAGCTGCAGCCCTCGACGATCGATCACCTCGCCGATTGCAGCCTGCGCCTCCTCAAAGGGGCCACGTCGCCGGGGGCCGCCTCTGCGATTGCCTATGAAGCGGCGATGGCGCTCTATGACGATGTCTTCGGCTCACCGGCCTTTACCGCCGAGCTCAGATTGATGCAGCCGGTGATCGACCATATCAACGCCAATCTCGACAAACCGCTGCCGGTCAGCGAACTCGCGAGCATCGTCGGCCTCAGCCGCGCCCATTTCTCACGCAGCTTCGCCGAGAGCGAAGGCATGCCGCCGGCCGAATTCGTGCTGCAGCAGCGGCTGCAGCGGGCCGTCAAGCTGCTGACCAAGGCGGACTTCCTGCCGGTCAAGGAAGTCGCCATCATGTGCGGCTTCGAAGACGCCAATTATTTTTCAAAAGTCTTCCGCCGCGTCTACGGCACCAATCCGACCGAGTTCCGAACAACCGGGATGTATGCCAGCATCGGTAGGCCGAAATAGCTTCGGTCCTGGAGCCGATTCAGGCCCGGACCTCGAACACCATGTTGAACGGCGTTTCCGTCGCCCGACGGAAATGCGTGAATCCGGCGTCGAGCGCCACCTTCCGCAGCTTCCCTCCCGGCGCGTAATAAGGGAGACCTAAATTAGGACCTGTCGACATTCAGTCAATCAACCCTCCCTCACCCAATGAGCGTAGGTCGTCGAAGGTCGCGCAGGCCAGCAGCCGCCTGGTGCTGGGCATCATCTGCTTGCTTTCTCAGCCTGCGGGCACATCTTCATTGCTGACCCAGGACAAGGAACGGAGTCTCAATGCAGGGCGGTTCTTCAGGTCTATCTCCAGCTCAGTGCCGCGCCGCGCGGGCGCTCATCGCGTGGTCGGAGGAGGAGCTGTCTTCAGCCTCGAAGGTGGCCAAGGCGACGATTGCCGGTTTCGAGGCCGGAACGCTTCTCCCCGATGAGCAGACGCTCCAGGATATGAAGCGTAGCCTGGAAGCTGGAGGCGTGTTTTTCATTGCGGAAAATGGCGGCGGCGCTGGCGTTCGCTTGGCAAGATCGGCATCGGCTTCTATAGACACTGACGAGACCGAGACGGTCCAATACGAAGAATATCTCAAAAACGACGCCCCTCCCGGCGCTGGCGGTTGAATGGCAAAGAAACAGAAGCTTGAGCACTCCGAGTTGGCGGGGGAATTCACCGAAGACGGGGTTACGGTGCTCGTCGATATCTTTCGAGCCGCCGGCAGCAATGGAGACTGGACGATGGAAGTCGTCACCCAGGCAGAGGACCTGATCAAGTGGGACGAGCCTTTCGCGACCGACCGCGAAGCTTTCGACGAATTCCTCGCGGTCGTGGCGCGGGACGGCATCCGCTCCTTTCTCGACGATGAAGAACCTTCCGTGCATTGAGGGGCAGCCGTGAAAAGCATCAATGATCTCGTCGCCTCGGCGAAAACCGTCTGCGAGCGATATCGGGCCGGGCGGATGGAGCGCGAAACCGTGCGCGAGTGGGTTCTCCGGCTCGGCGCCTATCCCCCGCCGCACGGCGACCGCGTGCGCGAAGCGGCCGAATGGTTCCGCCTGCACAATCGCGAGCCTGTTTCAGAAGACATCGTGCTCGGGGATATCGATCGGCTCGAGGCGATTTCAGCGCCGTGATTCGGGCGTGCAAGCTCTTTCTCGAATAGCTCCAGCCTCGATCCGGACTGGCGCGTTTGCGCCGTTACTCGGCGGCGTAGGACCAATGGCGATTGTGAGCCTTATGCATAATGGCTCATCGCAGCTTCGATACGGAGAGGTCTGGGGGTTTTGCAGCTTCGGCAAGTGTGACACGCTCACGAGGCTGAAATCGCTCCTGCATCTCACGCGAGAAGCGCAAGCCAAGCGGCTAGGTAATTTCAATTCGTGCGGAAGTAGAAGGAACAGCACGTGGCAGCATTTCCGGAAAAGGCAAAGGTCGTCATCATCGGGCTCGGCGGCATCGTCGGCGCCTCCATCGCTCACCATCTCGTCGAGCGGGGATGGGACGACATCGTCGGCATCGATAAGTCGGGAATACCCACCGATATCGGCTCGACAGCCCATGCCTCGGATTTCTGTTATACCACGAGCCACGACTATCTATCGGTCTGGACCACGCAATATTCGATCGACTTCTACGAGAAGATGGGCCATTACGCCCGCATCGGCGGCCTCGAAGTGGCGCGCACCGGCGACCACGCCTGGATGGAGGAAATCAAGCGCAAGCTTTCCTCGGCCCGCGCTTTCGGCACACGCGCCCATTATGTCAGCCCTGCCGAGATCAAGGAGAAGTTCCCGCTGATCGAGGAAGATCAGGTGATGGGCGGCCTCTTCGATCCCGACGCCGGCCTCGTCATTCCGCGTTCGCAGACCGTTGCCGGCAAGCTGGTCGATGCCGCCGAAAAGGCAGGCAAGCTCAAGGTTTTCGGCAATACGCCGGCGAAGTCGCTGATCGTCGAAGGCGGCCGCATCAAGGGCGTCGTCACTCATCGCGGCACGATCATGGCCGACCATGTCATCGTCTGCGCCGGCCTGTGGGGCCGCCTGATCGCGGAAATGGTCGGCGAAGACCTGCCGGTCATGCCGGTTGACCACCCGCTCACCTTCTTCGGTCCCTATAACGAGTTTGAAGGCACCGGCAAGGAAATCGGCTTCCCGCTGCTGCGCGACCAGGGCAACTCCGCCTATATGCGCGATACCGGCGACCCGGCGACGACAGAGGGCGGCCAGATCGAGTGGGGTTATTACGAAGCCACCAATCCGCGCATGTGCCATCCGCGCGAACTTCTCGAAAAACACGAGGCGCGGCTTTCGCCCTCGCAGCGCGACCTTGAGATGGAACAGATCATCGAGCCGCTCGAGCGCGCCATGGAACTGACGCCGATCCTCGGCGAACTCGGCTATAACGAAGGTCACTCCTTCAATGGCCTGCTGCAGGTTTCCGCTGCCGGCGGCCCATCCTGCGGCGAGAGCCAGAAGGTGCGCGGCCTCTGGTATTGCGTTGCCATCTGGGTCAAGGACGGCCCGGGCTATGGCAAGCTGATCGCCGACTGGATGACCGACGGCCGGACCGAAATCGATCACAACAGCATCGACTACGCCCGCTTCTACCCGCATCAGCTGACGGAGGAGTTCATCGAAGGCCGCTGCTTCGAAGCCGCCCAGAAGATCTATTTCCCGGCTGTTCACACCCGCGAACCCTATGCATCCGGCCGCAACGTCAAGCGCTCGCCCTTCTACGAGCGCGAAAAGGAGCTTGGCGGCTACTTCATGGAACTGGGCGGCTGGGAGCGTGCGCACGGCTACGCCGCCAACGAGCACCTTCTGGAAAAATATGCCGACCGCGTCCCGGTTCGCGAGAACGAATGGGACAGCCGCCATTTCTGGCGCGTCTCGAATGCCGAACATCTGGCAATGAGCGAGGATTGCGGCATCGTCAATCTCAGCCATTTCCATATGGTCGATATCGAGGGGCCCGACCATGTCGAGCTGATGGAATGGCTGTGCGCCGCCAAGATCGGCGGCGATGCAAATATCGGCAAGGGTATCTACACCCACTTCCTCGACGACGAAGGCATGGTGCGCGCCGATTTCACGGTCTTCCGCATGGCCGACCGGTGCCGTCTCGTCAACGGCGCCGATGCCGGCCCGCGCGACCTGCACTATATGAAGCGCGTCGCCCAAGACCGTGGCCTTGACGTGACCATTACCGACGTCTCGGAGAAATTCGTGACGATCGGCATCTGGGGTCCGAACGCACGCGACACGCTCAAAAAAGCAGTGGCCGATCCGGCCGGGCTCGATCAGGAAAACTTCGCCTTCGCGGCGATCAAGCCGATCGAAATCGCCGGCAAATCAGTCACCGCCTTCCGCATCTCCTATGTCGGCGAGCAGGGCTGGGAACTGCATATGAAGTACGAAGACGGCCTCGCCGTCTGGGACGCGCTGCGCGCGACCGGTGTGATGGCCTTCGGCGTCGAGACCTATGCGAACTCGCGCCGCATGGAGAAGAGCCTGCGCCTGCAGAACGCCGACCTCCTGACCCAGTACAACCTGATCGAAGCCGATCTTGCTCGTCCGAAGGTCAAGGAAGCCGACTTCCGCGGCAAGGCAAAACATCTTGAATACAAGGCGCGTGAGCATCAGCCCGCCATGCTCTGCACGCTTGTGATGACCGAGAATACCGACAAGTCGGGCGTCAAGCGTTATCCCGTCGGCAACCTCCCGGTTGTCGACCCCACCACCGGAGAGGTTCTGGTCGACGAGCTCGGCCGCCGGTCGTACACGACCTCGATCGCCTACGGCCCGACAGTTGGCAAGAACATTGCTTTGGCCTACCTGCCCTGGTCGCATTGCCAGGTCGGCCGCAAGCTGAATGTCGAGTATTTCGCCGAGAGCTATCCGGTGGAGGTTGTCGGCGTCGGCTATAAGCCGATCTATGACCCGGAAAATCTGAAGCCGCGCACCTAAAGCGCGTCGCGAACTTTCACGTTCGACTGCCATGGCGCCGCAAACATGCGGCGCCACTTCCTATTGGTCGTCGCCATTTGCAGTTTCGACGCCATCGTCAGGCGCACGGCTGGGAATGAATCGTTTCGAGATCAGCCAGCAGCCGAGCGCCCAGAGCGCACCGGCGCACCATCCGGCGAAGACGTCCGTGGGGTAATGGACGCCGAGATAGATCCGGCTGAGACCGATGATGACGGCCAGGAAGACCCCGGCGCCCATGACGAAGATCCGCGTCGACCGGTAACGCTGGGTGCGCGCGACGAGCGCGCCGAGCGTCAGGTAGGTGACCGCCGAGGCCATGGCGTGCCCTGAGGGAAAGCTGAGATCGCTGACCTCGATCAGATGTGGCACGACATCGGGACGCGGCCGCGCGATGAGGATCTTGAGCAGCGTGCTCGCGAGCCAGCCCGTCAGCACCGAGGAAAAGACAAAGATCGCAATCGGCCAGCGTCGGTCAAGCAAGAGATAGACGGTGATGAGAACCGTCAGCAGCGCCAGGACCGTGATGCCGCCGAGGCTGGTGATATCGTCGACGGCATGGGTCAGCCACGCCGGACCGATCGGCACGGCAAGATCGTCCGCCCGTCGCAGCGCCAGCAAAACCGCCTCGTCGAAACGGAAAGTTTCCCCCTCGAGAACTTCGCTCGTCAGCCGCTGCAGCACGAATAGCCCGCCTGCGACGGATGCCAGCATGATCAGCGTCAGTGGCTCATAGGCATTGAGCCTCGCCAGGAAACCGCGTCGTTGAACCTCACTCATGCCGGCTTTCGAGCTCCCTTCATATCATGTCCATCCCCGCCAGATCGGCAAGGTGAGCCTTAATTTCAAGGCTTTGCAGCGTTCGGAGTTGTTCGCGGGCCTGATCCCCGCCCGATTTCAGATGACCGGTAGCAAAAGCTCAACTTTCTTTTGCTATCGCTTAAGCCAATTGTCCTGGAGGTTTCAGCGATGAACATTCTGACCGCTGTGGTTGTAATGGCGGCCGCCCTGCAGCCGGTCTCCGCCTTCGGCGAGACCGAATGGATGGGCGGTGCGAGACAGTGGTCGGTCGGTTTTGTCAGCGAACAGCCTTCCTATTGCCGGCTGCTGTGGGACAGCGAAATCGGCAAGACAATGGAGTTCCGCCAGAGTGCCACGGAGACCTTCTGGCTGGTGGCGAAGAAGACATGGGACATTCCGGCCGACACCAAGACCGAGGTGACGCTGACCGATCGTACGCAGACGAAAGTGGTTGCGGCTGAGTTCTTCGACAAGAACACGCTTCGCCTCTGGCCTCCGGGCAGCAAGGGAAGCGCCGGACTGAAGAAGATCATCAAGAATTCCTTCTCTGGAACTCCCGACGTGCAACTGACCTTTGCCGGCGACGAAGGCGACTGGACGCTGCCGCTCTCGCGGGTCGACCAGCTCTATCCGACCTATGATGAATGCCTCGAGCGTCTCGAAGCCGGGGGAAAACCCAAGCAGGATTCCGCGACCAGCAAGCCTTTCTGACCGTTGCCGGTTCAGCCCATTGGCGGTGCAGTCTCGCGGATCAGGCTTCGCACGGCCTCGATGTCGCCATTGAGCGGCCGATCGTCTCGATAATGGGAGACCTGCTGTCGCACGACCGAGTAGACAAGGTCCGTGCCGTGCGCCCGCGGCGCCGTCGCAGCCAGGAAATCATGCGCCTGGGCGGCGGCCATCAGCTCGATCGCCAGGATATATTCGGCATTGTCGATGACGGCGAGCAGCTTGCCGGCGGCGGCCGTCGGGTGGGCGAGGAAATCCTCCTGCAGGCCGGAGGTCAGGCCGCCGTCCATCGCCGCGGGTGCGGCAAGGCGGCGGTTCTCGTTGCTGAGCGCGGCTGCGGTATATTGCGCGATCATGAAGCCGGAATGGCTGCCGGCATCGCTCGCGAGAAAAGGCGGCAGACCGCTCACCAGCGGATTGACCAGCCGGTCCATGCGCCGTTCGCTGATCGCGCCGATCTGGCCCAGCGCAATCGCAAGGCTATCGGCCGCCTGCCCAAGGGCCGGGGCAACCGCATGCGCCTCGGAGGAGACGATCGGCTGCTCCGGCGTGCCCCAGACGGCCGGATTGTCCGTCACTGAAGCCAGTTCCTGGTCGACGGCGCGAGCGGAATTGTCGAAGACGTCGCGGGCGGCGCCATGGGCATGCGGCACCGAACGAAGGCTCAGCGCATCCTGGGTGCGCCGGCCGAAGGCGGCGGCGACAAGGCGGCTGCCGGAAAGGCGGGCGCGCAACGTCGCCCCGACCTTTTCGATGCCGGCGGACGGGCGCAGCTTCAGCACTGCCTCGTCGAAGGCGGCGATCTGGCAGCCTGCCGCTTCCAGCGTCAGCGCCGCGATGGCATCGGCCCAGTCGAGCAGCCGTTCGGCGCGCACAAGTGCCGTGGCACTCAAGCCGGTGGCGCAAGCCGTGCCGTTGACGAGGCTCAAGCCCTCCTTGGCGCCGAGCACGAGCGGTTCGAGGCCGATCGCTTCCAGCGCGTCGCGGCCGCTCAGGCGTTCGCCGCCGAGCGTGGCGCTGCCTTCGCCGATTAGCACGAGCGCCGTATGGGCATTATGGGTGAGGTAACCCGCCGAGCCTTTCGACGGCACGTCGGGAATGCAATCATGCGCCAGCAGGGCTGCGAGATGCTCGACGATCTCGCGCCGCACGCCGGAATGGCCGTGGGCGAAATTGGCGATCTGAGCGGCGATGATGGCCCGCACTTCGCGGGCCGCCAGCAGCGGCCCGACGCCGCAGGCATGGCTGAGCACGATGCTGCGCGACAACAGGCTCTGCGAGGCACGGTCGACCACCGTATCGGCCAGCGCTCCGACGCCGGTGTTGACGCCATAGGCGCGCACGCCGGTTTCGACGATGCGCGCGACGATGCGGCTTGCCTCGTCGACCCGCGCCCAGGCAGCCGGCGACAAGACAAGACTTTCCCCTGCGCCGACGCGGGCGACATCGCGCCAGCTCAGCAGCCTATCGAGAGTGATGGTCATTGACCCGTTCCGAAATGGCCGATGAACTGGCGGAAGGCGGGTGTCGCGCCGCCGGCAAACATCTCGTCCGGCGTTCCGCTGCTCTCGATCAGCCCTTCGCGCATGAAAACCACGCGGTTGGAGACGTTGCGGGCAAAACTCATCTCATGGGTGACGACGAGCATGGTCATGCCTTCCTCAGCCAGCGCGCGCATGACACGCAGCACCTCGCCGACCAGTTCCGGATCGAGCGCCGATGTCGGCTCGTCGAACAGCATGACCTTCGGCTTCATCGCCAATGCGCGGGCTATTGCGGCGCGCTGCTGCTGGCCGCCGGAGAGATGGGCGGGATAGGCATGGCGCTTGTCTGCGATGCCGACCTTTTCCAGCAGTGCCTCGGCCTCGGCGATGCATTCGGCGCGCGGCCGCTTCAACACGTGGATGGGCCCTTCGATGACGTTCTGCAGGATCGTCATGTGGGACCAGAGATTGAAGGACTGGAAGACCATGCCGAGCTCGGAGCGGATATGGTCGACCTGCTTCTGGCTGGCCGGCCTTGTCTTGCCCTTCTTGTGAATCATCTCGATATGCTCGCCGTCCACCCAGATTTCCCCGTCACTGGCGGTTTCGAGCAGGTTGATGCAGCGCAGGAAGGTCGATTTGCCGGAGCCGGAGGCGCCGAGCAGCGAAATCACATCGCCGTCCTGGGCGTCGAGGGAAATGCCGCGCAAGACCTCGTGCGTGCCGAAGCTCTTGCGGATATTGCGAACCGAAAGTCGGGTGACGCCTGGCATGGTTGCTCCAATCAGGTCAAAAACGCCTACGCCTTCAGAGCCTGCGGAATCGCACGGCGGTGTCGGGAGAGCGAATATTCGAGCAGGGCCATGCCCTGCAGGATGATGAAGTTCAAAACGAGATAGATGATCGCCGCGCAGAGGAAGACTTCCATCGTGCGGTAGGTCTGCGAGATCAGCCGCTGGGCCACACCGGTGACCTCCCAGACGGTGACGAGGCTTGCAAGCGCCGTCGACTTCATCATCAGCACGATCTCGGTGGAATAGGCCGGCAGCGCGTGGCGGAAGGCGATCGGCGCCAGGATGCGGCGCACCAGCAGGAAGCCTGACATGCCGATCGAGCGCGCCGCCTCGATCTCCTTCGGCGAGACGGCGCGGATGCCGCCGCGGAAAATCTCCGCCGTGTAGCCGGCCGTGCAGAGCGCCAAGGACAGGATGGCGCAGACCATCGGCTCGCGCAGGAACGGCCAGAGGAACGAATAGCGGATGACACCGAACTGGCCCAGGCCGTAGAAGACCAGGAACATCTGGATCAAGAGCGGCGAGCCGCGGAAGACGAAGATATAGCCCTTGGCAAAGCCCGACAGCACCGGGTTGCCGCTGACCCGCATCCAGACGATGACGAGCGCCAGCAGACCACCGAAGAAGATCGACAGCGAAAACAGGATCAGCGTCGTCGGCACTGCTTTCAGCAGCGTGACCATGGTCGAGGCGAGAAAGGTGAAATCCATCGTCGCCCCCTTACGCCTGGCCCATGGCCGAGGCGGGCATGCTGCGGTTGGCCCGGCGTTCGGCGCCGTTAAAGACGCGGTCCGACAGGCTGGTCAGGATCAGATAGAGGCAACCGCCAGCGATGAAGAACAGGAAATATTGCCGCGTCGAGCCCGCCGCCACCTGGCTGGTGCGCATCAGTTCGGCAAGGCCGGTGACGGAGATCAGCGCCGAATCCTTGAGGCTGAGCTGCCAGACATTGCCGAGGCCGGGAATGGCGAAGCGAAGCACCTGCGGCATGATGATGCGGCGAAAGCGCATGCCGCGATGCATGCCGATCGCCGAGGCGGCTTCGAGTTCGCCCTTGGAAATGGCGAGGAAGGCACCGCGGAACACTTCCGCCTGATAGGAACCGGAAATGATGCCGACGGCAAGCGCGCCGGCGGCAAAGGAGGGCAGGCCGAGGAAGCCTTCGTAGCCCATCGCCTTGCCGATCGAGGTGACGGCCGAGGAGCCGCCGAAATAGATGAGGTAGATAATCAGCAGTTCCGGCACGCCGCGAAACACGGTGGTGTAGACGTTGCCGAGCGCGACGAGGATAGGATTGCCGGAGAGTTTCGCTGCCGCGACGATCGCGCCCAGCACGGCGCCGATTGCAAGCGCCGTCGCGGTGACGGCGAGCGTCATCAGGGCGGCGACAATAAGCAGCGCGCCCCATCCCGTCGAGCCGAAGCCGAGCAGTTCCAAGCTTGCCATATCGTCCGTTCCCCGTCCGTGGCAGTGTCTTATGGATTTGAGAATAACACGCGGTCCCCGGCGATAAAGCCGGAGACCGGTGCCCGCGGCCAAGTGGCCGGAGGCTTATTGCTGCGGGCTGACGTCCATCTTGAACCACTTCATCGAAAGGGTCTTGACCGTGCCGTCGGCAAGAGCCGACTTGATCGCCTCGTTGAACTTGTCGCGCAGTTCCGTATCGGCCTTGCGGATGCCGAGACCTTCGCCCTCGCCCCAGATCGAGCCGGCGATCTCAGGGCCGGTGAAGGCGAGCGCACCGTTGGCGGCCTGGAAGGCGTTGGCGAAATAGACGGCATCGTCGAAGCCGAGGTCAATACGGCCGTTCTGCAGGTCAAGGTCGCGATCGGCGCCGGTCTTGTATTCGCGGATCTCAGCGATGTCGCCGAAATTGTCATAGACGAACTTGGCGTAGACGGTCGCCGCCTGAATGCCGATCGTCTTGCCCTTGAACAGCTCCTTCAACGCCTCGATCTCCTTCACGCCGGTCTGACCTGGCGTCATCTTGATCGTGGCGCCGGTGCCGGCGGCATTGGCGAGCGGGCTGTCCTTGGCGGTGGCGAAGGCGGCCGGCGTGGCGGCATAGGGAATGGTGAAGTCGATCACCTGCCGGCGCTCTTCGGTAATCGACAGCGCATCCATGATGACGTCGAACTTGCCGGCGTTGAGCGCCGGGATCATGCCGTCCCAGTCGGAGGCGACGAGCGTGCATTCGATCTTGGCGCGTTCGCAGAGCACCTTGGCAAGCTCCGGCTCGAAGCCGCCGAGCGTGCCGTCGGCATTGGTGAGGTTCCAGGGCGCATAGGCGCCCTCAAGCGTGATGGTCGCCTTCGTCCAGTCCTTGGAAAAGGCGGGCGCTGCGAAAGCGGAAAGAGCGGCGACGCCGCAAAACAGGATTGCGCTGAATTTCATCGATGAATTCTCCTCTGGAGTTGAAACAGACCTTGCGGCACCAACGCCGATCTTCGCCGGCTTGCCCCTTCCGTCCTATTTTCATGCAAGGACCGATTGGGAGGTTGTATATGGTACCATATGAGATATTTTGTGATATGCAAGAGAAAAGTCGATTTAAACGGCGATTGTCATTCGTGCAGAAGGAATAGGCAATGAAGCGTTCCGGGGAGATGAAGCGCGAACTGGCGGGCAATGACACCACGCCGCTTTATGCCGGCGTCAAGCAGGTGATCCTCGACCGCATCCACAGCGGCGAGTGGCCGCCGAAATACCGGGTGCCGTCGGAGAACGAGCTGGTCGTCGAACTCGGCGTCAGCAAGATGACCGCCAACCGGGCGCTGCGCGAACTTGCCAATGAGGGCGAACTCGTGCGCATCCAGGGCGTCGGGTCCTTCGTCGCCGAGCGAAAGGGTTATTCGGCGCTGTTCGAGGTGCGCAACATCGCCGAGGAAATCGCCGAGCGCGGCCATGTCCACGAGGCTTCCGTCGTCGTTCTCGCCCAGGAAACAGCCTCTCCCGAGGTTGCCGACGCCTTGGAACTTGAAATCGGCGCGGCAGTGTTCCACTCGCTGATCGTGCACAGCGAAAACGGCGTGCCGGTGCAGATCGAGGACCGCTTCGTCCATCCCGAGGCCGCCCCCGAATATCTCGCCCAGGATTTCACGATCGTGACGCCGAACGCCTATCTGACGGCGGCCGCCCCGCTCAGCGGCTCCGAGCACGTCGTCGAGGCGGCGATGCCGCAGGCCTGGGAATGCAAGCTGCTGACCATATTGAAGACCGAACCCTGCCTGACAATCCGCCGGCGCACATGGTCGGCAAAGCAGGTGGTCTCGACCGCCCGCCTCGTCTACCCCGGCTATCGCTACCGGCTCGAGGCCCGCAGCGGCAAGATGTTTGAAGAGTAAATCACCGTCATCTTGTATATGGAACTTGCCGCCTATTGCGAGGCTGGCGTGAACCGCGCCACCAGCGCGTGACGATCGCCGGGATAGGTGAAGCGCACGTGGGTCACCGGGCCGGCGCCGCTCCAGGTGCGGCGTTCGACCACCAGACAGGCGGTGTTGCGCGCAATTTCGAGTGCCGCGGCCACTTCGGCACCGGCTGATATGGCGTGGATCCGATGTTCGGCCGTGCTCCACGGCACCTGGTTGAGCAGCCATGGCCCCGGCGCCATTGTCAGAAAATCGACATCGGCGGCTTCAGGCACGGTCGCGAGGCTGATCAGCCGTTCCTCCAGGCAGAAGGGCCGCGCTCCGGCATTGTGGATGCAGACGACCTCGACGACCGAGGACGCCACCGGCAATTCCAGCCGGCTTCTGTCTTCCGCTTTGGCCTTGCGGCATGTCTTCTTCGACACCGCATAGGAGTAGGGCAGGTTCAGCGACTGCACTTCGGCCTTGATGTCGTGGATTTCGAGAACGGCCGATTGCGCCTGCGGCTGGGTGACGAAGCTGCCGGATTTCTTGCGACGCTCGATGAGGCCGGCCTTGGCGAGCTGGGTCAGCACCTTGTTCACCGTCATGCGCGAGCAATCATACTGCGTCGCAAGATCGACCTCGAAAGGAATACGGTGCCCCGGCGGCCATTCGCCCGAGACGATACGGCCCTCGATCTCGCCGAGAATGCGCTGGTGCAGGGTCAGATCCCGGCTTTGGTTCATCGCCACGTTCCGATTGGTTCCCCGATCTAAATCCGATACCCGCCTGTGAAAAGCGCTTTTTCAAGCAGCCAACAATTCGCCCATCGCCGCGAGGAAACGCCGGTCGATCGCGTCGCGCCCGACATGGCGCCCGCCCGCCACCTGCTTGCGGCCGCGCGCCCAGACGCAGTCGACCGAAATGCCGCCGGCAAACAGCCAATGATCGAGGATTTGGTCGCCGGAAAGGTAGGGAACGGCTGAAATATCGAGCGAAACGAGATCGGCAGCATGGCCCTCGACGAGACCGGCCGGTGCCTTCAATGCCGCGCCGCCGCCGGCAAGCGCCTGGGTGAACAGGGAAATCGCCGTCGAGCCGCCGGGTGCTGCTGCGACGACATTGCGGGCGCGCAGCGCCAGACGCTGCGAATATTCGAGCTGGCGCAATTCTCCGGGCAGCGAGATCAGCACATTGGAATCCGAACCGATGCCGTAGCGCCCGCCCTCCGCAAGGAAAAGCGGCGCGGCAAAGGCGCCGTCGCCAAGATTGGCCTCGGTGACCGGGCAGAGGCCGGCGATCGCCCCGCTTCTCGCCATCCGCCGCGTCTCGTCCTCGCTCATGTGGGTCGCATGGATCAGGCACCAGCGCCGGTCGACCGGCATATGATCGAGCAGCCATTCCACGGGACGCGCACCCGACCACGCGATGCAGTCCTCGACCTCCTTCACCTGCTCGGCGACATGGATATGAATGGGGCCGCCGCCCGCCATCGGCACCAGTCTTGCAAGTTCCTCCGGCGTCACGGCCCGCAGGCTGTGCGGCGCGAGCCCGAGTTCGGCGCCGTCGAGCCGGCCTGTCACCGCCCGGCACCCTTCCATCAGCCTTTCGAAGCTTTCGAGCGAATTGATGAAACGCCGCTGGCCGTCGATCGGCGCAACGCCCCCGAATCCGGAATGGGCATAAAAGACCGGTATAAGCGTCAGGCCGATACCCGTCTCTTCGCTTGCCGCGCCGATGCGTTCGGCAAGCTCGGCGATATTGGCGTAAGCGCTGCCATCCGGGTCGTGATGGAGATAGTGGAACTCGCCGACGCGGGAAAAACCGGCCTCCAGCATCTCGGCATAGAGCTTGGCGGCGACCGCCTCGACGTGCTCCGGCGTCATCGCCAAAGCGAATTTGTACATCACCGTGCGCCAGCTCCAGAAGCTGTCATTGGCAGGCCCGCGCACTTCGGCAAGACCCGCCATCGCCCGCTGGAAGGCATGGCTGTGCAGATTGCCCATGGCGGGAACGACGAGAGCATGGCGTTCGTCGCCCGGCGCAGGAGAAACGCTCGCCTCAAGCCGCGCGATGCGCCCAGCTTCGAGCGTCAGCCGCACATCCTTCTGCCAGCCTTGCGGGGTCAGGGCTGTCGCTGCGTGAAGTGTGGTCATGACCTCATTCTCCTTCTGTCGCGCCGCCGATCTTTCTTTTCCAGAAAAGCGCGCAAAATTTCTCTTGTCACCTAGCGATTATGTATATACATGTTTCGACATAAGGAAAGGCGCAAAGCTGATGACCGGGAACAATTTTTCAGAGGAAGCCCCATCCGCAGACATGAGGCCGGTACTGTGGCGTAATGCGCGGCTGGCGACCCTCGCGTCTGACAGGGCGGGTCTCGGCATCGTCGAAAAGGGCGCCCTGCTCACTGAAAACGGCCGCATCGCCTTTGCCGGCGCCGAAAGCGAATTGCCGGCATCCGCCATCGAGCAATCCCAGATCGTCGATCTCGAGGGCCGCTGGGTCACCCCCGGTCTCGTCGACTGCCACACCCATGTCGTTCACGGCGGCAATCGGGCCCGCGAATTCGAGATGCGCCTGGCCGGCGCGACCTATGAGGAGATCGCCCGGGCCGGCGGCGGCATCGTCTCCTCCGTCAAGGCGACCAATGCGCTGTCTGTCGAGGAGCTTGTCGCCGAAGCCCTGCCGCGGCTCGATACGCTGCTTGGCGAAGGCGTCACCACGATCGAGGTCAAATCCGGCTATGGGCTCAGCCGGATCGGTGAAGTGAAGATGCTGCAGAGCGCCCGCCTGCTCGGCCATATCAGGCCGGTCCGCGTCGCCACCAGCTATCTCGGCGCACACGCGACGCCAGTGGAATATAGGGGCCGCAACGGCGATTATCTCGACGATGTCGTGCTGCCCGGCCTTGACGACGTTCACAATCTCGGCCTTGCCGATGCCGTCGACGGCTTCTGCGAAGGCATCGCCTTTTCCACGACCGAGATCGCCCGCGTCTTCGACAAGGCGAAAGAGCTTGGCCTGCCGGTCAAGCTGCATGCCGAGCAGCTCTCCAATCTCGGTGGCGCCAAGCTCGCCGCCTCATATGGCGCGCTTTCGGCGGATCATCTGGAATATCTCGATGAGGATGGCGTTGCCGCGATGGCTGCCTCCGGCACCGTCGCCGTACTCCTGCCCGGCGCCTTCTACGCCATCCATGAGAAGCAGAAGCCGCCGGTAGAGGCGCTGCGCCAGGCAGGGGTGCCGATCGCGATCGCCACCGATTGCAATCCCGGCACCTCGCCGCTGACCTCGATGCTGCTGACCATGAACATGTCGGCGACGCTCTTCGGCCTCACCGTCGAGGAGTGCATCGCCGGCGCCACCCGAGAAGGCGCCCGTGCGCTGGGCCTCATCGCCGAGACCGGAACGATAGAGCTTGGCAAATCGGCTGATCTCGCCGTCTGGAATGTCGAAAGCCTCGCCGAGCTCGTCTACCGCATCGGCTTCAACCCGCTTCACGAACGTGTCTTCAAGGGCGAAAGGAACGGCCGATGACCATCACGCTCCACCCGGGCTCCGTCTCCCTCAGAGATCTCGAGAGGATCTACTGGACAGGCGAACCTGCTAGGCTCGATCGCTCTTTCGATGCCGGCATAATCAAGGCGGCAGCCCGCATTGGCGAGATCGCAGCCGGCAACGCGCCTGTTTACGGCATCAATACGGGCTTCGGCAAACTCGCCTCGATCAAGATCGACAGCGCCGACGTCGCCACGTTGCAGCGCAATCTCATCCTCTCGCATTGCTGCGGCATCGGCGCGCCGCTGCCCGAGGATATCGTCCGGCTGATCATGGCGCTGAAGCTGGTCTCGCTCGGACGTGGCGCCTCCGGTGTGCGGCTGGAACTGGTGCGGCTGATCGAAGGCATGCTCGAGAAGGGCGTCATTCCGCTGATTCCGGAAAAAGGGTCTGTCGGCGCCTCCGGCGATCTCGCGCCGCTTGCCCATATGGCGGCGGTGATGATGGGCGAGGCCGAAGCCTTCTTTGCCGGCGAACGCTTTCCCGGTGCGCTGGCCTTGGAAAGGGCCGGGCTGAAACCGGTCGTGCTCGCCGCCAAGGAGGGCCTGGCGCTGATCAACGGCACCCAGGCCTCGACGGCCTTGGCGCTTGCCGGCCTTTTCCGCGCCCATCGAGCCGCCCAATCCGCATTAATTACCGGCGCCATGTCAACCGACGCCGCCATGGGCTCCTCGGCGCCCTTCCACGCCGATATTCACAGCCTGCGCGGCCATAAGGGCCAGATCGATACAGCAGCCGCGCTTCGCGGCCTGCTCGAAAACTCCGTGATCCGCCAGAGCCATATCGAGGGCGACGAGCGTGTGCAGGATCCCTATTGCATCCGCTGCCAGCCGCAGGTCGACGGCGCCTGCCTCGATCTCTTGCGCTCGGTCGCCCGCACACTCGAAATCGAGGCTAATGCGGTCACCGACAATCCGCTGGTGCTGTCGGACAATTCCGTCGTGTCCGGCGGCAACTTTCACGCCGAACCCGTCGCCTTCGCCGCCGACCAGATCGCGCTTGCCGTCTGCGAGATCGGCGCGATCTCGCAGCGCCGCATCGCGCTTTTGGTCGACCCCACGCTCTCCTACGGCCTACCGGCCTTCCTGGCCAAGAAGCCGGGCCTGAACTCCGGCCTGATGATCGCGGAGGTCACTTCGGCGGCGCTGATGTCGGAGAACAAGCAGATGTCGCACCCGGCTTCGGTCGATTCGACGCCGACCTCGGCCAACCAGGAAGACCATGTCTCCATGGCCTGCCACGGCGCTCGCCGTCTACTTGTCATGACCGAGAACCTATTTGGCATCATCGGCATCGAAGCGCTGACCGCCGCCCAGGGCGTCGAGCTGCGCGCGCCGTTGGCGACGAGCCCGGAGCTTATGAAGGCGATCGCGGCGATCCGCAGCAAAGTGCCGAGCCTCGAGAGCGACCGCTATATGGCGGATGACCTCGCCGCCGCTGCCGAGCTGGTGGGGACGGGCGCGCTGAATGCCGCCGTTTCCTCGGGCATCTTGCCGGTTCTGGAGGGCTGATCGTGATGTATGTGCACTTGGTACCCCCCTATGCCCTGCCGGGCATCTCCCCCACAGGTGGGGAGATCGGCTGGGCAGCCCCGCGCGCTCTAACATCGATTGTTTGGGGAGATACTATCCGCGCGTCGATCTCCCCCCTTGTGGGGGAGATGTCCGGCAGGACAGAGGGGGGTGACACCCTCAGCGCTGGAGCGCTTTGCCTATGAGTGTCGCACCATACGAAATCCATCGGGGCACCTCCCCCGTCATCCTCGCTTTCCCCCATACCGGCACCGACGTGTCGCCGGGGATCGCCGACCGGCTCAACGACAATGGCAGGATCCTCGCCGATACCGACTGGCACATCCACCGGCTCTATGGCGGCCTGCTCGACGATGTCACGACCGTGCGCGCCACCTTCCACCGCTACGTGATCGACGCCAACCGCGATCCGCAGGGCGTCAGTCTCTATCCCGGCCAGAACACCACCGGCCTTGTCCCGGAAACGGACTTCGATGGCAAACCGATCTGGAAGGATGGGCAGGCGCCTGACGAGGCCGATATCGCCGCGCGGCTGCGGGATTTTCATGCGCCCTATCACGCCGCTCTTGCCGCCGAGATCGAACGTGTAAAGGCAATCCATCGCGTTGTGATTCTCTATGATTGCCACTCCATCCGCTCGCATATTCCCTTCCTATTCGAGGGCAAGCTGCCGGATTTCAATATCGGCACTGACATGGGCAGGACCTGCGACGGCGCCATCGAGCAGGCGACGCTCACGGTTGTCGAAGCCGCCGAAGGCTATGACAGCGTGCTCAACGGCCGCTTCAAGGGCGGCTGGACGACCCGACACTATGGCCGGCCCGAAACCGGCGTGCATGCCATCCAGATGGAGCTCGCACAATCAACGCATCTTCAAACCGAGGCGCCGCCCTTCGCCTATGACGCCGCCAAGGCGGACAGGCTTCGCGTCCATCTCAAAGACATTCTGGTGCGCATCGAACAGATCGCGCCGGGCCTCAAGCGCTAAGATCACTCGACAGGGAACCGTCATGACCAATCCACGCCACAACATCCGCGAAATCCGCGCGCCACGCGGCAGCGATCTCAATGCCAAGAGCTGGATGACCGAAGCGCCGTTGCGCATGCTGATGAACAATCTCGATCCCGACGTCGCCGAAAACCCGAACGAGCTCGTCGTCTATGGCGGCATCGGCCGCGCCGCCCGCACTTGGGAAGATTTCGACCGCATCGTCGCGACGCTGAAGACGTTGACGGAAGAGGAAACGCTGCTGGTGCAGTCCGGAAAGCCGGTCGGCGTCTTCCGCACCCACAAGGATGCGCCGCGCGTGTTGATCGCCAATTCCAATCTCGTGCCACATTGGGCGACCTGGGATCATTTTAACGAGCTGGATAAGAAGGGCCTTGCCATGTACGGCCAGATGACGGCCGGTTCGTGGATCTATATCGGCACGCAGGGCATCGTGCAGGGCACTTACGAGACCTTCGTCGAGGCCGGCCGCCAGCATTATGGCGGCAATCTCAAGGGCAAATGGATCCTGACCGGCGGCCTCGGCGGCATGGGCGGCGCCCAGCCGCTCGCCGCCGTCATGGCCGGCGCCTGCTGCCTCGCCGTCGAATGCAATCCGGATTCGATCGATTTCCGGCTGCGCACCCGCTATCTCGACGCCAAGGCCGAAACGCTCGACGAAGCGCTTGCGATGATCGACGCCTGGACCAAGGCCGGCGAAGCCAAGTCCGTCGGCCTGCTTGGCAACGCCGCCGAAATCCTGCCGGAAATGGTTCGCCGCGGCATCCGCCCCGATATCGTCACCGACCAGACCTCGGCACATGACCCGATCAACGGCTACTTGCCGAAGGGCTGGACGATGGCCGAATGGAAGGCCAAGCGCGAAAGCGATCCGAAGGCGGTGGAAAAGGCCGCGCGCGCCTCGATGCGCGAACATGTCGAGGCGATGATCGCCTTCTGGAACGCCGGCATCCCAACGCTCGACTACGGCAACAATATCCGCCAGGTCGCCAAGGATGAAGGCCTGGAAAACGCCTTCGCCTTCCCGGGCTTCGTGCCCGCCTATATAAGACCGCTGTTTTGCCGCGGCGTCGGCCCATTCCGTTGGGCTGCGCTATCGGGCAATCCGGAGGATATCTACAAGACCGACGCCAAGGTGAAGGAACTGCTGCCCGACAACAAGCATCTGCACAATTGGCTCGACATGGCCAGGGAGCGCATCGCCTTCCAGGGCCTGCCGGCGCGCATCTGCTGGGTCGGCCTCGGCGACCGCCACCGCCTGGCATTGGCCTTCAATGAGATGGTCAAGAACGGCGAGCTTTCCGCGCCGATCGTCATTGGCCGCGACCACCTCGATTCGGGTTCCGTCGCCTCGCCGAACCGCGAGACGGAGGCGATGAAGGACGGTTCCGACGCCGTCTCCGATTGGCCGCTCCTGAACGCCCTGCTCAACACCGCTTCGGGCGCCACCTGGGTGTCGCTGCACCACGGCGGCGGCGTCGGCATGGGCTTCTCCCAGCACTCTGGCGTGGTTATCTGCGCGGATGGCACTGATGATGCGGCCAAGCGTCTCGAGCGCGTGCTCTGGAACGATCCGGCGACCGGCGTCATGCGCCACGCCGACGCCGGCTATGACATCGCCATCGACTGCGCCCGGGACAAGGGCCTGCGCCTGCCCGCCATTCTCGGGAACTGAGCGGCGTGAGGATCCTGCGCGCCGGCGATCACAAGCGCATGCCGTGGAAGAATGGCAAGGGAGAGACGGTGGAGATCGCCGTCTTTCCGCCTAGTGCTTCGATCGATGGCTTCGATTGGCGCATCAGCATGGCAACGGTCGCGGAAGACGGACCGTTCTCGATTTTTCCGGGCATTGACCGGACGCTGGCGGTCCTCGAGGGCAACGGCATGGTGCTCGCGATCGACGGCCGCGCCCCGGCGCTGCTGACGACGCAAAGCGCTCCTCTTTCCTTCCCCGCTGATATCCCCGTCACCGCCACACTCGATCACGGCGCGATCACCGATCTCAACGTCATGACGCGCCGGGGCGGTCTCACCCATAGCCTGACCCGAGTCGAAATCGACGGCGCTACGCGCGTACCGTTACCGTCGCCGACATGCCTGTTGCTTTGCCATCGCGGCGCGGCGTCTTTCCGGCGGAATGGCGAGACCGGGATGCTGAGAGATGGCGACGCGCTGCTGATCGAGGACGCGACGGCGACGGCGCTGGAAATCGACGGCGAGGCCATCGCTTATCTCGTCGCAATTGCCACGGACTGACATCGTGCAAGTATCTGTAAACACAGGACGATCTTGCAAAAACCGTGGCCTGAGCACCGACCACTGCCGTTTCGGGCCGTAGACGCCATTCCCGCTTTCGGTCTAAACTTTGCCCTTCTGATGCAGAAGAAGACCTAGACTGCCCGTGACATCAGGGCGGCAAGGGAGCAGGTGTGACGGATCCATACGATATTCTCGGCGTTGAACGCGATGCAGACGAGGCGAAGCTGAAGGCGGCTTACCGTCGCCTGGCAAAGGTCGCCCATCCTGATTCGGGCGGCGATACGGAAGCCTTCGACAATCTGCAGAAGGCCTATGCGCTGCTGCTCGATCCGGTCCGGCGCAAGGTCTATGACGATACCGGCTATGACGTCGAGTTCGCCGATGCGGCCGAGTTGCAGGCGCTTGTGATGATCGAGAAGCTCGTGACCGACGCCGTTCTCGACGAGCGGGCGCCGGGCAGTTTTGATCCGGTCGCCGTCATGCAGGAAAGCCTCTCCGAGGAACTGCGCAAGGCGCGGTTCAGCAAGAGCGAGCTGGAACGCCACGCGTCGCGCGTCGGCCTGCATCTGGAGCGGTTGGAAAAGCAGTCCGGGCGCGATGTGCTCGCCCATATGTTCCGCGCCCGCATCGAAGCGATTTCCAAGGCGGTCGCGGAAACCGAGGCGAAGATCAAGGCGGCCGAACGTGCCGCCGACATGCTGAGCGGTTATGTCTACGATCTCGATCCATCGCTGCTGCCGGAGGCTTCGGTCACCAATCTCGAATGGATCGAGACCTCCAGAAACCGCTCCACCGGCTGACGGCAGAGCGTGCTTGATCTCAATAAGACAGTTTTGGATACCAGTCCGGTGCGCGGCCTTCCGGCGTCGCATCGAGCACGGTCCAGAGCGGCATCAGGTCGGGCGCGCCGCGTGGATCCTCGCCGGGATCGGCCGTCGCTTCGCCCATCTCCTCGCTCCAGAAATGGCGGATGGTGCCGTCGCGCCGCGTGAAGACGTTGAAGGCGGCGCCATCGCTGCCGTCCCTGCCGATCGCGCGGTAGTCGCGGCTGTATTCATCGGTCATATCCGAGTAGAGCGGCAGGTGATGCCAGCCGCGCTCCTTCTTGAAAGCGAGCAGCCTTTCGATCGGCGAGCGGGCGACGACGGCAAGCGCCACGCGTTGCTGGATGTCGGGCACTTCGCCGTCCCAGGCCGACAGCAGCGAGGTGCACATCGGGCACGGACGCTCGCGCTCAGGGCCGTACATGTAGCTGTAGACAACCAGCGTGTCCTTGTCGGCGAAGAGCTCGCTGAAGGATACCGGGCCGTTACTGCCTTCGAAACGATAATCCTTTTTCACCTCGCCGCCCGGCGGCAGCGCCCGGCGCTGTCTCGCCACGCGTTCGATATGCCGGCGCAATTCAATCTCTTCGGCCAGCAGCGCGTCACGCGCGATACGATATTCCTCGCTCTCATTCGGGAAACGGGCGCCATTCTTGGCCGCGAGTACGGCCGCGGGTAACAGCTGTCGACTATCCATGACGATATCCTCCTGTCGTTGCCTGATGATGTGCTGACCGTAAGGAATTTCAGCATATCCTTAGAATGACGAATGGCGGATACGAAAATCGACAGCGCCGAGACGAAAAATCCCGCTTCGGAATCCCGAAATTCCCTCGCTTCGGGATTCCGAAATTCGAGCCGGTTTGCGCGGTGTCTCCGTGGAGAAATAGTCAAGGACTTCAATCCCCCAACCTATTTCGGGATTCCGAAGCGCTATATAGATCTTGGTGGGTATTCACGCTCGCTACACACAAACTGCTCGGACGCACTGATGCCTGAAAAGCAAAAAGGGCGCTCGACCCTTGCGGGGAGCGCCCTTATCCTGTCGGACAGCGAACAGCTCGACGACGTCGATACCGGGCGCATCCATTTTTCAGGCAGGACCGCTATATGGACGCTTGCATTCGCCGTTTCAAGGGGTTTTTGCATCATCTTTAGCGAGCGGCCGCTAGAGAGCGGCGCCGGTCACCGGATTGACCACCGGCCGCTCGCTTTTGTCTCCATCCCCAGCCGGCTGCACGGTCGTTGGCGCCATCGATTCCGCGTCGCCGGGTTCCGGCTTGCCGGGAACGGCATTGACATCCTTGGGGCGGCGCTGCTCGGGCTTTACGTTTTCATCATTCGTCGACATTGTCTGTCTCCTTCCCGGGAAGAAGTCAGAGCCATCGACATGGTTCCCGCGGCGGATGGAGGATTACCGATGCTTGAGAGATTTCTGCTGCAGGGGCCGCAGGATGCGCGCTTCACCATCCTGCTCGCCCATGGCGCCGGCGCGCCGATGGATTCGGCGTCGATGACAGCGGCAGCGGACGCGCTTGCCGGCGTCGGCTTTCGCGTCGTCAGGTTCGAATTCTCCTATATGGCCGCTCGCCGCTCTGAGGAAGGCCGCAAGCCGCCGCCGCGCGCCGAAACGCTCAACCCCGAATATGAGGCGGCGATTGCCGCACTTGGCGCCGGCGGTCCTCTCATCATCGGCGGCAAGTCGATGGGCGGACGAGTTGCGAGCATGGTCGCAGACCGTCTCTATGACACGGGGAAGATCGCCGGTCTGCTCTGCCTGGGCTATCCCTTCCATCCCCCCGACCAGCCAGCCAAGCTGCGCACCGGCCATCTCGCAGGGCTCAAGACGCCCACGCTGATCTGCCAGGGAACGCGCGACGAGTTCGGCACGAAGGACGAAGTGCCGGGCTACGCCCTTTCCGAGCGGATCGAGGTCCTCTGGCTCGAGGACGGCGATCACGACCTCAAGCCGCGCAAGAAGATTTCCGGCTTCTCCGCCGCCGACCACCTTGCGACTATGGCAAAGACGGCAAAGGCATGGGCCGAGCGCCTGCCGGTTTAAACATCTACCTTGCGGCCGTCAGTCGCCGCCGGGTGGAAAGCTTTCTGACATCGATGCGCCGGTCGGCGGCGAAAACGGTGATTTCGAAATGATCGGCCTGCACCACGTCGCGGATATTCCTGGGCCGGTGCGCCGCGACGTTCACCCCACCCCTCAGCCGCACACTGTCGTAGAGGATGCCGGCGCCGCCGCTGGCGCGCACCTGTTCGCCGAGCACCTGCGATGCAGCATAGCTCGCGCCGTCATAGACGTCGGGCCGCAGCGCCTGCTCGCCGCGAATGTCGAGATAATTGCCGATCAGGGTGGCGGCATAGCTTCGATAGCTGCGCGCCATCGTCGCCACCCCACGCGCCACGGCCTCGCGCCTCAGATGATGGCCGACCTCGGCGGCAGCCGTCTTCAGATTGCCGGCGGCATACCAGGCGCCAAGATCGGGGCCGTTGAAGCGCATCCCGCCGGGTGCGACATGCAGGAATGCCGCCATCACGATACTGGCGTTCGGACTGCCGTAGACCCACTCGTTTTCGGGAAGCCGCCGGATGCGATCTGCCACGAGCCGGTCATTGGTCCATCCCACAAGCTCCATCACGGCTTCGAGATCGGCCGCCCTCGCCACCGTATCGAAGAGACCGATCGGCGGAAATTGCGACGGGATCAGCCGGTAGGACGGATGCGGCGCCTCGGCAAAACGCTCGCTCACCGGAAGACGATGTCCGTGTCTTCGTAAGGCGTGAATGCCTCGTCGAGCCTGTTCGGCGGCATGTAGAGCCCGCCGCGCGCGCCGTCGAGGAAGCGGCGCACGGTCATCAGCCCGTCCTGGGTTCCGCTTGTCACGATATCAAGCGGCGGATGGCCGCCGAAAACCGGCGCCTGATGCGGCGCGCGCAGCCAGGCGACGCCGGCGCGTTCGTCGGCAAACAGAACGCCGAGCGCCTGGTGGATGCCGAGCACGGCGGAGATCCGGGTCAGCGTATCGACGTCGAGGGTGAAAGCGCCGTGCTCGCGCGCCTGCTTGGCCCAGCTGTGATAGGTCGAGCGGGAGGGATAGCCGAGCACGAGCAGACGCTGTTCTTCGGTGAGCCCCCAGAGATCGGCGATCGCCAAAAAGGTTCGCAAGGCCGGCGGGCTCAGCCGTCTTCGGTTTGCCGGTGCAAACCGCTCCGCATCCAGCCGCTCCGGCTCCTGTTCCCTGCGTCTTGCCTGTTGCATAAATATCTCCTGTCTTGAACTAGATTTAGTCCAAATCTGGGCATCGGGCAAGCAAATTGGAAGAGTGATTTCAGGAAAGCTCCCCCGCCGCTTCCCGAATTGTCTGCATCAGGATCGATTGCGGCGCCGACGGCACGGAATCGGCGCGCATCGTCAGCCCGACCGGTCCTTTGGTTTCGCCGGTGTCGATCGGCAGAAGCGCCAGCCGCCCATCGGCGACATCGCCTGCTACCACGCCGTTGGAAATGATCCAGATCGCATCGCTTGCCCGCAGAAAGGCGCGGCCGAACGAATCCGATACCGTCTCGATCTGGTTCGGCAGACTGGAGATGCCGTTGGCGATGAGGAAATTTTCGACGACCGGCCGGATGATCGAGCCGCGCGTCGGCATCAATACCGTGTAGTCGCCGAAGCCCGAAAACGGCGATTGCCGACGCCTCAGCAGCGGGTGGCCGATCCGCACGGCAAACACCACCTGTTCGGAATAAAGATGCTCGAAGGAGAAACCCGCCATCTTTTCGGCGCCGGCGAGGCGTCCGACGACGAGATCGAGGTCGCCGACGCGAAGCTCCTCCAGCAGCACGGCGTTTTCGCCGGTGACGATCTTCACCCGGCTCCGCATCCTTTCCTTAAGGAAGAGTTCCATCGCCCGCGGCATGATGCGCGACGAGACCGTCGGCAGGGCGCCGACCCGGATCGGCGGCGCGTCGGCGAACTGCTCCTGCGAGACGGAATCGAGACCCTGGCGCAGCGCCGTCAGCGCCGCCCCGGCATGCCGCAGGAAAACCTCGCCGTAGCGGGTAATCTTGATGCCACGGCCGTCGCGCTCGAAGACGTCGACGCCCAACACCTGTTCCAGTTCACGGATCGTCTTCGTCACCGCCGGCTGGCTGACATGCAGCAACTCGGCCGCCTTCATGACGCTCTTTTGTCGAGCCACCTCTACAAAGGTCTGCAGATGGCGAAACTTGACGCGGCTGTCGATCATCGGCTTCCATAACTCCGAGGTTATCGAAATTCCTTAAAATATCATTTTACTTAACCGGATCAACCGTTCAGTTTTGTCGTCAAGAGGTGTAGGAAGTTCAACGAGAGTCATCCTCGGACTTGAGCCGAGAAGCCACAGCGCGGCTGCTGGTGGATGTCGTGTGGATGCTCGGGTCAAGCCCGAGCATGACGGAGGGTGGGAAGGCACAAGAGCCATTCGGCTAGCCTATGGCCGAATCCATATGACGCGGGCAGAAAAGAAAGTTCGGTTTTGTGAACACGTGATGCGGCGTGTCACTTTTAGACGAGAAGAATTCGGCGGGAAGGCCAGCTTCACATTCCGTCATCCTCGGGCTTGACCTGAGGATCCATGCCGCGGCTGTTGGTGGGCGCCGTATGGATGCTCCGGTCAAGCCCAAGCATGACGGAGGGGTGGTGTGCGTGACTCGAACAGGGAGAAGCGACGTGCAGTTCGCCCGCATAAACGACGTGACCATCCATTATCAGCTCATCGGCGCTCCCGCCGACCGGCCGGTGATCGTCTTCATCAATTCGCTCGGAACGGATTTCCGCATCTGGCGCGACGTGGTGGTGCGGCTTGCCGGCGACTATGCCATCGTGCTCTACGACAAGCGCGGCCACGGCCTTTCCGACGTCGGCCAGCTTCCCTCGTCCATCGAGGACCATGCGACCGATCTTGCCGGCCTGCTTGATCTTCTGGCGGTAAAAGCTGCCGTCATCTGCGGCCTCTCTGTCGGCGGTCTCATTGCCCAGTCGCTCTATCAGCGCCGGCCGGATCTCGTCGGCGCGCTACTCCTTTGCGATACCGCCCATAAGATCGGCACTGCTGAGAGCTGGAACGCCCGCCTCGCCGCCGTTGAAGGAAAGGGCATCGGCAGCATCGTCGACGCCGTCATGGAGCGCTGGTTCACGCCTGCCTTTCGCCGGCCCGAGAACACCGCCTATTCAGGCTATTGCAACATGCTGACGCGGCAGCCGGTCGAGGGTTATGTCGCCGCCTGCGAAGCGATCCGCGACGCAGATTTCACCGAAGCGGCCAAGTCGATCGCTGTGCCGACAATCTGCATCGTCGGCGACCAGGACGGCTCGACGCCGCCCGATCTCGTGCTTTCCACGGCGCGGCTGATCCCGGGCGCCCGTTACGAGATCATCCGCGATTGCGCCCATATTCCCTGTGTCGAGCAGCCGGAGGCGCTGACGGCGATCATCCGCGCATTCCTCACATCGATTTCGCCTGGAGAAAGCAGCCCATGAACGAGACCCCTTCCGAACGTTACCGGCAGGGCATGGCGACCCGCCGCGCCGTGCTCGGCGATGCCCATGTCGACCGTGCCGCAGCCAGCGAGACCGCCTTCGACCGCCCCTTCCAGGAACTGATCACCGAAGCCGCCTGGGGCCATGTCTGGTCGCGCCCGGCGCTGACCAAGCGCGAGCGCTCGATCGTCACCATTGCCCTTCTCGCAGCGCTCGGCCAGGATGAGGAGGTCGCCATGCATGTGCGCGCCACCGCCAATACGGGTGCGAGCCGCGAGGATATTTGCGAGGCGCTCTTACATGTGGCGATCTATGCCGGCGTTCCTGCTGCCAATCACGCCATCAGGATCGCAAAACAGGCCTTTGCGCAAATGGACGCCGAAAAGGCGGCCTGAGGGGGAAACATGTCCGAACGAGCAAACAGCAAGCCGGAGACCGGCGCCTTCTTCGCCCGCGACCGCGCCTGGCACGCGCCGGCGCTGACCCCGGGCTACAAAACCTCCGTTCTGCGCTCGCCGCAGCGTGCCCTGCTGTCGCTCGACGGCACGATCTCGGAAACGACAGGCCCGGTCTTCGGTCATTCGATGATCGGCGAACTCGACAACGACCTGATCCTGAACTATGCGCGCCCCGGCGAAAGCGCGATCGGCGAGCGCATCATCGTCCATGGCCGCGTGCTCGACGAGCGCGCCAAGCCGGTGGCGGGCGCCCTGGTCGAGTTCTGGCAGGCCAATGCCGGCGGGCGCTATCGCCACAAAAAGGAAACCTATCTCGCCGCGATCGATCCGAATTTCGGCGGCTGCGGCCGCGCCATCACCGACGCGGAAGGCCGCTACCATTTCCGCACCGTGCGGCCCGGCGCCTATCCCTGGCCGAACGGCGTCAACGACTGGCGCCCCGCCCATATCCACTTCTCGATCTTCGGCCACGGCTTTGCCCAGCGCCTGATCACCCAGATGTATTTCGAGGGCGATCCTATGATCTGGAAATGTCCGATCGTCGGCACGATCCCCGACAAGGCGGCGATCGAGAAGCTGATTGCGCCGCTCGACTGGGGCAATACGATTCCGATGGATTCACGCGCTTATAAATTCGATATCGTGCTGCGCGGGCGCCGCTCGACGATGTTTGAAAACAGGCTGGAGGGCAACTGATCATGCAGCAGCTCGGCTACCTCAAGGAAACCCCATCGCAGACGGCCGGCCCCTACGTCCATATCGGTCTGACGCCGAATTTCTGCAACATAACGGGCGTCTATGACAGCGATCTCGGCACGCGGATGCTCAACGACAAGACGCTCGGCGAACGCATTACCGTCACCGGCCGCATCTTCGACGGCGCCGGTGCCGTGGTGCGCGACGCCGTCGTCGAGATCTGGCAGGCCGACAGCGCCGGCCTCTACAACAGCCCATCGGAAATGCGCGGCGCCGCCGACCCGAATTTCACCGGCTGGGGCCGCTGCCCGACCCGCGCCGAGGACGGCGTCTACAGCTTCGAAACCATCAAGCCCGGCCGCGTCCCCTTCAAGGACAGTCGCAGACAGGCGCCGCACATCACCTTCTGGATCGTCGCCCGCGGCATCAATATCGGCCTGCATACGCGCATGTATTTTCCGGAGGAGACCGAAGCCAACGCCGGCGATCCGCTGCTTCTGCGCATCGAACATCGCGAGCGCGTCGCAACCCTGGTCGCCATCCGCGACGGCGCGACCTGCCATTTCGACATCCATCTGCAGGGGCCGAAGGAAACGGTATTTCTGGATATTTGAGGATAGGCGGGCTACGTTCGGAGAGCTCCGCGCGAATAGCCCCCTCACCCTGCCCTCTCCCCGAGGGGGTCCGAAGAACGGGTCGAGACCGGCGGCTCGACCCCCGGGTCGGCGTCCACCCCTGCACTTTTGCCTGAAATGCTCGAATAGAGGCATCCATGACCGCATCGCCCTTCGACCACCCCTTCCTCTCCGGCCTCGTCGGTGACGATGAAATTGCACCCTACTTCTCCGCCGAGGCCGATATCCGCGCCATGCTCTCCTTCGAGGCGGCGCTCGCCAGGGCCGAGGCCGTGCATGGCCTCATCCCCGGCGATGCCGCAACGAAGATTGCCGAAGCCTGCGCCGGTTTTTCTCCGGATCTCACCAGCCTTCGCGCGGCAACCGCAAAAGACGGGGTCGTCGTCCCCGAGCTCGTCAAGCAGCTGCGCGAAGCTGTCGGCGAGGAAGCGGGCAAAAGCCTTCATCTCGGCGCCACCAGCCAGGACGTCGTCGACACTAGCCTGATGATCCGCCTGAAAGCAGTGGTTTTCCTGTTTGCCGGCCGGCTTTCCGCCATCTTTGCGACCTTCGACGGGCTCGACCGGCAGTTCGGCCGCAACCGCCTGATGGGCCATACCCGCATGCAGGCGGCGATTCCGATTACCGTTTCCGACCGTCTCAATGCCTGGCGCGCGCCGCTCGCGACCTATCGCGACCGCCTGACCGAGCAAAGCTTCCCAGTCCAGTTCGGAGGTGCTGCCGGCACGCTCGACAAGCTTGGGCCACAGGCTGCGGCCGTCCGTGCTTTACTCGCCCAGGAGCTCGGCCTTACCGACATCAGGCAGTGGCAGAGCGCGCGTCTGCCGATCGCCGATATCGCCGGCCTGTTCACTTCAATTTCGGGCAGCCTCGGCAAGATGGGACAGGATGTCGCGCTGCTCGCCGAGATGGGGGGCGAGATTGAAATGTCGGGCGGCGGCACCTCCTCAGCCATGGCGCACAAGCAGAATCCGGTTGCCGCCGAAGTGCTCGTCTCGCTCGCCCGCTTCAACGCCACGGCGCTTTCCGGCATCCATCAATCCCTCATCCACGAACAGGAACGTTCTGGAGCGGCCTGGACGCTCGAATGGCTGCTCCTGCCCGAAATGACAATGGCGACCGCCGCCAGCCTGCGGCTGGCAAAGGAGCTGACGGGGAATATCAGAAGACTTGGAACCGCCTGAGGTGACGGCTCGAGGTCCGGCAGCGGCAAAGTCGGAGCGGAGCTTCGGGGGCGTTGGGGCGGCAATTGTTTTTTTGGTCGCGCGCAACCATCTAATAGGCATGACTTGCGGAAAACGCCCCGCCCGAGCAGCCCGTTTACCGAAAACCAACCATACTGGGTTGCTTTCCGAAGCGAAAGCCGATTGCTTAGGAGAATATACTTCTTCTTCCGCTAGCGGTTAGGAGAACGAAAGGGGGCGCAGGCAAACTCGTGGAATTCTGCTGCTTCGCATCGGGATAAACTATGATTACGATGGCGATGCGGGAAGGCCGGTTTGAAAAACGATGACGACAGAACTGTTTCAAGTTAAATTTTGGGGCGTCCGCGGCAGTATTCCCGTATCCGGCCCTGAATTCGACCGCTACGGCGGCAACACTTCCTGCATCGAGATTCGCTGCGGAAAACATCGGATGCTTTTCGACGCCGGTTCCGGCCTGCGCGAGGCGGGGCTGTCGCTGCTCGCCGACGGCGTCAGTGACGTGGATCTGTTCTTCAGCCACTGCCACTACGACCACATCATCGGCCTGCCCTTCTTCAAGGCGATCTATTATCCCTCGATCAACGTCAACATCTGGTCCGGCCATCTCGACGGGAAGATGAGCACCAGGGAAATGGTCGAGCAGTTCATCAGCCCGCCCTGGTTTCCAGTCAAAACCGACATCTGTCAGGCGACGATGAACTTCCGCGATTTCCATGCCGGTCAGGTTCTGACCCCGCATGAGGGCATCGAGATCAGGACTTTCACGCTGAACCACCCGGGCGGGGCCATCGGCTACCGTATCGAATGGCAAGGCCGCTCGATCGCTCTCATCTACGATATCGAGCATACCCCCGGCACTCACGATCCGGTCTCCCTGGAGATGATGCAGGGCGCCGATCTCGTCGTCTATGACTGCACCTACAATGAAGACGAGATGCAGCGCTTCAAGGGCTTCGGCCATTCGACCTGGCAGCACGGCACCGAGCTCGCCAAAATGGCGGGCGCCAAGCGCTTCGCCCTGTTCCACCACGCCCCCTCCCGCACGGACGAACAGCTGGCCGAGATGGAAGCGCAGGCCGAGGCCGCTTTCCCCGGCGCCTTCGCCGCCCGCGACAACCAGACCGTTGTGATTTAGGCAGTACGCCGGCGCAAGGAGGCGCCGGCCCATTTGTGCCTTGCTGACGGAACAGATGCCGGGTCCGACCGTTTCCCCGGCAGCGCAAGATCGATGAAACGGGGTATCAGCCATGACCGTGCTCTCCGGACAATGCCTTTGCGGGCAGGTGCAGCTTTCTGTGCGGGGCGAACCGTTGCGCGTCGGAATCTGTCATTGCACCGACTGCCGAAAGGAAAGCGGTTCGGCCTTCACCTTCTATGGAATTTGGCCCGCCAGTCAGTTTGAACATTCCGGCGAAACGGGCGAATTCCACGGCCGACGCTTCTGCACCGGCTGCGGTTCGCGTCTGTTTTCCGCCGATGACGAAGAGGCCGAAATCAAGCTCGGCACCCTCTCGGAGGCGCCGACGCCGCTCGTGCCGCGCTACGAACTGTGGATCAAACGCCGCGAAGCATGGCTGCGACCAGTGGAGGGCGCAGAGCAGTACGAGGAGGACCGAACGTGAACCGGACCACGCTCGTCCGGCATCAGTTCGTTACGGTCGCAGGTATCGAGACTTTTTACCGTGAAGCCGGACCACGGGATGCGCCGGTCCTGTTGCTGCCGCACGGCTATCCCTGCTCGTCCTACGAATTCCGTAATCTCATGCCCCGCCTTGCCGACCGCTGGCGCTTGATCGCCCCGGATTTCCCGGGCGCGGGCTATAGCGGCACGCCCGACGGTTTCGACTACAGCTTCGATGGCTATGCCGCCTGGCTGGAGGCTTTTATCGGCGTGCTCGATCTCGACCGCTTCGCCCTCTATCTCCATGATTTCGGCTCTCCGATCGGAGCGCGGCTAGCAATCAGAAACCCCAGCCGCATCGTGGCGCTGATCATCCAGAATGGCGATATTCCCTATGAGGATGCGCTCGGCCCGAAATATGCTGACATCGAGGCGACGTGGGCGCTCCCACGCGCGGAGATGAGGAGGGCGCTGGCGGAAGCAATCAGCGAGGAGACATTCCGGGAGGAATTCCTCAACGACCTGCCGCCGCCTCTGGCCGACGCTATCCCGCCGGATCTCTGGAAGCTGCACTGGTCGCTGATCACGCCGCGGCGCAAGGAAATCGCCATCGACCTGATCGCCGGGTTGAAGGAGAATCGCGCCTGGTTCCCCGAACACCGGAGATACCTGAGGGAATACCGGCCGCCGACCTTGATCGTCTGGGGGCCGAACGACCACTATATGCCGGAAATGTCGGCACGCGCCTATCTCCGTGATCTGCCGGATGCCGAACTGCATCTGCTCGACGGCGGGCATTGGCTGCTCGAGACGCATCTGGATGAAGCCGCAGCCCTCATGCGGGACTTCCTCGGGCGCGTTCATCCCGGCTGATCGAGTGCTTTAATTGCAATGCCGCCCGCGTCGCATAAATCAAGTCTGATGCAACCCGCTTCAGGCTTTCAGAAGTGCCGCCGCCGGCAACCAGCGGACGGCGGGATGCAGGGCGGTCGCCGCAAACAAGGCCGAGAGGAAATCCCAGGCCACCTCATCATGCACCAGATGGTGAGTGAGGAGGCCGATGGGCTCGTCGTTGCCGGCAAACCTGTCGCCGAGTTCAGCGACCAACTCGGCCACAAGTTCCTCCTCGCTGCGGCCACCACGGGTGCCGTGCCAGTCGATAATGTCGACATGGGTGTTGAGAAACGGGATCGGCCCACCCAGCTCTGCCCGCCCGTAAACCGAAAGCGCCGCAAAAGCGAGTTCCGGCAATGCCGGGATAAGCCCGGCGTCGATCCGGTTCCACGGCGGCACCAGCACTGGCAGGAAGCGGGCGGGATGGAGCCGCTTCAGGAGCTGCAGTCCCTGACGCAGCTCGCCGAGCACCACCTCTGACGGCCGCTCGCCGCCGAGTTCCTGTTTTTTGCGTTCCGGTCCGGCGTGGTTGGTGTGGCACCAGCCATGGACGGCAACGGTGACGGCCGTCTCCTCCGCCAGCCGCGCGGCCAATGCCTCGCCGGTCAGGCCGGGGATGACGGCAAGCGTCAGCGGAATCGCGTTTTCGCCGCTCAGCGCCAGCAGCCGCTCCAGATCAGGCGTCGGCTCGACGGCATCGTCGTCGCGCAGCCAGAACCGCGCCACGCGGCCGGCGGCCTGCCAGCGGTCCAGCTCGCGGCGCAGCGGTTCCCAGCTCATGCTCATCACCTCGCTCCTATTTTGTACGCTTTTCGCAAAATCTCGTCCAAGGCGCGGGCAGCCATCGCAAGCGAGCGCTCCTCCAGGACGAAGCGCCGCGCCGCCTGTCCCATCGCTTCGCGTTTTTGCCCATCGCCGAGCAGGGCCGCGACGGCCGACGCATAGGCAGCAACATCGCCCTCCGGCGTCAGCAGGCCGGTCACCCCGGCCTCGACCACGGCGGGCACGCCCGCCGTTTGCTGCGCAACGACAGGCAGGCCGGCGGCCTGAGCCTCGAGATAGGCAAGGCCATAGGCCTCGCCGCAGCCGGGCCAGACATAGATGCCGCCGCGCGCGAGCAAGCCGGCGATCTCGGCCTCGCCCCGCTCGCCCAGCCATTCGATGCGGCCGGCAAAGCACGCAAACAGCGCCTCCACCTCCCGGCGCATCGGCCCGTCGCCGATGACCGCAAGCGTCCATGGCCGGTCTTCGATCAGCCGCAATGCTCTTGCAAGCATCGCGTAGCTTTCCATCTTGTCGCCGTCACGCATCATCGCGACGGTCATCAGCCGGCTGGAATCGGGCGCCGGCCGTACCGCCTCGAACAGCGCCGGATCGATGAACGGCTTGAGAGCTGCAAGCCGCGCCTGCGGAAAGGTGGCGGAAAGCCCGGCCCGGTCACGCTCGGTGAAGCCGATATTGACCGCCGCCTGCATGATCGCCTCGCCCACGCGCTCCTGCCGGGCCGCCCAGCCGGTCTGGTCGCGTTTTGCCGCATAGGAAGCCTCGGCGGTGACATAGGGAATGGCGAATTCGGCCGAGATCGCAGGCCCGAAGGGATCGGGCGATTTGTAATAGGGGTGGTAGCAGAACCAGAGATCCGGTCGAGGCTCGGATCTCCATGTCAACCGCAGCCGCTCCAGCTCGGCGGATATGGCAGGTTCGAGCGCCGCTGCCGCCTCCGGTGTCGAGGCATGGGTGCGGAATTCGGAGACGACCTCGACTTGATGGCCGGCAAGCTCCAATGCCCGGATCAACAGCCGCGCCATCAGCCGGTCGCCCGAGGGCACCGGATGGTTCGGCGATTTCATCGGCGCATAAAAGGCGACCCGCATGCGCATCCTCTTCATAGACACTCTGTTTCCAATCGGCATTCACAGGCGATCATAGCTATCCGAATTCATCGTGAAATCAGCTTGATGCAGCACGAGGTCGCATTAACTCCGTCCTGGTTTACGGCATCATGCCCGGCGGCAAAAATTTCCCCTGTTGCTGCTTTCCCGAAAACTTGCGCATAAGCATATGGAATGTGATCGCAATGGAAGCAATTCCGCCTCCTTCCCCATCTCTATGGGCCTGCGGTTGCATCGACAAGAACGGGAATGAATGACGACGGCCTCGGTTAAAGGGATTTTTTCAGAACGCTCGATCAGAAGGGCAAGGCTCGGTTCCGGGCTGGTCATCTTCGTTTTCGTCCTCCTGCATTTGTCGAACCATGCGCTAGGGCTTATTTCGCTCGCCTCTGCGGACAAGGCCCGCCACCTTTTCCTGGTCCTCTGGCGCAATCCCATCGGCACCGCCCTCTTTTATGGATCAGTCCTGATCCACATCGCTCTGGTGCTGCGCGCCATCTACATCAGGCGCAGCCTTGTCATGCCGAAGGGGGAAATGGCGCAGATCGTGCTTGGCCTGCTGATCCCGCTGCTCCTGATGGACCATGTCATCGGCACGCGGGTCGCCCATGAACTTTACGGCTATATCGATGACTACGAGACGGTCGTCGAACAGCTGTGGATCAGGGCGCCGGCGAACGGTGTGCGTCAGGTGCTGGGCGTCCTCGCCGTCTGGATCCACGGCTGCATCGGCATCCATTTCTGGCTGCGCTACCGCCCATGGTACGCCGAATGGTCGGCGCTTCTGCTCGCGCCGGCGATCCTCATACCGGTGCTCTCGCTCCTCGGATTCGTCCAGATGGGCCGCACCCTTGCAGACCCCGCCTATCAGTTGACGACCAATCCGTACGAGGTGAACCTCAACGCCCGCTATCTCTCCGATCCCGAGGTCCGCAGCCGCGTCGCCACAGTGCGCGCCGGGCTCTACGGCGCTTTCTCGGCCTCGCTGCTCCTGGTTGTCATCGCCCGCGCCCGACGCAAGCTGAAGGAGCGCCTCGATCAGGTCGTCGTGCATTATCCCGGCGGCGAGGTGATCCGGGTGCCGCGTGGCTTTACGGTGCTGGAAGCAAGCCGGCTCGGCGGGTTGCCGCATTATGCCGTCTGCGGTGGCAAGGGCCAGTGCTCAACCTGCCGAGTACAGATCCTTGGCGATTACCAGTATTTGCCGCCGCCAGACAAGCTGGAGCAGACCACCCTGAAACGCATCAATGCCGGTCCGGACGTGCGGCTCGCCTGCCAGCTTCGGCCGAACGCCGACCTAGCGGTCGCGCCTCTTCTCGTGCCGTCCGTCGAGGCTCCTCCTGCCAACAGCCAGGAGACGAGTCCCGGCCGTGAGCGTGAGATCGTCGTGTTCTTCGTCGATATCCGTCATTTCACCACGCTGACTGAAACCCGCCTCCCCTTCGACGTCGTCTTCCTGCTGAACCGCTATTTCGCCATCATCGGCAAGGCGGTGGAGCAGGCAGGCGGGCGGCTCGACAAGTTCATCGGCGACGGCGCCATGGCGCTGTTTGGCCTCGACACCGCGCCGGAGGAGGCCTGCCGCCAGGCGCTCAACGCAGCCGCGGCGATCGTTGCTGAGATCGAGAAGCTCGCTGCCGAACTCGCCGATGAACTGACGCTGCCGCTTCGCATTGCGATCGGTATCCACACCGGCCCGGCCGTCGTCGGCACGATGGGATATGGTCGCGTGCGCAGCATGACGGCGATCGGTGATACGGTGAACGTCGCGAGCCGGCTGGAAAGCGCGGCCAAGGAATTCGAAGCAGCGATTGTCATCTCCGAACCGGTGGCGGACCTTTCCGGCGCCGCTCTTTCAGGCATCGAAAGCCGTGAAATCAACGTGCGCGGCCGCGCCCTGCCCTTGAAAGTCTATGTCATTCCGAGAGAGAAAGCGGCAGAACCGCTCGAAGGAAAAGCCTGATGCACGGCAAGCCCTGGCTCACCGCCAAATATTGGAGCCGCCGTCTGCGCAAGGCGCGCAATGGCGCTGCGTCGCGCTTCTTCAACACCCGCTTCGGCCGCCGACTGCTGATCGAGAATATCGGTCCGCGCGTCGTCTCAATGACGGTCGATGCCGGCGATCATCTGATGACCTTCTCGCCCGCCGACTATATCGGCCGCAAGGTCTTCCGGAAGGGCCATTTCGAACGCGACGCCGTCGACCGGCTGATCGCCATCCTGCGCGAACGCGGCCTGCTGAGAAAAGACGCGACGCTGCTCGAGATCGGCGGCAATATCGGCACCCAGACGGTCTATTTCGCCTTGAGCGGCACCTACGCCCGTATCGTCAGCGTCGAGCCCGACCCGCGCAATTTCCCGCTGCTTGAACTCAACATCCGTCAGAATCGGCTGGAGGAGAAGGTCCGGCTCGTCAACTGCGCCGCCGGCGAGAGCGAAGGCAAGATCGACTTTTTTTTGAACCTCAACAATCACGGCAAGAGCAGCGCCGTCCGCCAGAGCCCGACCGACAGGAAGATCAGCGTGCCGGTGAAGCCGGTCTCCGAAATCCTCGCCGAACTTTCGATCGATCCGGCCGCAATTGGCCTTGTCTGGATGGATATCGAAGGCTACGAGCCGGTCGCCTGCCGGTCGATGCAGCCGCTGCTTTCCCGCCGCGTGCCGCTTCATATGGAATTCACGCCGCTGTTCTACGGCCCGGAGGGCACGAAGGAATTCATCGCGATGCTGTCAGGTTTCTATGAGGATTGTCTCGTGCTCTTCGAGGACCTCGAGGAAGAGATGAAGGTGCGGGATCTGCCGAGCGACATCGATCAGTACAACGTGCTGTTTTTGCCGTAGAGGCAGCCTTGTCCCGTGGATCCCCTCATCCGGCTTTGCTTCCTCTTCTCCCCAGGCGGGGAGAAGGTGGCCCGCAGGGCCGGATGAGGGTGCTGCACGGCACGGCTTTCATTTGGCTAGCATTTTCAGTCGTCGCTGACGCCGATTGCAACAATGATGCCCCGACCACCTTCAATGCAGACGATGAATTCGGCATTATGCTTGCCACCATCTGGCCCTTTCAAGGACGACTTTCCGCACCACTTTGCGGTTGTCGGGAACCAGCTGCGGCGGCTGTGCGATCGTCGGCTTGAGCGTGACCTGCAATCGAAAGACCGCGGCGTAATGCTTCCGGTCATGCTCTAGGCAAAGACCTCTGCTCTTATTTCCGGACGCAGCGGATCCGCCCCGAACTTGTTCGGACCTTCGGTGCCCGGTAACATGGAAATAATAATGATCACCGGGAATGTGACCAGAACGACATAGGGAACAAAGCTCAGGATGAACAGCGCGAGATACCACCAGCCGGAAATGTTGCGATCATGGAAGCGGCGAACCTGCAGAGATATTAGCGGCAAAAGAATCGCGAGTGTGAATACCATCCAGATGACGACGGTATAATGAATCGGTGACGGGGCTCCACCGCCGCTGGTGGCGAAAGCGAGTACAAAGGCTAGAATTGCTAGTGGAAACAGCGCCAGCGCATAAAATAGCGAGAACCACCAATATTCCGACCGGGAAGCCCTGCCAGAAAATGTCACACATTTCTTGAAGACTGTTCGAACGGCTTCAGTAAACCCCATTTGCGATGCCCATTTCTGCTTGTGGTAGGCGTCGTAGGTTCTGACGCCGTCTTGCCGCTATAGCAGCTCCGATGGAAACAGCTACAATTCAAACGTAAAAATTGCAATAAGTCTCCTGCTTAGTGGTTGGTTGCCGTGTTCTGGGCGCGCGCCATCTCTTAGCGCCTATCCGGCGGGCGGCATCACCATCGACTGATGGCAATGCACGCCGGCGAGCACGCCGGAGGCGGAAGCGAGCGTGGCATTGTGCATGGAGCTTGCAGCATCGCCGGCGGCGAAGATGCCCTTGACGCTGGTCTCCTTGTTTTCGCCAGTGCGGATGACCGGCCCGAACGGACCGTCATCGAAGGCGCAGCCGAGCTGTTCGGCAATGGGGCTCGCCATCGCCGTTTTCGGCGCGACGAATATGGCGTCGAGCGGCACGGTGCGGCCATCGGCGAGGCGCACCGCCTGGAGTTTCGGGCTGTCGCCCAACAGCTCCACGACAGGGCTGCGTTCGATGCGTACGCCGCGGGCGGTGAGCCGTGCCAGCTGCTCTTCATCGGGCTCGAACAGCACCTGGGTGAAGAAGGTGGTCGCGCCCCAGTCCGGGATCATCATCGCCGAATGGGCGGAATGCGGATGGTTTGCGAGGATGCCGAGCTGGCCGCCGCTCACCTCATAGCCATGGCAATAGGGGCAGTGCAGCGCCGAGCGACCCCAGCGCTCCCTGAGACCGAGGATGTCAGGAAGCGTGTCGCTGACGCCGGTTGCGAGAATAAGGCGGGCAGCGCGTTCTTCGCCGCCACCTTCAATGGTGACGACGAACTCGTCACCCTCCTTCTGCGCCCGGAGGACCTTGCCGTCGCGCAGCGTGATGTTCGGATAAAGCGAAAGCTGTCTCTTCCCCTCGCCCATGATCGCCACCGGCGCCCTGCCGTCCTGGCCGAGGAAACCGTGCGAGGCCAGCGAAAACCGGTTTCTCGGCGCGCCCGCATCGACAAGCAGCACCCGCCGCCGCGCCCGGGTCAGCTGCATCGCTGCCGACAGGCCGGCAAAATTGCCACCGATGACGATAACTTCGTAGGACATGCGATCACTCCTTGTGAAATTGACCTCTTATGAATCAACATAAGTTACATGAAATGCGACCGTCAATACTCATGTCACTTGTCTTGTTACAAATTTTTTGTGAAAATGACGCGCCGATCGACAGGATGAAACCATGCGCAACGACAGCCGCCTTTCCCGCATGCTGCACGTGCTGATCCACATGGATCGGCATGAGCATTCGGCGACCTCCGAAATGATTGCAAAGATGCTGAACACCAATCCCGTCGTCGTCCGCCGCACCATGGCCGGGCTTCGCCAACAGGGTTATGTGCGTTCAGAAAAAGGCCACGGCGGCGGTTGGACGCTGGTGCGGCCTTTGTCCGAGATCACCCTGCTAGACGTCTACAACGCCCTCGGCGACCCCCACGTCTTCGCCATCGGCCCCGCCGATGATCAGCCCGAATGTCTGGTCGAACAGGCGGTGAATAACGCGTTGGCAGACGCGATGAAGGAGGCTGAGGCCCTGTTGCTGAGACGGCTGGGCAGCGTGACGCTGGAGGAAATCGCCGCTGAGTTCGAGGCAAAACTGACGGCGCGCTCAGCTACGACCTATTCTTGTGCCTCGTGAGCGGATGCTGCCGGTAGGACTCAGCCGTCACGCCCCTCACCTTCCATGAGGCAGTATCGCGATCGGGGTGCTGGTTGTTGCTCTCCTTGATCGCCGCGGCCCAGTCGGCGCCGTTGTTTTCGGTCGCTCCGGTATTTTCGATGCTCGTGATCGTATCGAACCATGTCACCATGTTCTCGGTGCAGGTATTGGCAAGCGGCGGAAAAGAGTGCGGATTGTCGAGCGAACCGATCATCAGGTTGGTGCGGCCGTTTTCAAGGTGATGGAAGAACAATGGCGTGCCGCAATTGGCGCAGAAGCCGCGCTCGACAAGCTCCGAGCTCTTCCAGACGCTCGGCTTGCCGCGTTCCCAGGTGAGCGCATCGTCGGGGGCGGCGACGAGCGCGGCAAAGATGTTGCCCGAGGCCTTCTGGCACATGCGGCAATGGCAGAGATGCGAATTGTCGAACATGGCGGTTGCGTGGTAGCGCACCGCACCGCACTGGCAGCCGCCGCTCACTTCAATTTCGAGACGTTTCATTTTTCTCCTCCTCCAACCTGCCAAAAAAGAGTCCGGCGCCCTTTCAGGTGAATTTGACCTCGTCGCGAACGCTATTGCCAGCCCGCTTCGGACGCCTCACACCCTCCGATACAGAAAATACCGCCCTTCCTTGATCCCCTCCGGCAGCGGCAGCGCCGCAAGCTCCGGATGCTCCAGCGGCAGACCGCTGACCGCGATACCGTTTGGTGCGAGCACGCCGGCCATCAACTGCGGCAGCCAGGTGAGCGTCACCGCGTCGATCTCGTCGTGACCGGTGCCGATGTCGGCATGGGCGAGAGCAGCGCCGATGCCGAGGAAGGCTTGGCCGGAGTCGCGGATATTGCCGGTGACCATATCGTCCGGCGCCGGGGTCGAGGCCGAGTAGGAGCGAACCTCCCAATCGAAAGCGATGATGCGGCGGCCGGGGAATTTCTCACGCAGGTGATCATAGGTGCGGCCGTTCCCGAGGCCGAACTCCAGCACCGGCCCTTCCATTTCCCCCACCAGATCGGTGATTGCGTTCAGAATGTCGCGTTGGGCCGTCAACCGGCGAATGAAGCTATCGAGGCGGCTCATCGAAATCCGTATCCGTGATGAAAATCGTGAGCGCGTGCTAACACATGAAACCTTGCCAAGTCGATTGCCGTATATGGGATTTGGCGTTGCAGCAGCGACATGGGTCTGTGCTAAGGTCGATGACATGACAATTGTGACCGACGAAGAATTCTTTGCAAGCGTGCCGCTCTTCAGCGCCTTCGAGGGCGTGACCGATGCCGGCAACTACCGGCCGCTGCCGGAGGGATGGGTGCTGGCGCTTGCCGATATCGTCGGCTCGACGCAGGCGATCGCCGGAGGGCGGTACAAGGACGTCAACATGGCGGGCGCCAGCGTCATATCGGCTGTCCTGAATGCCGTCGGCCAGGGCGACTATCCCTTCGTCTTCGGCGGCGACGGTGCGCTGATCGCGCTGCCGGGTTCGCTGGAGAAGACGGCGCGGGATGCGCTCGCCGCCGTGCAGGTCTGGGTCGAGGAGGATCTCGGCCTGATGCTGCGTATAGCTATCGTGCCGGTCGCCGATACCCGCGCCGCCGGCCTCGATGTGCGCGTGGCACGCTATTCCGCGAGCCCCTACGTGACCTATGCGATGTTTTCGGGAGGCGGCACGAGCTGGGCGGAAAGGCAGATGAAGCTCGGCCGATATGGAATCGGGCGCGCCGCCCCAGGAACGCGGCCGGATCTTACCGGCCTTTCCTGCCGGTGGAGCCCGATTGCAGCCGAGAACGGCGAGATCGTCTCGATCATCGCCGTGCCCGGCGAAGGCCGGCCGGGCGAAGACTTCCGCGACCTCGTCAACGGCATCGTCGCCATTACCTCCGAGCAGAACCGGGGCAGCCACCCGGTGCCAGCCGACGGCCCCAAATTCGCCTTCTCGCTGAAGGGCATAAACCGCGAGGCCAAGGCCACCGCCCCGGCCGGCAGGCGGCTGCGGCAGAAGCTCATCATCTTCCTGCAACTCGCCATCATCCTGGCGTGCCACAGGCTCGGCATTCGCCTCGGCCGCTTTGATGCGCGCCGCTACAAACGCGACGTCGCCGGCAATTCCGATTTCCGTAAATTCGACGACGGGCTGAAGATGACGGTCGACGTCGATGCCGAACATCTGAAACGGATCGAAACGCTGCTGGAGGAAGCGCAGGCAAAGGGCGTTGCCCGCTACGGCCTGCATCGGCAATCCTCGGCGCTGATGACCTGCTTCGTGCCGACGCCGGTCTCGCGCGACCACATGCATTTCATCGATGGCGCCGCCGGCGGTTATGCAGTGGCCGCCAGCCGGATGACGGGTAAATCGCTTTCAACAGCGACCGTATCGTAGGCGCAAAAGGCGACCGCGAGCATCGTCGAACATTTTTTTTCGTAATGAAATCGGCACTGGATAATTTCCAACTGCTGACTGGCACCCCTGCCTGTCACACAGTACACGAGCCGATGCTCTCCAAGGATGCGCCGTGACCAAAATCCGGAAAGATCGCCCTTCAGCGGCTCTGGCTTGCCAAGACCTTTAAAGGGCGACCTTTTGGTATCCCTGAGCAGCTCGTTAATCTTCTCGACCATCTTCTGGTCGGTTTTCTGCCAGTATTCGTATTCTTCCCAGGAATTTGGGGTCCAGAGCAACTTCATGTCAAAGAGTTGGATCTTTCTCTATCCCCTCCCCGCTACGAAGCTGCCCAATACTTTCGCGTAGCCGGGCAGAATTGGCGGGGGTCGAGAGCAGGTGCAAAGTCTCTTGCATGCTTTCGTACTCGCTTTCGGCAATCAACACCATTGCTTCCGAACCTTGACGAGTCACGAGCAGAGGAGCGCGGGAAGACAGGACCTGATCAAAATAGGTTGCGATGTTCTGTCGGAACTCCGTCAAACGAACATGTGCCATCGAGCACCCCTTTCTGAGAAGCGCCGCGCAGGAAGGCGCAGCGGTTTTCGCTATCGAGCGTACAGATATATGTACAGATTTCTCGAAAGTCAAATGCCAGGTTGGGTTCCCGTCACGCCTTGATGACGTGGCCCGTCGCAAGGCCAAGCCGGTCAAAGACGTTGCGGGTGTCGACGATCAGCGAAGCAGTTTTAGCAAGCGCCGCATAATCGACCCTGTCATGATCCGTTGCGACCAGAACGGCATCATAGCCGGCCACCGCCTCCGGCGTCAGCGCCACCGACTTGCGCCCCTTCAGCGCCTGGTATTCGCGAGTCGGCGGAATTTCGGTGACGAAGGGGTCGTGGTAATCGGCGCGGCCGCCGCGTTCCTCGATGATCTCGATCAGCCGCAGGGACGGGCTCTCTCTTATATCGGCGACGTTCTTCTTGTAGGCGAGCCCCAGCACAAGCACACGGCTGCGGCTCAGCGCCTTGCCGGCGCGCATGTCGAGCGCTTCGGCAAGCTTGCCGACGACATAACGCGGCATTGCCGAATTGATCTCGCCTGCAAGCTCGATGAAGCGGGTCGGCAGCTCGTATTCGCGTGATTTCCAGGTGAGGTAAAAGGGATCGATCGGGATGCAATGGCCGCCAAGGCCCGGGCCAGGATAGAAGGGCATGTAGCCGAAGGGCTTCGTCTTGGCCGCGTCAATCACTTCCCAGACATCGATACCCATGGCCGCATAGACGGTCTTCAGCTCGTTGACGAGAGCGATGTTGACCGAACGGAAGATGTTTTCGGTCAGCTTCACCGCCTCGGCCGTCGCATTCGAGGAGACCGGAACGACGGTCGACACCGCAGCACCGTAGAAGGCCTTCATCAGGGCCAACGCCTCGGGCCCGTCGCCGGCGACGACCTTCGGGATGGTGGCCGTGTGGTAGTGCTGGTTGCCGGGATCCTCGCGCTCGGGCGAGAAGCCGACGAAAAAGTCCGAGCCGGATTTCAGCCCGGTGCCTTCAAGAATGACCTTCACCACGTCGTCTGTTGTGCCGGGATAGGTGGTCGATTCCAGCGCGACGAGTTGGCCGGGGCGCAGGTGCTGGGCGATCGAGCGCGACGTCGCCTCTACGAAGGAAAGGTCGGGATCGCGGTGTTTGGTCAGCGGCGTCGGCACGCAGATGATGATGACGTCGCATTCGGCAAGGCCGGCAAAATCTGTCGTCGCCTGGAACCTGCCCGCCTCGATCTCGGCGGCAAGCGCCTCGTTTCTGACGGCGTCGATATAGGAGCGGCGGCCCTCAAGCGCCACGATCTTGCCGGGATCGATGTCGAAGCCGGTGACCGCAAAGCCGCTGCGCGCCACGGCGATCGCCAGCGGCAGGCCGACATAGCCGAGCCCGATGATGCCGGCACGCGCCGCGCGGGTTTCGATCTTCTGCAGAAGCGTATCGAAGGTGGAGGTGGCCAAGGCGAGATCTCTCAAACGAAACAGGGGTAGCTGATCTAGTGCATGATCGCGTGGAATTAAACCCGGCTCCCATTCTCCGCGGCGCTACCCCGCGCTCCGTCGTTCTCGGCTTGACCCGATGACCCACGCCGGCCTCCACGCCAGCAGCAGGCATGGATCCAGGCTCAAGGCCTGGGATGACGGAGCATGGGGGCCTGTTTCTGCCAAACTCGACGTCGGCGCAACGGACAATGAATCACACTTCCTGGTCCCAGGCGTTGCCGCGCGCCTCTCCATCGGCCTCCCACGACGTCTGCTCAGCTCGAGCCACGTTTCCCTACCCCGTGCCCTTAGAGCGTAGGAGAGCTGGTCGTGCCGATATCCCACCTCAGAATCCCCTCCGGAGATGTGGCCGAAATGCCCCGGAACCACCCTTTGCTGCAACTTGGGCGCACAAAAAACTCCGGGTCCCATTGTTTCGCATTTGCGGCATACCTATCTGAGTTTGATATTGAACCATCGAGAAAGGACTTCCCGTCCGATCCCCGTACCGGGGAAAATGAGGGGGCGCCGCTGCCGGGCTTTCGGCAGATCGTTGACACTATTTTACCGCTCGTACATCCTGATTTCCTTGTGACCTGCGCATGAGAATGTGCTGGCCTGAGGATTTTTGGCTCTTGGGGATGGCGTGCCTTATGAGGATCATACCGCGAATGAGCACGATCGAATCCAGCGTGTCCTCCATCCTGTTGGACCGGGTCGCCGAATGGCTGACGCATTCCTCGCTGGCAGGCGACGACCTCGAAAACATCGTGCGCGGCTTCTGCGAAAGGCTTGCCGCCGCCGGCCTGCCGATCGCGCGCGTACACCTGACCTTTTCGATGCTGCATCCACTCTACGATGCGTTGAGCTTCACCTGGCGCCGCGCCAGCGGCGTCACCATCGAGGGCTTTCGCATGCCCGCCGGCCAAAAGCCGGACCGCTTCCTGCAGAGCCCCTATTATTATCTGCTCGACAATAACCTGCAGCACATACGCCGCCGGCTGATGCAGGAAGGGCCGGCCGAATTCCCGATCTTCGAAGACCTGCGCAAGGACAGGATGACCGATTACCTCGCCTTCGTGCAGCCATTCGGCGACGACTCGGTGCAGGGAATGATGGGCTCCTGGTCGACCGACCACCATAACGGTTTCACCGACGACATGATCGACGCGCTGCTCCGGATGCAGAACCATCTGGCGGTCGCCGCCAAGATGGCGGTACTCGGTAAGCTCGCCAACAACATGCTGACCACCTATCTCGGCGGCGACGCCGGCAAACGGGTGCTGAACGGCCAGATTCGCCGCGGCGACGGCGAGACGATCCGTGCGGCCCTCGTCATGGGCGACATGCGCGAATCCACCATGTATGCCGAAAAGGAAGGCAGGCAGGCCTATATTGACACGCTGAACCAATTCTTCGATGCGATTGCCGCCCCTTTCAACCGCAATGGCGGCGAGATCCTGAGCTTCCTCGGCGACGGCTTCCTGGCCGTCTATCCCTGCGGACGTCACAAAGACCCGTCCAAAATCGCTTGCGAGGCAGCCCTTTCGGCCGTGCACCAGGCGCAAGCACGGGTGGCCGAACTCAACCGCGATCGCGAGGAGAAGGGTCTATCCAGGATCGGTTACGGCATCGGCCTGCATGTCGGCAATGTCATGTTCGGCAATGTCGGCCTCAAGGACCGGCTGACCTTCTCCGCCTTCGGCTCGGCGGTCAACGAGGTGCAGCGTTTGCAGATCCTGACCAAGAAATACGGCCGCGAAGTCGTCGCCAGCCAGGCCTTCGCCGGCTATTGCGGCGGCGAATGGACGACGCTCGGCGAGGAGAAGCTGCGCGGCATACGCCAGAAGGTGACGGTGCTGCAGCCGCGCGCCCCGGCCTCGGAGATTCACGTCGACGAACACTTCCGCGAGGCCGTGCAGAACGGACTTTCCGAAGCCGAGCAGGTCATTCTCCTGCACCGCGACGCCAAGAAACAGGTCAAGCGCACAAGTATGGAGAAGTTCATCCAGTAAAACGCAAGGTTGCGGCCGCTAAAGCTGCGTGTTTCTTCCGGACAGAGATGGTGAAACACGGCCTTTCCCCTTGATTGTCATCAGCTAGACACCCCGTTTGCGGTACGATAGTGTTACCATAACGGGAACATAGAAGACTGGGGAATTTCATTGGTATGGCGTCCGCTGCCGATCTGTTGCGTATTGAGAATCTCGACGTCTCCTTCTCCGTTTTCGGCGACCGCCTGCGTGTCGTAAAGGAAGCCAATCTCCGCATTCTTCCGGGCAAGGTCACCGCTCTCGTCGGGGAATCCGGTTCCGGCAAATCGGTGATCAGCCAGGCCGTCATGGGCATTCTGCCCAATCCGGCCAGGGCCTCCGGCAGCATCCTCTTCACCGACCCCCTCGACGGCAGCACGACCGATATCCTGTCGCTCTCGCGCGATAGCGAGGAGATGCGCGATCTGCGCGGCCGGCGCATGGCGACGATCTTTCAGGAGCCGATGACCTCGCTCTCGCCGCTGCACACAGTCGGCAACCAGATCAGCGAAGCACTGCTGATCCACACCGAGACCGACAAGCAGGCGGCGCGTGAGAAGACCGAGGAAATGCTCGGTCTCGTCGGCTTTTCCAATCCGCGCCGCACCTACGACATGTATCCGTTCGAACTGTCAGGCGGCATGCGCCAGCGCGCCATGATCGCCATGGCGCTGATCTGCAAGCCGGCGCTCTTGATCGCCGACGAGCCGACGACGGCGCTCGACGTGACGATCCAGGCGCAGATCCTCGAACTGCTGCGCGACCTGCAGACCAAGCTCGGCATGGCGATGCTGCTCATCACCCATGATCTCGGCATCGTCGCCAATATGGCCGACGAGGTGGTCGTCATCTATCACGGGGAGATCATGGAAGCCGGGCCGGTCGAGGCGATCTTCCGAAATCCGCAGCATCCCTATCTCAAGGCCCTGATGGCGGCCGTCCCGCATTTCGACATGAAACCAGGCGAGCGGCTGAAGGCGCTGCGTGACGTGCCGGTCAATCTCGAGACGCTGGTCGGCAAGAAGAAGCCGCTGCAGGCGGAAACGCCGGGCGTACTGCTTTCGGTCAGCAATCTGTCGAAGACCTTTAAGACGCGCAAGCGCGGTTTCCTCGGCAAGCAGGAAGCCGCCGTCCTGCGCGCCGTCGACGATGTCAGCTTCGATATCCGCCGCGGCGAATGTCTCGGTCTGGTCGGGGAGTCCGGCTGCGGCAAGACGACCCTCAGCAAGATCCTGATGCGTGCGGTAACCCCTGATAGCGGCGCTGTCGTGTTCAACGACGGCAAGGACGTGATCGACGTGCTTTCCGTGCGCGGCGATGCACTGCAGGATATGCGCACCAAGATCCAGATGGTGTTCCAGGATCCGGTCTCTTCGCTTTCGCCGCGCATGACGGTGCGCAACATTCTCAGCGAACCGCTGGAGATCCACGACCGCGGCGACAGTGACGAGCGCAAGCGCAAGGTCGAAGGGCTGATGGGCGCGATCGGCCTCGACAAGCGATATCTCAGCCGTTACCCGCACAGCTTCTCGGGCGGCCAGCGCCAGCGCATCGGCATTGCTCGGGCACTGGCACTCGGCCCGAAACTCGTCATCCTCGATGAGCCGGTGTCGGCGCTCGACGTCTCGGTGCAAGCGCAGATCCTCAACCTCCTGAAGGATCTGCAGAAGGAGTTGGGGCTTACCTATCTCTTTATCTCGCACAATCTTGCGGTCGTCGATTACATGGCCGACCGCATCGCGGTCATGTGCAAGGGCCGCATCGTCGAGATCGCGCCGCGCGAGATCATCCTGCGCGATCCAGTGCATCCCTATACGAAATCACTGCTTGCCGCCGTCCCCTTCCCCGATCTCGACCGGCCGCTCGATTTCAAGGCGCTCCGGGAAAACGGCGCCGCCGACAAGCAGAACTGGGGCGTTACCTTCACCGCCGAGCATGACGATGCTTCCGAGCTTGCCTATGCCGACCTCGGCGACGGCCATCTGGTGCGCGCCCGCAAGGGCGTCGATATCCGGGAGTTGCGCTGATGGTGACGCGTCGCACCTTTCTGGGCGGCCTTGTCGGCGCCGCCATCGCCCCCGCCGTCCTTCGCGCCGAACAGGCGGGCGAACCGGAATTCCTCAAGGAGAAGCTGACATCAGGCAGCCTGCCGCCGATGGCCGAGCGCATTCCCGCCCGCCCGCGCATCGTCAATCTGAAGGAGATGGGGCTCGAACCCGGCGCCTATGGCGGCACGGTGCGCACCATCATCGGCAGCCAGCGCGACATCCGCTTCATGACGATCTACGGCTATTCCCGCCTGATCGGCTACAACAAGCACCTGCAATTCCAGCCCGATATCCTGGCCGACTTCTACGCCGAAGACGACAAGGTCTTCACCTTCATGCTGCGCGAAGGCCATAAATGGTCCGACGGTCAGCCGTTCACCGCCGACGATTTCCGCTATTGGTGGGAAGACGTCATCCTGAACGACAAGCTGACGCCGGGCGGCGGTGCGCTCGAGCTTCGTCCGCACGGCAATCTGCCGCGCTTCGAGATGCTCGATCCGCTGACGGTGCGTTATACCTGGGAGAAGCCCAATCCGATGTTTCTGCCGAGCTTGGCAGGTCCTCAGCCGCTCGTCATCTTCGGACCGGCGCACTACCTCAAGCAGTTCCATAAGAAGTTCCAGCCGGACGAGGCGAAGATGGAACAGATGATGAAGGAGAGCCGCGTCAAGAAGTGGCAGGATCTTCACATCAAGATGGCGCGCTCCTACCGGCCTGAGAATCCCAACCTGCCGACGCTGGATCCCTGGCACAATACGACGGCGCTGCCGGCCGAGCAGTTCGTCTTCGAGCGCAACCCCTTCTTCCATCGCGTCGACGAGACCGGCAGGCAGCTTCCCTATCTCGATCGTTTCGTCCTCAACGTCTCTTCTTCGTCGATCATTGCCGCCAAGGCCGGTGCCGGCGAGGCCGACCTGCAGGCGACCGGCATCGATTTCAACGACTATACCTTCCTGAAGGAGGCTGAGAAGCGCTTTCCCGTCAAGGTCAATCTCTGGAAGGTCGCGCGCGGCTCTCGCATCACGCTCCTGCCGAATCTCAACTGCGCCGACGAGGTGTGGCGCGGCCTTTTCCGCGACGTGCGCCTGCGCCGGGCGCTGTCGCTGGCGATCAACCGCCACGAGATCAACATGGTCGCCTTTTATGGCTTGGGCACGCCGAGCGCCGATACGGTCCTGCCCGACAGTCCGCTCTTCAAGCAGGAATATGCCGACGCCTTCGTCAAGTTCGATCCCGATGAGGCCAACCGCCTGCTCGACGAGCTCGGCCTGAGCAAGCGCGGCGACGACGGCATCCGGCTGCTGCCGGACGGGCGGCGCGCCGAGATCACCGTCGAGACCGCCGGCGAAAGCAATCTCGACACCGACGTGCTGGAACTGGTGCACGATCACTGGGCCGATATCGGCCTTGCGCTCTATACCCGCACCTCGCAGCGAGACGTCTTCCGTAACCGGGCCATGAGCGGCACGATCATGATGTCGATCTGGTACGGCCTCGACAACGGCGTGCCGACGGCCGACATGTCGCCGTCCGGCCTTGCGCCGACGCTCGACGATCAACTGCAATGGCCGCTCTGGGGCATGCATTATCTCTCCGCCGGCCAGGAAGGCGTGGCGCCCGATCTGCCGGAGGCGGCCGAGTTGGTCGATCTTCTCAAACAATGGGGCTCGACGGCGAAATTCGAGGAACGTCAGGCGATCTGGCACAGAATGCTGTCGCTCTATACGCAGCAGGTCTTCTCGATCGGCCTGATCAACAGCACGCTGCAGCCGATCCTGCGCTCCGCCAAGCTGCAGAACCTGCCGGAAAGAGCACTCTACGGCTTCGATCCCACCTCCTATCTCGGCATCTATATGCCGGATGTTTTCTGGTACAAGGAGGCCTGAGGCGTGCTCAGATACATTCTCTGGCGCATGGCCGCCATGGTGCCGACGCTCTTCGTCATTTCGGCGCTTGTTTTCACCATCATCGAGCTGCCGCCGGGAGACTTCTTCGAGAGCCAGATCGCGGAGCTGCGCGCTTCCGGCGAGACTGCCAACCTCCAGGAAATCGAGGAAATGCGGGAGCAATACGGCTTCGACAAGCCGGAGATCGTGCGCTACTTCTACTGGGTCGGCGGCATGCTGCACGGCGATTTCGGCTATTCCTTCGAATACCAGCTGCCGGTCTCGGACGTGGTCGGCGAACGGCTATGGCTGACGATCCTCGTCTCCTTCACGACGATCCTGCTCACCTGGCTGATCGCCTTTCCGATCGGCATCTATTCGGCGACGCACCAGTATAGCTGGAGCGATTACGGGCTGACCTTCCTCGGCCTGCTCGGCATCGCCATTCCGAACTTCATGCTGGCGCTGATCCTGATGTATTTCGCCAATGTCTGGTTCGGGCTGTCGATCGGCCATCTGATGGACCAGCAATATCTCAACCAGCCGATGAGCTGGGAAAAGGCGAAGTCGATCCTCGCCCATCTCTGGATCCCCGTCATCATCGTCGGCACGGCCGGTACGGCCGGCATGATCCGGCGGCTGCGGGCCAATCTTCTCGATGAGATGCAGAAGCAATATGTGACGACGGCTCGCGCCAAGGGACTGCATCCGATGCGGGCGCTGGTCAAATATCCACTGCGCATGGCGCTCAATTTCTTCATCGCCGATATCGGCTCGATCCTGCCATCGATCATCTCGGGGGCCGAGATCGTCGCGATCGTTCTATCGCTGGAGACGACCGGGCCGATGCTGATCAAGGCGCTGCAGAGCCAGGACATGTATCTCGCCGGCTCCTTCCTGATGTTCCTCGCCTTCCTCAACGTTATCGGCGTGCTGATCTCCGACATCGCCCTCGGCTTCCTCGATCCCCGCATCCGTCTGCAAGGCAGGAGCACCAAATAATGTCGCCCCTTCCCGCACCCGGCGCGCCGCTGCCGCACTACGTCTCCACCGCTCCGTTCGATCCGCATGCGACCGAAACCATGACGGCGGCGCGATCGCGCATCCATCTCGCCTCACAGAAGCAGCTGATGTGGTGGAAATTCAAGCAGCATAGGCTCGCCTTGATCTCCGGCATCTTTCTCGCGGCAATCTACCTGATGATCATGATCGTCGAGTTCCTGGCGCCGTATGGCCTGCACACCCGCAACGTCGATTTCATCCATGCGCCGCCGCAGCGCGTCCATTTCTTCGACAAAGGCGAGTTCGTCGGTCCCTTCGTCTACGGCCGCAGCATGACGCTCGATCTCGACACGCTGCACCGCGTCTATACCGACAGGCCGAACGACGTGCAGCCGATCCGCTTCTTTTGCCGCGGTGATTCCTATAATTTCTGGGGTCTCGTCGCCTCGAACTATCATCTCGTCTGTCCGGCGATCGGCGGCCAGATGTTCCTGCTCGGCACCGACCGGCTCGGCCGCGACGTGCTGTCGCGCATCCTCTACGGCGCGCGGATATCGCTGACGATCGGCCTGATCGGCATCGCGATCAGCTTCGTGCTCGGCGTCGTCATCGGCGGCCTTGCCGGCTACTGGGGCGGCATTTTCGATCTCATCGTCCAGCGCCTGATCGAAGTGCTGCAATCGCTGCCGAGCCTGCCGCTATGGATGGCGCTGGCCGCCATCATGCCGGTAACCTGGAGCCCGATCGTCATCTATTTCGGCATAACGGTCATCCTCGGCATCATCGACTGGACCGGACTGGCGCGGGCGGTGCGCTCCAAGCTCCTGGCGCTGCGCGAGGAAGATTACGTGCAGGCCGCGCAGCTGATGGGCGCCAGCACGCCCCGCATCATCGGCCGCCATCTCGTGCCCGGCTTCATGTCGCACCTGATCGCTTCCGCGACGATTTCGATCCCCGGCATGATCCTCGGCGAGACTGCGCTTTCCTTCCTCGGCCTCGGTCTTCGTCCGCCGATCACCAGCTGGGGCATTCTGCTGACGGAGGCAAAAAGCGTCAGCGTCATCGCCTTCTATCCTTGGCTGCTCTTTCCGATCATTCCTGTTGTTCTTGTCATTTTGGCGTTCAACTTTCTGGGAGACGGCTTGCGCGATGCGGCAGATCCCTACAAATAGCAGGAAGCTCGGCGGCGCCTTCCGGCACCGCCCCCGCCTCTTGGCCTCCGGACGGTGGGGGTACTAATTCATGTTGTTCACCCCGGAGGGGACACCCATGGCCAGACGTCTCGAAGATGCTCGCATCCTCATGTACAGCCACGACACCTTCGGCCTCGGCCATCTCAGGCGCTGTCGCACCATCGCCCATGCGCTGGTCGAGGATTATCGCGGCCTCAATATCCTGATCATTTCGGGTGCGACGATCGCCGGCGCCTTCGACTACCGCGCCCGCGTCGATTTTGTGAAGATCCCCAGTGTCATCAAGCTGCGCAACGGCGAATATACATCGCTTGCCAGCCATATCGACCTGCACGAGACGCTGAAGATGCGCGAATCGAGCATCCGTCACACGGCCGAGACCTTCCAGCCGGATATCTTCATCGTCGACAAGGAGCCGATGGGTTTGAAGGGCGAGGTCGAGGATACGCTCGCCTATCTCAAGGCGCGCGGCACAGTACTGGTTCTTGGGCTGCGCGAGATCATGGACGCGCCGCATCTGCTCGAGGCTGAGTGGAAGAAGAACAGCGTCATGCAGAAGATCGACCAGTACTACGATAGCGTCTGGGTCTACGGTCCGCCTGACTTCTACGATCCGCTTATTGGTCTCGACGTGCCGGCCAGCCTGCGCCGGAAGATGGACTTCGTCGGTTTCCTGCAGCGCAGCGTCTCAAAAGGCAAGAGCTCGGTCAACGCCCGCAAGGACAATTACCTGCTCGTCACGACAGGCGGCGGCGGCGACGGTTCCGATCTCGTCCATGACGTCATGAACGCCTATGAGGCCGACCCCATGCTGACGCAAAAGGCGCTGGTCGTGCTCGGTCCCTATATGCCGGCCGCCGAGCGCGTCAAGCTGGTGCAGAAGGGTGAAGCCATTCCCTATATCGAGGTGATCGAGTTCGACAATCACATGGAGGAACTGATCGCCGGCGCCACCGGCGTCGTCGCCATGGGCGGCTACAACACCTATTGCGAGATCCTCTCCTTCGACAAGCCGGCTCTGATCGTGCCGCGCGTCAAGCCGCGCGAGGAACAGTTGCTGCGCGCGAAGCGGGCAAGTGAGCTCGGCCTCGTCGACATGCTGCTGCCGGAAGAATCGGCCGATCCCAGGATCATAGCCGAGGCACTGAAACGCCTGCCTTTCCGCCTGCCGCCGTCGAAAAGCGGCAGCAACATGCATCTCGAAGGGCTGGACCACATCTCGCAGACCGTCGGCCGGTGGCTCGACGGCCGCGGCAGCCATCTTTCCCTCGTCGGCGCGGAATAGGGCACAGCCTTGCCACCACGCCGCAAGATGCTCGTCGTGCTGAAAGGCTATCCCCGCCTATCGGAAACCTTTATCGCTCAGGAGCTGCTCGGCCTCGAAAGGGCCGGCTTCGACCTGACGCTGATTTCCATGCGCCGGCCGACCGACAAGAAGCGCCATCCCGTGCATGACGAGATCAAGGCGCGCGTCGTCTATCTGCCTGAATATCTGCACGAGGAGCCGATCCGCGTTCTGAAAGGCATGGCCGCCGGCTTGGGTAAACCTGGCTTCAAGGTGCTGATGAAACGCTTCTGGGCCGACCTCAAGCGCGATCTCTCCCGCAACCGTTTCCGCCGCCTCGGCCAGGCCCTGGTGCTGGCGCGCGAATGGCCGGATGGGGGCGAATGGCTGCATGCCCATTTCATCCATACGCCGGCCTCGGTAACGGAATATACGAGCATCCTGACGGGCACGCCCTGGACCTGTTCGGCGCATGCCAAGGACATATGGACGTCTCCCGACTGGGAGCTGAACGAGAAGCTGAAGAGCGCCCGCTGGACCGTCACCTGCACCCGGACCGGCTATGAGCACATGCGCATGCTGACATCGCGCAAGGACGCCGTGTACTTGAGCTATCACGGCCTCGATCTCGCCCGCTTCGGCCATTTTTCCGGTGCGCATTCCGCCCGCACCGGGAGCGACCCCGACAACCCGGCCTTCATCCTCAGCGTCGGCCGCGCCGTCGAGAAGAAGGGCTACGACGTCTTGTTGCGGGCGCTGGCGCTGCTGCCCGCCGACCTGCATTGGCGCATGGAGCATATCGGCGGCGGCGACGAGCTTGCCAGACTGAAGGCGCTAGCCACCGAACTCGGCCTCTCCGGCCGCGTCGTCTGGAAGGGCGCCATGGCCCAGGAAGACGTGCTCGATCACTACCGCCGCGCCGATCTCTTCGCGCTGGCCTGCCGCATCGCCGCCAACGGCGACCGCGACGGCTTGCCGAACGTGTTGGTCGAGGCCTCGAGCCAGCGCCTCATCTGCGTCTCGACCGCCGTGTCCGGTGTGCCGGAACTGCTGACGGATGGCGAAAACGGCCTCGTCGTGCCGCCGGAGGATCCGGCGATGCTTGCGAAAGCCCTGGAGGCGGCGATCCGAGACCCGGCGCTGCGCCAGCGCCTCGGTGACGCTGCCGAGAGACGGGTGCGCGAGAATTTCGACTATCATTCCAGCATCAGACAGCTCACCGGCCTGTTCGAGGCCGAATGGCAGAGGGCGTCATGACGGCACCGCGCATCTTCTTCTACGTCCAGCACCTGCTCGGCATAGGCCACATCGCCCGCGCCAGCCGCATCGCCAACGCTCTTGTCAAGGACGGTTTCGATGTCACCGTCGTGACCGGCGGCCTGCCCGTGCCGGGCTTTCCCGGCGAGGGTGTCAAAACAGTGGCCTTGCCGGCGGTCGTCGCCAGCAATGCAGGTTTCTCCGGCCTCGCCGATGCCGATGGCCGGCCGGCCGGCGAGGAATTTCTCGCTGCCCGCCGGCAATTGCTGCTCGACGCCTTCCGTGCCGCAAGACCCGATATCGTCATCATCGAGGCCTTCCCCTTTGGCCGACGGCAGATGCGCTTCGAACTCCTGCCCTTGCTTGCGGCAATCGAGAAGGCCGAACCACGGCCGAAGCTCGCAAGTTCAGTGCGCGACATCCTGCAGGAAAACCGCAAGGCCGGCCGCGACGCCGAAACAGTCGCCCTGGTCAAGGATCATTTCGACGTCGTTCTCGTTCACGGCGACCCCGCCTTCGTCAGGCTCGAGGATACTTTTCCGCTGACGGCGGAGATTGCCGACAGGCTACGCTATACCGGCCTAGTCGCTCCGCCGCCGGCGCCAGACCCGGCGGAGACCTTCGACATCATCGCTTCGGCCGGCGGCGGCGCGGTCGGCGCCGAGCTGATCGGCGCGGCGAAAGAGGCGGCAGCTCTCCTGCCGGGCGATCTTCGCTGGCTGCTGATCTCTGGCCCCAATCTGCCGGAAGACGATTTCGCCGCACTGTCGCGAAACATGCCTCCAAACGTGACGCTTGCGCGCTTCCGCAAGGACTTTCCTTCGCTCTTGCGGGGAGCCAGGGTGTCGATCTCGCAGGCCGGCTACAACACCGTCGGCGACCTTCTGCGCACCAAGTGCCGGGCGATCCTCATCCCCTTCGTCGCCGGCGGCGAGACCGAACAGACGGTGCGCGCCGAACGGCTGCAGGCCCTTGGTCTTGCCGATATCCTGCCGGAAGAAGGGCTGACCTCCGTCCATGTGAAAGAGGCGGTTGAAAGGGCGCTCGCGGCCCCTCGACAAGGGCCGGTCCCGCTCGATCTCGACGGGGCGGAGAAAACGGCCGCCATCATTCGCTCCATGATTGCCGAATCGCTCGCCCAATTCAAAAATCCTGTGATATAAGCAGAGTTCCGGCGAGAATCGGCCTTTCTGCAGCCGGTCCCTTCGCCTTGTTTTCATTGCGATAACGGCGGTCCGGCTGCATGGTCCTGTTCTCAACAATTCCTCCCGTCCCCGCGTCCGGATCGCGCCTTCGGAATTTCCCAGCAAGCTGACGGTTAGCCATGGAAAAGAGCCTCGCCCGCTACATCTGGAAGAACACGCGGCTGCAGCAGCTGTGGATCCTGGCCGTCGTCGCGGCCTCGATGATCCCCTATTTCCTGTCCTTCGACCTGCCGAAGCAGATCGTCAACGGACCGATCCAGGGTGATGGTTTCGAGGGACCGGGCGCAACCCAGAAATTCATGCACATCGCCTATGACATTCCGCTGATCGGCCATGTCGAATTTTTTCAAGGGGTGGAGCTCAACCGTTTCCAGATGCTGATGGCCCTCAGCCTGGTGTTCCTGGCACTGGTGGTGCTGAACGGTCTCTTCAAATTCTACATCAACACCTATAAGGGGCGGCTCGGCGAACGCATGCTGCGCCGCATCCGCTTCGAGCTGATCGACCGGGTGCTGCGCTTCCCGCCTGCCCATTTCAAGCGGGTGAAATCGGCCGAGATCGCCACGATGATCAAGGACGAGGTGGAGCCGATGGGCGGCTTCACCGGCGACGCCTTCGTCTCGCCCGCCCTGCTCGGCGGCCAGGCGATCACCGCGCTCGCCTTCATCATCGTGCAGAATTTCTGGCTCGGCATGATCGCCGCCGGCATCGTCGGCGTCCAGGCGGTCGTTATTCCCCGCATGCGCAAGCGCCTGCTGGAGCTCGGCCGCCAGCGGCAGCTGACGGCGCGTGAGCTTTCCGGCCGCGTCGGCGAAATCGTCGAGGGCATAGGCACGATCCACGGCAACGACACATCGAACCTCGAACGCGCCGATATCGCCTGGCGGCTCGGCCGCATCTTCTCAATCCGTTATGACCTTTATCAATGGAAGTTCCTGGTGAAGTTCATCAACAACTTCCTTGCCCAGGTCACACCCTTCCTGTTCTACGCGATCGGCGGTTATCTCGCGCTGCAGGGCCGGCTCGACATCGGCCAGCTCGTCGCCGTCATATCGGCCTACAAGGACCTGCCCGGGCCGCTCAAGGAACTGATCGACTGGGACCAGATGCGCCAGGACGTGCAGGTGAAATACCAGCAGGTCTACGAGCAGTTCAATGTGGAGCCCTTGATCGACAGCCGCATCCAGGAATTGGCGACCGCACCCGTAGGCACACTGACCAGCGCGCTCGTCGTCACCAACCTGACACTCTCCGACGACAGCGGCGCCCGTCTCGTCGACCACGTCTCCGTCGAAATCAAGCCGAACGAAACGGTTGCGATCGTCGGTCCCAACGGCAGCGGCGCCGAAGCCTTCGCCGAGGCGCTCGGCCGGATGATCTGGCCTGACTCCGGCCGCATCACCATCGACGGACGCGACCTGCTCGAGCTGCCGGAATCGATTACCGGCCGCCGCATCTCTTATGCCTCGGCCGACACCTTCTTCTTCCATGGCACGCTTGCCAGCAATCTGCTCTACGGCCTCAAGCACGCGCCGATGATCGACGCCGTCTACGACGAGAAGGAAGCGCAGGAATACAAATGGCACTCCGCCGAGGCGGTGAAGGCCGGCAACCCGACGCTCGACCTCAACAGCGATTGGGTGGATTACAAGGCGGCCGGCGCCAACGGGCCGGATGATCTCCTGAAAGCGATCCGGCCGGTGCTCGACGCCGTCCAGATTTCACAGGATATCCTCGACCTGGCGCTGCGCTCGAACGTCAATACCGACGTGCACGTAGCGGTCAGCGACCACGTCGTGGCGCTGCGCGCCTCGCTGCGCGACCGGCTGCGCGACGAGGGTCTCGACGGCATCGTCGTGCCTTTCGACTTCGACGCCTACAACGCCCAGGCGACGGTCGGTGAGAACCTGCTCTTCGGAACGATGAAGCGGCCGCTGATGACCAACCGCCGGCTTGCCGCCCATCCCTATTTCCAGCAGCTCTTCCGCGAGACGGGCCTCAGCACCGATCTCTACGCCATGGGCCTTGAGATCGCCGAGAACGCCGTCGAACTCTTCCACGACCTGCCACCGGACCACCCTTTCTTCCAGCAGCTGACCTTCATGACGGCGGACGACATTCCGACCTATCAGGCTCTCTTGCAGAAGCTCCAGAGCCGCCGCTTCGAGGACGCCACACCCGAGGAGCGCTCCGCCATCATCCGGCTGAGCTTCGCCTATATCGAGCCGCGCCACCGCTTCGGCCTGCTGACCAATGAGCTGATGGACAAGATCGTTAGCGCGCGCAAGCAGTTCCACGCGCATATCCCTGCCGATCTCGCCGAGCTGATCGAGCGCTACGACGCCGAGCGCTTCACGCCGTCGGCCAGCCTGATGGACAATGTGCTCTTCGGCCGCATAGCCTATCAGCAGGCCGATGCCTCCGACCGCATCCGCGCCATCATGGGCGAGCTCTTCGACGCGCTCGACCTATATGACGATGTCCTGTCCATCGGTCTCGAATTCGACGTCGGCTCCGGCGGCAAGCGGCTGACCATGGTGCAGCGACAGAAGCTGAACCTTGCCCGCGCGCTTCTGAAGCGCTCGGATTATTTCGTCTTCAACCGGCCGCTGTCGGCACTCGATCAGCGCGTTCAGGATCAAATCACCCGCAACATCATCGAAGACCTGCACAAGGAAGGCCAGCGCCCGGCGATCATCTGGGTGCTTTCGAATGCGCGGCTCGCCGAGATGTTCGACCGAATCCTGCTCTTCGACCGCGGTGGGCTGGCGGAAGCCGGAAACTATCCGGAACTTTCCGAGAAAAACGGTATGTTCAAGGAACTGTTATCGTAATATTCTATGGGGGCGGCGATGGTAGGCGTTCCCGGGGGAACGCCCGGAATTGAAGGCGCCTGGTTCCAAGAACCCTGCGTCAGGGGATTGAAACGCTCATGCTGTTGAGAGACGAAGTCGAAATGCTGCGCCGGGTGCCGATCTTTTCGAGGATTGCGCCAGCGAAACTCAAGCTTTTGGCCTTCACCTCCGACCGCATGACCTACAAGGCGGGTCAGGATCTCTTCCACCAGGGCGATGTCGGCGACGCCGCCTATGTCATTCTTTCCGGCAGCGCCGATATCATCGTCTCCTCGCCGGCAGGCGAGATCAAGGTCGCCGACGTCGAGCTGAATTCCATTGTCGGCGAAATCGCCATTCTCTGCGATGTCTCGCGCACGGCAACGGTGCGCGCCACCTCGCCGCTCGAGGTGCTGCGCATCAGCAAGGAGCACTTCCTGAAGCTGCTCAGCGACTTCCCGGAAATGGCCGTGGAAATCATGCGCGTGCTCGCCGACCGCCTGAACCACACGACGGCGGAGCTGACCGCGGCGCGGGCGGCCAAGCAGCCGCAGATGGCGCAGTAAGATTTCGGCGGCCATTGCTGGGCGACGTGCAGGAGACGGAGTATCTCCACTCATCTTTTCTTTTACGCAAGATGAGCCTCGGTTACCTTCAGCCTTAAGCCGCTGCGTCATCTCTCCTCGACGAGTTCATGCGGAATCCAGACGGCGTCGGGATCGTCGGCTTCCCGAGTCGCTTCCCTGACCTGTTCGCGGAACTACTTGTCATATTCCGCCGCCCCGTGGATGCGGCGCAGAGCTGCGGCCCGATCCGGACGCGATGCCCTCTCAGGAACGTTCAGCCGCATCGACATCGAGCTGTGAGATGCCGACATCCTGAGGTTAGAAACCAGGGTATCCATGCGCTTGGACACCCGTGCCTGCCGGCCCTCGCGAAAGATTGAGGGACGGAGACGGTGCGGCATGTCCCTTCTCCCCGCGCGCGGGGAGAAGGTGGCGGCAGCCAAAGGGGCTGCGTCCTTGGCGCAGGCCCGAGTGTTCAACTATTCCCGCTGTTCCAGTGCCTTGCTGAAGGCGAGCGCTGCCAGGGTGCAGACGGCGCCGGACAGCAGGTAGTAGCCGACGAAGGTCAGGCCGAAGCGGCTGGAGAGGCTGAGCGCCACCAGCGGCGCGAAGCCGGCGCCGACCAGCCAGGCAAGGTCTGAGGTGAAGGCGGCACCGGTATAGCGGTAGCCGCGGCCGAAGCGCGACGAGATCGAGCCTGTCGCCTGGCCGAAAGACAGGCCGAGCACGCCGAAGCCGATGATGACGAATGCGTCGTGGCCGTTATTGCCCGATGCGATCAGGATCGGCCCGATGAAGCTGAAGACGGCGATGATGACGGCGCAGATGGCAAGCTGGGCACGGCGCCCAATGCGGTCGGCGATCAGGCCGGAGGCGATGATGGCGAGGACGCCGACCATGGCGCCGATCACCTGCACCACCATGAAGGTGCCGATCGGCTGGTTGCCGTAAAGGCTCATCCAGCCGAGCGGGAAGATCGTGACCAGGTGGAACATGGCGAAACTGGCGAGCGGTACGAAGGCGCCGATCAGGATGTCGCGGCCGTGAACGCGCAGCACCTCGAGGATCGGTGCTGCCTCGAGCTCATGCTGCTCCAGGAGTGTGCCGAACTCCTTGGTCATGACCAGGCGCAGACGCGCAAACAGCGCCACGACGTTGATCGCGAAGGCGACGAAGAAGGGGTAGCGCCAGCCCCAGGAGAGGAAATCCTCGCTGGAAAGATTGGCGACGAAATAACCGAAGAGCGTGCTTGCCAGCGCAAAGCCGATCGGCGCGCCGAGCTGCGGGATCATCGCATACCAGCCGCGGTGATTGGGCGGCGCGTTGAGCGCCAGCAGCGATGCCAGGCCGTCCCAGGCGCCGCCGAGCGCGAAACCCTGGCCGAGACGGAAGAGCGCCAGCAGGGCGATCGACCAGGCGCCGATCTCCGCGTAACCCGGCAGGAAAGCAATCGAAGCCGTGGAGCCGCCGAGCAGGAAGAGCGCGATCGTCAGCTTCGTGCCGCGCCCGTACATCCGGTCGATCGTCATGAAGACGACGGAACCGACGGGGCGGGCGAGAAAGGCGAGCGAGAAGATGGCGAAGGAATAGAGGGTCGCCGTCAGCCTGTCCGGCGCAAAGGGAAAGACGAGCTGCGGAAAGACCAGCACCGAGGCGAGGCCATAGACGAAGAAATCGAAGAATTCCGACATGCGACCGATCACCACGCCGATGGCGATGCTGCCCGGGGAAACCGGTTTGTCGTCGTGAATGCGCCGCGCGTCGCGTTCCAGCGACGATGACGACGGTCCGTAATGCGATGCTGTGGCCATGAAACGCCTCCCTCGTTAAGGCGCTTCCGGCACGGCGCCTCAACCTGATCTTGATCAAACCTGCAAGCTTATCAAGTCTATAAGATGCAAATAGTTCATCATCGCGGCGTAAATAGAGCCCGAATGGGCAAATTGCGTGATCCCTGCCGTGATTTTCCCGTGCAAAAGCTGGCCGGGACGGCTCTCGCGGATATATTGAGGGGACATGCGCGTGCAAAAAATCCTTCTTGATTTCATCCGGATTTCAAAGCGGTAGCGCAACATGATTTCTGCCGCACTGCGGCATCTTTGCTGCACTGCGACTTTCCGCCTCATGTCGCTATCGGGTTCAGTGCTTTAGTCGCGGATAAAACGAAACAACAAGAGCTTAGAGACGTGCAAAAACTCGTGAAGTTTTCCCGCCTTCTATCCGTCTTGCCGCTGCTTTTCCTGGCAGGATGCAACATGGTGGTCATGGCGCCATCCGGCGACATCGCCCTGCAACAGCGCGATCTCATCGTCATCTCGACGGTGCTGATGCTTTTGATCATCGTCCCGGTGATCTTCCTGACGCTGCTCTTCGCCTGGCGCTACCGCCGCTCCAACACGGCCGCCACCTACGCGCCGGAATGGCATCATTCGACCCGCCTCGAAATCGTCATCTGGGCGGCGCCGCTGGCGATCATCATTGCGCTCGGCGCCGTCACCTGGATTTCCACGCATAAGCTCGATCCCTACCGCCCGCTCGACCGGCTCGATGCGGAGCGCGCCATCCCGGCCGATGCCAAGCCGCTGACCGTCGAAGTTGTAGCGCTCGACTGGAAATGGCTGTTCTTCTATCCCGAGCTCGGCATTGCCACGGTCAATGAGATGGCAGCCCCCGTCGACACGCCGATCAATTTCAAGATCACCGCATCCTCGGTGATGAACTCCTTCTACATCCCCGCCCTTGCCGGCCAGATCTACGCCATGCCCGGCATGGAGACGAAGCTGCACGCCGTCATCAACCGGGAAGGCGAATATGAGGGCTTCTCCGCCAATTACAGCGGCGCCGGCTTCTCGCATATGCGCTTCAAGTTCCATGGCCTTACCAAAGAGGGCTTCGACGGCTGGGTGGGACAGGTGAAGCAGCAGGGCACGATGCTCAACCGTGACGCCTATCTGAAGCTCGAAAAGCCGAGCGAGAAGGAGCCGGTGCGCTACTATGCCAGCGCCGACGCCGACCTCTACAAGGCCATCCTCAATTTGTGCGCCACGCCGGGCAAAATGTGCATGAACGAGATGATGCACATCGACATGATGGGCGGCGCCGGCAAGGAAAGCGCGGAGAATCGCGAGAAGCTGCAATATGACAACCGCCACGCCGGCGAAGGCGTCGTCCAGCCGGGCGCAACCGTGCCGGCAACGGGCGTTCCGGCAAAGGCCGAGCCGCCGCGTAACTCAGGTGACGGCAGCATGCAGCACGACATGCAGCATGAGGGCCATTCCATGCCCGGCTCGGCCAACGGCACCGATCCGGCGCCGGCGCAGCTCAACAACAACAATTAACCTGGCGCTTTGCGTCGCAAGACATAATGAACGGGTTGTTCCATGTTTTCCAATCCTGACCTCCTGAAGTTCATCTTCGGCCGGTTGACACTAGACGCCATTCCCTATCACGATCCGATCCTGGTCGTGACCTTCATAGGCGTCGTCATTGGCGGTCTCGCCGTTCTCGGCGCCATCACCTATTTCAAGTTCTGGGGTCCGCTCTGGCGCGACTGGATCTGCAGTGTCGATCACAAGAAGATCGGCATCATGTATGTGATTCTGGCCGTCATCATGCTGTTGCGCGGCTTTTCCGACGCGATCCTGATGCGCGTCCAGCAGGCAATCGCCTTCAACGGTTCGGAGGGCTACCTGCCGCCGCACCATTACGACCAGATCTTCACCGCCCACGGCGTGATCATGATCTTCTTCGTGGCGATGCCCTTCGTCACCGGTCTGATGAACTTCGTGGTGCCGCTGCAGATCGGGGCGCGCGACGTCTCCTTCCCCTTCCTCAACAACTTTTCCTTCTGGATGACGACCGCCGGCGCGGTCATCATCATGCTGTCGCTGTTCATCGGCGAATTCGCCCAGACCGGCTGGCTCGCCTATCCGCCGCTATCGGGCGCCGCCTACAGTCCGGGCGTGGGCGTCGACTATTATATCTGGGGCCTGCAGGTGGCAGGTGTGGGAACGACGCTATCCGGCATCAACCTGATCGCCACCATCGTCAAGATGCGCGCCCCCGGCATGACCTTCATGAAGATGCCGGTCTTCACCTGGACGGCGCTCTGCACCAACGTGCTGATCGTCGCCTCCTTCCCGATCCTGACGGCAACGCTCGCCCTTCTGTCGCTCGACCGCTATGCCGGGACGAATTTCTTTACCAACGACCTCGGCGGCAATCCGATGATGTACATCAACCTCATCTGGATCTGGGGCCATCCGGAGGTCTATATCCTTGTGCTGCCGGCCTTCGGCATCTTCTCGGAAGTCGTCGCCACCTTCTCGGGAAAACGCCTTTTCGGCTACGCCTCGATGGTCTATGCGACCTGCGTCATCATGATCCTGTCCTACATTGTCTGGTTGCACCACTTCTTCACGATGGGATCGGGCGCCAGCGTAAACTCCTTCTTCGGCATCACCACGATGATCATCTCCATCCCCACGGGAGCGAAGATCTTCAACTGGCTCTTCACCATGTATCGCGGCCGTATCCGTTACGAGGTGCCGATGCTGTGGACGGTCGGCTTCATGGTGACATTCGTCATCGGCGGCATGACCGGCGTCATGCTCGCAGTGCCGCCGGCCGACTTTGTGCTGCACAATTCGCTGTTCCTCATCGCCCATTTCCACAATGTCATCATCGGCGGCGTTCTCTTCGGCATGTTCGCCGGCGTGAACTACTGGTTCCCGAAGGCCTTCGGCTTCAAGCTCGATCCCTTCTGGGGCAAGACCAGCTTCTGGTTTTGGCAGATCGGCTTCTGGTTCGCCTTCATGCCGCTCTACGTGCTCGGCCTGATGGGCGTCACCCGCCGCATGAGCCAGTTCGAGGACCCGTCGCTGCAGATCTGGTTCGTCATCGCCGCCTTCGGCGTCGGCCTCATCGCGCTCGGCATCGCCACCTTCCTGATCCAGATCGTCGTCAGTTTCATGAAGCGCGAGGAATTGCGCGATGACAGTGGCGATCCCTGGGACGGGCGGACGCTGGAATGGTCGACCTCCTCGCCGCCGCCGGACTACAACTTCGCCTTCACACCCGTCGTCCACGATCATGACAGCTGGTACGACATGAAAAGGCGCGGCTACGAACGCCCGCTCGGCGGCTTCAAGCCGATCCACATGCCGAAAAATACCGGCACCGGCGCCATTCTGTCGGCGATCAGCGTCGCCCTCGCCTTCGGTCTGATCTGGTACATGTGGTGGCTGGTCGTCGTCTCCGCCGTCGCGCTGCTCGTGGTGGCGATCGGCCATACGTTCAACTACAAGCGGGACTTCTACATTCCCGCCGATAAGGTGACCGAAACGGAAGGCAAGCGCACGGTGCTGCTTGCCGAGCAGGTGTAATGACCATGAGCGATAAAACCATCGACACGGCCGAAAAGCCTGAATTCTATCTGACGGAAGACCATCATCCGGAGAACAGCACCAATCTCGGCTTCTGGCTCTACCTGATGAGCGACTGCCTGATCTTCGCCGTGCTGTTTGCCACGCACGGCGTCGTCGGCCGCAACTATGCCGCCGGCCCGTCGCCGGCCGATCTCTTCGATCTGCCGATCGTCGCCCTCAACACTTCGATGCTGCTCTTCTCGTCGATCACCTATGGCTTCGCCATGCTGCAGATGGAGCGGAACGCCAAGGCGGAAACGCTGTTCTGGCTCGCCGTCACCGGCGTTTTCGGCGCGGCCTTCATCGGGTTGGAACTTTACGAGTTCATCCACCTGATCCACGAGGGTGCCGGGCCGACGCGCAGCGCCTTCCTCTCCTCCTTCTTCACGCTCGTCGGCACCCACGGCCTGCACGTCACCTTCGGCATCATCTGGCTGATTACGCTGATGGTGCAGGTGTCGATGCACGGGCTGATCGAGGCCAACCGCCGCCGCCTGATGTGCCTTTCGATGTTCTGGCACTTCCTCGACGTCGTCTGGATCGGCGTCTTTTCCTTCGTCTATCTGCTCGGAGTTCTCGGATGAGTTCGCAAGCACCCGCCCATGAAGATGCCCACGAGGCCCATCACGGTCACAGCCACGGCCACCAGGCCGGCCACGGCACGTTCCGCAGCTATATGGCGGGCTTCGTGCTCTCCGTCATCCTGACCGCCATTCCTTTCTGGCTCGTTATGGCAGGCGTGTTCGAAAGCCCGACGCTGACAGCGGTGCTGGTGATGGGCCTCGGCGCGATCCAGATCGTCGTCCATATGGTCTTCTTCCTGCACATGAATCCCCGAAGCGAAGGCGGCTGGACGATGATGGCGCTGATCTTCACCATCGTCATCGTCGCCATCGCACTCTCCGGCTCCCTCTGGGTCATGCATCATCTCAACACCAACATGATGCCGATGAGCCCAGAGATGATGAAGAACATGCCGTAACGAAGGGGCGGCCGAGCGCGCCCTAAGCCCATGAGCGAAGCCTCGACGGAAAAATCGGAAAGACGGCATTTTCGGGCAAAACGCGCCCTCTTCGCCATCTGCCTGACGCTGCTTGCCGCCATCCTCTTTGGTCTCGGCACCTGGCAGGTTCAGCGGCTGGGCTGGAAGCGCGATCTCATCGCCCGCGTCGACCAGCGAGTGCACGCAGCCGCCGTGCCGGCCCCGGCGCGCGCCGACTGGGACAAGGTCAACACCCGCGACGACGAATATCGCCGGGTGACCGTCGAGGGAATGCTGGCAAACGACAAGGAAACGCTGGTCTATGCCTCGACCGTGCTCGGTCCGGGTTATTGGGTGATGACGCCGCTGACGCTCGCCGACGGCACTGATATCCTCGTCAATCGTGGCTTCGTGCCGACGGACAGGCGCGATCCCGCTTCCCGCCGTGATGGTCAGGTGTCAGGCCCGATCGAGATCACCGGGCTGCTGCGGATGACGGAACCGAAGGGATCGCTGCTCCAATCAAACGACCTAGCCTCGGACCGCTGGTATTCGCGCGATGTCGCAGCGATCGCGCAAAAGCGCGGCCTCGGCGCGGTCGCGCCCTATTTCATCGATGCCGACGCCGCTGCCAATCCCGGCGGTCTGCCTGTCGGCGGCCTGACGGTCATCCATTTCCCCAACAATCATCTCGTCTATGCGATCACCTGGTACGGGCTGGCGGTGATGGTGCTGGCATTGCTGGTATTTGTCGTTCGCGGCGAGATCGGCAGAGGCCGCCAGGAGTAACCAAGGCACCCAGCCTCGCCTTGCAGTGACCGGGAGCGCTCCGCCAAGCAGTTGCGCGGCCCGGATTAAGTTCTTGTAAAGTGATCTCCGATACTGCTTGCCCGGACAGAACATATAAAAGCTGCACATGAGCCGGCCGGATTACATCCCCAGTCTCGATGGTCTGCGCGGTATCGCCGCGCTTCTGGTCGTGCAAGCCCATATCGGGCTTGTCTTTCCAAATACAGCCTTGCATTTCATCACTATGGGCAGCGAAGCCGTCGGCTTGTTCTTTGCCCTCAGCGGCTTTCTGATGGCCCACCTCTACGGCTCACGGCCGGTGACCAGAGAAGCCGTCCTGGATTTTCTTGTTAGCCGCTTTGCCCGCATCTATCCGGTCTATCTGGCCGCTGTCCTGCTCGTGGCGATGCTTTCCGGCGTCCAGGATCTAGGCTTCATTCAGCCGATCACCGGCAGCATCGACTTTGTGCGCCATGTCTTTCTTCTGGGCTCGAGTGGCGTTTTCTGGTCAATTCCACCAGAAATTCAGTTCTATCTCCTCTTCCCCATCCTATGGCTCTGCTTGGCGCGCCCGCACCGTTATGACGGCGTGATCGTGGGCTTGGCGGTGCTGGTCGTGGTGGATGGCCTGCTTGAACTGCCGGGGCCAGGAATACTGCTTCTTTCCAAGCTCCCTTACTTTCTTTTCGGCGCACTTGCCGGGGCGATGCATTCCTACTGGGATAAATGGACGCCATCCGCCCTCACGGGAGCTTTCGCGCTGTTCCTTCTGGCGGTGTTCTTCACTTACAGACACGTCTTGCCGCATTTTTCTCCTGAGTTCTGGGGGCTGCAAAGCGCGGTCGCCGCAGCCGTAATCGTGGCACTCGTCGCTCGGCAACCGCCCATCGCAGCACATGTTTTGGCGGCTGCGCCCATGCGGTTTTTAGGGGCGGTCAGCTTTTCGCTCTATCTATTCCACGTTCCGATCATGTTCCTTGCGCGCCGCGCTTTCGATGGACTGATACCGGAACCGGCGATCATTGTGGCGGCGCTTGGCGTTGCGGCAGCAGGAGCATGGTTCATACATGAAACGGTAGAAGTCCCGAGCCGACGCCTGCTCGTCGGGTGGTGGCGGCATCATCGGTGGCGCTCGGGCGAAATTCCGGCTGAGAAGATCGAACAGGCGATCCTCGATCTGCAAGAGGCCGAAAAGCGCCTTCTGAGCAGCGCAATTCTGGCACAAGAAATCTCGACGACCTCAGAAGTCGGAGAGGGAGCCGGCCGCACGGTCATCGAGGATAAAGGCGACGAGAAGCTTCGCGCCTGAGCGCCGGTCCGGCTTACACTAAACCGCAATCCGGCTGATCGCTTCGGCAAGCTGCGCCTGCGAGAAGGGTTTGCCCAGGCGGGGCAGATTGGTGGCGCCGGTACCGTCCGGCAGATCGGCGTAACCGGTGGCGAGAATGATCGGCATTTCAGGCCACTCGCTGCGGATCGCCTCGGCGAGTTGCGCCCCCGTCATCCGCGGCATGGCGTGATCGCAGATGACCAGATCGACCGGCTCCTTGCGCAGAATGTCGAGCGCCTCGGGACCGGCCATCGCCTCGAAAACGGTGTGGCCGAGATCCTCCAGCATCAGCGTCGTATTCATCAGGACCAGGCCGTCGTCATCGACGGCTACGATCCGCAGCCCCTGCGGCGCGTTCACCGGGCGTTGCGGCACGTCGACCGACGCCGCGGCGGCCTGTTCGGCAATGACGACAGGAAACCATAGTTCGGCCGTCGTGCCTTCACCGAGAGTGCTCTTCAGGATGAGCCGGCCGCCGGACTGGCTTGCGAGACCCTGCACCATGGAAAGGCCGAGACCGGTGCCCTTGCCGACACCCTTGGTGGTGAAGAACGGCGTCACCGCCTGCTCCAGCGTCTTCGCATCCATGCCTTCGCCCTCATCGATCACCGCGATACGAATATAGCGGCCGGCCGACAGCGGGCCCTGGCCCACGCTGATCGTTTCCTCGGATGCACGGAGCACGATGCGGCCGCCGGTGGGCATGGCATCGCGAGCGTTGACGACAAGATTGAGGATCGCCATCTCCAGCTGGTTGGGATCGGTGAGGATGGTAGGCAGCCTCACCGGGAAGGAGGTCTCGATCGTGGTGAGGGGACCGAGCGACCGGCTGAGAATGTCCAGCATGCCACGCACCAGACCCGAGACGTCGATCGGCTCCATGTGCAACTCCTGCCGGCGGGAGAAGGCAAGCATGCGCTGCGTCAAGGCAGCACCCCGCTGGGCGCCTTGCATCGCATTGTCGACCAGCGACGTCAGCGAGAGGTCTTGTGGCATGCGCTTCTTCAGGATTTCGAGACTGCCGATCACCGCCATCAGCAGATTGTTGAAATCATGCGCGATACCGCCGGTCAACTGACCGATCGCCTCCATCTTCTGCGACTGGAAAAGCTCTTCGCGCGCCTGCTCCAACGCCCGCTGGGTTTCCATCTTTTCGGTGATGTCGCGGGTAATCTTGGCGAAACCCAGCACTTCGCCTTCTTCGTCGCGGATGACGTCGACGACGACGCTGGCCCAGAAACGGCTGCCATCCTTACGGACACGCCAGCCTTCCCTTTCGAACCGGCCTTCGGCCCGCGCGACGCGGAGCGCCTTTTCCGGCAGGCCGGCCGCGCGATCCTCGGGCGTGTAGAATGTCGAGAAATGCCGGCCGATGATCTCCTCCGGCCGATAACCCTTGATGCGCTCGGCACCGAAATTCCAACTGCTGACATTGCCGTCGGGATCGAGCATGTAGATCGCATAGTCCGAAACGCCCTGGACGAGACGGCGAAATTGCTCCTCGCTCTGGCGGATCGCCTGTTCGGCTGCCCTGCGTTCGGTCAGATCGCGGGTGATCTTGGCAAAGCCGACCAGTTCGCCGGAGGGGTGGCGGATCGGATCAATGACAACATGCGCCCAGAAGCGGCTGCCGTCCTTGCGCTGGCGCCAGCCCTCACCTTCGAACCGACCCTGCTCCACCGCCGTGGCGAGCGCGCGCCCGGGCAAGCCCGCGGCGCGATCCTCTTCTACGTAGAAACGAGAAAAATGCTCGCCAAGAATTTCCGAAGGTTTGTAGCCCTTGAAACGTTGAGCGCCGGTATTCCAGCTGGTGACGATGCCTTCCGGGCTCAGCATGTAGATGGCATAGTCGGTGATGGCATCGACCAGAAGACGAAAGCGCCCCTCTTCATTGAGAGACGTATCATGTCGATCCAGCACTTCCATCTGCCCCTCTCGGTCACCAGCGCCCTTAACGCGGCACCGGGCAGATGGTTCCGAAAATATCACACTTTTTCACACTGCCCTGACCTGCGGATGGAACAGCTCGCAAATATGCTCGGCAGCAGCATAGGCCTGCGAGACGATCTCCGGCACCAGATCGATGTCTGGCAAGCTGCCGAGACCAAGCGGGCCGACGGCAAAGAGGCCTGCGACCGTCGAACCGTCCTCCAGGAAGGGCTCTCCGCGGGCATTGACCGCCACTCCGAGCGAAAGTTCGTCCGGCATGGCGAGGCCCGCGGAAAACAGGCTCTGCATCAGTGGCGCCGAAAGATCCGGCGCCTGACAGCGGCAATCGATGATCCGCTCGGCATGGATGATCTCTTCGATTGGGGAACCGGCCGGCGTGAAGAAGAGACCACTCAAGCCCCGCCGGCCGACCCGGCCGCGGCGGAGCACAGTGCGGCCTTCGGCCAGCTCGCGTTTCAGGCGCAGGTGCATCGCCTCCGGCAGACGATTTCGGTGGCTGTCGTAGATCGCCCTCAGATGGCGGTTGAACTGGTGTTTGTCGCGGGCCGGCAGCGATCTCCAGAGGGAGCGCGCATGTTTCCTCAGACCATTCATTACCGATTGCCAGCTTCGCCCCTGCTCTTCCGCCTCGCGACAAGCCTGGCGGATGAAGCGCACGATGTCAGGCAGGCTCTCAGGCAGGGCTTCGGCCGGAAACACCGGATCGGCGGAATTCGGCGTATGGCTCTGGGGCAGGAAGCCGCGCCGGGAAATGATCGTCACTTGCCCGGCATAACCGGAATCGCGCAGCTGCAGCAACTGATCGACGACGCGAATGCCGCTGCCGAGCAGCACGGCATGCGGCCGCGCTACGAGACGCTGGGCCCGGACCGGCGAAGCGGCAGGGTCTTCGGCCTTCGGATCGCTCAGGCCGTAGCCGGTCGCAAGAATCACCGTGTCGAACAGCGGGTTGGGCGGATTGGCGCTTTCGAGCAGGAACCGGTCACCATGGCTGCGGCGGATCGCCACCACAGGATCGTTGCAGACCTGAACGGTAATGTCCCGGCGCGCAGCGAGGGCTTCCGAAAAGCGCTGGTAGACGTAGTCGCTGAAGATTTCCTTCGGCACGAAGATCTGCCGGAAACCGGGAATGGCGGCCGGCACGGCGGCGCGGAAAGCGGCATTGCTACACAGCCAGTCGTTGAAATCGTCGCTGTCCCCGACCGAAACCGAGAGATCACGCACGCGGGTGTTAAGGATCGTCGACGCGCGGGCCGAGGCCAGCGCCTGCCCGCCACTGACCGAGGAATACGGATCGAATAACTGCAGATGGAAGGGGGCGCGCACGGTCTTCATCAGTGCAATGGCCGCCATCATTCCGGAGAAGCCGCGCCCGACGATCGCTATACGCGGTACGGCCGAGATCTGCGCCGCCGCCTTGGCCCTTCCGGAAAAAAGTCCCTGAACCGTCATCGCAACTCCTTTGCGCTTCTTTCGCAGCCTGGGGTCGATCGAGGTTTCAACGCATAAACAGCGGCTCACGCGTTGATGAGGGTCACGCGGCCATTCCCGCCGCAGCTCGGGGCTCAACCGGGGGAGCCCGCAAGAGAACGAGGGCCTAATCCCTCGCGATAGTCTATCAATCTGGTCGTGTATGAAAGCGCCAAAAACCGCAAGTGGCAAGAGGTTTGTTTGAAACGAGTCTTAAGTCTCTGAGGGTGCAGAATATTTTTCCACCTGCGCTCAAAGTGGCAACGCTGGTCAGTCGCCGTCACCCGATCGTTGCCTTCATCAACTGCTCCGCACTTCCTCTTAGCGCGTGTCCAACTTGACAAGTCTGCTCGGAATGCTCGGACCATCCGGATGGCGCCGTTCAATCAAGCTCCCCATACGCCTATCAACATCTTGAGAAACCGCTCCGCCGCCGGCGACAAGGTGCCGCCGCGGCGGCGAACCACACCGATCGTACGAGATATCTCGGGATTGCGAATGGGGCGAGTGATCAGGAACGGATGATCTTCTCGCGGGGTTGCCATTCGTGGCAGCACCGAAATCCCAAGGCCCGCCTCCACCAGCCCAAGGGAGGTGGACAGATGAGTTACCTCATAGAACCAGCGTAGCTTTATGTTCGATTTTGCCAGTGCCGCGTCGAGCAGCGTTCTGTTGCCGCTCGACCGATGGACGGTGATCACGTGATAAGGCTCCAACTCCGCCCACTCGACCCATTGTTTTGCTGCAAGAGGATGATCCTTGCGCGCTGCAAGTACGAACGGGTCTTCCGCGAGCCGCTCGAACGTAAGGTCCGGGTCGGAGGTGCCCATGATATTTATTCCGAATTCTACTTCTCCACTTGCCACGGCTTGAAGACCGTCGGTGGCCGGCAGATCGAGGATACGAAAACGGATGTTCGGATATTCTTCATTGAACTGGCGAATGACCGTCGGCAGGAAGTAGAATGCTGCGGTTGGAAGACATGCGATGGTCACCAACCCCCCTCGATTTGGTCCAACGTCACGTACAGCGAAGAGGGAGCCATCGAATTCTTCCAGCATGCGTCGGACGAGGGGCACCAGTTCCGTGCCGAGAGCCGTCGCGGACACATGCCTGGTTGTGCGTTCCAGGAGCGGTGCCCCAATGGCCTGCTCCAATTTTTGAATGCGGCGGCTCAAAGCGGGCTGCGACATATGCAGGGCATCGGCCGCCCGATTGAAGCTCTCCAGTTCTACGACGCTCAGGAAGGCTCGTAGGTCGAAGATCTCACAATTAATGCTCATATTGCATCAATCCTCCAATTTTTAGCATTTTACAAATAAAAAATTCTTTCAATAATTGGATCAAAGGACGCCAATTAATACGGCGAAGGCATAATTCCGGCGAAAGCACACCGATGAACGATTTGATGGCTATTCCCTGCGTTCTGATGAGAGGCGGCACCTCGAAAGGCCCGTTCTTCCTCGCCAGGGATCTTCCCGCGGACGCTGACCAGCGCGACAAGATTCTGCTTTCAATCATGGGCTCAGGTCATCCCTTGCAAATCGATGGAATCGGTGGCGGCAACCCAGTCACGAGCAAGGTGGCCATCATCGGACCTGCCAGCGTTGCCGACGCCGACGTCGATTATCTCTTTGCCCAGGTGCGGGTTGACCAACAGATCGTCGACACGTCCCCGAATTGCGGCAACATGCTCGCTGCAGTCGGCCCTTTCGCGATCGAAGCTGGACTTGTACCGGTTCGCGGAGAAACGACGCTCGTTCGCATCCATAACGTCAACACCGGAAAGCTGATCGAGGCCGAAGTTCCGACCCCGAACGGCAGCGTCTCCTACCTCGGTGAAGCTGCGATCGATGGCGTGCCCGGTCGCGCTGCGCCGATCGCACTGACTTTCATGGACGCCGCCGGGGCTCGTACTGGACAGCTCTTTCCCACCGGCAAGCCCGTCGATCTGATCGATGGCGTGGCTGTCACCTGCATTGACTGCGCCATGCCAATGATCTTGATCGAGGCAGCGTCGATCGGCGCAACCGGCTTCGAAACAGCGGCTGAACTCAATGCTGACAGGAAGTTGCTGGAACGGCTGGAAAAGCTGCGCATTGCAGCTGGCGTTCGGATGGGCCTTGGAGACGTGCGCAATCAGGTAACGCCAAAGCCGGTGCTCATCTCCCGACCAAAGACCGGAGGCGACATCAGCGTGCGGTATTTCATGCCGCATCAATGTCATCCATCCCTCGCGACCACGGGCGCCGTTGGAATCGCCACAGCCTGTATCAGCCAGGACACGGTCGCTTCGCTTTCGATCGGCAGGCGAGCCCCCCCGGTTGTTCTTTCCATCGAGCACCCCAGCGGCCACCTGGATGTCAAACTGTATGAGCGCGACGGCAGGGTCGTCGCCGGAATTCTTCGCACCGCCCGCCGGCTGTTCGAAGGACATGTGTTAGCAAAACCTGTCACGCAACTGGGTTGCGCGGCATAATAGCTCTGGCCGCCGGGAGGGCGCCATCAACAGGAGGAGAATGTCATCATGCGCAAGCTCATGCTCGCCCTCGCGGCAACCGTCGCGTTTACCGGATCCGCATTGGCGGATCCCGTCCGCATCAGCGTCGGATCCTACAACCTCAACAATCTCCCCTTCCCTGTCGCTCAAGGGCTCGGACTTTATGAAAAGGAGGGGCTGGAGGTGACCGTTGAAAATTTCGCGTCGGGCGGTTCTAAGACGCTTCAGGCGCTTGTTGCCGGCTCAACCGACATCGCCGTCGGCTTTTACGATCATACGATCCAAATGCAATCGCAGAACAAGGCCGTCGTCGCCTTCGTGCAGCTCGCCCGCAATTCAGGGCTCGTGCTGGCCGGGGGTAAAGAAAGTAAGTTCGATCCGGCAAAGCCTGAAACGATCAAAGGCGCAAAAGTCGGGATCACCTCGCCGGGTTCGTCTTCCGACTTCTTCGTCCGCTACTACCTGCAACGCAACGGCTTGTCCGCAAACGACGTGTCGCTGATCGGCGTCGGCTCCGGGTCGGCCGCTGTCGCAGCGCTCGAACAGGGCAAAGTCGACCTACTCGTCAATTACGACCCGGCTGCGACCTTCATCGAGGCCAAGGGCGTCGGCAATATCCTGATTGACGGGCGCAGCGACGACGGCGCCAGAGCGATCTATGGCGGGATTTACCCAACGTCTGTCCTCTACGCCACACAGGACTACATCGATGAAAACCCCGAGACCATTCAGAAGGTCACCAATGCGACCGTCAAAGCGCTCGAATGGATGAATAGTCACTCCGCCGAAGAGATCGTAGACAAACTCCCGAAGGAGTTTATTTCCGGCGACCGCGACACCTACGTCAAGGCAGTCAACAACGCAAAGGCGATCTTCTCGAACGACGGACGCATAAACGAAGAAGATATCAAAATTCCGCTCGCCGTTCTGAGGAGCTTCAACGAAAAAGTCGCAGCGGCTGAAATCGATCTCACCAAAACCTACACGAACGAATTCGTTGGTAAGGTCCCGAACGCCGCTGCCAACTGATAGGAGGAGGTCATGGAATTGGCCCTAGTGAAAACCGCACCGCCGACGAACAGCCAGAATCTTGCAAAGCCCATGGTTTCCATCGACGCGGTCACCATGTCCTTCGGTGCTTATGTGGCTGTACAGGACGTCAATCTAAGTGTTTCCGATGGTGAGTTCTTGGCCATCGTTGGACCGACTGGATGCGGCAAAAGCACCATACTTAATGCGATTGCCGGCCTCCTTAAGCCTGCGAGTGGCACTGTTTCCATCGATGGTCAGCCGGTGCGAGGGGTCCGGAATGACATCGGTTATCTATTTCAACAGGATGCATTGCTTCCTTGGAAAACCGCAATCGAGAACGTAGAACTCGGCCCCATGTTCAAGGGTGTCGGCGCTGCCGACCGGCGCGAGCAGTCGATGAGATGGCTGGCGAAGGTCGGATTAAAAGGGTTCGAGCATCGATATCCGCATCAACTTTCCGGCGGTCAGCGCAAGCGTGTGCAGATGGCACAGGCACTGATCACCGGCCCCAAGGTCATCCTGATGGACGAGCCTTTCTCCGCGCTCGATATCCATACCCGCCACCTGATGCAGAACGAGCTGCTGCGGCTCTGGCAGGAGGAACGACGCGCAGTGGTGATGATAACGCACGACCTAGAGGAGGCGATCGCCCTCGGCGATCGAGTCGTCGTGCTTGCCGCCGGACCGCGCTCGCGCGTGATCGACAGCTTCCCCGTCGGCCTCGAACGCCCGCGAGATGTCGCCGAAATCAAGCTCGATCCGCGCTTCTTGGATCTTTATCGTAACATCTGGTCATCGCTGCGCGGCGAAGTGGAGAAAAGCTATGAACGTCATGACTGAACGCCTCATTCAAATCGTGCTGCTCGTGGCAATTATCGGCGGCTGGCAGCTCGGTGTCGCGGCTGGCGTCATTGACGTCTTCTTTTTCCCGGCTCCGGTCGACATTTTCGAGCAGGTCGTATCTTGGGTAGCGGACGTCAGCTTCTATAGCCATGTCGCCATCACCCTGACGGAAACCGTGCTGGGCTATCTCTTCGGAACGGCACTTGGGGTGGCAGCGGGCGTGTGGCTCGGCCTCAGCCGTTCGGCCGCTCGTATTCTGGACCCCTTCATCAAGGGACTGAACGCTATTCCTCGCGTCGTGCTCGCGCCGATCTTCGTGCTATGGCTGGGTCTTGGACTGTGGTCCAAGGTGGCGCTCGCCGTGACGCTGGTGTTCTTCGTCACCTTCTTCAACGCGATGCAAGGGGTGCGTGAAGTCAACCCGGTGGTGCTGTCGAACGCCCGCATTTTGGGAGGCAATCGGAGGGACCTGCTTCGCCATGTCTACTTCCCGGCAGCGGCGAGCTGGATTCTGTCGTCGTTGCGCACTTCGGTCGGCTTCGCCGTGGTGGGGGCGATTATCGGCGAATATCTCGGCTCCTCTGCCGGGCTCGGCTACCTGATCGCGCAGGCCGAAGGCAATTTCGATGCGGTCGGCGTCTTCGCCGGCATCCTGATCCTTGCGATCTTTGTCTTGATTATCGACAGCATTCTGGACATCGCGGAGAAGCGTCTCATCAAGTGGCGCACAAGCGCTGCCGAGCGGCCGGCCTGACGATCGTCAGCGTAAACTATAAGAACTGCTAGCAAGCGCTCTCCCTTTCCTCGAAGGGAGAGCGCAAACATTGTGAGCGACGGCGTACTCCGGTCAATACGTCTTCGTGGCGCCGCGGGCCTTCAGCGTACGCTGAGCGATGCTTTCAGCGACCCGGCTCTCTCCTAGCGGTTGCCTGACATGGGAGTGCTGCGGCAACCCAGCCGAGCGCCGATTGTTCCCGCTGGAGATGCGAAGGAGCCTCACGTAAAAATAACCAACTGGTGAATTCTTTACTTGAACCCCCAGTTGGAATCGGCAAAAATAAGGGTGCTATCAATCCCTTCATGGATTTGCCGTCTTTTCGGGCCAGCGTCCGAGCACCACATCTATTGGAAAAATACCGTGAGCAGCGATGCGTCAACACGCGCGACGAAGCATTCGGCTTCGATGGCGCTTGCAACTGCGGCAGGCTGGGGCCGAGGCCTCTATACACTGGTGCGCATCACCGTAATGGCCTTCCGCCACCCCTGGCAAGCCGGCTTTGCGATCGGCGCCACTCTCATCGCCTCTACCTTCCAGCTGATGATCCCTCGCCTTCTCGGCCAGGCAGTCGACCACACGCAGATGGCGATGGGCGGCGGCGCGGCGGGGCAGGCGGCGCAGGACGCACTTTTGGCCACGGCGCTGCTCTTGCTGGGCGCCAGCGTGCTGCGCGGTCTCTTCACCATGGTGCAGAACTACTACAGCGAATCCGTCGGCCACCACATGGGCTACGAATTGCGTCTGGCCTGCTACGAGAAGATCCAGCGCCTGTCCTTCAGCTTTCACGACACGGTGCATTCCGGCGATCTGATCACCGTCGGCCTGCTCGATCTCGAAGGCGTGCGCATGTATTTTTCGACGGCGCTGGTCCGCATGATCCTGCTGTCGATCCTGATCGGCATCGGCGCCTATATGCTGCTATCGACCGATGTCGTGCTCGGCTTGCTGGCGCTCTCCTTCGTGCCTTTCGTCGGCTGGCGTTCCTCGGCAACGCAGCTCAGGCTGCGCGCCACCTGGCTCGACCTGCAGGAACGGCTGTCGGTGCTGACCCGCATCATGGAGGAGAATCTCGGCGGCATCCGTGTCGTGCGCGCCTTTGCCGCGCAGGAGCACGAACTGTCGAAATTCGAGGCGGCCTCGAAGAACGCACTGGCGCTCGCGCATCAACGCGTCGGCATCCGTGTCGTCAACACCAGCGCCATGACCTTCTCCTTTTTCGCGGCGATGGGGCTCGTGCTCTGGGTCGGCGGCGGCAAGGTGATGTCGGGCGAGATCACCGTCGGCACGCTCGCCTCGTTCCTGACCTTCATGACCATCCTGCAGATGCCGGTGCGCCAGCTCGGCCTGATGGTCAATGCCTTTGCCCGCGCTTCCACCTGCGGCACGCGGCTCTTCAATCTGCTCGACCTCGACATCGCGATCAAGGACGCGCCGGATGCCAGGGAGCTCGACGTAACGGAGGGCGTGCTGCGCTTCGAGAATGTCAGTTTCGCTTATCCCGGCTCGGAAAAGCGCACCATACTCCACGATGTCTCCTTCGAAGCCAGGCGCGGCCAGACCATCGGCATCGTCGGCCCTCCCGGCAGCGGCAAGTCGACCATCGCCCATCTGATCCCGCGCTTTTACGATGTGACGGGCGGCAGGATCACCATCGACGGCCAGGACATCCGCAAGGCGACGCTGCAGTCGCTGCGCCGGGCGGTTGCGGTCGTCCAGCAGGATTCATTCCTTTTCACGACGACGATCGAGAACAACATCGCCTATGGCGATCCCTGGGCGAAGGAAAGCCGCATCGAACGCGCCAGCGAAAGCGCTCAGCTGCACAATTACGTGCTCGGCCTTCCCACCGGCTACGGCACCGTCGTCGGCGAACGCGGCGTTTCGCTGTCCGGCGGTCAGCGGCAGCGCCTTTCGATCGCCAGGGCGCTGATGCTGAAGCCGGCGGTGATGGTGTTCGACGATTCGACGGCGGCAATCGATGCGGCCACCGAGCAGCGCATTCGCAGCGCCATGCGCCGCTATGCCGCCGACCGCGTGACGATCATCGTGGCCCATCGCCTGAGCTCGCTGATGCATGCCGATTTGATCCTGTTCGTCGAAGACGGAAGGATCGTCGAGCGCGGCACGCATCAGGCGCTGCTTTCGCTCGGCGGACGCTACAAGGCGCTCTACGACCTGCAGGTGCGGCCGGGCGACGAGGTGCTGAGCGCATAGCGATATCCCCACGTCTGCCCCTGGGGAGAAGAGCGACGAGCGATAGATGCGACCACCTGATATGGCCGCGGGAGGAAAGGCATGGCCGAAGAATTGGAAACCGAGCGTCCCGACGTTCGCGAGGATGGACGCCGCCCGCCGCGGGCGGTGGTCGGTTCTCACCGCGTCGAGGAGGAAATGTTCGGCAAGGCTTTCGACGGCAGCATCATTAAGCGCATCTGGGCTTTCGTTCGCCCCTACCGCACCCAGGTTGTCTGGGCCGTTGTCGCGGTGCTGACCTTCACGATGATGCAATTGCTGATCCCGCTGATCATCCGTTACGCGATCGACCACGGCATGTCGCCAGGGGGCAATCATTCGGCGCTGATCTGGGCGATCGTCGCCTTTACCATCGCCATCCTTATCAACTATGCGGCCAGCTACGCTCAGGAAACGCTGGTCGGCAATGTCGCGGAAGAGGTGCTCTTCGACATCCGCAAGGCGATGTTCTCGCATCTCCAGCGCGTCTCGCTCTCCTTCATGGACAAGACCGAGGTAGGGCGGCTGATGTCGCGTCTGCAGGGCGACGTCAACTCGATGCAGGAATTCCTCGAAACTTCGGTGCTGTCAGTCGGCGACATCGTGCTGCTCTTCGGCATCATCTTCGTGATGCTGTATCTCGATTTCAAGCTGGGGTTGCTCACCCTCTCGGTGCTGCCTGTGCTCTTCATCGTCCGGCTGTTCTGGCTGCCGCTCGCCCGCAAGTCGTTCATGGCCGCGCACGAGACCAATTCGGTTGCGAACGGCGCGCTCGCCGAAGCGATCCACGGCGTGCGCGCCGTACAGAGCATGGACCGACAGGGCGTCAACTTCATGCTCTACGACGACAAGGCGCATGCTAATCTCAAGACGCATCTGACGGCAGCGCGTTATGCCCAGGTGATGGTGCCGATCGTCGACAGCCTGACCGGCGTGGCGATGGCGCTCGTCATCGTCGTCGGCGGCGCCCGCGTTCTCAACCAGGCGCTCGACGTCGGCGTGCTCGTCGCCTTCCTCTTCTACATCCAGCGTTTCTTCGACCCGATCCGGTCGCTGACTTTGCAATATTCGGTGATGCAGCGTGCCATGGCGTCGGGCCAGCGGCTGACCGAAGTGCTCGACGTGCCAGTTGACATCAAAGACGCGTCTGACGCCAAGACCCTGTCCCGCGACATGGACGGCTCGGTGGAATTCAAGGATGTCGTCTTCGGCTACAATCCGAAGCATCCGGTGCTGAAACATGTGAGCTTCAAAGTCAATCCGGGCGAGACGGTGGCGCTTGTCGGGCCGACGGGATCGGGCAAATCGAGCTGCATGTCGCTTATCCATCGCTTCTACGACGTGCAGCAGGGCCAGGTACTGGTCGGCGGCCATGACGTCAGGAAACTGACGCAGGATTCGCTCGGAGCGCAGATAGCCATGGTGCTGCAGGAGCCCTTCCTCTTTACCGGCACCGTCTTTGAAAACATCCGCTACCACAAGGTCAATGCGACCCGCGAGCAGGTGATCGAGGCGGCCAAAGCCGTCGGCGCGCATGAGTTTGTCATGCGCCTCCCCGATGGTTACGACAGCGTTCTCGGTGAGCGCGGCGGCAATCTCTCGCTCGGGCAGCGCCAGCTTCTGAGTTTTGCCCGCGCTTTGGTGGCGGATGCGAAGATCCTCGTTCTCGACGAGGCGACGGCCAATATCGACAGCTATACCGAAATGCTGATCCAGAAGGCTCTGGTGAAGCTGCTCGAAAACCGCACCGGTCTCGTCATCGCCCATCGCCTGGCGACGATCCGCGAAGCCGACCGCATCATCGTGCTGCAGAACGGCGAGATCATCGAAAGCGGCGATCACCGCCAGCTGATGAAGAACGGCAAGCTCTATTCCAAGCTCTATAATCTCAACTACGCCTCATTCGACGATATTCCCGAAGATGTGCTGGATGAGACGACGGCTGCGGAATCGGCGACCTGATGCCGGATGACCTGCGTTAATGCCTGTCGCAAAGTTTGAACGAACCAACGCCTTGCTGCCGCATTTCCCTTTTATCCGGGGCAAGTGCCACTGAGGAGAATGTCATGAAGAGAATTATTAGCAGCCTGTTGATCGCGACGGCCCTTGTTGGATCGGCCATTCAGCCTGCTGCCGCGCGTGACCGTCATCATGATGACACCGGTCGAATTATTGCCGGCGGCGTTGCCGCAGGTGTGGTCGGCGGCCTGATCGGAGGTGCGATAGCCAATAGCGGCCCTCGCTATATCGATGGCCCCCGCTATGTCGAACCGGCTCCGAGATGTTGGTACGAGGACCGCGATGTCCGCAACCGCTATGATGGCGGTTATCACGTCGAGACGGTACGCGTCTGCGAATAGCCTGAAATTTTGCGGCGGCATTGATGCGATTCAACGCCGCCGCTTTCGCGATCAGCCGAGTCTGCAACCGCCGCCTCGCTTATGCCAAGCACCATCGCGGTGCCGTTCAGCCTAAGCAAGATCACGGTCATAAGATCGGCGACACCCCCGAGTTTCATCGATAAAGACGAGCCGCCTCGGATCGAAGCGCAAGTCTTCAGTTGCCTGTCCCATTTCATCAGAAATTCAATGCGACTGCGATCGTCTGCTGTAGCTCGTTCTTCGAAAAGGGCTTGCCGACCAACGGCTGGTGAGCAAATTCAGCAGGCAATCCACTCAGGCCATATCCGGTGCTGAATATGAATGGAATTTGACGTTTGCGGAGGATTTCCGCGATCGAAAAGCTGGGCTCGCCAGCGAGGTTGACGTCCAGCACCGCCAGATCGACTTCCGCTTTGGTCGCGACGATTCGCGCGTCCGCAAGCCGCGATACGGAAGCGACGACCTCGAAACCGAGATCCTCGAGCATGTCCTCGATCATCAGGGCCACCAGGCCCTCGTCCTCGACAACGAGGACCTTCAGGCCGGAAATGTTTCTCATGCGTCCACCAGTCCGACTGGAATCGAGATGCGACAGGCTACGCCGGCCTGCTCAAAGGCGAGGTCAAACTCACCTCCCAGGTCGCGCTCGATGCAGCGTTCCATCAGCCGGGTGCCGAAACCGCGCCGGGTCGGTGGCCGGACCGGAGGCCCGTCATGCTCATGCCATTCGAGGATAATCCGTGGCTGAGCTCCGGCCTCACCTCGCAGACGCCAAGTCAGGGATAGCCAGCCCGCCTCCGAGGATAGTGCTCCGTATTTGATTGCATTCGTGGCGAGCTCATTGAGAGCCATTGTCAGGCTGAGTGCTGTCCTCGAATTTAGAGCAGCAGGAGGCCCATGGACCTTGATGCGCCCGGCTGCTTCGCCGGCGAGCGGCATCAGCACCTCCCGGGCGAGCGAATCCAGGGGAGCGTCCTCCCAGTGCCGCTTGGTCAGAAGATCGTGGGCGCGGGAAAGAGCCAACAGTCGGTCTTCGAAGCGCCGCAGGAAATCATCGAGATCGTCGGCGTATCTTGCGGTCTGTCCGGACAATGATTGCACGGTCGCCAGCATATTTTTGACGCGATGATTGAGCTCGTCAATGAGAGTCTTCTGCCTGCTTTCGGCCCTTTTGCGCTCGGTGATGTCGACGAGCATGTTTATCGCTCCGACGAGATGTCCATCGCCGTCATGAAGCGGCGTGGGATAGGGTATGAAGGGAACACGGCTGCCGTCCGGCCGCTCCGCAATGGCCTCCACTCCGCGAACCGGACGATCTTCCCTCAACGCTATGGCCATCGGACACTGGTCGTGCGGCAGTGGCGTGCCATCGGGATTGAAGAGACGCCAGGTGACACACCACATGTCGCCGGCCTGTGGCGTTCGCCCTGACATCTGTATCGCCGCCTTGTTATAGAAAGTAATCCGTCCCGCCTGATCCGTCGTATAGATTGCGGCCGGTAGTGCTTCGAGCAAATCGCGCATGTGTTGCTCGCTTGCGCGTATCTGATCTTCCATCTGCTTTGCGGCAGTGACGTCCTGGATTATGCGCACGCCGTAACGGAAGCCGCCGACCTTATCCCGCACGGACGAGCTATGGATATCGAGGTAGACGATGCTTCCATCCGGTTTTGTTGCGCGTTTGCGCAGCACATAATTATCGAGTTCTCCGACGATCTGACGCGCATAGAGTGTGGCGTCCTCCTCTCGGTCGTCACCATAGGTGTAGTCGAAGAAGCTCATGCTGAGAAGCTCGTCCCGAGAACGCCCCAGCATCTGGCACAGAGCGTCGTTGACGCGAAGCAGGCGCCCTGCGGAGTCCGCTTCCGCAATTCCGATAGTCGCAGCCTCGTAGGTCGCGGCAAGACGTTCCTCACTGTCCCTGCGGGCGCTCTCGGCTTCGTGGAGATCGGTCACATCGGTCGTGAAACAACGCGTATTGAGGAACTCTCCATCCTCGAACCGGCTGTTGGAGGTGATCAGCACATGTTTGATCGAACCGTCTTTGGCGCACAAACGAGCAGGATAACGGTCGAGCTTCTCGCCGCATGACAATTTGTGGAGGATATCCCCGATCACCGGCGCATCCGCGTGAAATTCGGCGATATGCCGTCCGACATACTCTTCGGCGGTGTAACCGAGAAGAGCAAGCTCTGCCTTGTTGGCGCGCTGGATGATGCCATCCCCACCAACGATGTGAAGACCTATTGCGCTGTTCTCGAAGAAATCCTCAAGATCTGTGTTTTTGCGATGCACCTCCTGCTCCATGGCCTTGTGCGCTGAGATGTCCTGGAAGCAGTTTATCGCACCTTGAATACGGCCCTCGTCGTCTTTCAGCGCACGCACGTTCACCAGTGCAACAAGACGCGAGCCATCCGGCCTTTCGATGACGACCTCAGCGTTGCGGACTTCCCTGCCGGTGAAAACAGCCGTCGCCATCGGGCAGACTTCGTGATCCAGGGGAGTTCCGTCCTGCAGGAAAAGAGCATGTGAACCGCAGAAGCGTTCGCGCCTGTCTTCGAGCGGAGGCGTTCTTCCCCAGAGGTTGGCGGCTTCTTTGTTATAGCGGACAAGCCAACCGTCGTGATCGCATAGATAGACGGCACCAGGGATTGCGTCCAGCACGCTCGGCGCCGCAGCAACAAGCGCGTCGTATTCGCTCATCTTGCGGGCGGGGACGGGGAATTCCTCGATATTCGACATCGGCGACCTTTGCGCTTATGATCTTGTCGTCGCAATCGAGGCAATTGTGGTGTCACGCGAGGTAGCACGATCTCGTCCACCTCATCCGCTAATCCATCGAACCAACAGCAACACGTCTAAACGTGCAACTTTGGGATTGGTTTCATCTGATAGCGAAGTTTCCAGAGGTCCTCAAAGTTGATGCAGTCGACCCCTGGCTCACCAGCGCAACTCGTTGCAGCTGCACAAAGTCTTTCAGCGTCGGTCCAAGCGCCTTAAGCCTCCCCGCAGCTTCGCCGGAAGCTCTTCCAACTGAGCCTTGGCGATGTCCAGCGCCTCGGCGCGGTTCGATTGAGATGCCGGTCGCGGATTTGCCCGATGAAGATCAGATGCTAGATCTCATAAGGATGCTATTGACGTTGGCCACGCCGCAAAATTCGGGCTGCCGCGGCCGTCTGTCATCTGGCTGTCAGAGACAATCAATACCTGACAGTTGATGAATGATGGTCCGGCGAACGGCGGCAAGACGCCAAAAAAAGAACGCATGCGTTTCGTCAGCGCCGAGCAGGTGGCACAGCTGGCGGGCGTTTCGCGTTCGGCCGTCTCGCGCAGCTTTACGCCAGGCGCGAGCGTTGCGCCTGCAACCCGCGAAAAAGTGCTGCGGGCCGCAGACGAACTCGGCTACCACGTCAACGACCTGGCGCGGGGCGTGCTTGCCAATCAGAGTCGCCTGGTCGGCATCGTCGCCACGCGGCCGGAGGTGGGTTTCCGCGCACATCTGGCCGCCGCCCTTGCCAAAGCCCTGATCCGGCGCGGAAGCATTCCGATCCTCATCAACACCGGCCAGACGGAAGACGAACTGCTCGCCGCCCAGAAGATGCTGATAGGCCATCGCGCCGAGGCGATCATCATCCTGTCCGGCTCGCCGCCGGCGAGTTTCCTCGAGCTCGCGCAGCGGAACGGCCAGCCGCTCGTCGTCATCGGCCGTTCGGAGCCAGACGTCGACCATGTGCGCGCCGGCAACTCCGAAGCCTCGCGCAGGGCGGCGACAGCCTTTTACGAAAGCGGCCGGCGTCGGCTGGCGGTCATCGGCTCCAACTCGGGGACGCCTGCGATCGTCGAGCGCGAAACCGCCTTCCTTTCCGCGGCCGAGTCGCTCGGCGCATCCGTTGTCGTCGTACGCGGCGACGATTCCGATTATGAGAGCGGCGTCGTTGCCGGCCGCGCGCTCTTATCAGAAAAAATAAAGACCGACGCTGTCTTCTGCGCCAACGACCTGATCGCCTTCGGACTGATGGATGTCGCGCGCCAGGAAGCACGGCTGCGCATTGCGGAAGATGTCGCCGTCATCGGTTTCGATGATGTGCCGGAATCCTCCTGGCTGAGCTATCAGCTGACCACCTTCCGCCAGGATCCTTTGACCATGGCGCAACGCGCCGTCGCGCTAATGGAGCGGCGGCTTGAAAACCCGAACGCGCCGCCGGCTTACGAACGCGTCATTCCGGAACTCGTCATCCGCCAGAGCTTCAGGCCATAACCCGTCCCCCGACTTTTCGCGGGCGGCATCCTGTGGCAAGAAAGGGCAAATACGATCCGGTCGGGAGGAAAATCGTCGGAGATGAAGGGAATTCGTCAGCTCGCCGAGCATCTCGACATTTCGATCGGGACCGTGTCCCGAGCGCTGAACGGGAAGCCGGATGTCAATGAAGACACGCGCCGGCGCGTGCTCGCCGCCGCCGAAGAGCTCGGTTATGTCGCCAACCAGTCGGGCCGCAGTCTCCGCCAGGGGATGACCAACGTCATCGGCCTGATGCTGGAGGTCAGCCGCGAGACGGTCGAAAACAGCGACGACTTCTTCCTCGGCGTCACCGACGGGCTGCAGAGCGTCTTTTCCCGCCACAAGCTCGATCTGGTCATGCTGCCCTGCCCCGATGACGAGGACCCGCATGAATATCTGAAGCGCATGGTGGCGCGGCGGCTGGTCGATGCGATGATCATCTCGGCGACGCGGCGCACCGATCGGCGCATCGAGCTTCTGGAAAAGGCCCGCATCCCCTTCGTGGCGCTCGGCCGCAGTGCGTCAGGCGGCAGCTATACCTGGATGGACCTCGATTTCGAGGGCGTGGCGGCGCGCGGCGTCGACCGGCTCGTGGCTAAGGGTCACCGGCGGATTGCGGTGGCGGCCCCCTCCTCCGACATCAATCTCGGCTACATCTTCATCGACAGCTACCGCCAGGCGCTGAAACGCCACGATATTCCCTTCGACCCGGCCCTCGTCATCCGCGTCAAGTCGAGCGAACAGGGGGGTTATCAGGCCGGTCACGAGCTGCTGATGATCGAAGAACGCCCGACCGCGATCATCCTCATCCACGAGCTGATGGCGATCGGGCTGTACCGGCGGCTTGCCGAAGCTGGCATCGTGCCGGGGCGCGATCTCGCCGTCGTCGGCTTCCGTGAGGAGCCGCGCACGCATTTCCTGCAGCCGTCGCTGACTTCCTTTCGCATGTCACTGCGCGATCTCGGCGCCCAGCTGGGGGAAACCTTGCTCGCCACCATGCCGGCCTATGCCGATCATTATCCGCAGGGCGCCCGCAACAGGATCTGGCCGATGGAGCTCGTTCCAGGCGAAAGCGACGCCTTCACGCTGACCGGCTGAACCCCGTCACATAGGCAAGGTTCAGCCGGGCCGGCATCAGGCGCGGCCTGAGGCCGCCTGATGCTCCCGGCTCGACAGCTGATGCGCGACGAAGAAGACCAACACGGCGCCGGCAGCAAGGCAGGCGGCCAGGAAGAACATCGGTGCGATGGTGCTTCCGCTCTCATCCTTGATCCAAGGCACGACGTTTTGGGCGATGAAGCCGCCGAGGTTGCCGACCGAGTTGATTGCGGCAAGGCCGGCCGCCGCACCCGCGCCTTTCAGGAAACGCGAAGGCAGGCTCCAGAACACCGGCTGGGGGGCGAAGATGCCGGCGGCAGCGACGCAGAGGAAGACGAATTGCACCGTATGGTTCGGGATCAGAGCTGACAGCAGCAGGCAAGCCGCGCCAATGAAGGCCGGAGTGACGATATAGGGCGTCTTCGATTGCGCCTTGTCGGCCATGGCGGGCACTGCATAGAGCGAGACGGCGACAAGCAGCCAGGGAATGACGTTGAGGAGACCGTTCACGGTGTTGCTTACGCCGAAGGCCTGGACGATGGTCGGCAGCCAATAGCTGAGCCCATAGGCCGACAGCGGAAAGGCGATATAGCAGAGCGCCATTAGAAGGACGCGCGGATCGACGAGCGCCTTGAAACCATTCTCGGCATTCTCGCCCATGCCGGCGTTTTCCGCAGTGAGCCGGCGTTGGAGCCAGTCCTTCTCCTCACGGCTGAGGAAACCTGCGCTCTCCGGCCGGCCGGGAAGATAGTAAAAGGTGACGATCCCGGCGATGACGGCCGGCACACCGGTCGCCAGGAATACCCATTCCCAGCCGGCAAAGCCGTAGAGGCCGTCGAGATCAAGCAGCACGCCGCCAAGCGGTGCACCGACGGCATTGGCGATCGCGCTGAAAATCATGAACAGCCCGACCATCCGACCGCGATAGGCCGAAGGGAACCAGAGCGTCAGCAGGTAGAGCACGCCAGGGAAGAAGCCGGCTTCGCAGACGCCGAGCAGGAAACGCAGGATATAGAACATCGTCGCGTTCTGCGTGAAGGCGAGCGCCACGGTGACAAGCCCCCAGGAGACCAGGATGCGTGCGAACCAGACACGCGCGCCGAGCCTGTCGAGGAAGAGATTGCTCGGCACTTCGAAGAGAAAATAACCGATGAAGAAGAGCGAAGCGCCAAGACCATAGGCATATTCGCTCAACCCGAGAGCATCAACCATCTGCAGCTTGGCGAAGCTGACGTTCTGCCGGTCGATATAGGCGATCAGATAGAGAATGCCGAGAAACGGCATCAGCTTCCAGGTGATTTTCGTGATCAACCGCTTCTCATCGACCATGCATATTCTCCAGATTGCGACCGTTTATGCAGCCTAAATAGAGCGGCTCTCCGATAATCAATTAGGCGTTGCATATTGTCGCAGCTCGCGCTGGGATGAGACGTCGCACCCGGCGACCGGGTGCGGCCTGTCTCCGGTCATTCGGCCGCGGCGACGGCGGCGCGGCGGCCGATCGTTGCCTGGGTCAGCACGAAAGCCGAGAAGGCGCAAAGTGCGATGCCGGCGGCCATCGGAACGGCCGTGCCGTCGAAGAACAGGCTCGATATGACCATGGCGACGGCGGCGATCACGAAATGCAGCGTACCCATCAGCGACGAGGCGGTGCCGGCGATTGCGCCGTGATCCTCAAGGGCAAGCACCGCGCTCGTCGGAATGACGAGCCCGAGGAAACCGTAACCGATGAAGAGGAAAGTCGCCATGACCGGCAGCTGATTGAAGCCTGCAGCCATCACCACCGCCACGACGATCATGGCCAGCGCGAATGCGCTGACGGCAATCCGCATGACGCGCACCAGGCCGAAACGCTCCCCGAGCCAGCCCGTCGCCTGCGATACCGCGAAGAAGGACACGGCATTGATCGAGAAGGCGAAGCTATATTCGGTCGGCGTCAGCCCGTAATGCTGGATGAGCACGAAGGGCGAGTTGGCGAGATAGACAAGGAAGCTCGAAATGCCGAGACCGCCGATGAAGGTCAGCGTCAGGAAATTACGGTCTGCGAGCAACAGACGATAGGCCTTCATGGCGCTGCGGAGGCCACTGCCGCCGCGCTCACTAGCAGGCCGTGTTTCATCGAGCTGTGTGGCGAGCAACCCCAGGCCAATTGCGGCAGCAATTGTCACAGCCCAGAACACACCGCGCCAGCCGTAAAACTCGATGACGGCGCTGCCCGTCAGGGGTGCCAGGATCGGCGAGATCGAGAAGACCAGCATCAGCAGCGACATCAGCCGTGCGGCTTGGACGCCGGTGTGCATGTCCCGGACGATGGCGCGCGGAATGACCATGCCGGCAGCGCCGCCGATACCCTGGACGAAACGGAAGGCGATCAGCGTTTCGATATCGGTCGCGAGCGCGCAGCCGATCGAGGCGAGCGCGAAAAGGCCGATGCCGAAATAGAGCGGCAGCTTGCGGCCCCACATGTCCGACAGCGGCCCGTATACGAGTTGGGCGAGCGCAAAGGAGATGAAGAAGGCGAGCAGGGTCAGCTGGGTAACGTTGTTATCCGCATGCAGGTCCTGGCCGATAGAGGGCAGCGCAGGCAGATACATGTCGATGGCAAAGGGGCCGATGGCCGACAACAGGCCGAGGATGAGGGCAATGCGAAAGAAGGAAGCCGTCATAATGGTGATCTTTCGTAATAGCGCAGCGGAGGCGCCTGATCGTCGCTCCGCACTCTTTAGAATCACGCATCGTGCTTTCCGAAAACCGGTTCGATTTCCGCGCCGATGCGCCGGTTGAATGATGATCGTTCGCGCGAAGACGAAGTTGGGAGCTCATATCTCCAGCGTGGAACCAAGAGTGTCAATAAATTTGGACACACCTGTAAAGCTAGACGCCATTGTCTAAACCGTCAAGACGTCTTATCTTCGCTCCATGAAAGACAGCATGACACCGGCAGTCCGGACGACTGGGCATTCGCAGCGTGGACAATGCGCCAAGCGTATGTCGATCCTCGACGCCGCCGCCGACGTCTTCTGCCGCCAGGGTTTTGCAGCCGCCAGCATCGACGAGATTGCCGCCGTCGCCTGTGTCTCCCGTCAGACGATCTACAACCATTATCGTGAAAAGGAGACGCTGTTTGTCGCGGTCGTCGAGGACGTGATGAATCGCGCCAACGCCATGCTCTTTTCCGTGCTGTCGACCTTTCCTGACAGCGCCGATGATCTGGAGGACGATTTGACGGCCTTTGCCGTGCGCCTCAACAAAAACTGCATCTGCAATCATGATGGAAAATTCCTGCGCAAGCTGGTGCAAACGGAGGGCGAGCGATATCCGCACCTCTTCGAAAACTGGCGTCAGCAGGGGCCGAGCAAGCTGACCACTGCGCTTTCCGCGCTTCTCGCGCGCCTTGCCCACAAACAAGCTCTTGCCATCGATGATTTCGACATCGCCGCCCGGCAGTTCGTGGCGCTCGCCAATGCCGACCTGCAGATGATGACGCTGTTTGGCGGCACACCCTCCAATGAAGAGCTGGAAAAGGCGGCGCGCAACGCCGTGCGTACTTTTCTCAAAGCCTATGGCGGCCCGAAGGCCGAAAAGGCCGGCGCACAGCCGCAGCTCGCGGCCATATCCGACTGATCACCCCTGGTATCAAGTAAAGACCGTCATCTGCGCAGGCACGACCGCGAACATGCCGACGCGGCGGGCGGCAAGATACTTGACCAGCTGTTCGACAACCGAAGGCATGACCGGCTTCTGGACCACGCCGACCGCGCCCTTGACGCCGTCGGCGACAGTCTCGGGATTGCCCGTCATGAAGACGACGGCAATGCCATGCTCTTCTGCCAGCCGCCTGCCGAGCTCAGGCCCGGTCGGGCCGTCGGCGAGATTGACGTCAACGAAGGCGATATCGGCGGACGGCGCCAGCCGCAGCGCCTGTTCGCGATCATTCGCAAGGCCGGCGACCTGCATGCCGATGCCCTCCACCGTCGCGCCGAGATCAAGCGCGATGAGGAACTCATCTTCGACGATCAGCACTCTCTGCTTCATGAGATCATCTCGTTGGCAGCGCCGCACGACATTGGTGGCCATGATACGTCCCCTTGCTACGCAAATACTTCGAAAGAAGGAGCCGCTTCGGCAGCCTGTCCCTGCCGAAACTCATTGTCGTAACGGGGAACTTGACGATATGTTCCGCGGTGGAACGCGATTTTCGCCATTTAACATATTGTTAACGTTGATAAATTCTTAACGGAGAACCGACAAGGCGAAATCGGCCCGATCATCTTTCAAACTCGAGCGAGCACTTCTGGACACGGACGCCCGATGATACGATATGATTATCCCATCGGTTTTGGTGGTTGAGGATAACATTGAGAACCAAGCTTATCGTCCTGGCCATCGTAGCCGTCAGCCTGTTCGCTTATACCAAAGTGATGGCCAGGATCGGCTCAGGCTCGCCGTCCCCGGATGCACCGCCGGAGCAAAGGGCCGATCTCATTCGCGTTTATAAATCCGAACGCCGCATGGTCCTCTTCAAAGGGGACGCTCCGATCTCGACCTATCAAATTTCGCTCGGAAGTGCCGCCGATGCGGGTCCCAAGCAACGCGAAGGCGACGAGAAAACACCGGAAGGGCGTTATGAAATAGACTGGCGCAATCCCAAATCCGTGGCCCATCTGAGCCTGCACATCTCCTATCCGAATGCGAAAGAGCGGCGCGAGGCGGAGGCGAATGGCTTTTCGCCAGGCGGCAGCATCATGATCCACGGACTGCCCAATGGCTGGGGCCTGCTAGGAGGGATCCATAGACTGTGGGATTGGACGGATGGCTGTATCGCCGTCACCAATGCAGAAATGAGTGATATCTGGGCACGCGTTCCCGATCACACGCCCATCGACATCATGCCTTAGGATCAGCCGCGCAAATCGACAGGCTTAAGTCAGCCTTGCCCTGCCTGACGAAAACCGCCCGGCTGCGGCAATCAGCGGGAAGCCACCGGCGAAAATAGTGGTTTCGTCAATCGCCGCCGCCGAATGACGAGGGCCTCCCCGGCGGCGCCTGCCATCCCCGTCCCGAGCGGGACATCAGCGGCAGCAAGGAGAAAGGCAAGGTTCCGAGGGCGGGAAGACAAGGCCGCCGAGGCAGATCACAAGGCGGCCGCTCAGGCCGATGTGACAACCAAATGAAAGCGTGTGTTTGAAGATGAAACAGCGCGCAAGTTGAGTTGACAATCTCGTGAGGAGTGAGGAGAGTGCCGCCGATCAGAGCCAGCATTCCGGGGGGAACCTATGTCCGTGCGCTCGTTCTTTGCTTTCGCCACCATCACATTGTTTTCCGCGATCGCCATCGGCTTTCCAGCCGCCGCTGCGGAGACTAAGCGCGACATCCAGACGATCAAGGACGCCGATTTCTTCGGCTTCGATCTCCGCACCGAGCAGAACGTCTCGCTCGATCAGTGCAAGACCTCCTGCATCGGCGACAAGAGCTGCAAGGCCTTCACCTACAATCCCAAGGTGAAATGGTGCTTCCTGAAATCAGATTTCAAGACGATGAACGCCTTCCCCGGCGCCATCGCCGGCAAGATCGTCGAGACATCAGCCCAGGTGGAGCCTGACATCGGTGTCGCGCCGCGCCTGACATTCCTGAGTAACGACCTCGTTCAGCAGGCTCGCGATTTCAAGGACAATCTTGCCTTGACCGACGGTCAGCAGGGCCAGGGCGCCGACAGCCTGACGGCCAACGCCCGTCTCGACATGACCGCCAATAATCTGACCGACGCGCTGATCTCCTTTCACGGCGCGCTCTCGATCACGCCTGAAGATGCCGATCTCTGGCTCGAAACCGCCCGTGCCGCGATTTCCTTCGGCAGCACGGAAAGCAGCGTCACCGGCCAGGCCGTGCTCGACGCGCTGAACGGCTACGAACTGACGCGCACCAAGGCCAAACGCGCCGAGGCGCTTGCCGTCCTCGCCACCGCTCTCGAACGAAACGCCAATTACCGCCCGGCGCTCGACGCCTACAAGGCGAGCCTGGCGCTGGCTGCCTCCGACGATGTGCAGACCGCCTACGTGCAGCTCAGAGCGACGCAGGGCTTTCGCATCACCGAACACACGGTCGATGCCGACAGCGCCACGCCGAGAGCCTGTGCCACCTTCTCCGAGGCGCTCGTCAAGACCACCGACTACACGCCTTTCGTAACGCTGAACGGCGAAGCGCCGAAGGCGGTCGAAACCAAGAATAAGCAGATCTGCGTCGAGGGCCTGACGCACGGCCAGACCTACAAGATCACCTTCCGCCCCGGCTTGCCGTCATCAGTCGACGAAGCGCTCGAGGAGCCCGTCAGCATCGACGTCTATATCAAGGATCGCACGCAGATGGTGCGTTTCACCGGCGACAGCTTCGTACTGCCCTCAACGGCGCGCCGCGGCATCCCGGTCGTCTCGGTGAACCTGGCGTCCGCCAGCCTTAAACTCTACCGCATCGGCGATCGCGGTATCGCGTCCCTGCTGACGAACTCCCAGTTCCTGAGCCAGCTCGATGGCTACAGCGCTCAAAACATTCAGGATCAGAGCGGCGAGCTGGTTTGGCAGGGCTCGATCGAGATCGCCAACGAGCTCAACAAGGACATCATCACGAGCTTCCCGGTCGATGAGGCGCTGCCCGAACGCAAGCCTGGCATCTACGTGATGACCGCGACGGCACCTAATGCACCGGCGCAGGAGTGGGATTCGCAGGCGACGCAATGGTTCCTGGTCTCGGATATCGGCATCAGCACCTATGCAGGCACCGACGGGCTCAACGTCTTCACTCGTTCGCTCGCCTCGGCAAAGCCGATATCAGGCGTCGAATTGCAGCTGCTCGCCAAGAACAATGAGGTGCTCGGAACGGCGACGACAGATGAAAACGGCCGCGCCACCTTCAGCGCCGGCCTGATCCGCGGAACGGCGGCGCTGACGCCCGCCGTCATCGCCGCCAGGAACGGTACGTCCGACTACGTCTTCCTCGACATGACACGCGCCGGCTTTGATCTTTCCGACCGCGGCGTCACCGGTCGTGCGGCGCCCGGCGCAATCGACGTGCTGACCTTCACCGAACGCGGCATCTATCGCGCAGGGGAAACTGTCCACGCCCAGGCGCTTGCCCGCGACACCGACGGCAACGCCATCGAGAACCTGCCGCTGACCTTCATCTTCAGCCGTCCGGACGGCGTCGAAGACCGCCGGATCGTCAGCCAGACCAGCAATCTCGGCGGTTACTCCGTCGATTTCGCCACCCAGGAAAACGCCATGCGCGGCACCTGGACGATGAACATCTATACCGACCCGAAGGGCAGCGCGATCGCCAGCAAGAGTTTCCTCGTCGACGACTTCGTGCCCGATCGCACCGACATGGAGATCAAGACCAAGGCCAAGGAAATCGGTCCGGACACGCCGGCAACGATTACCATCTCCGGCAGATATCTCTACGGCGCCCCGGCCGCCGGCTTGACGCTCGAGGGCGACGTAGTCGTCAAGCCGACGCGTGAGAGCGCCGCCTATAAGGGCTTCCTCTTCGGCCTCGCCGACGAGGAGGCGAACGAGGATTCGCGCCTGCCGATCGACGGGCTGCCGGCGCTTGACGAGAACGGGCAAGCTTCGACTGACCTGACTGTCAGCGATCTGCCGGCAACGACGCAGCTGCTCAACGCCACCGTTTATATCCGCATGCAGGAAGCGGGCGGGCGCGCCATCGAACGCTCGCTTGTCCTTCCGGTGAAGAATGAGCGCGCTTCGATCGGCATCAAGCCGGAATTTTCCGACGAGCTGCCCGAGAACGCCATCGCCAACTTCACGGTGATCGGCGTCGATGCCGACGGACAGAAGCAGGAGGCCAAGGGCCTGCGCTGGAAATTCTACAGCCTCAACCGCGAATACCAATGGTATCGCGAGGGGACCGCCTGGAAGTACGAGCCGGTCTATACCGCCGAGCAGATTTCCAACGGCAGCGTCGACGCGACGACGGATGGCGGCAAGATTTCCGTGCCGGTGACCTGGGGCCGCTACCGCCTGGAAGTGGAAAGCCCTGAGGCCGATGGCCCGACCTCGAGTGTCGAATTCGATGCTGGTTGGTTCGTGGCCTCGACTTCGACCGAAACGCCGGACGGCCTGGAAATCGCGCTCGACAAGGACAGCTACAAGATCGGCGAAACCGCCAAGCTGAAAGTCACCTCGCGCTACGGCGGCGAACTGATGGTGACGGCCGGAACCGAAAAGCTCGTCGCCGTGCAGAACGCCACGATGGGCGAGACCGGCGGCGAGGTCGACATCCCGGTCACGGCGGACTGGGGTGCCGGCGCCTATGTCACGGCAACGCTCTTCCGCGCCGGCGACGCGCAGGACAGCCATATGCCGATGCGCTCGATCGGCATCAAATGGCTGAAAGTCGATCCCGAACAGCGCGCGCTTGAGGTAAAGCTTGATACGCCGGAAAAGATGCTGCCGCGCGGACCGCTTGATATCGGCCTGCAGGTGACGGGCGCAGGTGCCAACGAGGATGCCTATGTGACCGTTGCCGCCGTCGATGTCGGCATACTCAATCTGACGCGCTATGAACCGCCGAATCCGGAAGACTGGTATTTCGGCCAGCGCCAGCTCGGTCTCGAGATCCGCGACCTCTATGGCCGGCTGATCGACGGCTCTCTGGGTGCGACCGGAAAACTCCGAACCGGCGGCGACGGCGGCGCGATTGCGCTGCAGGCAAGCCCGCCGACGCAGAAGCTCGTCGCCTTCTTCTCCGGCCCGATAAAGCTCGACGCCGAGGGCAAGGCGAAAGTCTCCTTCGATATTCCGCAGTTCAACGGCACCGCACGCATCATGGCGGTCGCCTGGTCGAAGACCGGTGTCGGGCATGGCGTCAAGGACGTCATCATCCGCGATCCCGTGGTGGTGACCGCGAGCCTGCCGAAATTCCTCGCACCCGGCGACAAGGCCAATCTGCGCCTCGACATCGCCAATACCGATGCGCCGGCCGGCGATTACAAGCTGCAGCTGACTGGCAATGACGCGGTCGGCATCGATGAAGCGTCCGCCACGCAGACGATCCGTCTCGAGGCCGGCGCGAAGTCCGAACTGACGCTTTCGCTGATCGGCAAACAGCCGGGCGCCGGCAGCGTCTCGATCGACCTTTCCGACGCCTCCGGCCTTTCGCTCGACCAGACCGTCGATGTGCCCGTGCGCCCCTCCTCCTTGCCGATCACCCAGCGCAGGGTGCTGGCGCTGAAGCCGGGAGCCAAGCTGACGGTGGACAAGAATCTGTTGGCCGATAGCGTACTGCCCGGCGCCGCAATCAGCGTCAATGTCACGCGTTCGGCGGCCTTCGACATCCCGGCGCTGCTGATGACGCTCGACCGCTATCCCTTAGGCTGCGCCGAGCAGACCACCAGCCGGGCGCTGCCACTGCTTTATCTCGCCGAAGTGGCGAAGCAGGCCGGCATCGAAAACGACGACGACGTGCAAAAGCGCGTGCAGGATGCAATCTATCGCGTGCTCTCCTACCAGGCCTCGGCCGGCAGTTTCGGCCTGTGGGGACCGGATTCGGGCGATGTTTGGCTCGATAGCTACGTCACCGATTTCCTCACGCGGGCCCGCGAAATGAAGTATGACGTGCCGGAAAAGGCCTTCGCGCAGGCGCTCGAAAACCTGCAGAACACCCTGTCTTACACCACCGACATCAAGGGCCAGGGCGACCAGATCGCCTATGCCATCTATGTTCTGGCGCGCAATAAGAAGGCCGCGATCAGCGACCTGCGGTACTATGCCGATACGATGATCAACGACTTCCCGACGCCGCTTGCCAAGGCGCATATTGCCGCCGCACTGGCGCTCTATGGCGACGCCCAGCGTTCGAAGAACATTTTCATCGACGCACTGCAGATGTCGCAGCAATCGATGGTGTCGCGCGTGAACCTCTCGCGCACCGATTACGGCACGATCCTGCGCGACGGTGCGGCGATCCTGGCGCTCGCCGCCGAAAGCCGCCCGGTGCCGCCTGTCATCCCCGATCTCGCCAAGGCCGTCGCCAAGGAATGGGGCCGCAGCAAATACAAGAGCACCCAGGAAGAGACCTGGATGCTGCTTGCCGCGCGCGCCATCCAGGGCGGCGATGACGGCCTGAAGGTCGATGTCAATGGCGCCGCCCATAGCGGCGCCTACATGGCACGCATGACCGGCGACGCGCTCGCCGGTCATCCTCTGACCCTGACCAACCAGACGAAGGAGGCGGTCTCGGCTGTCGTCACCACCGTTGCCGCCCCCACCGTGCCGCTGCCGGCCGGCGGTGACGGCTTCACTATTGAGCGCAGCTATTACACGCTCGGCGGCGAGGAGGCCAATGTCAGCGAGGCGAAGCAGAACGAGCGCTACGTGGTGGTCATCCACGTGCGCGAGACCAATGACTGGCCGTCCCGCATCGTCATCACCGATCTTCTGCCGGCCGGCTTCGAAATCGACAATCCAAACCTCGTCGACAGCGCCCAAATGACGAATTTCGACTGGATCGGCGAAATCTCCACCGCCCATACGGAATTCCGCTATGACCGTTTTGTTGCCGCCTTCAACCGCGCGTCGGGCGACAGTCGTGAATTCAACGTCGCCTATGTCGTGCGGGCCGTCACCCCCGGCACCTACGACCATCCGGCAGCAAGTGTCGAGGACATGTACAGGCCGGAGCTCTCGGCCCGCACGGCGACCGGTAAGATGGAGGTTGTAGCAGCGCAATAATGAGGCTGTGGCACAAGTTCGCGGTTGGGTCCGCCGCCGGCATCCTTCTCGCCGGCGCGGCTCTCTTCGCGCTCGATGCAGCCGACCGGGCTTTTCCGCCGCCGCTCGACAAGACGGATGTGGTTTCCCCGGAGGTGCTGGATGCCGATGGCCAGCTGTTGCGCGCCTTCGCGACGCCGGAAGGCCGTTGGCGGCTCAAAACTGTGGTCACCGATGTCGATCCGCAATTCCTGCGCATGCTCGTCGCCTATGAGGACCAGCGTTTCTACGAGCACCGCGGCATCGATGTCTGGGCGCTGGGGCGTGCCAGCCTGCAGTTCGTCCGCAACGGCCGCATCGTCTCCGGCGCCTCGACGCTTTCGATGCAGGTGGCGCGTCTGATCGAGCCGCGCGCGGAACGCTCGTTTTCAGCAAAACTTCTGCAGCTTGCACGCGCCGTGCAGATCGAACGACGGCTGTCGAAGGAAGAGATCCTCGACCTCTATCTCACACATGCGCCCTATGGCGGCAACCTCGAGGGCGTGCGCGCCGCAAGCCTTGCCTATTTCGGCAAGGAGCCGCGCCGCCTGACGGTGGCCGAGGCGGCGCTGCTGGTCGCCCTGCCGCAATTGCCGGAACGGCGTCGGCCGGACCGCAATCTCAAGGCGGCGCAGGAGGCGCGCAAGCGCGTGCTCGACCGTGTCGCAGTGGCCGAAGCCGTCGGCGACGGTGAGGCGGAACGGGCCGAAGCAGTCGCCGTTCCGCCGCGGCGCATGCAGCTGCCTGCCCTTGCCGCCCATCTCGCCGAAGCCGCACGCCGCCGGGAGCCGGCCGCTCTCAAGCATCAGACGACGTTGAAGAAGCAGGTGCAGCAGGGGCTGGAGTCCGTTGCGCGCGCATCGACGGCGAAACTCGGGCCGAAGCTTTCCCTTGCCATGGTGATGGCGGATGCGCAGACCGGTGCCATCGTCGGCGAAGTCGGATCGGCCGATTATTTCGACGCCAGCCGCTCAGGCTGGATCGACATGACGCGCGTCAACCGCTCGCCGGGGTCGACGCTGAAGCCCTTCATCTACGGGCTCGCCTTCGAGCAGGGCCTCATTTCCCAGGAGACGATCATCGAAGACCGGCCCGCCGATTTCTTCGGCTACCGCCCGCGCAATTTCGACATGAGCTATCAGGGCGATGTCACCGTGCGCGAGGCCCTGCAGCTCTCCTTGAACGTGCCGGCCGTCAAGCTGCTCGACGCGGTCGGGCCGTCGCGGCTGCTGGTGCGCTTCCGCCGCGCCGAAGTACGCCCAGCCCTGCCGCCGAACGAGACACCGGGACTGGCAATCGGTCTCGGCGGCGTCGGCATCACGCTGAAGGATCTGGTGCAGCTTTATACGGCGCTCGCCAATCGCGGCCAGCCGGCACGGCTCGGCGACGGCGTCACCGGCACACCGGGCAAGCTCGACGGCGAACCGCTGCTGGAGCCGGTCGCGGTATGGAACGTCGCCGATATTCTCTCCGGCGTCATTCCCCCCGCAGGCGCACCGCAGCGCGGCATCGCCTATAAGACCGGCACGAGCTACGGCTATCGCGACGCCTGGTCGGTTGGCTATGACGGACGTTATGTGCTCGGCGTCTGGGTCGGTCGGCCTGACAACAGCGCGGTTCCGGGCTTGACCGGCTATGGCACCGCAGCACCGATGCTGTTCGAGGCTTTCGGCAAATCCGGCATCGCCACGACGCCCCTGCCCCGCCCACCGGCGGGAGCCGTGCGCATCGCCCAGTCGGAGCTGCCGATCAGCCAGCGGCGTTTTGCGCTCAATGCCAGCGGCCTGCTCGTCGCCTCCGGCCGCGAGCCCGCGCCCCAAATCGTCTATCCGCCCGAGGGAGCCCATATCGATCTCGGCGCAAAAGGGGGCGACCTGTCGCCGCTGATGCTGAAGCTGCAAGGCGGCCGCGCGCCCTTCCGCTGGCTCGCCAACGGTAAGCCTTTGCCCGATCTCTCCCGCCGGCGCACCCAGCAATGGCTGCCGGATGGCGGCGGCTATTCGAAACTGACCGTCATCGATTCAGCCGGACGCGCCGCAAGTGTGGGTGTTTTCATCGACTGAAGGAACCAAAGACCGGACACAACCGTTGGAAAAGGTCTCCCTCCAACGTCAGACGGCCTCATGACTCTTCCGACAGCGACCTACCGGATACAGTTCCGCAACGGCATGACTTTCGATCGTGCCTGCGACCTCGTTCCCTATCTCAAGACGCTCGGCATCAGCCACCTCTATGCCTCACCGATTTTCACCGCCGTCAGCGGCTCGACTCACGGCTATGACGTCACTGACGCCAATGAGATCGATCCGGCGCTTGGTGGCCGCGCGGGGTTCGACCGGCTGACGGAAAGCCTCGCCTCGGCGGGCATGGGCTTGGTTCTCGACATCGTTCCGAACCATATGGCCGCTTCACCTGACAACGCCTGGTGGCGGGACGTACTGGCCTTCGGCCGGCAGAGCGCCTATGCGCGCCATTTTGACATCGACTGGAACGAGCCGCTGACCCTGCCGCAGCTCGGCCGGGATTTCGAAGAGGCGCTGGCAGCCGGCGAACTGCGCCTCGTGCTCGACGAGACGCACGGCACCTTCGCCATGGCTTATTTTCAAACGTCGTTGCCTGTCAAACCCAGCAGCTACGGCGCGATCGCAGACCGGCTCGACGATCCGGTCGCAACGCGAATGGCGGAGGCTGCGGCCGTGAGATCAGGCGAAGACTTCGCCCGCGCGTTGCGCGACATCCTCTTCGAAGGGGGCGATCGCGCGGCCCTCCGGCAAAAGCTCGAGGACATCTCGTCCGATCGCGAATTCCTCAGGAGCCTGCATGACGACCAGCATTGGCGACTGATCCATTGGAAGGAAGCGGCGCGGCACCTGAGTTACCGCCGCTTTTTCGAGGTGACCGGACTGGTGGGGACCCGGGTCGAGGATCCCGCGGTGTTCGCGGACCTGCACAGGCTGGTGCTTGAACTCGTGCGTGATGGCAAGGTGCAGGGCCTGCGCATCGACCATGTCGACGGGCTCGCCGAACCCAAGGCCTATCTCGACAGACTGAAGGCAGAAGTGGGGGCCGACACCTATATCGTCGTCGAAAAGATCCTCGGGGCGGGCGAGGTCCTGCCTGAGAGCTGGCCGGTTGCCGGCACCACCGGATATGAATTCATCGCCGCCCTCGGCGAAGTTTTCATCGACCCCGGCGGCCTGCGGATATTGGACGATGCCTATCGCGGCCTCGCCGGCGAGGCGGGCGATCTCGAGGAGGGCCGGCGGCTTGCCAAGCAACAGATGGTCGAGTGCAATTTCGCCGGTGAGACCGGCAAGCTGGTCGCGATGGCAGCGGGCATCTTTCCCGAGATAAGCCGAGAAGAGATCGCCACCGCCGTGCGCGAGCTGCTGATCGCTTTCCCCGTCTACCGCACCTATGGCGACGGCGGCCCGCTTAGCTGGCAGGATTCGGCCGTCCTTGCCTCGACCGCGTCGCAGGTCATGGCGCAGCTCGACGACCGGCGCGCGCTCGATCACGTGCTGAAGCTTCTCGAAGGCAAGATCGAAGGTCCGGCGGCCCATGAATTCCGCATTCGATTCCAGCAGCTGAGCGGGCCTGTCATGGCGAAGGCGACAGAGGATACGCTGTTCTACCGCTATAACAGGCTGCTTGCCGCAAACGAGGTCGGCGGCGAACCCGGAAAGGCGCCCGAGGGACCCGACGGATTCCATCGTCGCATGGCCGAGCGGGCGCGGCTGCAGCCGCATGGGCTTTCCGCAAGCTCCACTCACGACACCAAGCGCGGCGAGGATGCGCGCGCGAGGCTCTACGTCTTGAGCGAGGGTGCGGATGTTTTTGCCCAGGCGGTGGAGCGTTGGCGCGAGATGAACCGGCCGTGGCTGAAGCATCTGCCGAGTGGTGCGGCGCCCGAGCCAAATACCGAATGGATGCTGTATCAGGCGCTCGCCGGCGTCTGGCCGGAGGAGTTCGACAGAGCACAGACGGAGGACCTTCGCGCACGATTTACCGATTACGCGCTGAAGTCGGTGCGCGAGGCGAAACTGCGCAGCGCCTGGACCCAACAGGACGACGCCTACGAGGAGGCGGTCACGGCCTATGCGGCGGCGCTTGTGTCGCCGGATAATGACGCTTTTCTGGAAGATTTCGAACGGGTGCTGCAGCCCTTCATCGCGGCAGGTTACGTGAACAGCCTTTCGCAGACACTGCTCAAGCTGACGGCGCCGGGCATACCCGACATTTACCAGGGCGCGGAGGTTTTCGATTTCAGTCTTGTCGATCCCGACAATCGCCGGCCGGTCGATCATGCACAGCTGACGGCTTGGCTTGATGAAGCCGGACCGATCGCCAAGGTCCAGGCGGCGGCATTGAAGCAGCGCATTATCGCAATCGGCCTGCAGCTGCGCCAGCGGCACCCGGTTCTCTTTGCCAGGGGCGACTATTTGCCGTTGAAGACGACGGGCAGCCGCCGTGATCATGTGCTGGCCTTTGCGCGGGTGCATAACAGCGAATTCGCAATCACCGTCGCCCCGCGGCTGATGTTCGGCTGGCTTGATCCCGGCGTCCTTTTTGCCGGTCCGGAGTTCTGGGAGGACACGGCGATCGCGGTGCCCTCCCCTCTTCACGGGTTGAAGGCGGATCTCGTGACTGGAAAAACCATCGAGCCCGGAGGCAGCATTTCGGTGGCCGCGCTGCTCGGGAGCCAGCCGCTCGGCCTGATCAGCCCGATCTGAGGATCGGACGCGATCTGGTGCGCCAGTTTTCGATAAAATCGATGTCATCAAAATTAGCGCTTGACCTTCCAGTTACTGGAAGGTGGATAAGCTCTCCAACTGCCCTTCGGGCATAGGAGACAGTCATGGATACCAGGCACGAACACGACCACCATCATCATCACAGCCACAGCCACGGCGACGGTCATTGCCATTGCGGCCATGATCATGAGAAGGCCGCCGAAGCGATGATCCGTGATCCCGTCTGCGGCATGACGGTCGATCCGCAAGCCGGCAAACCTTCGGTCGAACACATGGGCCGTATCTATCATTTCTGCTCCGAGAGCTGCCGCACGAAGTTCGCGGCCCAGCCGCAGGATTATCTGACGGCGAAGGATCCGGTCTGCGGCATGGTCGTTGATCGTTCGACGGCAAAATACTTCCTGAAATTCGAGGGCGAGAAATTCTACTTCTGCTCGACCGCCTGCCAAACCAAATTCGAGGCCGACCCGTCGGCCTATCGCGACGGCGCCCGTCCGGCGCCAAAGCCTGCCCCGCAGGGTACGCTCTATACCTGCCCGATGCACCCGGAAGTCGTCAGCGACCGGCCTGGCGACTGCCCGAAATGCGGCATGGCGCTGGAGCCGATGGGCATTCCTCCGGCCGATGAAGGACCAAATCCGGAACTTGTCGATTTCGTCAGACGGCTTTGGGTTAGCGCCGTCCTTGCCTTGCCGCTGCTGGCGCTCGGCATGGGGCCGATGCTCGGCCTTCCTCTCCGTGAAGCGATCGGCGAACCATGGGCGGCCTATATCGAACTGCTGCTGGCAACGCCGGTTGTACTGTGGGCTGCCCTGCCGTTCTTCCGCCGCGCATGGGCCTCTCTCGTCAATCGCAGCCCCAACATGTGGACGCTGATCGGCCTCGGCGTCGGCACGGCCTATGTCTACAGCGTCGTCGCCACGCTCGCGCCCGGAATTTTCCCGATGAGCTTTCGCGGCCACGGCGCCTCCGTGCCCGTCTATTTCGAAGCGGCGGCCGTCATCGTTGCCTTGGTCTTCGTCGGACAGGTGCTGGAATTGAAGGCGCGCGAGCGTACCGGCTCGGCGATCCGCGCTTTGCTCGACCTCGCGCCGAAAACAGCGCGGCGCATCGATGCCGATGGCAGTGAGACCGACGTGCCGGTGGAGGAGATCCAGACCGGCGATCGGCTGCGCGTGCGCCCCGGCGAGCGCGTGCCGGTGGATGGTTCTGTCCTCGAAGGCCAGTCGACCGTCGACGAATCGATGATAACGGGCGAACCCCTGCCGGTCGAGAAAACGACGGGTGACGGGCTGACCGGCGGCACGATCAACAAGAACGGCTCTCTCGTCATGTCGGCCGAGAAGGTCGGCGCAGACACGGTGCTGTCGCGCATCGTCGACATGGTCGCCAAGGCGCAGCGCTCACGAGCGCCGATTCAGGGCGCGGTCGACCGGGTTTCGGCCTTCTTCGTGCCTGCTGTCGTCGCCGTAGCCATCCTGGCCTTCGTCGTCTGGGCAGCCATCGGACCGGAGCCGAGCCTGGCAAATGCGCTGCTTGCCGCCGTCGCCGTTTTGATCATTGCCTGCCCCTGTGCGCTCGGCCTTGCGACGCCGATGTCGATCATGATCGCGACCGGACGCGGCGCTGGCGAAGGCGTGCTGATCAAGGACGCCGAAGCGCTGGAGCGCTTTTCCAAGGTCGACACGCTGATCGTCGACAAGACCGGCACGCTGACCGAAGGCAAGCCTGTGCTCACCGACATCGTCGCCGTCGGCAACGTCGAGGAGAACCGGCTGCTGTCGCTGGCGGCGAGCCTCGAGCGCGGCTCCGAGCATCCGCTTGCCGAAGCGATCGTATCGGGCGCCGAAGAGCGCGGTGCCGCCTCCGTGGAGGTGACCGGCTTCGAGGCCAAGACGGGCAAAGGTGTCCAGGGTATTGCCGGCGGTACGAGGGTGGCACTCGGCAATGCAGCAATGCTCGCCGATCTCGGCGTCGATCCGTCGGCGCTGTCGGAGAAGACCGATGCCCTGCACGGCGATTGCAAGACGGTGATGTTCGTGACGCTCGACGGCAAGCTTGCCGGTCTGGTCGCCGTCGCCGACCGGATCAAGCCGACGACATCAGCTGCAATCAAAGCGCTGCACGAAAGCGGACTGAAGATCATCATGGCGACCGGCGACAACGAGCGGACGGCGCGGGCCGTGGCGAAAAGCCTCGGGATCGATGAGGTTCGCGCGGATGTGCTGCCGGAAGGCAAGAAGGCGCTGATCGAGGAACTACGCGCCAAAGGCGCGGTCATCGCCATGGCAGGGGACGGCATCAACGACGCCCCGGCACTTGCTACCGCCGATGTCGGCATCGCCATGGGCACCGGCGCCGATGTTGCGATGGAAAGCGCAGGCATTACATTGGTCAAAGGCGATCTCAACGGGATCGTCAGGGCGCGGCGGCTGGCTGAGGCTACGATGCGTAATATCCGCCAGAATCTCGGCTTCGCCTTTGGTTATAACGCGCTCGGCGTTCCGGTCGCCGCCGGGGTCCTCTATCCCGTTTTCGGCTTGCTGCTCTCACCGATGATCGCCGCGGCGGCGATGAGCCTCTCATCGGTATCGGTGATCGCCAATGCGCTGAGACTGCGCTTTGCAAAATTATAGGAGACGGCAATGAATATCGGCGAAGCATCTGAGCGCTCCGGCCTGCCTTCGAAGACCATCCGCTACTACGAGGATATCGGCCTGATCCGCCCCGAAAGGGGCGGAAACGGCTATCGCGACTATGCTGCGGCCGATGTTCACAAGCTGCGCTTCCTGCAGCGTTCGCGCGGCCTCGGCTTTTCCGTCGAGGAATGCCGGCAATTGCTGGCGCTTTACGAGGACAAAGCCCGGGCGAGCGCTGACGTCAGGGACATTGCTGAGACGAAGCTCGGGGAGATCGACCGCAAGATTCGCGAGCTGACGGAACTTCGGCGCACCCTCGAGCATCTCGTGCATGCCTGCCACGGCAACGATCGCCCGGACTGTCCAATTCTCGAAGAGCTTTCGGACTATCGCTGACCATTTTAGAAAAGCCGGAAAGGCTAGCTGACCGTCTGGAATGGAGCCAGCTCGGCGGGCTCGTCCTCGTCGCCGTCATCAAGCACGCCTTCATCGAGGCGATGCTTGATCGCAAGCGCATAAATCACGTCGAGAATATTGCGATCCTTGAGATGAGGATCAGTCAGAGCGAGAAGCGAAGCCCTGACAATCTTCTTACTGGTGGCATTCGGGCATCGGGCCTTGACGAACTCAAAAAGTGACTCACCCGTCAGCCCTTCCATGGCGCCGTCTACGAGTGCTTCGTAGACCCGCTTCTTTTCCTTCATCTTTTATATTCCCCTCCAAATCAGCGGCGCGATGATCTGTCATGCAATTGTCATAAACAATCGCCGATTTAAGGCGCACCTGCGGTTGGCGATGGTATTCCCCGGTTCTTCGGCGGCGATGTCCGGCCGGCATGTTTTTTTTCTGTCACGGGGAATAAAATCCGGCGCGCTTGCGTATACTCAATCATGGAACGGAAAGAACGGCCCTTCGATGTCATCGGACAGCTTGCAGCGCTGAGGCGCTACGCTCGCGCGCTGGTGCGCAACGCGGATGAGGCGGAGGATCTGGTGCATGATGCTTTGGTGCGCGCCTTCGAGAAGAGAAAGAGCTTCCGAAGCGGTGGCAATCTGCGCACCTGGCTGCTTTCCATCCTGCACAATGCCTATATTGATCGTCTTCGTCAGAACCGGTCGCTGACGCGTCGCCACGACGAAGCGGCTGTCGAAGCCGAGCAGTCGCTGCCGGCCGGGCAAGAACATGCCGTGCGCCTGCAGCAGGTGCGCGATGCCTTCTTCGACCTGCCCGAGGAACAGCGCGAAGCCCTGCATCTCGTTGCCATCGAAGACCTTTCCTATCAGGAAGCCGCCAGTGCGCTCGGCATTCCGATCGGCACGCTGATGTCGCGCATCTCCCGCGCCCGCGCGCAGCTGCGCGAGTTCGAGCAAAAGACGCCGCGCGTTTCGCATCTGAGATTAATCGAAGGGAGCGGCAATGAAAGCAATTGACCCAATCATCGATGCCGATCTCGACGCTTATGTGGATGGCGAGCTCGATGTCGCCCGTCGTATCCAGGTAGAATCCTATCTCTCGGAGAATCCGGCGATCGCCGCCAAGGTCATGGCCGATCTCAGCATGAAGGGTGAGCTGCGTCTGGCACTTGCCAGCGAAAACGTCTTCGGCCGTCCCGAGACCCGCGATGCCGCCCGCCGGCTGGAGCGTGGCCTTTCCTATGGCCGCATCCTCCATTCCATGCAGCGTATCGCCGCCGTCGGCATTCTGGTCACCGCCGGCTGGGTGGCGCATAATTCATTCGGCGCCTTTTCAGCGACCGAGGTGGCGGCTTCCGTTCCGGCGCCCGCTTATGTCGAGGATGCCGTCCGCGCCTATCAGACCGCGGCCCTGCGCGCCTCGATGCCCTCCCAGACGCCGACAAGCTATAGCGCCGAAGAAATACGCGCCGCCACCGCGATCGTCATGCCGGAATTGCCGAAAGACTGGAAGATCACCGATGTGCAGATATTCCCGTCCGAATTCGGCCCGAGTGTAGAGATGGCAATCAAGGTGGCTGATGGAAAGCGGCTCTCGCTTTTCGCCGTCCGTCCGGGGGCCTTCGAGGTCCAGCCGGTCAGCCATCTCGCACTCGAAAAAGCTGAAGCCGCCTATTGGCAGATCGGCGACGTCGCCTATGCGCTGATTGCCGATGATAGCGGCCTCAATCTCGATCAGGCGGCCGAACGGCTCGCCCGCTCGCTCTATTAGTTCAAACCGAGGAGATCAGCATGAACCCGATCAATCCCCGCTACGGAGCCGTCGCCGGCTCTCAAGCCCTCTTCGACGAAGGCCTGCGCCAGCATATGCTGCGCGTCTACAACTATATGGCTCTCGGCCTCGTGATAACAGGCCTTGTCGCCTTCGTCGTCGGCTCGACGCCAGCCCTCTATGTCCCGATCTTCGGCTCGCCGCTGAAGTGGGTCGTGATGCTCGCACCGCTCGCCTTCGTCTTCTTCTTCTCGTTCAAAATCCAGACGATGTCGGCCAGCACCGCTCAGATCACCTTCTGGGCCTTCTGCGCCGTGATGGGTCTGTCGCTCGCCTCCGTCTTCCTGGTCTTTACCGGGACGAGTATCGCGCGGACATTTTTCATCACCGCCACGATGTTCGGCGCCACCAGCCTTTACGGCTATGTGACGAAGCGTGACCTCTCGCGCATTGGCTCGTTCCTGATCATGGGCCTGTTCGGCGTCATCATCGCCAGCATTGTCAACATCTTCCTGGGTTCGAGCGCGCTGCAGTTTGCGATCTCGGTGATCGGTATCGTCGTCTTCGTCGGTCTGACTGCCTACGACACGCAGAACATCAAGGAACAATATTCGGAAAACTACGATCAGGAATCGAACCAGAAGCTCGCCGTCTTCGGTGCGCTCTCGCTCTACCTGAACTTCGTCAACATCTTCCAGCTTCTGCTCAACTTCACCGGCGAGCGGGAATAGGACCGCGCTTCTGGGGGCAATGGAAGCGCAAGAGCGTCCGGTCTGCAGTCTGTGACAGGATGGCAGACCGGGCGCTCACTCTAAAAGGAAACGGCCGGGGCAACGCCCGGCCGTTTCTTTTTCGAACTCAGATGATGCCCCAGGCCCGATAGCGGCCACGGCCGGTGATTTCACGAATACCGATCTCGTTGACAAGGTTCAGCGCTCCGCGCGGCGTGATGCGCAGATGCCGCGCGATCATCGCTGCCGACACCATCGGCCGCGACAGAATGAAATCGGCAAGCTCCGGCAGGCTGCTGTTCGAGCGACGGCCGCGAAAGCGCAGTTCCATCTGCGTGCGGGCAAGCGACAACCGGTCGATTTCCTTGAGGCCGGCAGCAGCAGCCAGCTGCATCGCATCGAGAAAAGCTTGCAGCCGAATCGCCCGGTCGCGGGCCCTACGCCGCTCGTGGCGCACCAATTTCAGCCCGCCATAAAAGGAGAAGAGATGCGAAGTGACCTTTCCGCGGGCGCGCAGGTAGCTTTCTACCAGAAGACCACCGAGCCAATGCTGACGCCGTAACGGCTCGATCCTGTCCCAGGCTTCGAAAAGGATGACGGCGCCTAGAACCGGCGGAAGGCTGTCAGCCAGTGGCAGCACGCCCCGCCATTCTGCAAGCCGCTGTTCCTCATCCCATTCCTCATCGCCAAGCAGGCCGAAGGGATCATCGTTGCGCTTGGCCGGAGATATTGCGGCCGTCTCGCCGAGCGCCGCTTTGCCCGTATGGATGTCGATGAGCTTCTGTGAGCGGGCAAGAATCGCATCAATCTCGGCCATTTCGGCAGCAAGCGGCCCCTCTTCATTCTCGCCTTCGTCGCCCGCCTCAACCGTAACTGCCGGGCTCTTGGCCTCCTGAGTGATGCCCTCCCCTTCCCCCGTTGTCGCGGTCAGCGTTGCCAGCCCCGAGGCGCCGAGTGCCCAGGACGGTTCGCCGGTCCAGATGCGTCGACGCGTCCGCAGCACTGAATGAGCGATCGTCAGTTCGTGGCTGGGAGCGCGGCTATCCATATGCGCGTCGTGCAGAACGAGATCCTCGACATGAACGAGCTCACCGGCGACCCATAACGCGCCCGCCGCATCGAAGAAGTGGCTGCGTTCGGCAAATCCCCCGCCAACCGGCGAGCGCAGCACCCGCTCGTCCAACCGCGCCACCACATCCTCGGCCGCAGCAAGCAGTGGAAGCAGGGCTTGAAGCATCACAGCGTCGACGTCGTAGCGCATTGTTAACCTTTACGGTTTTTAACAAACGGAAGCAAATGAGGCGTTTCGTTCCGCCATTTATGACATGGTTAACGGTGTCTTTCAACCAAAGTGCGGGATGGAAGCGGAGAAGATGGCTGATTGCCGGTCCACACTCCCTCCAGACGCTGCGACTGGCGCGAAGCTTTTGGGCGGTTCATCCCGTTTTTCTCGCCATGGGCCCGTTGGCCCGCATCAACGCCATCAGCATCGGACCCAGCGAGAACTCGCCGCGCTCCGCCCGCCGCGTCAGATCACGCAGATAGCCGCCTGCCGAATTGATATGGCCGCCGCGTTCCAGAATGCAGGCAATCACGGTGGCAGCATTTTCCGGTCCCATAACATCGCAGGCCTGCTGATAGGCACTGGGGCTGACGCCAAGGGTGGAACGGACGACGACGGCGGCGGTCATCAAATCCCGCCAGCTGCCGATCCCGCCGCCCGGCCCATAGGCAACAATCTCGGGGCAGGCCTGCAGTACCATGGCAAGGGGGAAGGATTTCGGCGGCTCCCGCCATGGCCGCGGCTCTTCCTCCGGCTTGGCGCCCTGCTTCGGTTCGAAGCCTGGTTCAAGTTCAAATGTGGGGTGTGGGTTTGAATTATGTATGTGCCGACCGTTTTGGCTGTCATTGGCGCCTGTTTTTTTTGCTTTCGTCTTCGATTCCAGCGTCTTGACGATCAGCTCGCGGAAAGCTTCGAGGTCGGTCAGCAGGCTCCGGATCTCCGCGGCCGACGGACGGCGCGGCAGGCTCGCCGAGAGGCGATTGAAATGCTGCTGCATCTCGATCCATTCGCCGGCAATTTCCTCTTCCAGCGCGATCTCGATGAGTTTGGCGATATCACGCCGGCAAAGGCTGAGCCGCTCCCGCAGGCGCTTCCATTCCAGCTTGTCGGCAAGCACCTGTGCCGCCTGGGCTTCGATCTCGCGAGCACGCACGAGGAGTGGCGCCAGGCTGAAGCCAAATGCCTCCCCAAGCCCTCCCTCGCCGTTGCGGCGGGCAAAACGCTTTCCGTTCGGGCTGTCCCGCCGGATGATCAGACCGGCCGCTACCAGCATTGCCAGGTTTCGCCGCAGCGTGGTGCCGGCCATGCCATGTGTGCGCAGCGACAGCTGCTCGTTCGAAGGGAAGACGACGAAACCGTTAGCCTCGGCAATCTCGTTCTTCGGATAGAAGGTCAACAGCGCGTTGAGAACGGCAAGCGCACGATCGGACACGCCGATCATGTTCTTTGCTTCGCAGAGTGCGCGAAAAATCTTCCACTTGTCGACCGATGCGTCCGGATCGATCCTGCTTGCGCTCTCCTGGCTTGCCAGCATGCCACGCGTCATCGATCGCCGCCCAAAGGGCGTCGATACATATTGAGGCTCCATGTCCCTCACCTTTTTCAAGGCAAAAGAAATCTTACCACCCAAAAGGATGCCGAAGATGCTTGACACTGATTCGAGGAAGTGCGATTCTCAGATTGTCCAGATATGAGAAAGGCTTCCGCGACGGCAACGTTCGGAGGCTTTTTTCTTTTGCGGCCTACTCTCCTGCTTGCAACTTGCCGGCCCGATAGGCTTCGTAAAGCTCATCGAGACGGCGTGAAATGTAAGCGCCGAAATCCGGCGCATCGCCGGTCTTCAACGCGATCGTGAAAGAATTGCCGGCGCTTCTGATCCGGCCGGCAATCTTGCCGCCGCTCTTCGGCTTCCAGTCATATTCCGTGGGCTCCGGCTTCGCCTCTTTTCTGGCGAGTTCGGCTACTAAGAGCTCAAACCGGCGATCGCTCTCCTCCGCCCTGAACCCCTCCGAGGCGACAAGCTTCGCGAGCCGCGCCGCCGTCGTGCCATTCCAGTCCTGGGCAAGCGCCATCCATTTGCGCCGACCGATACCGGGCGCGGCCCCAACGGACCTGATGATTTCGGCCGGAATGACCTTGGCCACGGACAACAGCTTCGATAGCTCCGTCTTATCAGTGGACAGCGCCTTCATGATGACGGGACGCTCAAACCCTTTGAGCTCGAGATTAAGAGCGAAGACTGCGCGTTCGATATAGGAAAGGTTCCGACGCGCCGAATTTTCGATGCCCTGCGCAATGACGACGTCGGTGTCATCGAGCTGACGGACGATCGCCTGCACCTTGCGCCCGAGCAGCTTGACGGCCTGCAGCCGGCGATGGCCGTAGGCGATCTGGTAACGCTCCCCCTCTTCGGGATGGCGACGAACGAGGATCGGCACTTCCTGACCATTCTCGGCAATCGACTGAACCAGCTCGTCCTCGATATCGAGCGGCTGGTCGGCAAGGCGGTCGCGGACGAAGGAAGAATCGATCAGATCGGGATTGAGTTCGACGATGCGCTCGCCGGAGAGCAAAGCCTCCTGCATGGCCCTGCTCTCTTCCTCCATGCGGCCGAGGGTCAGCGCCATTGTCCGAACCGGCCCGGCCGATCCGCGCGAAGACGGCTCCTCGTAGTTGGCCGCGGCCAACTCCTGCGCCGTATCGTCGAAAAGACCTTTCAGGCGATCACGTCTGCTCATGTGCGGCCCCAGGCTCTGTGAATGCCAGCAAGAACCTCGCCATTCGCGGCGTTGACCGATTCCAGCGCCCGGTCATAAGTCGAGCGGCGCACCTGCCCTTTCTCGATTTCGTAAAGCGTCTGCTTTGTCAGGCCGGCGTCGGCGATTGCGGTCGATTTGAGAATGGTTGCCGTCAGCACGTCCTCGCCAAACAGGCTGCGCAGCAGCGCAACGATCTGTGACTGCGGCGCATCGAAGGGTTCGTGACGGGTGACGACATATTTGATGAAGTCGTGCTGCAGGTCGCCGCCGGCCTTGCGAACCACAGAAAGAAGATCCGAGGTCATCAACAGGAACTGCGACATCGACGCGACATCGACCATCTGCGGGTGGATGGTGATGAGCAACGACGTGGCGGCGCAAACGGCACCGAGGGTGAGGTAGCCGAGCTGCGGCGGGCAGTCGATCACCACCACATCGTAATCGGCTTCCACCTCGGCAACAGCGACGCCGACACGCCGGAAAAACAGTTCGGCTGGCTTCTGGCGGTCATTGAGCGCCCGGGGCGTCTCATGCTCGAACTCCATTAGTTCGAGGTTGCCGGGCACTAGATCGAGTCCGTCGAAATAGGTCCTGCGGACGATTTCCTTCAGCGGCTTGCGGTTCGCATCATAACGAATGGCGCCATAAAGCGTGTCGCCCTCGGAAAGATCGAATTCTGGCTGAACGCCCAGCATGGAGGAGAGCGAAGCCTGCGGGTCGAGATCGATCGCCAGCACCCGGTAACCCTCCAGCGCCAGATATTGCGCCAGATAAAGCGTCGTCGTCGTCTTGGCCGAACCGCCCTTGAAATTGGTGACGGCGACGGTCTGTAGCTTTTCGCCGGGGCGGCGCCACGGGAGATAGCTGAGCGCATCCTTCGGCTTGAGATTCGCCATATAATGGCGCAATTCATTGATCTGGCCGAGCGTGTAGGAGCGCCGGCCATTGGAGGAAAGTTCCGGCTGCGGGCCCTTGCCATCTAACGAAAGCTGCCGAAGATAACCGTCGGAAACGCCGATCATCTGAGCAGCCTCGCCGGAAGAGAATGTGCGCAGCGTCTTCTGCGAAAGCGGCGGAAACAGCTTGTCGCGGAGGAGCTTCAGTTGCCGCGAAAGCTGGTTCGCATGCCGCTCGATCCGCACGTCTGTCGTCGATACGCTAATGTTGTCCAAAACACCCATTCCTTTTCGATGCGCTTTTCTGTCAACATAGCGTCAAAAAGCGTATCGAAAGTGACACGATTCGGGATTTACGGCAACAATAGGGGTCAGGGCGCCGCAGTTGGCGGAGTTGGCCGCGGCCAACTCCCTACCCCGCCCTTGCGGCCGGCCCAGTTTTTGGGCAAGACCGCTTGGACTCACGGGGAATATCCGCTTGAAGCATATCAGTATCATCGGAATCGGCACCGGCAATCCCGAGCACGTCACTATGCAGGCGATTAAAGCGATGAACGCCGCCGAGGTGATCTTTCTGCCGCTCAAGGGCGCCGGCAAGGAAGAACTCGCCGAGATCAGGCGGGAGATCTGCGAGCGCTATGTCACCCGCTCAGGCACCCGCGTCGCGGAATTCGAGGTGCCGCAAAGGCAGATTGCAGACAGAACCTACGCACAAAGCGTCGATGCCTGGCACGGTCAGATCGCCAGCATCTATCGAGAGTTGATATCGGGCCTGCCGGACGGCGGCACCGGCGCCTTTCTCGTCTGGGGTGATCCCAGTCTTTACGACAGCACGATCCGCATTATTGAACGCGTGCGTCAATCAAACAGCATTGATTTCGACTACAGCGTGGTTCCCGGCATCACCAGCATCCAGGCTCTGGCGGCCAGTCACAAAATCCCGCTCAACCTCGTCGGCAAACCCGTCGAGATCACTACCGGGCGGCGGCTGGCGCAAGATGGACTTCAGAGCGACAGCACCGTCGTCATGCTCGATGGCGAACAGGCCTTTGCTAAGGTCGACGATCCCGATGCCGAGATCTTCTGGGGCGCCTACCTTGGCACCGGGGACGAGATCATCAGATCGGGGCGGCTCGGAGACATCGCGGCCGATATTCAGGCGCTCCGGACCGAAGCCAGACGGCGGCACGGCTGGATCATGGACATATATCTCCTGCGCAAGGGACGTGACTTCGAGGAATAGCCGTCGCCATGATGTTTTGCCGCGCCGGTCGCGATCATGTAAGAGATGGTCAGAGGATTGAGAATGGGCACGAAGGCCGCCAAGGCGATCGACAGGACAGGCACGGCGGATCTCCATGATCGACCGCCGGCGAAGATACGTCCGCGCGGCGCCTGCCCCGCGCTTGCCGCACCCATGCCGACTGGCGATGGCTTGCTCGTGAGGCTGCGGCCGGCGGGCGGCGCCTTGACGCTGTCGCAATTCTTGGCCCTCACCTGCGCGGCGGCAGAGCATGGAAACAGCATCTTGGAAATCACCGCGCGCGGCAACTTGCAGATCCGCGGATTGCGGCCCGAAACTGTGGGCCGGCTCGCTGCCGATCTCGATACGGCCGGAATCGCCGTGCCAGACGGTCCCGCAGTCGAGATATCGCCACTGCACGGCATCGATCCCGAAGAGATAAGCGACCCGGCAGCGCTGGAAAAGACGTTGCGCTGCAAGCTCAGAGAGCTGCTCGCCTCGCCGCGGCTCGCGCCGAAACTCTCGTTCATCATCGACGGCGGCGGAGCGTTCGGGATGTCGGCCCTTGCCGCCGATATCCGTATCGTCGCGCAACCCGGCGCACAATGGCTCGTTGCCATCAACGGCGACGGCGAGACGGCAATGCCGGTCGCGAACGGCTCCGCTGAGGAGGCGATTTCAGCCGTTGGGGAGATACTCGAACTGCTGGCGGTCGGGCAGAGCAGGAGGGCGAGGGATATCGATCCGGCACTTCTGCGGGCACGCTTTCCGGCTATGGGCGCAATCCGATTTCGTCCGTTACATCAAGCAAGGACGCCGCTTTCCGGCTTGCACCGGCTGAAGGACGGAAAGCACGTGCTCGGCGTCCGGCCGGAATTCGGCCAGATGAGGGCGTCCGATCTGACCGCCCTGCTCGAAGACGCAAGAGCTCACGGCGCTACAGCCATCAGACTTGCGCCCGGCCGCGGCTTCTTCTTCACCGGCTTTCCGGCAGATACCGCGCCGGCTCTGCAGACATCTGCGAGCAAACATGGCTTCACCGTGCAACCCGGGGAAAAAAGTGAATATATCGCAGCCTGCGCCGGCGCCGGCGCCTGCAGCTCCGCTTTCTACGAGACGAGAACCCAAGCGCGCCGCTTAATTGCCGCAGCACCCGTTCTCTTCGACGGATCTCTAACCATCCATCTCTCCGGCTGTTTGAAAGGCTGCGCCCAGGCCGGGCCGGCGCTGACCCTGACCGGATCGGCGGAAGGTTTCGACCTCATCCTCGACGGGCTTGCTTCAGATCTGCCGGATGAACGGATCGCTGGCGGTCGGATCGATTTCGCTATAGAGAGGCTCGCCCGGTCCATCGAAGACAACAGGAGCGCTGGCGAATCGGCCGCCGCCTGCCTTACACGACTTGGCGCAACCGGCGTTTCGAAGGCGCTGCGACAGGAATAGCAATGCCAGACTACGATTATATCCGCAGCGGCGACGCGATCTACGAGCGTTCCTTTGCAATCATCCGCGCCGAGGCCGAACTTTCGCGTTTCACCGAAGATGAGGCTGAAATCGCCGTTCGCATGATCCATGCCTGCGGGCTGGTGGAAGCGGCGAAGCATTTCGTCTTTTCCACAGATTTCGTCAGCACCGCGCGCGATGCACTCAAGACCGGCGCGCCGATTTTCTGCGATGCGGAAATGGTGTCGCACGGCGTCACACGGGCACGGCTGCCGGCGCTGAACGAGGTGGTCTGCACATTGCGCGATCCCGCAACGCCGGAACTCGCACGGGAGATCGGCAATACACGCTCGGCCGCCGCCATGCATCTCTGGCTCGAAAGGCTCGGCGGAAGCATCGTCGCCATTGGCAATGCGCCGACGGCGCTCTTCCATCTTCTCGAACTCCTGCGCGACGGCGCGCCGAAACCCGCGGCGATCCTCGGCATGCCTGTCGGGTTCGTCGGCGCGGCGGAATCGAAGGATGCGCTGGCAGAAAATTCCTATGGCGTTCCCTTCGCCATTGTGCGCGGCCGGCTCGGCGGCAGCGCCATGACGGCAGCCGCCATCAATGCGCTTGCGAGGCCTGGCCTATGATGACATCAGGCCGTCTCATCGGCGTCGGCACGGGTCCCGGCGATCCCGAGCTTCTCACCCTCAAGGCCGTGCGCGCCATCGAAGGCGCTGACGTCATCGCCTATTTCGCCAAGCAGGGTAGGGGCGGCAACGGCAAGGCGATCGTCGAGCCGCTGCTGAAAACAGGGGTGACGCTGTTGCCGCTCTACTATCCCGTCACCACCGAGATCGACAAGGGTGACGAACGCTATCAGAGCCTGATCACCGAATTCTACGACTGGTCTGCAAGAGACATCGCCGGGCATCTCGACGCCGGCCGGACCGTCGCCGTCCTCAGCGAAGGCGACCCGCTCTTCTACGGCTCGTATATGCACCTGCATGTCAGGCTCTCGAAGCGCTACCCCACCGAAGTGATCCCCGGCATCAGCGCCATGTCCGGCTGTTGGTCGCTGGCTGGCATGCCGATCGTCCAGGGTGACGACGTGCTGTCCGTACTGCCCGGTACGATGGTCGAGGCCGAGCTGACGCGTCGCCTTGCCGATACACAAGCCGCCGTCATCATGAAGGTGGGCCGAAATCTGCCGAAGATCCGCAGGGCGCTTTCGGCCGCCGGCCGGCTTGCCGAGGCCGTCTATGTCGAGCGCGGCACCATGGCGAGTGCGGCGATGGAGAAGCTTGCCGACAGGGCCGAAGGCGATGCGCCCTACTTCTCGCTCGTGCTGGTGCCGGGCTGGGAGGGCAGCCGATGAGTGGCAGGCTTTTCGTCATCGGCACCGGCCCGGGCAACCCTCAGCAAATGACTGCGGAAGCGCTGGCAGCAGTCGATGCGGCGACGGATTTCTTCGGCTACGGACCTTATCTTGATCGGCTGCAGCTCCGCTCGGATCAACTGCGGCATGCCTCTGACAATCGCGAGGAGCTCGACAGGGCAGGGGCGGCGCTTTCCATGGCGTCGGATGGCGCCAACGTCTGCATCGTCTCCGGCGGCGATCCCGGAGTATTCGCCATGGCAGCCGCCGTCTGCGAGGCGATCGAGAAGGGGCCGGCGGCCTGGCGCGCCGTCGATCTCACCGTGCTCCCCGGCGTCACGGCGATGCTGGCGGTGGCAGCAAGGGCCGGCGCGCCGCTTGGCCACGATTTCTGCGCAATATCGCTATCAGATAACCTAAAGCCTTGGAATGTCATAGAAAACCGGCTGGATCTGGCGGCAAAGGCGGGGTTCGTCATCGCGCTCTATAATCCGATCAGCCGGGCGCGGCCCTGGCAACTCGGCGAGGCTTTCAAGCTATTGCGCCACCATCTGCCAGCAACAACACCGGTGATTTTCGGGCGCGCGGCCGGGCGGCCAAACGAGCGCATCGCGGTGCAGCCGCTATCGGAGGCGGATGCATCGATTGCCGATATGGCGACCTGCATCATCATCGGCTCCGCCGAAACGCGGATCGTCGCGCGTCCCGGCAAGCTGGACCTGGTCTATACGCCGCGTTTCATGGCGGGAGGGAAAAGGTGATCGATCGCCGCAAGCGCCGCCTCGACCGTTTCGACCGATTCGACCATCGACGAGGGCGCGCGCGCCACCATCATCACCTCAATGCCGAGCAAACGGGCCGCCTCGATCTTCGCATAGGTCGCGGAGCCGCCGCTGTTCTTGGCAATGATGACATCGATATGGTGCTGTTTCAGCAAAGCGCATTCACTTTCCATCCGGAACGGGCCGCGATCGAGAATATACTCGACATTCGCAAGCGTGAGCGGCGGTTCGACGGGATCGACGCTGCGGATGAGATAGTGATGTTGCGGCGCCGCTTCCGCGTGGTGAGCGCCCTGCCGGCCGGTTGCCAGGAAGACATGGCGGGGAGATTGGCCGAGGGCCGCGAGGGCCGCCGGAATGCTGCGGGCTTTGCGCCAGCGATCGCCCGGCAGGCGTTGCCATTCGGGCCGGCGCAGGGCGATCGCAGCGACATGGGCGGCCTCGGCCGCGATGGCGGCATTTTCCGAAATTCGTTCTGCGAAAGGGTGCGTGGCATCGATCAGCAGTCCGTAGCCGCCGGCCTTCAGAAAATCGGCAAGCGCCAAGGCACCGCCGAAACCACCGATCCGGACCGGAACAGGCTGCGCAGCCGGTTTTTCGGTACGTCCGGCAAGCGACAGCAGAACATCGCAATCATCACGCGCCGCGAGCCCTTCGGCGAGCAGGCGCGCCTCGCGGGTGCCGCCGAGGATCAGGATGCGAAGCCTTCCCATGTCTGATGTCTTTCCCACTTGCACACAGCGCTGGCTGACTATTATCGGCATCGGCGAAGATGGTCCAGCAGGGCTGGGTGATGAGGCGAAGGGGCTGCTCGCGGAGGCTCCCGCGGTCTTCGGCGGAGCGCGGCACCATGCGCTTGCCGCATCGCTTATATCGGGCGAAAAGCTTGCCTGGCAGAGTCCCTTCGAGCACTCGGTCAATGCCGTCCTTGAAAGGCGCGGCACCCCTGTCGTCGTGCTCGCCTCCGGCGATCCGTTTCTCTACGGCGTCGGCGCAACCCTCTCGCGCCGTGTAGCGGCGGAGGAAATGCGTGTCATCCCCGCGCCATCGGCCTTCAGCCTTGCCGCCTCCCGGCTCTGCTGGCCGCAGCAGGACGTGACGGCGATTTCGCTGCACGGGCGGCCGCTCGACCTGGTCCGACCGCATCTGCACCCCGGGCGGCGCATCATTGCTCTGACTTCTGATGAGAAGGGACCCGGCGAGCTCGCTGCTCTCATTGCCTCCGCAGGCTTCGGTCAGTCACAGCTTACCGTAATCGAAGCGTTGGGCGGTGCGCGGGAACGACAAAGAAGCGTCGTGGCGGCGGCTTTCGATCTCACCGACATCGATCCCCTGAACGTCTGCGCGCTTGAGATTGCGGCAGGGGAGGGGGCTCGCATTCTGCCTTTTGCCGCAGGTCTCGAGGATGGTTTGTTCGAGCACGACGGCCAGATCACCAAACGGGAGATCCGGGCGATGACGCTTTCGGCGCTTGCGCCACGTCATGGCGAACTGCTCTGGGACGTCGGCGCCGGCTCGGGATCGGTCGGCATTGAGTGGATGTTGGCCGATCCGTCACTGAAGTCGATCGCCGTCGAGCAATCGCCGGAGCGGGCGGCGCGGATTGCCCGCAATGCATCCGCCTTTGGCGTGCCGCATCTCGCCGTCGTCGAGGGTTCAGCGCCCGCTGCGCTGAGGGGCCTTCCGGAGCCGGATGCGATTTTCCTCGGCGGCGGCGGCAGCGAACCTGATGTCATCGATACTGCCACTGCCGCGCTGAAGCGGGGAGGGCGGCTCGTCGCCAATGCCGTAACGCTGGAGATGGAAGCCGTGCTGTTTTCCGAACATGCCAAACGCGGCGGCTCCCTCACGCGGATCGAAATATCGCGCGCTACGCCGCTTGGCGGCATGAACGGCTGGCGGCCGGCCATGCCGGTGACGCAATGGCGCTGGACGAAAGGATAATGGGATGACGGTGCATTTCATTGGCGCGGGGCCAGGTGCCGCGGATCTGATCACGGTGCGTGGCCGCGATCTCATCGCCCGCTGCCCGCTCTGCCTCTATGCCGGCTCGATCGTCTCGCCGGAACTGCTGCAATATTGCCCGCCTGGCGCGCGCATTATCGATACTGCCCCGATGTCGCTTGATGAGATTGAGGCGGAATATCTCCGCGCCGCCGCCGCCGGCCAGGACGTCGCCCGGCTGCACTCCGGCGACCTCTCCGTCTGGAGTGCGGTGGCCGAGCAGGCGCGCCGGCTGCAGAAACATGGCATAGCCTATACGATGACACCCGGCGTTCCGGCCTTTGCCGCTGCGGCCGCAGCACTCGGACGAGAACTGACGATCCCGGCCGTCGCCCAAAGCCTGGTTCTGACCCGCGTTTCCGGGCGGGCTTCACCGATGCCGAACGAAGAGACGCTCGCGAAGTTCGGCGCGACGGGCGCCACACTTGCGATCCATCTGGCGATCCATGTTCTGAAGCAGGTAGTCGACGAATTGAAGCCGCTTTACGGCGCGGACTGCCCGGTCGTCATCGTTGTCAAGGCCTCCTGGTCGGACGAGCGCATCCTCTCCGGCACCCTCTCTGATATCGAGGCAAAAGTTGCGGCCGAACCGATCGAACGCACCGCGATCATCTTCGTCGGACCGTCGCTCGCCGCGGAAGATTTTCGCGAGAGCTCGCTCTATGATCCGGCCTATCAGCGCCGGTTCAGGGGCCGGGAATAGTGTATCGCGATCGGCCGCACGCCGGCGGCCGATCGTGAAGAGAAGCTGCCCCGGATCTCAGACCCGCGCCGTCAGATAATCCATGCTGGCTCGCAGCGCAGCGGCCGGATCCTTGACCGCATGAACTTCCGCAGCAAAAGGTTCAAAGGAGAACGGACCCTTGTAGCCCGCCTGAATAAGCGCCTTGATCTGCCCTGCATTATCGAGCCGGTCATCGCCGCCTACGAGCACGCGATGGGAGTCGCGCATCTCCGCAACGGCAACCGAGGGATCGCTGACGCCGGAAATGTGTACGAGGCCAACCAATTCGGGGAAGGTCGCTGTTTCGCCGGCAAGATGATGGTGGAACGTGTCGTGGACAAGCTTGAAGGTCGATTGCGCGCCGAGCGCCTTGATCGCCTCGGCCGCCTCGGTCTTCGAGCGCAGCGAGCAGATCTCGAAACCGAGCGGTTCGACGAGGCCGATAATGCGGGCTTTATCAAGCATCGGCTTCAGCGCGGACAATGCCTCACGCAGGTCGACCTGACGTTCGCCGTCGGCGCAGCCGGTGCCGTCGTTCTTCGGAACGAGGACGAGCGCCTTGGCGCCCGATGCGCTGGCATAGTCGATCAGTTTTTGCGCTTCCCTGGCGCGGGTTTCATTCCATTCGTTGAAACGCTGCAGGGCGTTGATCGAAATGATCGTCAGGCCGTGACGGGCGGCCGCCTGCCTGATCGCCTCGGGCTGGGTGCCGTCAAGAATGGCGTTGCCGGAAAGGTCGTTGCGGATCTCGACCGAATCCATGCCTAGCGACTTTGCCAGCGCAAAGAAATCATCGATGGCAAGCGATGGCGTCGCCATGTGGTTGAGCGCAAAGCGGATCGAAGTCATGATTGATATATCCTCCTCGTCTCCGCGTCGCGGCGGAGCAGTTCCTCGTAGATGGGCGGGCGAATCTCTATCCGAATTCCCCCGGCAATCCATCTGTCATCGCCGGCTAGGGCCTTCATTCCTGAAAGATTTTTCAACGGCATGATAGAATTCCATCATTCCTCAGATGTTCTCTGAAATGTGAATATCGAAAGGCAGGAAGAACTGTCCGGGAACAACCGTTTCGCCGTTCTTGATAGCGCCCGTCATCAGAACCATCAGTTCCTTGCAGAGTGCGGGTAAGGGAGTGCCTATCGCCATGGCGACGATATCGTCAGCAAGACCAGCTTTACTGTCGGGCGTCAGTTCGTTGACGACGAGAACGATCCTGCCGCCGAGGTTCTCTTCACGGATCGCCGAAATCGCACCTTCCATGCCCCCACCGCAGACATAAATGCCAACGAGATCGGGATGTTTCTGCAGCAGCGTCAGTGTTGCCTCGTGCGTGATCTCGGGCGTATCCAGGTTGATCAGCGTGTCGACGACGTCGAACTCCGGTGCGTTTTCGCGAAAGTAGGAACGAAAACCGATCTCGCGCAACTCATGCCCGTGGAAGCGGTGGCTGCCGACGAAACAGGCGACTTCGCCGGGCACGCGTGCTGTTTTGGCGATCGCCCAGGCGGCGGTGCGGCCGACCTTGCGGTTGTTGACGCCGATATAGGCATTGCGCACGCCTGAGGCGAAATCGGAGAGCAGCGAGAAGACCGGAACGCCCTTCTCCTTCAGTTCCTCAATGGCCGTCGTCACTGCAGGGTAATCTGGAGCGACGAGAGCAATGGCCTGATTGCGAGCACCAAGAGCCCTGAGTTTCTCCACGATCGCCGCCGGTGTCGAGGCTGGCGGGAAGTCGATCTGCGCCTGGATCCGCGCGCTCGTCACCGCGCGCGCGGCGGTTTCGATCTCGCGCGCAAAGGCCTGGTAGAAGGGCTGCATCGGCTTCTGTAGCAGAAAGGCGAGCCTGTATTGCGGCAGATCCTCGAAGACCCGTTGCCTGATTAGGCCAACGGCGTGATAGCCGATCGACTGGGCCGCATCATAGACCCGCCGCGCCGTTTCCTCCCGCACGCGGTGGCGGCCGTTGAGAACACGGTCGACGGTGGCAATGCTGACGCCCGAGGCGCGGGCGAGATCAGATATGGTAGGTCGGCGCATCGGTGCTCCTGACGGACTTCGATCACGAATGCAAGTCATCCATGAGGGTTTTTGATAGATTATATCAAGCCTGCATTGAGCGCTATCGGAAGTCAACCTATTCTCCCGGCCAAGGTATAGCGGGAGGCGGATAATGGCGACCCAGACAAAGAAACGTGACTACGACCTGCTCGGGGAAAGCGGCCGCACCGCGGTGGAGACGGGACTGGCGGCTGCCGAATGGTATCACACCGAGATTCCGCGCAAGGAGATGAAGGCGCTGATGCAGCGCTCCGATGCGCCGGCGATCCGTGACACCGTCATCTGGCTCGGCAGCATGATCATCTTCGCGGGGCTCGGCATCTATTTCTGGGGCTCGTGGATCGCACTGCCCTTCTTCCTCGCCTATGGCGTGCTCTACGGCTCGGCTTCCGACAGCCGCTGGCATGAATGCGGTCACGGCACCGCTTTCAAGACACGCTGGATGAACGACGCCGTCTACCAGATCGCCTGCTTCATGATCATGCGCAATCCGGTGACCTGGCGCTGGAGCCACACGCGCCATCACACCGATACGGTCATCGTCGGCCGCGATCCCGAGATCGCCGTCATGCGGCCGCCCGATCTCCTCCGGCTGATCCTCAATTTCTTCGGCATCCTCGACGTCTGGCATGCGATGATCGATATGCTGCGCAATGCCTTCGGCGTCATCAGCGCGGCGGAAAAAACCTTCATTCCGGAGATGGAGCAGCCGAAGGCCATCCGCTTCGCCCGTATCTGGCTGGCGATCTATGTCGTCACGATCGCAGCCGCCATCGCCATGGGTTCGATCCTGCCGCTGATGCTTATCGGCCTGCCGCGTCTCTACGGCGCCTGGCACCACGTGCTGACCGGGCTCCTGCAGCATGGCGGCCTGGCCGACAACGTCATCGATCACCGGCTGAACAGCCGTACGGTCTATATGAACCCCATCAGCCGTTTCATTTATTGGAACATGAACTACCACGTCGAACATCACATGTTCCCGATGGTGCCCTATCACGCGCTGCCCGGGCTGCACGCCATGATCAAGCACGACCTGCCGGCGCCGAACCGGTCGATCTGGTCGGGCTACCGCGAGATGATCCCGGCCTTCCTGCGGCAGCTGCGCAACGAGGATTATTTCCTGAAGCGGGAACTGCCCGCCACCGCGCGGCCCTACCGCGAGGAATTCCACAACGAACTCGCCCCGGCGGCGCAATAATCACAATCAAGGGAGGTTAACAATGAGCGGAAACTGGATCGAAGTCTGCGGCAAGGACGAGATCGACGAAGAGGATGTCATCCGATTCGATCATGGCGGGCGCACCTTCGCGGTCTACCGGAGCCCCGACGACGAATTCTTCGCCACCGACGGGCTCTGCACGCATGAACAGATCCATCTCGCCGACGGGCTTGTGATGGATGAAATCATCGAATGCCCGAAACATAACGGCCGCTTCAACTACAAGACGGGCGAAGCCAAGGGCGCTCCGGTCTGCGTCAATCTCAAGACCTATCCGGTGAAGATCGAAGGCGACACTGTCTTCATCGCGGTCTGAGGGAGGCGGACGTGGCTCATTTCGTCATCCTGGGTGCAGGCGAATGCGGTGCGCGCGCCGCTTTCGCTCTGCGGGAAAAAGGTTTTGCCGGCGAGATAACGCTTGTTGGCGCCGAACCCCTTCACCCCTACGAGCGACCGCCGCTTTCCAAGGTGTCTGCTACCGATGCCGGCGATCCGAAATTCATCGCCGCTGCGGAAAAATACGCCGAAAGCGGCATCCGGCTGCTGACCGGTGTTGAAGCCAGGGATTTCGATTCCTACTCCCGGACGGTCATGCTTTCGGATGGCACCGCGCTCTCCTACGACAAACTTCTGCTGGCGACGGGCGCGGCCGCGCGATCGTTCCCCGGCGCTCCGGAAGGCAATCCGCATATCCGTTCGCTTCGGACTCATGAGGACGCGGCCGCTCTGCGCGACGCGATGAGGCCGGGGCGGCATATCGCCATTATCGGCGGCGGCTTCATCGGGCTGGAACTTGCCGCGACGGCGCGCCAGCTTGGCGCCGACGTCACCGTTATCGAGGGGCTGGAGCGTGTGCTGAAACGTGGTGTGCCTGAGGAGATCGCCCATCTGCTGACCGAACGCCACCGCGCCGAAGGTGTCGATATCCGCTGCGGCGTCTCGATCGAGAGATTGACTGCTGAAAGCGGAAAGGCGGTCGTCAAACTGTCGACTGGCGAGATGATAGAGGCCGATCTCGCCCTCGTCGGCATCGGCGCACGGCCGAATGTCGACATCGCCGAAAGGGCAGGCCTCGCCATCGAGAACGGCATTGCCGTCGACACCTATTTGCGGACCTCGGCGCCTGATGTCTTTGCCGCCGGCGACTGCTGCTCCTTCCCGTTGCCGATCTATGGCGGCCGGCGTATCAGGCTCGAATCCTGGCGCAATGCCCAGGAGCAGGGCACATTGGCCGCAGCGAACATGCTCGGCCGCGACGAAGCCGTCTCATCCGTGCCGTGGTTCTGGTCGGATCAATACGACTTGACGCTGCAGATATCGGGCCTCGCTGAAGGGGCGGTCCTGCATTTGCGCCGCGACCTCGGCCCGGACGCCTTCATTCTCTTCCACCTCGACGCCGACGGCCGGTTGATCGCCGCAAGCGGCATCGGACCCGGCAATGCAGTGGCGCGTGACATCAGACTTGCTGAAATGTTGATCGCGGCTGGCGCCCATCCAGATCCTGCTGCGCTGACATCAAGCAACGTCAAGCTGAAATCCCTTCTGGCCGCCTGAGCCCTCCCGATATTTTCAAAGGAATTGATGATGAAAAAACATAAGCGCGCAACCGTTGCCGACCTGCTTGCTGAAAAGGGCAAGCGCCAGCTGACCATGCTGCGCGTCACCTCGCTAGAGGAGGCCGAAGCCGCCGAAAAGGCCGGGATCGACATGGTCTCGGTGCCGCCATCGCTGCTCGGTCCGGTCTTCCGCGAGATCGCCCCCACGCCCTTTGCCATTCCGGGTCTCGAATATGGCGACCATGTCTCGGCGGAAGACTATCTGCGCGCTGCTTTCGCCGCCCTGAAGGCCGGCGGCGACGCCGTCTATTGCGCGGCAAGCCTGCAGACGATCCGACGCCTGCGCGACGAGGGCGTTCCCGTCTGCGGCCATCTCGGACTGATCCCCTCGAAGGCGACCTGGACCGGCGGCTTCCGCGCCGTCGGCAAGACGGCGGCGAGTGCGGCCGAGATCTGGCGGCAGACCAAAGCGCTGGAAGAGGCCGGCGCCTTCGCCGCCGAAATCGAAGTCGTGCCGGGGGATGTCGCCGCCGCCGTCAGCAGCAACACCTCGATGCTGATGATCTCAATGGGGGCGGGCAGTGGCTGCGACGCCCAATATCTCTTCGCCGACGACGTCCTCGGCGCCAATCGCGACCACTATCCGCGCCACGCCAAGGTCTACCGCAACTTTGCCGCCGAACATGACCGGCTGCAGCGCGAACGCATCGCCGCCTTTACCGAATTCGCCGAGGACGTTAGGACCGGCGCTTATCCTGAAAAGCGTCATTGCGTCGGTATCGACGAGGCCGAACTGAAGATTTTCCTCGACCGGCTGACTAACGAGACTGGCAATCGCTGATACTTGCCCGGCGGCTCCTTCTCCCCAACGCGGAGACGGAGAAAGTTGCATTGGCTTCCGTCACCGCCTGTGGCAGGAATGATCCGTTCGATTCATTCGGAACGGAGTATTCAGTCCCCTGTGACGATCGGCTTTGCGCATGCGGAACTGATTGCGGTGCTCGTCGCGGTGACGGGGGATGAGCCGCGCGTCATGACCATCCGGTCCGGCAGTGCGCTGCCGTCGGGTCCCTTCGAAATGGGCCATCGCACCCTGCAATCGGGCTTGCGCGAGTGGGTGCAGGAGCAGACGGAACACCCGGTTGGCTACCTCGAGCAACTCTATACCTTCGCGGACCGCGATCGGAACAACGAGATTCTCGGCGGCCGGACGATCTCGATCAGCTATCTCGGCCTCGTCAACGAGCAGGCAGGCGCCGGCCGGCCGGGTTGGCACGGCTGGTACGAATATTTCCCTTGGGAAGACCATCGGCAGGGCCGGCCGGCCGTGCTGGACGATATCGTGGCACGCCTGAGAAGCTGGGCGGATGGCGATCCGGCCTGGCGCGACCATCGCCATCGTCGCGCCGACTTCACCTTCGGCCTCGACGGCGGCGGCTGGAACGAGGATCTGGCCCTGCAACGCTACGAACTGCTTTACGAAGCCGGCCTCGTGGCCGAAGCCGGATGCGGGGTGGAGGCCAATCTCGGCCGGGCAATGTTTGCCGATCACCGCCGCATTCTGGCGACAGGGATCGCTCGGCTGCGCGCCAAAATCAAATACCGCCCGGTCGTCTTCGAACTGATGCCGGAGAATTTCACGCTGCTGCGGCTGCAGCGCACCATCGAGGCCCTGGCCGGGCTGACGCTGCACAAGCAGAATTTCCGTCGCCTCATCGAACAGCAGGAACTGGTCGAGGAAACCGGCGGAACGGAAAGCGAGACCGGCGGCCGGCCGGCCAAGCTCTTCCGCTTCCGCCACACCGTGCTCGAGGAACGGGCGCTCGCAGGAACGAAATTGCCGCTCTCCCGCAATTGACATATGCTCACAGCGAGAATATGTCTTTGCCTATGATATGCTCAAATAGAGCATAATTAGGAGCCGGCCATGAATCACCCTGTTTCCGCATCCTCGCTGTACAACCGCGTCAGCCGCGTAATTCCCAAAGCCGAATGGATGTCGTTCGAGGACGACGTGGACGCCATCCTCGAGCTCAAGCGCCGCCGCAACGCCGTCATTCTCGCCCACAACTATCAGACACCCGAGATTTTTCACGGTGTGGCTGACATCGTCGGCGACAGCCTGGCGCTCGCCCGCAAGGCGGTCGAGGTCGATGCCGATGTCATCGTGCTGGCCGGCGTGCATTTCATGGCTGAAACCGCCAAGCTTCTGAACCCCAAAAAAACCGTGCTGATCCCCGATCTCGCTGCCGGCTGCTCGCTGGCGGATTCGATCACGCCTGAGGATATTGCGCTGCTGCGCCAGGCCCATCCCGGCGTCCCCGTCATCACCTATGTCAATACCTCGGCCGCGGTGAAGGCCGCCTCCGACATCTGCTGCACCTCGGGCAATGCCAAACAGGTGGTGGAGTCGCTCGGCGTGCCGAAGGTGCTGATGATCCCCGATGAATATCTCGCCCGCAACGTCGCCCGCGAGACGGATGTCGAGATCGTCGCCTGGCATGGGCATTGCGAAGTACATGAACTCTTCACCGCTGACGATGTTCGCCAGCTGCGTGAAAATCATCCCGGCGTGACGGTTCTCGCCCATCCGGAATGCCCGCCTGACGTCGTGGCGGAGGCCGATTTCGCCGGCTCCACCGCCGTGATGTCCGATTATGTCGGCAGGCAGAAGCCGGCGCGGGTCGTGCTGCTCACGGAATGCTCGATGAGCGACAATGTCGCCGTGCACCACCCCGACGTCGAGTTCATCCGCCCCTGCAATCTCTGCCCGCATATGAAGCGGATCACGCTTGCCAATATCCGCGCCGCACTTGAGGAAAATCGCCATGAAGTGACGGTCGATCCGGCAATCGCCGTCGGCGCCCGCCGCGCCGTCGAGAGGATGCTTGCGATATGACCGAGATCCTTGACCAGCTGACCGGCCGCACCGTCATCGTCGGCAGCGGCCTCGCCGGGCTGATGACGGCGCTGACGCTGGCGCCGGAACCGTCCGTCATCGTCACCCGCGCCGCCCTCGGCGCCGAGACCTCGAGCGCCTGGGCGCAGGGCGGCATTGCCGCCAGCATCGGCGCCGACGACAGCGCCGCACTTCATCTGGCCGATACGCTTTCAGCCGGCGACGGGCTCTGCGACCGAAGTGTCGCCGCCGGCATCATTGCGGAGGCGCCGGCAGCCATCGCAGCGCTGGAACAAGCCGGAGTCCGCTTCGACCGCAATGAAGCCGGAAAACTCTCGCTCGGATTGGAAGCGGCCCATAATCACCGCCGCATCGTCCATGCTGAAGGCGATGGCTCGGGTGCGGCAATCATCGAAGCGCTGGTGCGGGCTGTGGCGCGGACGCCTGCCATCACCGTGCTCGAAGGTTTCGAGGCGCGACGGATTCTGATGGATGGCGAGCGCGTCGCCGGCCTACTCTGCGCGACCGCAGCCGGCAGGGCCGCCGTTCTTCCGGCTGCAAAGCTGGTACTCGCCACCGGCGGGATCGGCGGGCTTTATGATGCGACCACCAATCCGATGGGCAATTTCGGTCAGGGGGTTGCGCTCGCGGCAAGGGCGGGTGCCGATCTTGCCGATATGGAATTCGTGCAGTTCCATCCGACGGCGCTCGATTCGCGCCGCAGGCCCCTGGCGCTTGTCAGCGAGGCGGTGCGCGGCGAGGGGGCCTTGCTCGTTAATGAACGCAGCGAACGGTTCATGGCCCGCATATCGGGCGCCGAACTTGCGCCGCGCGATGTGGTGGCGCGCGCCATCAGCGCCGAGATCGCCCGCGGCGGCCGCGTCTTCCTCGATGCCCGCAAAGCGCTCGGCAGCCGCTTTGCCACACGCTTCCCCGTCATCGCTGCCCTTTGCGGCGAGGACGGCATCGATCCGGCCCAAGACCTCATCCCGGTGCGTCCGGCCGTTCACTACCACATGGGCGGCGTCGCAACGGATGCGAATGGCCGCAGCTCGGTTCCCGGCCTCTGGATCGCCGGCGAGGCCGCGTCGACCGGTCTGCACGGAGCCAACCGGCTTGCCAGCAACTCGCTGCTGGAGGCGGCTGTCATGGGCATGCGGGCGGCGCGCGACATATCCGCCATGCCGGCGGGCGGCACCGGCGACGTCTCAGTAGAACAACTGCCGGCACCGGCCGACGCATCCCCCGTGCGGGCCGTCGTCTCGCGCCATCTCGGCGTGCTGCGCAATGCCGACGCCCTTCACGCAGCAATCGCCGCATTGCTGCCACTTGCCGAGGGTGACGGTCCTGCCGCTGATCCGGCCATCGTCGCATTGCTGATCGCCGTCTTTGCCAGCCTACGGATTGAATCGCGCGGCGCCCACGCCCGCACCGATTTTCCCCTGAAGCTCGCCGATGCGCAGCGCCGCCGGATGCGCCTTTCCCAAGCGCTGGAGATTGCCCGTGCCACACCATCCTATCCGCTGGCCAGGAGCGCCTGACATGAGCCTCGTTCCGCTTCCGCGTCTGATTGTCGAACCCCTGGTGCGGGCAGCCCTGCTCGAAGATCTCGGCCTTGCCGGCGATATCACCTCGGCGTCGGTCGTTCCCTCAGATCACCGCTCCACAGTGGTCATGGCCGCCCGCCAGCCTGGCGTGATCGCCGGCCTCGATGCGGCCGACCTCGCCTTCACGCTCGTCGACCCCGAAATCGTCATGCGTCGCCACATCGAGGACGGCGACGCCGTCAAATCGGGCGACGTGATCGCCACAGTCGAAGGTCCGTCACGCGGGCTCTTGACCGGCGAGCGCACCGCCCTGAATTTCCTCGGCCATCTCTCGGGGATCGCCACCGTCACGGCCGGGATTGCCGCCGCCATCAGCGGCACCAAGGCCTTCGTCGCCTGCACGCGCAAGACGACGCCCGGGCTGCGGGCGCTGGAGAAATATGCAGTGCGGGCCGGCGGCGGCATGAACCACCGTTTCGCACTTTATGACGCGGTGCTGATCAAGGACAACCACGTGGCCATATCAGGCGGCGTTGCCGAGGCGATCCGCCGGGCGCGGGCCGGCGTCGGTCATCTGGTGAAGATCGAGGTCGAAGTGGACCGGCTCGATCAGTTGCAGGAAGCGATGGCCGTCGGCGTCGATGCCGTTCTGCTCGACAATATGACGCCGGACCAGCTGCGCGAGGCCGTCGCCATCGTCGCCGGGCGGGCAATCACCGAGGCATCCGGCCGGGTGACGCCGGCAACGGCCGCCGCAATCGCCGCTTCCGGCGTCGACCTTATTTCGGTCGGTTGGCTGACGCACAGCGCACCAGTGCTGGATATCGGCCTCGATTTCGTCGAGGCCGACGGCGCGGCGCAAACCAGCACCAAATAGATCGCGCAGATGCTGTGATCGATCAGGTCGCTTGCTGTTGGTTGCCGCTGTGGAGGCGGCAGCGGCTGGAATAACTGATGGAAATCACATCGGGGGCAAAGTGTTGGCAAGCATTTCCGGCCGCTCATGTGAGAAAATGCAAATATTCGGTGTAAAAACTTCTTTTTGCGCTATGCGCGGGCCTATTATCGCTCTAACATGTTCCTGAGCGGCCGGTGCGCATGCGCGTCTGGTCTTCAGGGGTGAGAAGCGGGATGCAACGGACATCCGGACAGATGTCGACGAACAGGCTCTGCCTGCTCGGAAGACCGCGACTGCTGGCAGCGGGGAGGGAACTCCCCTTGCCGGAGAAGTCTTATTTTCTCTTCGCCATGCTCGCCGCCGAAGCCAATCTCGAACTCGACCGCGAAACCGTCAGGCGACAGCTCTGGCAATCGGAAGCTCCGGAAAAACGCGCAGGCAGTCTGCGCCAGCTGCTGGCGCGCATCGAGCAAAGCATTCCCGCCGATCTGCCGCCGCTGCTGAAAGCGACCCGAACCCATATCGGGCTTGCCGACGGCTGGGAAGTCGACGTCCATATACTGAAACAGAAAGGGCCGCTCGCAGCCGACGACGGCGACATTCTGAATGGCGAATTGCTCGAAGGCGCGAAGTCGCCGACGCAGGGCGCCGAGGACTGGCTGACCTTCGAGCGCCAGCGTGTCGATGAATTGCGCGCCGCCCATCTGACCAGGCTGGTCGAAACCGCCGATGACAGATCGGATGAAGAGCAGGTGACCTTCGCCCGTCGCCTGCTGGAGCTCGACCCCGCCAGCGAAACGGCCTATCGGGCCCTGATGCGCACTTATGTCCGGATGAACGATCCGGCCGCGGCCCGGCAGTCCTATCTGAAGTGCAAGAGCCAGCTGAAGGACGACTTCGACACCGAGCCGGAGGAAAGCACTACCGCGCTTGCCCGCGAACTCGGCCTGATCCCGGCAGCTCAGGCTGCGGCGGCAGAGCGCCGGTCGGCGGCGCTCGGCGGCTTCGCGGATCCGCTCGGCCAGCCGCGGATCATCATCCTGCCGCCGGAAAGCATTTTCACCGATCCGCTCATGGAGCGCGTCGGCAGGGCCCTTCTCGAAGACGTCACCATCGGCCTCAGCCAGCAGCGCGGCTTCAAGGTGATCGCAGCCCACACGAGTCTCGAGATCCTCAGCCGGGCGGTCGATCCGTCGCGCGCCGTACCCGGGCCGCTCGACCTCAGCTTCGACTATGCGGTTTACGTCACCATCCAGGGCCGCGACGAGGATATCTATGCGACCTGCCGGCTGACCCGGACGACGACGTCGGAGGTGATCTGGGCTCTGGAACTGCCGCTGGTCATGCAGAAGATCAGCGAATCCTTCGCGCATCTGACACGGCGGATCGTTTCCTCGCTCGCCGACACGATCGAGCGCCACGAGCTTGCGATGCCCATCGGCGAAGCGCCGCCATCCGCTTACCGTCTCTATCTGGAAGGCAAGCGGCTGATCGCCCAGACCGACCTGCAGCATCTGCGCCAGGCGCGTAAATGGTTCAGATCCTCGCTTAATCGTTACGAGAATTTCTCGGCCGCTCATGCCGGCGTTTCGCGCGCGCTCGGCATGGAATGGCTCATCCGCGGCATGCAGGACACCGAACTGCTCGACGAGGCGAATGGCGCAGCCCGGCTGGCGCAGCAGAGCGACCCGAACAGCGGCCGAGCTTATCGCGAACTCGGCTTCGTGGCGCTGTACCGACGCCGTTTCGACGAAAGCCTGGAATATTTCCAGCAGGCTCAGGATCTCAATCCCAACGATGCCGACATCCTCGCCGATTATGCCGACGCGCTGTGCCACAACGGCGACTTTGACAAGGCGCTGGATCTGAACAATGCGGCTTTCAAACTCAATCCGCTGCCGCCGGATTACTACTACTGGAATCGTGGCGGCATTCACTTCGACCGCGGCGAATACGAACAGACGATCGAGGCGCTTGAGCCGGTGAAGTCCAAACAGGCGACCGCCCGGCTGCTCGCAGCCGCTCACGCCATGGCGGGCGACATGAAAAAGGCCGGCAAATATGCTAACGTCGTGCTGGAGAATTTCCCCGATTTCCGCAGCGAAGACATCCGCCATTTTGTTCCCGACCGCGATCCCCGCTATACGGAAGCGCTGATTCATGGCCTGCAGCTGGCCGGACTTCCTTGATTGCATGGCCTTTTAACGAAGCCTGTAACGGTTAAATGACGCAGACAGTGTTCCCCTGCAATGGTTAACGGCAGCCGGCTGCCTATCCCATTGGAGATGGACAATGAAAACCACTGTTGAAGCTCATGCAGCAATGCCCTCCCAGCCGCGTTTCTCGGCCGCAGCCAAGGCTGCGATGAAGCAGGACGAACTTAACGTCGCTGCAAACGCTCTCGAAAACCTGACACATGCGCTGAAGTTCCGCTAAGGGCGAGATCGGTATGTCCGCTTTCGCCGACCTTGACACGCTTGCCGATGATCTCAAGCGATCATCGGCCGGCGTCAGCGACTATCACGACCGTGCAGTCACGCCGGCGCAGACCCTTGCAGCCATCAGGCCGTATCTGCGCGAATTTGGCATCACGCGCGTCGGCCTGCTGACCGCCCTCGACGTCCTTAACATCCCCGTCGCCTTCGCGACGAGGCCGAACAGCCATACGCTTTCGGTCTTCCAGGGCAAAGGCATCGACAATGATGCAGCCATGGCTTCGGCCGCCATGGAGGCGATCGAGACGCGGATCGCGGAAATTGCGCCTGCCGACCTGACGCGGGCGACGGTGGAGAGCATGCGGGCGGAACGCGCCGCCATGATCGATCTCGACAATGTCGCACGATGCGCGCCCGATGAAATCGGCGGTGATCCCATCCCCTGGTGCTCCGGACTTGACATCCTGTCCGGCAGCAGCGTCTTCGTCCCCTGGTGGCTCGTCGGCCTCGACCATCGCGGCGAGCGGCCGCGGGGCTTTGAGCAGTCGAGCGACGGGCTTGCCTCCGGCAATACGCCGTCCGAAGCGGTCCTCCACGGACTTTGCGAGCTGGTGGAGCGCGACGCCTGGGCTCTGACCCAGCTCAAATCGCCGCAGCGCCTCAAGGAGAGCCGCATCGACCCCTCCTCCTTCGGCGATGCGGTCATCGACGTCATGACAGACCGGATCACACGTGCCGGCATGCGGCTGCTGCTGCTCGACATGACAACGGATATTGGCGTTCCGGCCTTTCTGGCCATCATCATGCCCGGAAATCTTTCCGATCGCGTCGACGCGCGCTGGTCGCATGTCTGCGGTGGCTGTGGTTGCCATCCCGATCCTGTCCGCGCCGCGCTGCGCGCCATCACCGAAGCCGCGCAGAGCCGGCTGACCGCGATTGCCGGCAGTCGCGACGATTTCTCACCGCGCATCTATCAGCGGCTCGATCGGAGTACGGCGATGCAGCAACTGGTCGAACTCTGCGAGAGCGACGGCCGGATGCGCTCCTTTCAGAGCCGCCATCACCTTCCGGCGACGATCCAGGAGACCATCGGCCGGATAACCGACCGGCTGGCTGCGACCGGTATCGAGCAGATCGTCGTCGTCCCCTTCGCCCATCGGCCTTTGCCGGTCTCCGTCGTTCGGGTGATTGTGCCGGGCCTGGAGGTCGACATATCAGGTCAGTACGTCCAGCTCGGCCTGCGCGCCGTTAATACCATGAGAGGAGCCCAATCATGAAGGTTCTGTTCGTCGGTCCGAGCCTTGGTGGCGGTCTTGCCGCAGCGAGAAACATGTTTCCCTGCATCGATTTCCGTCCGCCTGCCGCCCGCGGCGACATCCTGAAGGCGGTGGAGGATGGCGCCACCGCGATCGGTCTCGTCGACGGCTATTTCGGCGATCTGCCTTCGGTCTGGCACAAGGAAATTCTCTATGCGCTCGAACACGATGTCGCCGTAGCCGGCGGCGCCAGCATGGGCGCATTGCGGGCTGCAGAATGCGCTCCGTTCGGCATGGTTGGCCTCGGTTCAATCTTCAAAGATTACGAGTCAGGACGGCTGCTGGACGACGAGGCGGTCGCGCTGGTGCACGCCCCGCAGGCGCTTGGCTGGCTGCCGCTTTCCGTACCCTGGGTCGATTTTGAGCCAACGATCGAGGCGCTTTATGCCAACGGCGATATTACCTCGGCCGAGCGCAAGAAGCTGCTGCTCTCCGGCCGCTTCCTGCACTTCTCCGAGCGAACCTATGCGCGCGTGGTCGACGAGTGCCATTTCCGCAAACCGCGCCGCGACCATCTCCTCGCCGCCCTCCGCAAGAGCCGGGTCGAACGCAAGCGAGACGACGCGCGGCTGGTGCTGGAATGGCTGCGCCGCGACGAATTCGCGCCCGTCAACCGTGACTGGCGCTTTGCCGCAACCTCGCACTGGGAACTTTTGCACGCCGAAGTCACACGTAATGTGACTCCTGTAACGCTTGAATAACGGTCGCAGCGAAAAGATGCAGTGGTGATGGAATCTGAGGCTTCACGGCCAAAGGGGCGGGAACAATGTTTGAACAACATAACGAAGGTACCGGCAGTGAATACGCAAGGATCTTCCGGCTGCTGTCAGCAGCCAAGGAGGAGGCTGAAAAGCTTCAGCTGCGTAATCTGATGCACCTGACGAACATGGCGCTGCTGCAGGTCGTAATCGATTGGGACGGCATAGACCCCGACAGGGAACTTGACGTCAACCTCGAGAAACTGCTCGGCAGCAAGGCCAAGATCGCAATGAAGGACGCTAGCGAGAATCTGATCCTGATCGATCGCCATTGACCTTCATGCAGCCCGTTGGGATCGCGTGAAGGAGATTCGGCCTATTCGGCCGCTTCACCGTCGACCTGTTCGGTGTGAGCGATTGCCTGGACAAGCTTCAGGATCTTCTTGCGAAGCGCTTCGTTTTTGATCGAGAAGAACGCCGCATTCAGGAGGACACCCTCGCGCGAAATAACGAATTCCTCGCTGGGAGCGGGGTTGTCGTTAGCCGTAACAGGGGTAGACAGGTCGTCGAAAAACGTCCTGACGTCGACATTGAGCGCACCGGCTATTTCAACCAGCATGCTGGCGGAAACGCGGTTGGAGCCTTTTTCGTATTTCTGGATCTGCTGAAACGTTACGCCGACACGATCGCCCAATTCCGTCTGCGAAACTTTGCGCAGCAAACGCTGTATGCGGATCGTCTTTCCCACATGAACATCCACTGCGTGCGGTTCTTCTTTCATTTGTTTTCCCTCCTGAGGACACGGACATGAGGTTATTCGCCATATCCGTGTCTGACAACTTTTAACTGAGACACACAAAGCTAGCAATTGTTTGGCTGTAAGTCGTCCCAAAGCGAAACACTGCATCGCTTCATATTAGCAGCAGCAAAAAACATGCCAAAGTAGCACTTTTGGGGAGTACATCATCCGATTTCAGGGGTCTCGAGCATGGCACACAGAGGTTTATGGTGGACTTCTCAGCCAAAGGATCGGAAAAGGCGTAAACAGAAATTTACAATGACCAAAGGCGCTGCGCATTGGCGAAGAGCAGTTTGGAGCGCTCCGCCTCGCTGCTGCCGGAGATGACGGCATGGGTCGCGGCAACCCAGGTGGAGAGGCCGCCGCCGAGCGTACAGACCGGCCAGTCGCTGCCCCAGACGACACGGTCCCAGCCGAAGCTTGCGATCACATGTTCGATATAGGGCGTCAGGGTCTGTGCTGCCCATGTCTCGGCATCGGCATAGGCAACGACGCCGGAAACCTTGCAGATCACGTTCGGCCGGCGAGCAATCTCCGATATGCCGGCTTTCCACGGCTGGAAGGCATCGGAGCGGATATCGGGAACGCCGCAATGGTCGAGAACGAACTGCACGTCGGGCGCGAGATCAACAAGAGCGACGACGCGACCAGCCTGATGTGGCAATGTGCAGAGGTCAAAGGTCAGGCCGCTGCCGCCGATGCGCCGAATATTTTCGCGGAAAAGGGCGCCTTCCGAAACTGTATCGGGCACGACATGAAGCACGCGGCGGAAACCCTTGACAAAGGGATCGGCCTTCTGACGCTCGAGGTAGGCGGCAAAACCTACCTCCTCGGGACGGCAGGAAACAATCGCCCCGGCAATCAGGCTGCCTTGCCTTTTGGCGATCGATGCAACGTGGTCAGTTTCGGCCTGCATGATGGCGGGATCGACATCGACCTCCATATGCAGCGCTGTCGCAATGCCGCAGCGCCGCGCCTCGACTGCATAGGTTTCATAGGGAAAATCGTGATCAAGAGCCGGCACGCCGGAGAGCCAGGGATAGGAAAGTGCTGAGCGATCAATGATGTGCAGATGAGTGTCGATGAGCACGCGTTCCTCACAGGCCGGCTGTGCCTCAACCTATCTCCGGTGAATGCATCATTCAAATAGAAATTGTCAAAGGTTGGAGTGAGCGACGTCGGCGCCAGCAAGTTGTGAAAGCTCGGCGGCCGCCTTCTGCACCAGCGTGATCGTCTGGGTAATGTCGGGAGCGGACGGCGCATTGACAAGAGCGATAAACGAACAGGTGAGGGCGGCGATGCAACGCCGATCCGGCCCGAGAACGGGCGCCGACAGATTGTAGACGCCGGATGTCTGAGCGCTCGCCATCATCTCGTAGCCGCGCTCGCGGATCTGATCGAGACGATCGTAGAATTCGACGCCGAGCTCGATATCTGCGCGGTTGCGCACATGTTCCGATATCATCATCTCCCGCTCCTCATCGCTGCGGAAGGCGAGCAGCACATGCCCAGAACCGGTATCGAACAGGCTGATATGGGCGCCGATGCGGATCGAGAACCCCCAATAATCCGGCGCCTCCTGCTGGGCGATGACGACGGCGGCCCCGCGGTCGAAGACTGCGAGATGATTGGCCTGGCGGGTGCGTTGGGCGAGGTCGCGCATCAGCGGCGTCGCGTAAGAGACAAGCCGGCGCACCGGCACATGCAACTGCGCAAGCCCGAAGAGCTTCAGCGTCAGCGAATAACGATCGCCATCCAGCCGGGTGACGTAACCGCGACGCACCAGACGGTCGAGCATGCGATAGAATTCATTGGGGCTGCGGTCGAGCCGCTTGGCGATTTCCGCCTGGGTGAGGCCGCTGTCGACGCCGGCGAGCAGTTCGAGGATATCGAGGCCCTTGTCGAGGGCAGGGGCCCGATAGCGGTCTGACTCGTCGATCTCCATTCCTTCCTCCTATGAATATAACTTTGCATATACGCAGAACCGAGGCCGGAAAAGGAAAACTTCGCTTGACCCTTGGCCAATCGTCTGTTTGTCTATAAACAGACAACTTATTGATGAAGACAACCAGTCGGCGGAAACGACGAGAGGCGAGGCTTTCGCAGCTTGCCCTGGGCCGGCCGAAATGTGCAAAGAGGGAAAATGGCAGACTTTGATGGACGACCTATTCCATCCTGCGCGGCGTTCGGCAAAATATGATCCGCATGCATCGTCTCGCATAGACAATTCCAGAAGAGGCCCGTGACATGACAAACAGACTTTCCGGCAAGACCGTTCTCATTACAGCCGCCGGCCAGGGCATCGGCCGGGCGACGGCCGCAGCCTTTGCCGCGGCCGGTGCCAAGGTGCATGCGACGGACATCAACACCGAGGCGCTGGCGACCCTAGCCGCGGAAACCGGCGTCTCCACCCATAAGCTCAACGTGCTCGACGGGGATGCGGTCACGGCGCTCGTCGCCGAGATCGGCGCCGTCGACGTGCTGTTCAACTGCGCCGGCTTCGTGCACGCAGGCTCGATTCTCGAGATGCAGGATGCCGACCTCGAGTTCGCGTTCGACCTCAACGTCAAGGCGATGATCCGCACCATCCGGGCGGTGCTGCCCGGCATGCTCGAGCGGAAGGATGGGGCGATCATCAACATGGCTTCCGTCGCCTCCAGCATCAAAGGTGTGCCGAACCGCTTCGCCTACGGCGTCACCAAAGCGGCTGTCATCGGGCTCACCAAATCCGTCGCCGCCGACTACGTCTCGCAAGGCATCCGCTGCAACGCCATCTGCCCCGGCACGGTGGAGAGTCCGTCGTTACAGGACCGCATGCGCGCCCAGGGCGATTACGATGCGGCGCGCGCGGCCTTCATCGCCCGGCAGCCGATGGGCCGGCTCGGCTCGCCGGAAGAGATCGCAGATCTCGCCGTCTATCTCGCCGGCGCCACCTACACGTCGGGCCAGGCGATCGCCATCGACGGCGGCTGGACGATCTGACGTCAGGCAGTGACGGCCGGCAGATAGCCGGCCGGCAGATAGCCGGCCGACCCGGCTATCGCAATTGGCCAATAAATCGGGAGGAACACAACATGACCCGCATCACCGACCTTCGCGTCTTCGATCTTCGCTTTCCCACCTCGCAAAGCCTGGATGGATCGGATGCGATGAACCCCGATCCCGACTATTCGGCCGCCTATGTCATTCTCGATACGGACGCCCCGGGCCTTGCCGGCCATGGCCTGACCTTCACCATCGGCCGCGGCAACGACATCTGCTGCATGGCGATCGAAGCGATGCGCCACCTCGTCGTCGGCGCCGACCTCGGCGAGGTGCTCGCCCATCCCGGCAAATTCTGGCGGCATCTGACGAGCGACAGCCAGTTGCGCTGGATCGGTCCGGAAAAAGGCGCCATTCACCTGGCGACCGGCGCGGTCGTCAACGCCGTCTGGGATCTGCTCGCAAAACAGGCCGGCAAGCCGGTCTGGCGGCTCGTCGCCAACATGTCGCCTGAGGAAATCGCCGATATCGTCGACTACCGCTACCTCACCGACGTGCTGACGCGCGATGAAGCGGTCGCTATCCTCAAGAAGGCTGAAGGCGGCAAGGCGGAACGTATTGCCATCCTCGAAAAGGAGGGTTACGCCTGTTACACGACCTCGGCCGGTTGGCTGGGTTATGAGGATGAGAAATTGCGCCGGCTCTGCCAAGAGGCGATCGATGCCGGCTTCAACCATATCAAGATGAAAGTCGGCCGCGATCTGGACGACGATATCCGCCGTCTGCGGATCGCCCGCGAAGTCATCGGTCCCGATCGCTACCTGATGATCGACGCCAACCAGGTCTGGGACGTCGGCCAGGCGATCGAATGGGTCAAGGCGCTTGCTTTCGCCAAACCCTTCTTCATCGAGGAGCCCACAAGCCCCGACGATGTCGCCGGCCACCGCAAGATCCGCCAGGCAATCAGCCCGGTGAAGGTCGCAACCGGCGAGATGTGCCAGAACCGGATCATGTTCAAGCAGTTCATCGCCGAAGGCGCGATCGATATCGTCCAGATCGATTCCTGCCGCATGGGCGGGCTGAACGAGGTTCTCGCCGTCCTGCTGATCGCCGCCAAGTTCGGCCTGCCGGTCTGGCCGCATGCCGGCGGCGTCGGGCTCTGCGAATATGTGCAGCATCTGTCGATGATCGACTATGTCGCGGTGTCAGGCACCCGGGAGGGCCGCGTCATCGAATATGTCGATCACCTCCACGAACATTTCCTCGATCCCTGCCGGATCGAGAACGCCGCCTATATGCCGCCCAGCCTGCCCGGTTTTTCCATCGAGATGAAGCCGGATTCGATCAGCGACTATACGTTTCGGGGCTAATGCCTGTCGCCCAGAAGTGTACGGATCGAATTTGATGCGACGCGCTTAGCGCATCGGCCGACGCAGCTTGGAAGCGCTACAGCATCCGCCTGAAAAGACAGGCAGCGCTGGAGCACATCTCATGCCTCGTCCTTTACGGCGCTCGCGGCCATGTAGCTGAGATCCTCCCAGAGGCTTTCGGCGAAGCTGCGCAGGACCGTCAGCTCGAAGGTGTCGTCGCCAGTGCGGGCGATCTGCACCGAGATGTGACCGACCATCGTCATCACAGAACTGCCTTCCGCAAAGGCGGCAGGATCGATATCGACCGCCGTGCCTTTGGAAAGAAGCAACCTTGAGGAGTGGCCGGAAACGCCGATGCGGATGCGGCCGTGGCTCTGGTCCGTGACGAAGGCTTTTCCCGCAAGCGCCGCCGTAAGAGCCTCAAGACCTGCGTGGGCAAGCGGCTGGTCGCCGGCGACGAACCATTGCCTGAAACCGGCTTTGCGGATCGAACTTTCCGCAAAGCCCGCTTTCGCCAGCTCAGCCGCAAGCGCCGCCGGTTCTATCGCGCCGAGCACATGCAGCAGATGGCCCTCCGGCAGGGCTTCTAGCCGGATGCCTGATGCCGCTATGCTGCTATGTGCCGTCCCGGCGATAACCGACCGGTGCTGGGGAAGATCAGGCATGGAGCTTCTCGTTTTCGGGATCGATAAAGACGGGATGGCAGAGCACCGCATCGGTGAATTCATTGCGCAGGCCGTTCCAGACCGTCACCTTTTCGCCGACGCGCTCAGGCCCGCGCCGGACGAGCGCCAGGCCGATCGTATGGCCGAGGCTCGGCGAGAAGGCGCTTGACGTAACGTAGCCCTGATCGTTTTCGAGCGTCGCCGCAGCGCCCTCGGCCAGGATGTGCGAGCCGGTGCGAAAGCCGCTTGCCGGGTTGAGCGGCTTGACGCCGACGAGGCGCGGGCGCTCGGGATCCTGCAGGCCTTTGCGCGCGAGCATCGCCTTGCCGATGAAATCGGGCTTGGTCGACGAAACCATGCGGCCGAAGCCGAGGTCGCCTGGCGTCACCGTGCCGTTGATTTCCGCATGGGTGATATGGCCCTTTTCGATTCGCATGACGCCGAGCGCTTCGGCGCCGTAAGCGCAGATGCCGTGTTTCTCGCCTGATGCCATGACGGCGTCGGCGACGCCTTCGCCGTAACCAGCAGGCACGGCAAGCTCGTAGGCGAGTTCGCCCGAGAAGGAGATCCGGAAGAGCCGGCCTTCGAGGCGGCCGCCAAACAGTGAAACCTCGCGGGCGCTCATGAAGGGGAAGGCGGCGTCGGATATGTCCTCGTCGACGATCTGCGAGAGAATGGCGCGCGACTTCGGCCCGGCCACGGCCATCTGCGCCCACTGATCGGTCGAGGAGGCGAAGCAGACGTCGAGCTCTGGCCAGAGCGTCTGGGCGCAGAATTCGAGATGGGTGAGGACGCCCGCGGCAAGCGCGGTCGTCGTCGTCATGAAGAAATGCTCGTCGCTGAACCGGCTGGTGGTGCCGTCGTCATAGATAAAGCCGTCCTCGCGCAGCATGATGCCATAGCGCGCCCTGCCGACGGGGAGCTTGGCGAAGCTGTTGCAATAGATCCGATCGAGAAAGGTCGCGGCATCGCGGCCGAAGATTTCGATCTTGCCGAGGGTCGAGACGTCGCAGAGGCCGGCATTCTTTCTGATGTTCAGCACTTCGCGATCGACGCTCTCGCGCCAGGTCGTCTCGCCGGCCCGCGGGAACCAGGAGGAGCGATACCAGAGACCTGTCTCGACGAAGACCGCGCCGTTCTTTTTCGCCCAGCCGTGCAGCGGCGATTTGCGCGCCGGCTGGAAATCTTTGCCGCGCGATGCCCCGGTCAAGGCGCCGAAGGAAACCGGCGTATAGAAGGGCCGGAAAGTCGTCGTACCCACCTCGGCGGGCGATACGCCGCGCGCCTCGGCGAGAATGCCGATGGCGTTGATGTTGGAAAGCTTGCCCTGGTCGGTCGCCATGCCGCTGGTGGTGTAACGCTTGGCAAGTTCGACATGACCGTAGCCTTCACGGACGGCGAGGCCGAGATCCTTGAGATGCACATCGTTCTGGTAATCGACAAAGGCCTTGCCCTTCGCGCCTTTAACCGACCAGAGCGGCTTCGTGCGCTGAGCCGTATCGGTGGCTGAGGCAAAGGCCGGTTCCGCTGCGAAACCGATCGACTTCAGGGCGGCGGTCGCCTTTGCGGCGCCATCGCCGAGGCAGGCGGTGATTTGCGCGAGGCCGGCAGCCGAGCCGGCAACGGCAAGACCATCCTGCGCAGCCGGAGCCAGAAAGGCGGATGCCTTCTGCGACCATTGCGGTTTGCCGCCGCGATGGCAGGCAAGATGGATGATCGGGCTCCAGCCGCCCGACATGGCAAGTGCATCGGCTTCGATCCGACGCACACCGTCTTCGGACTCGACGCTGACGCCGTGCAGGCGCTTGCCGCCGAACGCATCGATCACCCGGGCGCCCTGCAGCACCTCGGCGCGGCCCTGCCAGGCCTTGCACGCATCCGCGCGGCTGTCGACGATCGCCGCAACGCCGAGTCCGGCCGCTTCAAGGTCGGCGGCGGTGCGGTAACCGGCATCGTTGGTGGTGAAGATCACCGTGCTTGTGCCCGGCGCCACTGCCTGCCGGTTGAGATAGCTGCGCATGGCGCCGGCCATCATCACGCCGGGAATATCGTTGCCGCCGAAGACGAGCGGCCGCTCCTCGGCCCCCGTCGCAAGGATCGCCTGCCGGGCAATGATGCGCCACAGCCGTTCCACCGGACGATCCGGATCGGGCATCGCCACATGCTTCTGCACCCGCTCCACCGCGCCGAACATATTGTCGTCGTACCAGCCGAAAACAGTTGTGCGCCGCAGGCGGCGCACATTCGCAAGCCCTTCGAGTTCGGCAAGCAGCTCGCCAAGAAAGGTATCAGCGGGTTTGCCTTCAACCGCGCCGCTTTCGGGAAGCAGGCTGCCGCCAAGTTCTGCTCCCTCGTCGGCGAGGATGACGCGCGCGCCTGCGCGGCCTGCCGTCAGCGCTGCGGCCAGACCGGCCGGGCCGGCGCCGATCACCAGTAGATCGCAGTGGGCCCAGCATTTCTCGTAGGCATCGGGATCGGGCTCATAGGAGGCCCGCCCGAGGCCCGCCGCCTTGCGGATCAGCGGCTCATAGAGCTTTTCCCAGAGCGCCGCCGGCCACATGAAGGTCTTGTAGTAGAAGCCGGCGCTGAGGAACGGCGAGAGCAGCCCATTGACCGCGCCGAGATCGAAGCCGAGCGATGGCCAGCGGTTCTGGCTCTTGGCCGCCAACCCCTCATAGAGCTCGATCATTGTCGCGCGTGTGTTTGGCTCGGTGCGCCCGCCGCTGCCTGTCGTCACCAGCGCGTTCGGTTCGGCAGCACCGGCGGTCAGCACGCCGCGCGGGCGGTGATATTTGAAACTGCGGCCGACGAGCTTGATACCGTTGGCAAGCAGCGCCGAGGCGAGTGTGTCGCCCGGATGGCCTTCGAGCGCCCTGCCGTCGAAGGTGAAGCCGAGAGTTCTAGTGCGGTCGATGCGGCCGCCGGAGGAAAGACGGAAACTCGTCATACCGCTTCTCCGCCGATTTTGGAAAGGGCGGCATCCCGGACGCCATGGACCGCATGGGTGACGGTATCTCGTTCGACGATCAGCCAGCGACGGCATCCGGAAGAATGGTGCCAGTATTCGCTATGGCGGCCGCGCGGATTGTCGCGGAGGTAGACATAGTCGTACCAGGCATCGGCGCCGGCATCCGGCGCCGGCCGGACAAGGTTCGCATCGCCGCGGATCGAGAATTCCTCCTTGGGCCGGACGCCGCAATGGGGACATGAAATCAGGCTGGCCATAGTCTAAATGTCCTCAGTGCAGGTTGGGCTGAGCGCCGACGCCCTTTTCATCGATCTGATAGCCGCGCGCGAAACGGTCGAGCCGGAAGGCGCGGGCGGTCTGGTGCGGCGTATTGCGGGCGATCAGATGGGCGTAGCAGAAGCCGGAGGCAGGGGTGGCCTTGAAGCCGCCGTAACACCAGCCGGCGTTGAGATAGAGATTGTCGATATGGGTGCAGTCGATGATCGGCGAGCCGTCCATGCTCATGTCCATGACGCCGCCCCAGGAGCGCAGATAACGCACGCGCGACAGCGACGGGATCATTGCAAGGCCGGCCTCGGCGACATGCTCGACGGTGGCCAGACTGCCGCGCTGGGCATAGGAATTGTAGCCGTCGATATCGCCGCCGAAGACCAGGCCGCCCTTGTCGGACTGGGACACGTAAAAATGCCCGGCGCCGAAGGTGACGACATTGTCGATGAAGGGTTTCAACCCTTCGGAGACAAAGGCCTGCAGCACATGGCTTTCGATCGGCAAGCGAAGGCCCGCCATATCGGCGACGACGGTGGAATTGCCGGCCGCCGCAAGCGCCAGCTTGCCGCAGCCGATGAAGCCCCTGCTGGTCTCGACGCCGGTGACCTCACCATTCTCCGTGCGGATTCCGGTCACCTCGCACTGGGTGATGATGTCGACGCCGCGGCTGTCGGCGCCGCGGGCATAGCCCCAGGCCACCGCGTCGTGGCGCACTGTGCCACCGCGCGGCTGGAAGAGACCGCCCATGACCGGGAAACGGGCATTGTCGAAATCGAGGAAGGGCAGTCTTCGGCGCACCGCCTGCCGGTCAAGGAGCTCGGCGTCGACGCCATGAAGCCGCATGGCGTTGCCGCGGCGCGTGTAGGCGTCGCGCTGCGCATCGGAATGAAAGAGGTTGAGCACGCCACGTTGCGAGACCATAGCGTTGAAGTTGAAATCCTGCTCCAGCCCTTCCCAGAGCTTCATCGATAGTTCGTAGAAGGGATTATTGCCCGGCAGCAGGTAGTTCGAGCGAATGATCGTCGTGTTCCTGCCGATATTGCCGGATCCGAGATACCCCTTTTCCAGGACAGCGACATTGGTGACGCCGAACTCCTTGGCAAGATAATAGGCGGTGGCAAGACCATGACCGCCGCCGCCAACGATGACGACGTCGTAACGCGGCTTCGGCGCGGGGTCGCGCCAGGCGGGCGCCCAGCCCTTGTTGCCGCGAAGGCCATTGAGGAAAATCGAAAGAGCGGAATAGCGCATGGGTCAATCCGAAAAGAACGACTGCATGATGACAGAAGGGATGTGATCGACTTGCGCAATTGGGACGTCAACGATTAGAAAAGAGACATGTCCTCAGCGGAAACTAGGCCCGATAGTAGAAGTGTCCAGGAGATCGGCTTCATCCTGATTCCGGGATTCGCTCTGATGTCCTATGCCTCGGCGACCGAGCCGCTCAGGGCGGCAAACCTTCTGGCGGGGCGCGAGATCTATCGCCTGTCGATCTTCTCGCCCGACGGTGCGCCGGCGCTTTCCTCCTCCGGCGTCAGCGTACCGGCTGAACCTCTTCCCGTCAGGGGGGCAGGCCTCGGCACGGTCTTCGTCTGCGCCGGCGGCTCGCCGCGCAACTGGCGATATCCGGGCGCGCTTGCCTGCCTGAGGCAATTGTCACGCGAAGGTGTCAGGATCGGCGGCATATCGGGCGGTCCCTATCTGATGGCCGCCGCCGGGCTGCTTGGCGGCCGCGACTTCACCATCCATTGGGAACATGCCGCTGCCCTTCTCGAATCCTTCCCGGATCTGACGCCGCGCCATGCGCGGTTCGTGATCGACGGCAACCGCATCACCTGCGGCGGCGGCATTGCGCCGCTCGACATGATGCATGTGCTGATCGCCGAGCGGATGGGACCGGATTTCGCCCGCCGCGTCAGCGACTGGTATCTCCACACCGAAGTCAACGAGCCCGCCGCGCCGCAGCGCGCGTCGCTCGCCGAGCGCTACGGCGTCCACCACCCCGGCCTGCTCAATGTTCTCGAGCGGATGGAAGAGACGATCGAGATGCCGCTCGACCGCGCAGCCATGGCGCTCATCGCCGGTGTCACTCCTCGTCACCTCGACCGGCTCTTTTCAACGCATCTCGGCACGACCTTTCTCGATCAGTATCACAGGATCAGGCTTCAGCATGCCCAGCGCCTGCTGAAGCAGAGCCCGCTTTCCATCTCTGAAATCGCGGTCGCCACCGGTTTTTCCAGTTCGAGCCATTTTTCCCGCATGTTCCGATCCGTCTACGGCACGGCTCCGAGTGAGGCGCGGTTGAGTTTTCTTCAAGGTTGAGGAAATTTCACTACCACGATAGGGTTGCCTTCAGACTAAAGAAGGCGGCAGCGGAAAAATCCATGAAATCCAAACATGAAGCGGAAAAGCAACCGGAACCAGCGCATGGCGGACGCGCTCCTTTTTCTCAGGATCCGCACGCTGTCCGGGAGCCGAAGGAAAACAACCTCGAAATGGCGATCGGCCATGAGGTGCGCGCTTACCGCAAGAAGCTCGGCATTACCGTCACCGATCTTGCAGCCGCGACGGGGATTTCGCTCGGCATGCTATCGAAGATCGAGAACGGAAACATCTCGCCGTCGCTGACGACGCTGCAATCGCTGTCGCGGGCGCTCGGCGTCCCGCTGACCGCCTTTTTCCGCCGCTATGAAGAGCCGCGCAATGCCGTCTTCGTCAAGGCGGGGCAGGGCGTCGAACTGGAACGGCGCGGCACCCGCGCCGGCCACCAATATAATCTGCTCGGCCACATCGACAACAACACCAGCGGCGTCATCGTCGAGCCCTACCTGATCACGCTGACGGCCGATTCCGATGTTTTCCCGACTTTCCAGCATGAGGGCATGGAGTTTCTCTACATGCTCGAAGGCGAGGTCATCTACCGCCACGGCGACCAGCTTTTCCAGATGCAGCCGGGCGACAGCCTGTTCTTCGACGCCGATGCGCCGCATGGGCCGGAGGAACTGGTCAAACTGCCGAGCAGGTACCTCTCGATTATCAGCTATCCCCAACAGAATTCGCGAAGCTGACTTGCCTTAGAAGAAAAGTTTATTCCTGCCAGTTGAAGTCCTTACATAGACCTGCTAGTCCTTTCTCAACATGAAAGGAGGCACAGCCTATGTGCGGCATTGTTGGATTGTTCCTCAAGGACAAGAGCCTTGAGCCTCAGCTGGGAAACCTGCTTTCGGATATGCTGATCACCATGACGGATCGCGGGCCGGACTCGGCCGGTATAGCGATCTATGGCTGCTCCGCAGAGGGCAAGGCGAAAATTACTATCCAGTCCAGCAATCCAGGCGCGGACTTCGACGGCCTGGCCGGCGATCTCGACAAAGCCGGCATCAAAGCCCACGTGTGGATCAAGAGCACGCATGCGGTCATTGAGCTTGATGCCTCCAAGCTTGGAGCGGTGCGCGAGGCGCTCGAACGGATTCGCCCGGCAGTCCGCCTTATGGGCTCGGGTGAAAGCGTGGAAATCTACAAGGAAATCGGCCTCCCAAAAGACGTCGTGGCGCGGTTCGGCGTGCGCGCAATGAGCGGAACCCACGGCATCGGCCATACGCGCATGGCGACGGAATCCGCCGTCACCACCCTCGGCGCCCATCCATTCTCGACCGGCGCCGACCAGTGCCTCGTGCACAATGGCTCGCTGTCCAACCACAACAACCTGCGCCGCGAACTGGTCCGCGAAGGCATGACCTTTGAGACGCAGAACGATTCCGAAGTTGCCGCCGCCTATCTGACGGCCGAAATGGCCAAGGGCAAGGATCTCGGCCAGGCTCTGACGGGCGCGCTCGACGACCTCGACGGCTTCTTCACCTTTGTCGTCGGCACCAAATCCGGCTTCGGCGTCGTGCGCGACCCGATCGCCTGCAAGCCCGCCGTCATGGCCGAGACGGATCAATATGTCGCCTTCGGTTCGGAATACCGCGCGCTGGTCAATCTTCCCGGCATCGAAATTGCCCGCGTTTGGGAGCCGGAGCCGGCAACCGTCTACTTCTGGGATCACGACAAGGCCGCCTGAGGCGCGCCTGAAAGCCAAGAGGCGGCGCAGACCGTCTCCCGGAGCAATGAGGATTCAATGCCGACATTCGATCTTTCCAACACGCCTCTTCGCGAACTGAACAGCGCGCTGCACGCTCTTTCCAAAGGCGCCAACGACACTGAATTCGAGGTCATCAACCCGCGCGGCAGCCATGCCGTCGCAGTGGGGATCGACAGCCCCGTGACGGTCGCTGTCAGGGGGTCTGTTGGCTATTACTGCGCCGGCATGAATGACGGCGGCAATATTACGGTTCATGGCTCGGCCGGTCCGGGTGTTGCTGAAAACATGATGTCCGGCACCGTCGTCATCGAGGGCGACGCCAGCCAATATGCCGGCGCGACCGGCCGGGGTGGCCTGCTCGTCATTAAGGGAAATGCCGCATCGCGTTGCGGCATTTCGATGAAGGGCATCGACATCGTCGTCTACGGCAGCATCGGCCACATGTCGGCCTTCATGGGCCAGTCCGGCCATCTCGTCGTCCTTGGCGACGCCGGCGATGCGCTCGGGGATTCGCTCTACGAAGCCAAGCTGTTCGTTCGCGGCGAGGTGAAGAGCCTCGGCTCCGACTGCATCGAGAAGGAGATGCGGCCGGAGCATCTGGAGAAGCTTGCCGAACTGCTCGGCAAGGCAGGCGTGACGGACGTCAGACCCGAAGAGTTCAAGCGCTACGGCTCCGCCCGCAAGCTCTACAATTTCAATATCGACAACGCCGACGCGTATTGAGGCGAGGGACACTCATGAGCTATCACAACCCCTACACCCCGCCACGCAAGTCCGCGACCTTCGACGATTACACGCTCGCCGAAATCCGTCGCGCAGCCGCGACGGGCATCTATGACATCCGCGGCGCCGGCACGAAGCGCAAGGTTCCGCATTTCGACGATCTGCTGTTTCTCGGCGCCTCGATCTCGCGCTACCCGCTCGAAGGCTACCGCGAGAAGTGCGACACGACAGTGGTGCTCGGCTCGCGCTTCGCCAGGAAGCCGATCACGCTCAAGACGCCGATCACCATCGCCGGCATGAGTTTCGGCGCGCTTTCCGGCAACGCCAAGGAAGCGCTCGGCCGGGGTGCGACGATCGCAGGCACGTCGACCACGACAGGCGACGGCGGCATGACGGATGAGGAACGCGGTCATTCGCAGACTCTGGTCTACCAATATCTGCCGTCGCGCTACGGCATGAATCCTAGGGATTTGCGCCGCGCCGATGCGATCGAAGTCGTGGTCGGCCAGGGCGCCAAGCCCGGCGGCGGCGGCATGCTGCTCGGCCAGAAGATCTCCGACCGCGTCGCCAATATGCGCGACCTACCGAAGGGCATCGACCAGCGCTCGGCCTGCCGCCATCCTGACTGGACCGGTCCCGACGATCTGGAAATCAAGATCATGGAGCTGCGCGAGATCACTGACTGGGAAAAGCCGATCTACGTCAAAGTCGGCGGAGCGCGTCCATACTACGACACCGCTCTTGCCGTGAAGGCTGGCGCCGACGTCGTGGTGCTCGACGGCATGCAGGGCGGCACGGCGGCGACCCAGGACGTATTCATCGAGAATGTCGGCATGCCGACCCTCGCCTGCATTCGCCCGGCCGTCCAGGCGCTGCAGGATCTCGGCATGCACCGAAAGGTGCAGTTGATCATCTCGGGCGGTATCCGCTCGGGCGCCGACGTGGCGAAGGCACTGGCGCTCGGCGCCGACGCGGTCGCGATCGGCACGGCGGCGCTCGTCGCCATCGGCGACAACGATCCGCGCTGGGAAGAGGAATATCAGAAGCTAGGCACGACGGCCGGCGCCTATGACGATTGGCATGAAGGCAAGGATCCGGCGGGCATCACCACACAGGACCCGGAGCTGGCAAAACGCCTCGACCCGGTTGCGGCCGGGCGCCGCCTCGCCAACTACCTCAAGGTCATGACGCTCGAAGCTCAGACGATCGCACGCGCCTGCGGTAAGAACCACCTGCACAATCTCGAACCGGAAGACCTCGTCGCACTGACAATCGAGGCATCGGCCATGGCGCAGGTGCCGCTCGCCGGCACCAACTGGATCCCCGGCAAGGGAGGCTTCTGATTTCTACCGGCCGGGCAATATCCCGGCCGTCTCATATCCATAAACCAAAGTGTCTCGAAGAAATCCAAAGGGGAACGAGAATGACACTGGACCTTGCTGCTTTTGCGAGAGACAAAGGCATCAAATATTTCATGATCAGCTATACCGACCTGTTCGGCGGCCAACGCGCCAAGCTGGTCCCGGCAGAAGCCATCGCCGACATGCAGAAGGATGGTGCCGGTTTTGCAGGCTTTGCAACCTGGCTCGATCTGACGCCGGCCCATCCGGACCTGTTTGCGATTCCCGATGCTTCCTCCGTCATCCAATTGCCCTGGAAGAAAGACGTTGCATGGGTCGCCGCCGACTGCGTCATGGACGAACGGCCTGTTGAACAGGCGCCGCGTGTCGTGCTGAAAAGACTGGTGGCTGAAGCTGCGAAGGAAGGGCTGCGGGTGAAGACCGGCGTGGAGCCCGAATTCTTTCTCATCTCTGCTGATGGTTCGGTGATTTCAGACCAGTTCGATACCGCCGAGAAGCCTTGCTACGACCAGCAGGCCGTGATGCGTCGGTACGATGTCATCGCCGAGATCTGCGACTATATGCTGGAACTCGGCTGGAAGCCCTATCAGAACGACCACGAGGATGCGAACGGCCAGTTCGAGATGAACTGGGAATATGACGATGTCCTGAAGACCGCCGACAAGCACTCTTTCTTCAAGTTCATGGTCAAGTCGGTCGCCGAAAAGCACGGCCTTCGCGCCACCTTCATGCCGAAGCCCTTCAAGGGCCTGACCGGAAACGGTTGCCATGCGCACATCTCGGTCTGGGACGTCGATGGCAGGGTAAACGCCTTCGCGGACAAGGAAATGGCCTTTGGGCTCTCGGCTCAGGGGAAAACCTTCCTCGGCGGCATCATGAAGCATGCCTCCGCGCTGGCCGCGATCACCAATCCGACGGTCAATTCCTACAAGCGCATCAACGCGCCGCGCACCACCTCGGGCGCCACATGGTCGCCGAACACCGTGACATGGACGGGCAACAACCGCACTCACATGGTGCGCGTGCCGGGACCGGGGCGCTTCGAGCTGCGCCTGCCGGACGGCGCGGTCAATCCATACCTCTTACAGGCGATTATCATCGCGGCCGGCCTCGACGGCATCCGCAGCCAGGCCGACCCCGGCCAGCACTACGATATCGATATGTATGCCGAGGGCCACCTGGTGAAGGACGCGCCGCGCCTGCCGCTCAACCTGCTCGATGCGCTGCGCGCCTTTGATGCCGACGAGGGCTTGAAGGCGGCAATCGGGGCTGAGTTTTCCTCCGCCTATCTCAAGCTCAAGCACCTGGAATGGAATGCCTACTGCTCGCATTTCACCCAGTGGGAACGCGACAGCACGCTCGATATCTGAGCAGCCGGACCGACGTCTTTGCCATGCCGGGTTGGACAGCTCGGCATGACCGGACCCTCTGTACCTGAAAGGGCGAAGGAAGAGACAGCATGAAGAGCTTCGTACTTACCGTATCCTGCAAGTCGACGCGCGGCATCGTTGCGGCGATTTCGAGCTATCTGGCCGACAAGGGCTGCAACATCATCGACTCCAGCCAGTTCGACGACCTCGATACCGGCAGGTTCTTCATGCGCGTCAGCTTCATTTCCGAGGAAGGGCTTTCCGGCCCCGAAATCAGCGCCGATTTTGCCGCCGTCGCCGCCCCCTTCGCAATGGATTACGAATTCCACGACAGCGACAAGCGCATGAAGGTGCTCTTGATGGTGTCGCGCTTCGGCCATTGTCTCAACGACCTGCTCTACCGCTGGAAGATCGGGGCGCTACCGATCGACATCGTCGGCGTCGTCTCCAACCATTTCGATTACCAGAAGGTCGTGGTCAACCACGACATTCCCTTCCACTACATCAAGGTGACGAAGGAGAACAAGCCGCAGGCCGAGGCCCAGCTCGTCGTCCTCGTCGAGCAGACCGGCACCGAGCTCATCGTGCTCGCCCGCTACATGCAGGTCCTCTCCGACCAGCTCTGCAAGCAGATGTCGGGCAGGATCATCAACATCCATCACTCCTTCCTGCCGAGCTTCAAGGGCGCCAATCCCTACAAGCAGGCCTATCAGCGCGGCGTCAAGCTGATCGGCGCGACCGCCCATTACGTCACCGCCGACCTCGACGAAGGCCCGATCATCGAGCAGGACACGGCGCGCATCACCCATGCGCAGTC